>JBIOUH010000001.1:0-10699 GCA_044866955.1 Steroidobacteraceae bacterium
GGAGCCCGGGCGACGACCGCTCTCGCGGCCTGGGCTTGTTTGCGGGCCTGCGCTACGTCGATGTCGACCTGGGCGTCCAAGTGGATCCGACCAATCCGCTGTTCGACACCGCTACGATCGCGACCAACAAGAACTTCAGCGACATGCTGGCCGGCGCACGCTACACGTGGGCATTCTCGGAACGTTGGGGGCTCACGCTGCGGGGCGACGGATCGTTCGGCGATACCGAAGGCAGCTGGAGCGCGAGCGCCATCGCGCAATACCGGACCAGTAACGGCGGCTGGCTGTTCGGCTACCGCTACCTGAGCGTCGAGATCGAGACGGGCGACGGCAACACCGAGATCACCCTGAGCGGGCCGGCAATCGGCTACGGATTCTCCTTCTGAACATGAAGCACGCATATCTTTTCCGCTGCACGCTGCTGGCGATGACATCGCTGGTCGTGGCCGCTTGCGAGACACCGTACAGTCCACCCACAGCCGAGAAGACCGGTGACTACAACCGGATGCAGAGGGTGCACTTTCCCGAAGTCGACAGCGTCTATCGCAAGGAGGACGCCCATTTCTCGGCCTATGCCAAAGTCCTCGTGGCTGCGCCGACCGTGGCGTTCCGCGAAAACTGGCGGCCGGAGGAAGATCCAACGCTGGCTCGTCTCGGCGTGCCTGATCTCGCAGCGGCCAGGGCGCGCGTATCGGAGCAGTTTCTGCAGACTCTGCAGACCAAGCTGGCTGAAAATGGCGGCTATCAGGTGGTCGCAGCGCCGGGGCCCGATGTGCTGCAGGTCAAGGCGGCGATCACGGATCTCTACTTCAGCTCTTCGGCACTGCAGGCTGCTGCTGGCAACGGCAAACCCTACTACATGGAGTCCAGCGAGATCACCGTAGCGATCGAGCTGCGTGACTCCACTACCGGAGAATTGCTATGCCTGGTGACCGACCATCGCGCAAGTCCCAATGCGCGAGCGGTTGAACTGAAGGAAGGCACGTGGAGCTCGCCCGGCCTGCGAGCTGCGAGCGATCACTGGGCGGCATTTCTCCGGCAGTTTCTGGATCAGGCGAAAACCAGGGGCTGACATCATGAGAGCACAAAACCCATACGGCCGATTTCTCGGCACCTTTGCACACGCTGCAGCTCACGGTCCGCTGCCGGCGGGAGGCTGGGTGCTAGCACGAGCTGAGCTGTATCGCCGGCGAGCAGTGCGCTTACTCGGCTTGCGTCGCCGTCGAGCGCACCTGCCGCACTGACGCTTGCGATCAGAACGAGACGCTGTAGAAGATCATCGGGCCGTGATACGCCCAGTTCATCTTGCCGCTGAAGTTGTTGCTGTCCACGTCGACATTGACGGAGAAGTGGTCATAGCCGACGCCGAGGCCGCCCCAGCTCTTCGGCTGCCAGTTCAACACCACGCGGTAGTCCTGCAGGTTGCCCTCGATGTCGCCATAGGTGAGCGAAAAGAACTGGCCGGATGCGTCGATCGAGAATGTTCTCGACAGCATCCAGGTGCCGCGCACACCGATGACCGGTAGTGGTGCGCCTACGCTGCCGGTCCTCTCGATGCGCCTGTCTGCGGCCCCGCCTCCACCGCTCACCGTCGCCGCCAGCGACGCCTCGTAGTCGGTGTAGTGCAGGCCGAAGGACGCCGCCAATTCGTAGTTCTCGCGACGCATGAAGGCGTACTCGTACGCGAGCTCGTAGATCGAGAACTTGAACTTGCCCTCGATCGCAGCGCTGGCGGGGAAAGTCTCGCCGCCCCAGGTGATGTCATCCTCGAACGTCCTGCTGCCACCGCGCGAGGAGCTGAACAGCAGCGCCCGGAGCTTGTGCCGTTCGCCGAAGCGCCAATAGCCATCCATGCGGAAACGGCTGACGTCGGCCTCGCCGAAATCCTTTTCCCAGTCGATCTGCGTGCCTTGCTCGCCGGCTTCCCCGTCCAGACGCAGCGTGGTGTCCGTGTTGACGATGAACGTTCCGAGCTCGAGGTGGAAGGTATCCTGCAGCGCGCCAGGGGCATCTTCACAGAACGCCGCAACCGGAAGCAGCACGAGTCCGGCAATCATCGATGCGTGAGAAGTTCTGAACATCGGGCTACTGCGCTACAGGTTCTTCGGACCGCGCGTCCAGCTCGCGCCAATCAGGCTTCACTTCGTCCAGCAGCTTGTTGACGCGCAGGGCTACCTGCGGATCCGCGAGTATTCCCATGTGCGTGTCGTCGAACCCGTAGACTCCAGCTGCTTCGTCCTGCGCCTCGGCGCGAAGCTCGCTGGCCACGGTCACGACCTGATCGCTGGACTCACCGAACGAGCTGCTGCCCTTCTTGTAGGAGAACAGCAGCTCATGCCGCGTCAATGGCGGCAGCGATATGCGCCCGGCGGTCTGCGTGTAGAAGAGCGACCGCAAATACTCGCTCGCCGGCGCCATGTCGTGCCAGGAGCGCACCACCGTCGGTGAAAGCTCGAGCCCGATCTGCGCGGCATTCGCACCACCCCAGGGCGTCGACAGCGAAATGAACAACGGCACGTTCAGCCGATCCGGTTCGTGCCGCAGCAAAAACCCACGAGCGACGAGGCCGCCCATGCTGTGCGCGACGACGACCAGGTCCCGCACACGATAGTGCCGCTCGACCTGCAACACAGTCTGCGCCAGATGATCCGCGATCAGCCCGAGTCGCGCGCCGGACGGATAGAAGTAAACCCACGCCTGAAAACGCTGTCGGTCAAGGCGCTCGATCAGGTACTTGAAGTTGTCGGGCGAACCGTCCATGCCATGCACGAACAGCACGGGTACGCGCGATGGATCGTACTTCTCCAGAAAGTAAATGCCCGGTCCCACGTTGCGGATGAAGTCGTACGGCGCCCGCAGGCCGGCCCTGACGTTCTCGGCATCGAATCGCGGATCGGACAACGTCGTGACTCTGCCGGCGGCACTCACATCGGAGAAAGTCGTCGCAATCTGTGCATCGTGGCTGCGCAGCCGCCGCTCCTGCTGTTCGTGCCACTCGCGAAAAACGCAGCCGCTGAGCAACGACATCGCCAACAGACCGATCAACGCAAGGCGGTTCATGCGAGGACTCATCCACTGATACCAGCGCAGCGTCCCTTCGACGCGGGATTTTAGCTATCGACATTTCGCAGACTTCTGCGACGCGCGCGCCTATCGACAGCGCGCGCGCCGCCGGCCTATCGTTTGTACATGGACGGGGCGAGCTCAATTCGGCGCGGGTTGTTCGGCATGACGCTGGCACTGCTCGGGGCGTGTTCTCGTTTGCAGCCGCGCCCGGAGCTGCCGGAGCAGATCGCCCTCGGAACAGGCGAAGATGCGACGCTCGACCACGCCATCTCGGCGCTGGAAGCGCAGCATCCGGGCCAATCCGCATTTCGCCTCCTGACCGAGGGCTCGGAGGCTTTCGTCGCTCGCGTGCAGAGTGCGCGCGCGGCGATGCGCAGTCTCGACATTCAAACCTACATCTGGCACGCCGACTTGACCGGTGTGTACTTCGCAGAGCAGTTGCTCGCAGCGGCTGATCGCGGCGTCAGAGTCAGGCTGCTGCTCGACGACATGGATGCTCGCGCCAAGAACGACGGCTATGCGGCTCTCGCGGCTCACCCCAATATCGACATCCGCATGTTCAATCCGTTTGCCTCGCGCAGCGGAACCCTGGCCTTCATCAGCGAAGGGATCGCGAGTTTCGGGCGCATCAATCGTCGCATGCACAACAAGAGCTGGATTGCCGATAACCGGTTGGCGATCGTCGGCGGCCGCAACGTGGGCGATGAGTACTTCGGCGCAAGCGACGAGGTGAACTTCGTCGACCTCGACTTCGCGATGGTCGGACCGATCGTGCGCGATGCCTCTGCCTCGTTCGACAAGTACTGGAACTCGCCTTCGGCGTATCCGATGGAGCTGCTCGACGCGAATGCCGAGGACTTCACTGCGCTGGAGAAGCTGCGCAGTGCGTTGGCGGCACACACGCAGCGGGTATACGACAGCCGGTATGCGCGTGCACTGCGCGAGGACGACGCTATCAAGAGAATGGTGACGGGTGACTGGCCGCTGCAGTGGTCAGCAAACTACCAGTTCGTATCCGACGATCCGCTCAAGGTCACGATGACGAAACGCGATGCCCAGCGCACGCAGGTGGGCTCGATACTGGTGCCAATGGTGCAGGCGGCGCAAACGCAGCTCAGCGTCATCTCTCCGTATTTTGTCCCCGGCGATGGAGTCACGACCCTGCTCACCACGGCAGCGGGCGCAGGCACGCAAGTGCGCGTGCTGACCAATTCGCTGGCTGCCAACGATGTCGCAGCTGTGCATGGAGGCTACTCGCGCTATCGCAAACCCCTGCTCGAGGGCGGCGTGCAATTGTGGGAGCTCAAGCCGGCCGCAGGCAAAGTGGAGTCGAGCCTGTTCGGATCGGCAGGGGCGAGTCTGCACACCAAGGCGTTCGCCGTGGATGGCAAGACGTTGTTCGTCGGCAGCTACAACCTGGATCCACGCTCGACCTGGCTGAACTGCGAACAGGGTGTGCTGGTGGAGAATGCTCTGCTGGCCGGGCAGCTGGAAGAGATCTTCGCGCGGCAGACAGCAGGCGAGCACGCCTGGCAGGTCACGCTCGAGAAACGCTCGCTGCATTGGACCGATGGGCGCGAGCAGTTCGATTCCGATCCTCGGGCACCGGCTGCGCGCCGCTTTCAGGCGTGGCTCACTCGCGTGCTGCACCTGGACGCGCAGCTCTGACACTCAGCGAAAGATGCCTTTCTCGAGGATCGTGCCGTGGCCGACCGGCCGACCCACGCTGAACCACAGACTCCAGGAGTCGGTCGAAGTTGCACCGACGCCGACAGTCAGCGGACCTACGAGCGTGCGTCCGGTGAGGAAGACGGAGCCGCCGTAGATGTCACCCGCCTTGCCCTCATCGATGCGATCATAGATCGCGCCGCCGGCGATCCGTGCGCCGAGGTACAGCGCCAGGTTTCGAACCGGCAGGACGTCTCTGACCTTCCACAGATAGCTCGTGCCCAAAGTCCAGTAACCTCCGACGCGCAACTCACCGACTTCCAGACCGGGGAAACTCCCCGGCCCGCCGAGTGCGAACGTACGATCGGCAGGCAGATCGCCGCTCAGATCCGAGCCTCCGGCAAGCGTGACCCAGAGCACGTCACGCCGCAGCGGTACCGCGACACCCACACCCAGCTCGGCGCGCTCCCAATGCCGATCCGCGCCGAGCCCCCGGTTGCTGTGCATATACTCGAGTGCAGCCGCGAGGCCGCGCGTCGGACTGAACGCCGTGTCGCGGCTGTCGAACTCCACGCTGACCCCGATGCCGGCATCCACCGGGCTCGTCTCCGGCATGAGCGGCGAGCCGATGTCGACGTCCACCTTCCGCGAATCGTAGCGATAGCCGATTCTCGCTTGCGCGTATCGACCCACATTGACGCCGACGTCGAGCTGCGCGGCGAGATCCTCGAATTGATAGCGCGCGACGCGCTCATCATCGAAGAACACGTCCTCGATCGACCGCGAGTAGTCCGCGCGAGGCTCGACGAAGAAGCGATGCGCCGCATCGAGCGGCTGGAAGAAACTGGTCGTGATCAATGTCTGGCCGCCCACCTGCACCTCGTTGCGCCATTGGGCCCCCAGCGAGTTGATCCACGTCCGGACATGCCTGCCATACAGTGCAAACCTCAGGTCGCCGTCCTGGGAGGCATACACACCGAGGTCCACGGTCAGGTAGTTCGGTCCCCAGTTCTTCTCGCGCGGCAGCCACGTGAGCGTCGGTGACTGACGATCGCCGTCGAGGCGATAGCCCACCGAGTCGAAGTCCTGGAGGGCCGACATCCGCTGCGCCTCCTGGCTGATGGCTGCGGTATCGACAACGTCGCCCGCCTTCACGCGATCGCCCCGTGCCAGGTACTGCGGATTGACGCGCTTCAGGCCTTCGAAGCGTATGCCAGCGAGTCGCGCCTCGATGCGCTGCGACGTCGTCACCGAGTCGCGCCAGGCGAGATATTGCGCTTCGGGAACCGCGAGACGCTCGAGTGCGCCTGACATCGCGAGCGTTGCAGCCTCGCCGAGCGGTATCGTTTCCGGAGTGCGTTCGAAGTCGGCCGTGGTGATCGAGCCCATCTCGACATTGATGAGCACGTCCGTAGGCCGCAAAGTCTGCAGTTGCAAAGTCTCGTTGGCCTCGATCATGACGTCCATGGTGCGGCTCAGGAGCTGAGTCGCACTGCGCAGGCGCTTCGGATCCGCCGCGGGCTCGACGAGATTCACGACGATGACTACCTCGGCACACAAGTCGCGCGCGACGTCGATTGGAATGTTGCGGACCAGCCCGCCGTCCGAGAGGATCTTCTCGCCCATGAGCACCGGCGCGAAGGCGCCGGGAATCGCCATGCTCGCGCGCATCGCCGTGGCCAGATCGCCCTGATCGAGCACGACCATCGAGCCGCTCACCATGTCGGTCGCGACCGCTCGATAGGGAATCGGCAGGCGGTCGAAATCGGTTTCGAGGCGCGCACTGGCGACGTAGCTTCGCAGCAAGTCATCAACGTTGCTGGTGCTGATGAGGCCGCCCGGAGTCGTTATACCCTCTGGCGTGATTCCGAGCTCGAAGTCGTTGCTGTACGTGGCGCCGTCGCGCTTCTGTTCGATCGGCTGCAGCTCGCGCCGGCCCTGGCTGCCGACGACCTTCTTCCAGTCGATCCCCGTGACGAACGTCTCGAGGTCCTTGGCCGGTATGCCGGATGCATAGCCGCCGCCGACCAATGCACCCATGCTGGTGCCGGCGATGCAATCGATCGGAACGTGCAGTTCCTCCAGCGCCTTCAACACGCCGACGTGTGCGCCGCCCTTCGCGCCGCCTCCAGCGAGAACCAGCCCTACCTGCGGTCGAGCTGTCGCAGCGGCAGCAAACACAATCGCAGTGAGGGCGGCGCACGCGCGCATGCGTCTACCGCGGGACGGAGGCCGAGCATCGAAAAGTGGTTACCTGCTTGCCGGTACCCGCAGGAAGCGAGGCATCCTTGTTGACAGTCGATACGATCTCGGCACTCTGCTGTCCAGCGCGGCGGCACGCCCGGTTGGAGAGATCCTTCGCGACGTCGGCGCCGCCTTGATGCTCGATGGTCGTGGTGTCGTCGGGGTTGATCTTGACGATCGTGCAGGCGCTGATGAAGAGAGCACCCGCTGCAAGCAGGGTGAGGAGACGTCTCATCGTATTACCTCGCGTTGCTGATACTGAGCGCGCGGCGACGCCTTCTCTATCGAATAATCGCAAGGTTCAGTAGTACCACTTCGCCACGACCCCGAAAGCGTTCGTGGTCGACGCACTCGGCAGCCGATCCTCCTGTCGAGCGATGTAGACCTCAAAACGGAAGTGCTTGTTCAGGGTCACTTCGGGACCCAGTTGGTAGAGAGTTCTCGCCCAGCCGTCGTACCGCGTGTCGTAGAACCACTCGACGTTGAAGTAGGGAACGACCGTGTGATCGAACACGGTGAACTCGCGGGTCGCCTCGACCCGGAAGCGATAGCGAGTCGAGTAGTCATCGCCGATCCAGCGCAGATCGGTTCGAACACGCGCTTCCAGCCAGAACTCCGCCGGCAGCGGAGCCTTGGCGTAGAGCGCGATGATGCCGCGATCTTCGGCGACTTCTGCGCCCTCTCCGTCGCTCGCCTCGAAGACGCGGTCGTAGCCGATTCGTGCCCACAGATACCGGCTTCTCTGCCAATCCTCCGCCAGCAGGTGCTGGCGGAGAATCGGCTTGAGGGAAATGTCGAGATAGGCGGCGAGATCGAGCGACTTGTCGTCGGATTCCTTCGCCTGCGCGTAGGCCGCATTCAGGAAGAGCCGCGTTCGCGGCGACAACGCCAAGAAGCCGCTGACTTCGGGCCAGAACTCCGATGAATCGGCGGCCTGCACGACGCCTGCCAGCGTCTGGCACACGCACACACTCACGAGCAGGGCGCCCGTCCTACCCGGTGCTCGAGCCATGTTCGCCAGCTACCAGGCTGCCATGCCGTTGCGAGAGTCTCGCCGCAGTCCTATTGCGCCGGCTGGACGCTCATCGCCACCGCTTCGGTATATTTCAGCTCGACTTCATCGCCGGCTTTGAGCTTGGCGATGAACTCCTGTCCCTGCGGCGTGCGGACGGGAAGAACGCGTAGCAACCCGTCCGAGCCATAGAAGCTCACGGTGTTGTTCTGCACGTCCACATTCGTGATGCGAACGGTCTGGCGCGTTTCCGTGCTCGAGGTGGCGCTCGGCATTGCACCATCAGCCGCGCGCGCGGAGGTGGTAGAGACGGAGGGCGATTGGGTGTCGCCCGAGCCGTCACCGCGCTTGACCAGCTCCGCACCGAGCGATTCGCGGTATTGGGTCACAACGCGATCGCCCACTTTGACCTGTTCGAGGTTTCGCACTTCCGGATCAACCACCAGCGCGAACTCCGTCCCGTCGCTCTCGCGCAGTACGACCATTCGAGTGTTGATGTCGATCGCCTCGACAGTGGCGGTGACTTCCTCGGTCCCTTCGATGGAGACCGGCGCCGGCTTCTGCGGCTCCTTCGCGCAGCCAGCCAGCACGAGCACGAACAGCGCCATGCCGATGATCGGGCGGAGCTTGAGGGATGCATGGAATGACATGGGCGACTCCTCGGATGGCTGCCACTTGCTGGTCAGGCGCAGCGAATGCTAGGACGCGGTCGGCCTGTCGAGCTATCGAGAAACCGCAGGCCATGCGAATGCCGGGATCAGTTCAATACCCTCGCGAGCATGTCTCTCTCGCGCTCGTAACCGGCCGCTCCGAGGTATCCGAGCACGGCCGGTGCAAACTGCGAGGCGAGCGGCTGTCCTATTCCGAGGCTCGACAGCGACGCTTCGTACTCGCCGAGATTGTCGAGAGGACCGGTGACGATTCCCTGCTGCTTCACCTGCTGCATCGCTCGTTCGGCATTCGGGATGCGTTGTGCCAGCTGGTCGAAATCCTGTTTGGGCAGACGCTCCCGGGCGAACACCAGCAAGGCGCCGAGAGCGCCGCGCACCTGGGACTCGTTCAGCCCGAACTGCTCCTGCAATTGCGGAATGATGCTGTGCGCCGGCGCTGCGGCGAACGCCTGGCAGGCGAACACCGCGGCAGCCGCAAGAATCAAAAAACTTCTGGATGTGCGCATGGATGGAACCCTCGCTTCAGTGCTGCGGAAAGAGCAACGTGAACGTCAAGCGCAGACCCCACTCGGCGCCGTTGTCGGGAGCTTCGAGGTAATAGCGCGCACCGGCCTGGTAACTGACCATTTGGCTGCCGAGCTTCGAGACCTTGCTGTAGCCGATGTTGAACGGCACCGTCCATTGTTGTCCCTTCCAGTCGTACGTGGATTCGAAGTTGACTGAGAGCGTGCGACCCTGCCCGAGTCCCCTGGTGAGAAAAGGCTGCAGGAATGTGGAGCTGACGCCGGCGCGATCGCCATCGCCGGCGAATGACCACAGATGATTCACGAGTGCGCCACACGTCCAGCCCGCCGCGGTCTGCTTGAGCGCGACGGCCGTGGGACCCGCGCCCCACTTGCCGGAGCCGAGCAGATCATCGCTGGCCGTGCGCAACAGCAGCGCGGGGCCAACGCCCCAGGTCCAGCCGGATCGAGTGTGCGCCTTGGGCGAGAAGAACAGGCTCTGCGTGACGTCGCCGAAACCCGATTGGCTTCCCGAGTCCGGCAGGATGTCTTCCTGGTCGATGAGCGGGACGATGGTGCGCGAGATCATGTTCCAGTCATTGCCGATCGAGACCGGCATGACGGGCTGCACGTTCAGGAGGAAGCGAGTGCCCTCACCCGCTCCAAGGCCGTCGTCGTAGTTGAATTGCAGGGGCACGCTGATCAGGCTTGCGACCGGATTCGAGAGCTGCTTCGCCAATTCATCCGCGTTCTGGGCGGTGGCGTCGCTCGATGTGAACAGCAGACCGGCTGCGGCTCGCCAGGGGAACATCGATCGAGATCCAGGCATGGTGATCCTCCCTGGAAACCCATGGCACGCTATCGCCCCGGCGCTGCCAGCGACTATCTATTTTTCGCATGGCATGCACTACCCCTGTTGCGCATTCCCATGTCGCCGCGCCTGGATTACAAGGGAGCACTACCTCCGCCGCTGGAGCAGCCGATGCGCGGCTATCGACAGAATTCGCTGCAACGCCTGGAGCTCGCCGCATGGACACTCGGCGCTTTGCTGATAGCAACATACGCAGGCGCGCAGTGGTGGTACGCACACGGGCGCGATCAGGGCATTGCCGCATTCGATGCCGCCCGAAGCGAAGCACTGCACTCGCCCTCCGCGGCGGCAGTCGGCCAGGATCTCTCCGCCGGACGGGTTGACATGTCTACCTGGTCGCCCCATCGGGTCGAGCACTACCGCGAATCGGCGCGCGCAGCGGGAGTGCCGCTCGCGGTGCTGCGCATTCCGGCGCTGAAGCTGGCTGTGCCGGTATTCGATGGCACTTCGGAGCAGAATCTCAATCGCGGCGCGGGCCGGATCGCGGGTACGGCACGGATCGGCGAGCCCGGCAATGTCGGCATCGCTGCCCACCGGGACGGCTTCTTCCGCGTGCTCAAAGACGTGCAGATCGGCGACGTGCTCCTGCTGGAACGCCCCGAGGCGACCGACACCTATCGAATCGTCTCGACGGTGATCGTCGATCCATCCGACGTGAGCGTGC
>JBIOUH010000002.1:0-9808 GCA_044866955.1 Steroidobacteraceae bacterium
GAGCACGGCATCGAGATCCCCTTCCCGCAGCGCGAAGTGCGGCTGTTGCAGGACGCGGCGTAGTTCAGGTGCCGGGAGAGAATTTCGGTGGAAACTCAGCAGTGCAGCATCATGCTGCGGTGCTGAGTTTCACCTCAGTTTTTGTCCCGGTACCGGCCGCAAACGTCACGCGTGCGACGAGACCGGAACGATCGACGCGATTGTCGAGGGAGAGCTCGATGCGATTGCGCTCGGCGGCGTGCTTGGCGATCGCCAGGCCGAGGCCGCTCCCTTCGGTGTCGGAGCCTTCGATGCGGAAGAATCTGTCGAACACGCGCGGCAACAGGTCTGGCGGGATGCCCGGTCCGCTGTCGACGATCTCGACGCCGACCTGGCCGCCGTCGGCGTGCACGCGAACGTCGACGACGCCGTGCTCGGGCGTGTACCGCAGCGCGTTGTCGAGGAGGTTGTGGAGCAGACTGCGCAGCTCGTGCGGATTGGCGCGAACGGTCGCGTTCACTTCGACGTTCAACCCCAGATCGATGTCGCGATGATCCGCGCACGGCATCAGATCCGAGATCAACTCCTGCAGGAATCCGGCCAGCTCGATGCTCGAAGCTGCATCGGCCTTCGGCGCGCCTTCCTGGCGAGCGAGCCGCAGCAGCTGTTCGATGAGCCGTTTGGTGCGCTTGAGCCCCGCCTCGAACTGCGCGACCTGCGCCGTCGCCTCAGCATCCAGCCTGCACGCCTTCAGATTCTCCAGCTGCAGGGTCATCGCCGTGATCGGCGTGCGCAGCTCGTGCGCCGCGTCCTGCACGAAGCGTCGTTGCGAAGCGAATGCGTCGCGCAGTCGTGTGAGCAGCCTGTTGACGGCCATCACCAGCGGGCTGATCTCCAGGGGGATGTCCTTCGTCGGCAGCTCGTCGATCGTGTTCTCGTCCTGCGCAGCGGCGGCGCGCGCGACCGTCTCGATCTTGCCCATCGCGCGACAGGCTCCGAACCACAGGATCCACGCCGAAATCGGGATGAGCAGCGCGATCGGCAGGCCCGCCTGCAACGCCTGCTTGTTGATGACCGCCTCGCGAAAGTCCAGGCACTGGATGCTTTGCACCGTGCGTCCCGGCATGTGCACCGAATAGACGCGCCACGTGAGATCGGCGAGTCGCACATTTTCGAAGCCGCTCGCCTTCTGCAGCGGCACCGCAATGGCGGGATACGAGCTGGTGAGCAAGCGCCCCTGCTCGTCCCAGATCTGCACGAACATCGCGCCCTTGCCGACGCTGTGTTCCGTGAGCGGCCGCAGGTTCGGCGGCCCGATCGTCGGCTGCGCCTGCGAATCGGCGAGCACGCGCAGCTGGTTGTCCATGAACAAGCTGACCATGTTGCCGAACATGGTGTACGTCCAAACGGTCGCGATCACAGCTGCGGCCGCGAAGATCGGAATGAGCCACACCAGCAGGTGCTTGCGCAGCGAAGTCACGAGCGCGCTCCCGCGACCCGCCAGCCCAGGCCGCGCACGTTGCGGATCACATCCGCCCCGGCCTTCCTGCGCACGCCGTGAATCAACACCTCGACCGCGTTGCTCGTCACTTCCTCACCCCAGCCGTAGATCCGCTCTTCGAGCTGCGCGCGCGACACGATCGCGCCCGGACGCTCCAGCAGCGCATGCATCAGATGAAACTCACGCGCCGAAAGATCGACCGTCGCTCCGCAATACACGAGCTGACGCGTCGCGAGATCGAGCTGAGTCTCCGCAGTGCCGATCGTCGACTGCGCATGACCACTCGTACGGCGCATGATCGCTCGCATGCGCGCGAGCAGCTCGCGAAGGTCGAACGGCTTGACGAGATAGTCGTCCGCGCCAAGGTCGAGACCTGAGACGCGATCGTCCAACCCGTCGCGCGCAGTGAGCACGAGCATCGGCGTGCGATTGCCTTCCTGCCTCGCCCGCCGCAGCACTTCGAGTCCCGAGCGGCGCGGCAGTCCGAGGTCGAGCAACACTGCAGAGTAAGCGCCTTGCGCTAGAGCATCCTGCGCCAGCACGCCGTCGCGCACCCAGTCGACGGACAAGCCGTTCTCGGTGAGCGCCTGTCGCAGGCTGTGACCGATCATATTGTCGTCTTCGACGAGCAGGACGCGCATGGCTATGCGCACGTTCTGCGAGCGCACGGCTGCTGTCAAGCGCGATCCCTAAGTCTCGGCTAAGTATCGCGCCGGTTGCGGACTCAAGGGCCGGTAAGGCTCCGCTAAGTCTCGCCGACTACTGTGATCCCCGGTCAGCCAACACGTCTCGGGGACTCAAGTCATGAACATTTTCAGCCGTGTGCTCTGCATCACCGCAGCATCGCTCTCGGTGACGCTGTCGTCGTCCGTGGCCGCCGCGCCCAAGCCCGAGGCAAGCCGCGCTCTGCAGATCGTCGAAGCCGTGTGGCGAGTGCAGTCGCTCCGCTTCGCGTACAGCGGCTACTCGACCGTTTACTCCTGCGACTCGCTACTCGAAAAAGTGCGAGACATTCTGCAAGTGCTCGGTGCGCGCGAGACGATGCACATCCGCTCCTGGGGCTGCACGGACATGGTGACTCACGGCTTCATGGAGATCACGCTGGAGTCGCCGGTCGAAGCGACGCCGGAGAACGTGCAGACGCTCACCACCTACGACAGCACGCAACAGCTCGTTGCCCGCTTGCGCAACGAGCGCCTGGATCGAGCGGAAGAGCTGCCGCGATTTCCTGCGACCTGGAAGACGATCTCGATGAAAGAGAAGCCTCTCAAGCTCGGCGCGAGCGATTGCGAGCTGGTCGAGCAACTGCGCCGCGACGTGTTCCCGCGCATGTCGATTCGCGTCGAACGCGACCGGCTGCGCTGCTCGGTCGCGTTCGGCAATCTCGGACAACCGCAACTGCGCGTCGCGGCGCTCGTCGCCGTCCCGGAGACTTAAGAGCTGAAAGACTAGACAGGATTAACAGGATTAACAGGATTACGGATCCCGGAAAGCTGTTCTTCTTCCTCCCATATCCTGTTAATCCTGTTAATCCTGTCGAATCTCTTTTCTTCTCTTTCCTCCCATATCCTGTCAATCCTGTTAATCCTGTCGATCTCTTTTCTTCTCTCCTCCTCAGGCTCCCATCCACAGCTTGCGGGCTTCCTCGGCGATCACGTCCGGGAACTCTTCGGGGAAGAACAGCTTCGCGCCGGCAATGCGCCGCACGCCGCGCGAGTTCGGCAAGGTGCGATCGAGATAGTCCGGACTCGCCTGCGAGAAGATGGTGTCGCCCGTGCCCCAGACGATGCGCGTCGGTACCGTGCATTGCTTGAGCGAGGCTTCAATGCCGGCGAGCGGATTCGGGTCGAGCGCGAGCGCGTAGGAATCCGTCAGCGCCCTGCGTTCCGGCGAGCTCACCAGCGGCGCGAGATATTGGCCGATCGCCTCGTCGGTGGGATTCTCGGGATACGTGAACGTCTGCCCGCCGAGCCCCTCCTTCGTGCGGGCCAATGCGGTGTTCGCAACGGACGGCGCCAGCCAGGTCTCGGCAAACTTGCCCTCGCGAGCGGCCGCAAGCACTGGTTGCAGCGCCGGCGGCGGACTGTCGGGCTCGACATCGCAATTCGTGAGCAGCATCGTGCGCACGCGCTTCGGATAGCGCAGGACGAACAGCTGCGCGATGGCCCCACCGCTGTCGTTCGCGATCAGATCGACGGTATCGATTGAAAGCATCGTGAGCAAGGTCGAGAGCATCTCCACCTGCTCGCTCGGTGCGCAGCTCTGCCCCGGCGCGACCTGCGTGAAGCCCAGTCCCAGCGAATCGGGCGCCACGCAGCGGCGCTCGCCGGCGAGGCGATCGAACGCACCCCGCCACTGAAAGCTGCTGAGCGGGAAGCCATGCAGGAACAGCGCCGCCGGCCCCTTGCCGCGCTCGACATAGGCGATGTTGCCGAACTTCAGGGGCGCAAATCGCCGGGCGGCGCTCCAGCTTGCCGCATCGGTCGCTTTCCCGGACCCGGCCGTCGCGCCAGTTCGCCCCGAGCCCGAAACGCAGGCGCCGAGCGCGCCCGCTGCGAGGCCGCCGATCGCCGCCGCCATGAATTCTCTGCGATGCATGTGACTTCTCCGTTCGCGGCACCACGCCTGCGTGGGCGGCATTCAACGCGGGCGACGCCATGACGGCAATGACCTCGGAGGTCATGGAATTTTGTTCGAGCCCCCGTATCATGCGCAGCGTGCAGTCCATCACTACCCACGCCGGCACCCTGGTACGCGAATGGCGCACGTCCCGTCGCCTGAGCCAGCTCGATCTCGCGCTGGAAGCCAACGTCTCGCCGCGCCACCTGAGCTGCGTCGAAACCGGTAAGTCGCAGCCCAGCCGCGAGATGATCTCGCGCCTCGCCGATGCGCTCGGAATGCCGCTGCGGGAGCGCAATGCGCTGCTGGTCTCTGCGGGGTATGCGCCGAAGTATCGCGAAACCGAGCTGGCGAGCCCGGAGATGGGGCCGGTGCGCCGCGCGATCGAATTCATTCTTCAGCACCAGGAGCCCTATCCGGCCATCGTCACGAACCGTCACTGGGACATGCTGCTGACGAACGACGCGACCGTGCGGATTTTCGGCCTGCTGCGTCCCGGCGGTCCGAAGCACGTGAACGTGCTGCACCAGATCTTCGATCCGCAGGACATGCGCAGCGTGATCCGCAACTGGGAAGAGCTGGCGGTCGATATCATTCGCCACCTGCACAATCAGGTTGCAGTAGCGCCCTCCGACACGAAAGCCCGCGCGCTGCTCGACGAAGTGCTCGCGTATCCAAACGTTCCGGAAGGCTGGCGCACGCGAGAGCCGGGATCTGCGCCACAGCCGCTGATGAACACGGTGTTCGGCGTCGGCGATCTCGAATTGCGGTTCTTCTCCACCATCACGACATTCGGCACGCCGCACGACATCACGCTCGATGAGCTGCGCATCGAATGTATGTTTCCGGCGGATGAAGCGACGGCGGAGTTTTGCAGGACGGCTGCGTCGGGCTGAAGGCCGGCCTACACAGCTCTTCCCAGGTCGGGCCTCGGCCCGACGGCGCGATAACGCCAAAACGAGCGGTTGGTCCGAAATCCGGGGTGCCGTTCTGTCATTGTGTGCCTCCACGCTTGGAGGCGAAGTCCCATGTCAGTCTACCTGCTGAAAGCCGTCGACCGGAACTCGGAAGGGCCGGAAACGGTGCTCAGGGTAGTCGGTTCTCGCGAACCCCCGGCGCGCATGGTTGTGCAGATCGCGGTCAGCGGCTCGGCACTCGTGCAGATTCAGGCTCGCATCGATCGGGAAGCACCGTGGCAGAACGTAGGTTCGGCCCAGTCAGCCTCTGCACTGATTCATGTGGATGCGGTGCAGTTTCTGCGCGCCACTGCCACGAACGTCGCTGCGGGCGCGAAGGTCTCCGTCTGGGCGACGTGGGCCTGGTGATTTCGGCCGTCAGCGCGGTAGCCCTTCAGCCTGACACTCCCGGCAAGAATTTCGAGAGGCGCTCGAGCGCCATCTCGATCTCGTTCATCGCCACCGCGGTGAACAACCGCACGAACGGACCGCCGCCGATCGGATCGAAGTCGACGCCGGGTGCGAGCGCGATGCCCGTCTGCTCCAGCAACTCGTGGCACCAGTCCAGACTCGAAGTCGTGTAGCGCGAAACGTCGGCGTAGATGTAGAACGCGCCTTCCGGCTCGAGCACCGGCAGGATGCCGAGCTTCGGCAACTCGCGCAGCAGCACTTCGCGATTGCGCGCGTATTCGATGATCGCGCTGCGCAGCTCGTTGCCGTCGCCGAGCGCCGCAACTGCAGCCGCCTGCGCGACGTTCGGCGGCGTGAGGAAGAAGTTGTTGACGTAGGTCTGCAGCTTCTGCACCAGCACCGGCGGCACGACCAGCCAGCCCAGGCGCCAGCCGGGCATGCGGCAGAACTTCGAGAAACTGTTGATCACGATGACGTCCTGCGTGACCTCCAGCGCGGAGACCGAGCGCCCGCGATACGTGATGCCGTGATAGATCTCGTCGGAAATGAACACGATCTCGCGGCGCTTGCACTCATCAGCGATCGCCTGGAACTCGCCCGTATCCAGCATGGTGCCGGTCGGGTTCGCCGGGCTCGCCACCACCACGCCGTGCGGCGCAGGGTCGAGTGCAGCGAGCACGGAGGCAGTCAGGCGATAGCGTGAGGCCGCGCCGCAATCGAGCTCGACAGGAACGCGTCCCAGCCCGATGAGAGTGTTGCGATAGGCCGGGTATCCGGGCCGCGCGACCGCGATCCGTTCGCCGGTTGCGAACATCGATGCGAAAACCGCCACCAGCGCAGCGCTCGCACCATTCGTCAGCACGATGCGACTGGACTCGATCTCGACGCCGTACCACTCGCGATAGTGCTCGACCAACCGCTCCTTGAGCTCGTGCGATTCCCAGTAGCCGTTGGGCCCGACTACGAGCGCGCGATTGGCGGCGGCGACTGTCGCATCCGACGGACCTCGCGTCGGCTGACCGAGATGCATCGGGATGATCGAGCGACCGGCGCGCGCCAGTGCGGCGGCACGACGATTGATCTCACCCGCGTAGAACGGAACGATTTCGGGGCCGGAAGAGCGCATTTACAGGACGAATTTGTAGACGAGAAACAGCACGACGATGGTCGCGACGAATGCGATGCCGGCAATCAGCAGCGTCTTGCTCTTCGACTCGGCGCGCTCGCCGCCGCCGGACGACGCGGAGCGCCGCGGCGCCGCACCCGCGCGCGAGGTCTGGAAGATGCACTCGACCGGCCCGAAGCGCACGCGATCGCCCGCACTGAGATAGCTGACGTTGCTGCGCTTGCCATTCACGTACGTGCCGTTCGCGGACATCTGATCGAGGACTTTCCAGCGCTCGCCCTCGTTGACGATCTTGGCGTGCAACGCCGACACGCCGCTGTCCTGGAACTGCACCTCGCGGTCGGCCTGGCTGCCGATCGTCCATTCGCGAACGCCCGAGGCGCCGACGGTGAGCTTGATGTTCAAGCCGGTACGGCTGCCCGACACGACGTGCAGATGCGGCCCATCGACCGTCGCCGTGTCGACGCCCGTCGCCGCCGGCGCGTTGTTCATCATCTGCTTCATCTGCGCCGGATCGATGAACTTCGTCTTGTTGGCCCCGTCGCCCATCGCGTCGGGATCGGCCCAGGCGCCGGGCCGCTTGTACATGCCGCTGCTCTCGGCGTCGACGACGGCCGATGCGGGTTCGCGATACTGCGTCTTGCCGTCATCGACGGCGGGCGCCGCAGTGCCAGGAACCTTGAAATCGAACTCCTCGACGTCGAAGCGCAGCCGATCGCCCGAAGTCAGTTTCACCTTGCCGGTGAGCTTCGTGCCGTTGACGAACGTGCCGTTGGCCGAGTTCAGGTCTTCGAGCCAGACGGCGCCGTCGGCGAAGGAAAACTTCGCGTGGCGCCGCGAGGCGTGACCTTCAGTCAGCTGCAGGTCGCACTCGGCCTGCCGGCCGAGGACCATCTCCGGCTTGATCGGGATTTCCCGCTGGTTCGAGACCTTGATGAGGAGGGGTTGAGTGTCGGCCATAGGTCAGCGAGTGAGTTCAGCGCTCAATTTCCACGCCCGGAGAGCCACCACCAGAGAGCTGCCAGCAGGATCGCCGCGCACGCGCCGCCGATGACCGCGAGCCACAATATCGTTTTCTGATCGAAGCTTACGCCATTCGGCCCGTCGTACTCCACCACCACGGCGCTGACGTTATCGCGGCCGCCGCGCGCTAGTGCCGCCGCGATCAGTGCGTCGGCGGCTGCATCCGGCGCGTTGTGAGTACGCAGAATTTGCGCCATCTCGGCGTCTTCGAGCTCATCGTTGAGGCCGTCGCTGCACAGGAGCAGCCAGTCGCCTTTGCGCAGCGGCTCGTTGATCACCGACGGCTCAGGCGTGCCGATGCCGAGCGTCTGAGTGACCAGATTCTTGTTCGGATGGCCGCGCAGCTGCGTCTCCGAGAGGTTCTCCTGCTCGCGCAGCACTTCGAGGTACGAATGATCGCGGGTCAGCTGGCGCAGCGCCTGCCCGCGCCACAGGTAGGCGCGGCTGTCGCCCACCCAGACGACTTCAGCATGACGATCCGCGATGCGCGTCGCGACGACGGTCGAGCCCATGTTCGAGTGCGCAGTGTTGTCAGCGGCCGCCTGCGCGACTTCCTCGTGCGCTCGCTTCACCGCGGCGGGCAGCGGCATCTCCAGTGCGGGGCCGAGCAACGTCTCCTTGACCAGGCGGCTGGCGACGTCGCCGCTGGCGTGTCCGCCCATGCCATCCGCGACGAAGTACAACCCGCTCGTCTCGTTCCAGCCGATGGAGTCCTCGTTCTGCCCTCCTCGTCTGCCCGGATGTGTGCGCGCGGCGAAACGCATGGCGGCGCGATCAGAGCGAGCGCTGCGCATTGGCAGCGACTGTGGCGAACTGCTGGGGGCTGAATGCTGTGTCGTTTTTCACGGCATTGAATAGCGCGTCCAGCGCCGCCTTCTTCTTGTCCCGGTCGCCGAGAGAATAACTCAGGCTCTCGACGCCGAGAACGATCTGCTCGGCGGCAGCGAAGTCGCCTGCCTTGTCCGTTGCACCGTACTTGACCAGCATCTTGCGCATGGCGGTCACGTCTGCAGTGGAGAACTGGCGGCGAGTCATCGCATCGCGCTTCTCGACCCAGTCGAGCAACGCCTTGGCGGCCGCGCTGACGCTGGCGCGATCGCGCTGACCGGCGCGGATCAGGCCGTTCGTCAACCCGACCAGCTCGTTCAGCGCTCCAGGCTCAAAAGTCTCGGTCACAGCCTGTAGGACGATCAGATTCTGGGTTTGCAGCCGCAGCGTGCCGGGCTTGATGCCGGCGCCGGCGCGCTGCGCGTTCCAGCGGATCTTGTCCATCGGGTGATGGCAGCTGTGACAGTCGTAGAACGCGAGCTCCGGGAACATGCCGCCGTTGTGGTACATGTCCGTTTGCAGCAGCGTCAGCATGCGGCGAGTGTTCTCGATCTGACCGGTCAGCCACAAGTTCATGCCTGCGATGCGGCCCTTGCGCTGATCGTAGTCGGCATCGACGACGTAGTGCGCCGGCTGGTTCGCCGTGTACGCCTCCAGCTCGAAGCTCAGGCGCGGATGACCGGCGCCCATGATCGCGTGCGTCGCAAACTTGTCCTTCGTGCCGAGATGACACGACAGACACAGCTGCGCGCGCTTCAGCGGTTGCTCTGACGGATACATGCCGCGCGCGACGTTGTCCTTGTGAGTGGCCGACTCGGCGGCGTGACTCTCGATCCACTTTTCGGAGCCGCCGTGGCACGCCTCGCAGCCGATGCCGTCGCTGAGCTGGAACTTCGGCCCGCGCTTCTCGCTGGGAATGTTGTCGGCGTGGCAGTCGAGACAGATCTTCGCAGTGCTCGCGCTCGGCAGGCCGAGATTGGCGGCGATGCGCTTCGACTCCGCCAGCTCCAGCGTGCGGTACGCCTGTGCGTGGCGATCCTCGCGCGTCCAGGTCTGATACTCGTTGAGAGCGACATGTTTGCCAGGAGCGGGAGACAACTTTCCGTGGCAGACGGAAGTAGCGCAGCTGGCGACGCCGAGGTGCTTGAAATCTGCCACTGTGGGCTCCGCAGCGAAGGCGGAATAGGCTGTAGGCTGTAGGCTGTAGCCTGTAGCCAGAGCCAGAAAGAGAGTCGCATCACGTATTCTTCTCTTCATCTTGTTCCGACCTGCAGCCTACAGCCTCATTTGTCACTCACGGCCCACGTCTTCCCATTCGCATCCAGATAGAGCCGACGCATCTCATCCAGATTCAGCGGTCTCGAT
>JBIOUH010000003.1:0-4385 GCA_044866955.1 Steroidobacteraceae bacterium
CGCATCGGCGCGCGCTACAGCGAGATGATTGCCGAGGCGTTCCAGGACGAGCGCGACCCGGCGCGCCGCGTGACGACACCGATGCTCGCTCCCGGTTGCACCAGCGTCTACGCGCAGTACACGATCGAAGTCGCGAATCGCGACAAGTTCGAGCAGGCGATGAAGGCGCAGGGCATTCCGACGGCCGTGCACTATCCGATGCCGCTGCATCTGCAGCCGGTGTTCGCCGACCTCGGGCAGGGCGTCGGCGCGTTCCCTGTCTCCGAGGCTGCCGGCCGGCGCGTGATCAGCCTGCCGATGCACCCGTACCTGACCGAAGCTCAGCAGGTGCGCGTCGTGCAGGCGATGCGCACGGCGGTCTGAGCGCGCCATGCGGCAGGTCGTCCTAGACACCGAAACCACGGGGCTGGAGCCGGAGCAGGGACATCGCGTCATCGAGATCGGCTGCGTCGAGCTGATCAACCGCCGCCGCACCGGCCGCCGCTTTCATCGCTACCTGCGCCCCGACCGGCCGATCGATCGCGCCGCGCAGCACGTACATGGCATCACCGACGAATTCCTGTCGCAGCAGCCGAGGTTCGCCGAGATCGTCGACGAGCTGCTCGAGTTCATCAGCGGCGCGGAGCTGGTGATCCACAACGCCGCGTTCGACATCGCCTTCCTCGACCACGAGCTGCGGCGTCTGCCGGGGCCGGCGCGCTGCATGGCTGACCTCTGCAGCGTCATCGACACCTTGCCATTGGCGCGTCAGATGCATCCGGGCCAGCGCAACAGCCTCGACGCACTCTGCAAACGCTACGACGTCGACAACTCGCATCGTGAGCTGCACGGCGCGCTGCTCGATGCGCAGATCCTCCTCGACGTCTATCTCGCCATGACCGGCGGCCAGACGGCGCTGGTGCTCGGCGAAGTCACCGAAATTCACGTGAGCGTGTCGCACGAGCCGGCGGCAGCGGCCCGACCGCGTGGAGTGTTGCGCGTGGTGCGAGCCAGCGACGACGAGCTCGCAGCGCACGAGCGTGTTCTGGGTGCCATCGACAAGGTCAGCGGCGGCAAGACGGTGTGGAGGAGGGAAGCGGTGAGCGGTTTGCGGTTTGCGGTTGGCGCGGAGTCGGAAGAGATGACTCCGGTTCCTGTTCCTGCGTAGCGGAGGCCCGAGTTAGCGTCTTCTGCACTAACCGCCAACCGCTTCCATGTCTCTTCCCCAAGCCCTCGCTCGCAACTTTCTCGGTCATGCGCCCGATTGGTACAAGCTGACGATCGTCGGCTTCCTGGTCGTGAACCCGCTGGCGCTGCTCGCCGGGGGCGCGGACGGTCCGCTCATCGCCGGCTGGCTGCTGCTTCTCGAGTTCATCTTCACGCTGGCGATGGCGCTGCGCTGCTATCCGCTGCAGCCCGGCGGTCTGCTCGCGATCGAGGGCGTGCTGCTGGGACTCACCACGCCGGCTTCGGTTTACGACGAAACGCTGATGGCGATGCCGGTCATCCTGCTGCTCGTGTTCATGGTCGCGGGCATCTACTTCCTGCGCGAGCTGCTGCTGTTCACGTTCACGAAGATCCTGCTCGGGATCAACTCGCGGCTGGCGCTGGCGCTGGCGATCTGCCTGACGTCCGCGGTGCTGTCGGCGTTTCTCGATGCGCTCACCGTGATCGCCGTGCTGATCACGATCGGCGCCGGCTTCTACCAGGTGTTCCATCGCTTCGCGTCCGGTAAGCACTACGACGCGGAGCACGACATGGGCCATGACGAAGGCGTGCAGGAGCTGCATCGATCCGATCTCGATGCATTCCGCGCGTTCCTGCGGGGCCTGATGATGCATGCGTCCGTGGGCACGGCGCTGGGCGGTGTGATGACGCAAGTCGGCGAGCCGCAGAACCTGCTGATTGCGAAGCACGCCGACTGGGCATTCGTGGAATTCTTCGCCAAGATGGCACCGGTTTCGGTGCCGGTACTGATTGTGGGGCTAGTGACCTGCGTCGTGGTCGAGAAGCTGCGCTGGTTCGGTTACGGCGCGAGCTTGCCGGCGAGCGTCCGGCAGGTGCTCGCGGAATACGATCGCGAGCAGAGTCGCAGGCGCACCTCGCGCGAGGTCGCGGTGCTCATCGTGCAAGCGATCGCCGCAGTGATCCTGGTCATCGCGCTCGGCTTCCACTTCGCCGAGGTCGGCATCATCGGCCTGCTGGTGATCGTGTTCGCGACCGCGTTCACCGGCGTGACCGAAGAGCAGCGACTGGGCAAGGCGTTCGAAGCGGCGCTGCCGTTCACGGCGCTGCTGGTGGTGTTCTTCGCGATCGTCGCGGTGCTGCACGACCAGCACCTGTTCGAGCCGGTCGTGAGTGCGGTGCTGCAGCTGCAGGGGCGGGCGCAGACCGCCATGTTCTATCTCGCCAACGCCGCGCTCTCGGCGCTCAGCGACAACGTGTTCGTCGCGACCATCTACATCACCGAAGTGAAGGCGGCGCTGCTCGAGGGCACGATCACGCGCGAGCAGTTCGACGCGCTGGCGATCGCCATCAACACCGGCACCAACATTCCGAGCATCGCGACGCCGAACGGCCAGGCCGCGTTCCTGTTCCTGCTGACCTCGGCGCTGGCGCCGCTGATCAGACTTTCGTACGGGCGCATGATGTGGATGGCGCTGCCCTACACCGTGACCCTGACGCTGACTGGCCTTTGGGCCGTTGCGTACCTGATCTAGAAGCAGTACTCAGTCGACCTCAGTGACTCATGTCTCTGTTTTTGCCATGTCTTTGTGGCATCCTTCGCCGTCCTGAACAACTTCAAATCGCGCCTCCCTCATGCCTGAATTTACTCTGCGCAATTGCAAGGTCGCCGTGGTGGGCCTCGGTTATGTCGGCCTGCCGCTCGCGGTGGAATTCGGCAAGCACTTCCGCACCGTCGGCTTCGACATCAAGGCCGCGCGCGTCGCCGAGCTGAAGAAGGGACGCGACAGCACGCTCGAAGTGGAGCCCGGCGAGCTGCGCTCGGCGAAGCACCTGAGCTATACGACGGACGTGAAGGACCTGCGGCCCTGCCAGGTCTACATCGTGACCGTGCCGACGCCGATCGACGACTACAAGCGTCCGGACCTCACGCCAATCGTGCGCGCGAGCGAGCTGCTCGGCGGCGTGCTGAAGAAGGGCGACGTCGTGGTGTTCGAGTCGACGGTGTATCCGGGCTGCACCGAGGAGATTGCGGTGCCGATCCTCGAACGCCTGTCGGGCCTGACTTTCAACCGCGACTTCTTCGCCGGCTACAGCCCGGAGCGCATCAACCCCGGCGACAAGCAGCACCGGCTGACGACGATCAAGAAGATCACGTCGGGCTCGACGCCTGCGGTCGCCGACTTCGTTGACTCGCTGTACGCGAGCATCATCAAGGCGGGCACGCACAAGGCTTCGAGCATCCGCGTCGCGGAGGCGGCCAAGGTGATCGAGAACACGCAGCGCGACGTCAACATCGCGCTGATCAACGAGCTGTCGCTGATCTTCAACCGCCTCGGCATCGACACCGAGGAAGTGCTGGAGGCGGCGGGCACCAAGTGGAATTTCCTGCCGTTCCGGCCCGGGCTGGTCGGTGGCCATTGCATCGGCGTGGATCCCTACTACCTGACGCACAAGGCGCAGGAGATCGGCTATCACCCGGAAATGATCCTCGCCGGCCGCCGCATCAACGACAACATGGCGATCTACGTCGCCGAGCGCGTCGCGCAGCTCATGATCCGCAAGCGCATCCACGTGAAGGGCTCGCGCATCCTGATCATGGGCCTGACGTTCAAGGAGAACTGCCCGGACGTACGCAACTCCAAGGTCGCGGACGTGGTGCGCGAGCTCGCGAAGTACGGCGCGAAGGTCGACGTCTACGATCCGTGGGTCGACGCGGCCGAAGCCGCGCACGAGTACGGCATCAAGCCGATCCGCAAGCCGGCGAAGGGTCGCTATGACGCAGTCGTGCTCGCAGTGGCGCACAAGGAATTCCGCGACATGGGCATCGACGCGATTCGCGGCTTCGCGCGCAAGCCGCATGTCCTCTACGACATCAAGTACGTGTTCGACGCTGACGAGGTCGACGGACGTCTCTAGCGACCACCGGGCGGCGGCGCGCACGCGCGGGCGTGCGCGGCCAGTGCGGATGTCCCGACGCGGCGTATCAGGCCGGCGACCTCCCGGGTTACTTCTGTCACATCACCGAGCGGCGACTCTGCACCGGCAATGAGTTCCTGCGCGGCTGCAATCACCAGTTGCGTGTGCAGTTGTGCCAGCGCCCCGCGCGCGGCCTGCAGGCAGTGCACGAACTCGGTCCGACGCCCGCAGGCGGCGCCGGCAGCGCTGCTGCTCGGGACCGACAGCGCCGCGCGCCGCAGTTCCCGGACCAGCCCGAGGGG
>JBIOUH010000004.1:0-22580 GCA_044866955.1 Steroidobacteraceae bacterium
GCTGTTGCAGCGGGCGGGCTGCGCAGTGAGTCCGCGGTTGACGATGACCGCGGGACAAGTGATCGAGGCTGCGAAGAAATGCGATGCCGAATCAGCGGGAACTGGCCGTTAGCGCGCTGGGAATATCGAGCTCGCCCCAGCCGTACGTGGCATCGCGACCCGGCGCGCCGAGATCGCGCGCCTCGCTCTTGAGCCCAGCGAGGACGTCCTGAAGCCCCGCGGCGCCATTGAGTCTGCGAGCGATCGCGGCCGCGACGGCGGGTGAGGCGAAGGAAGTACCGGAGACGGTCCTGGCAGTCTTCGATGCCGTGGATTCGTATTCCGATGCGACGTGCACACCGCGCGCGGCGAACGCGATGTAGTCGCCGCGATTGGCGCGTCGATACACCTTGCCGTTCTCGTCGACCGCCGTGACTGCAATCACCCCGGGATATGCAGCAGGAAATGCCGGTGCAGCTCCAGGCCCGCCGTTTCCTGCCGCAGCCACGATAGCGATGTCCGTTGCGAGTGCGCGCTTGATGACGTGTGCGAGCACGACGTTGTCCGGGCCTTCGATGCTGATGTTGATGACGCGGACGCGATTCTCGACCAGCCAATCGATCGCGCTCGCAATGGCGCCGGCCGAAGCGATCAGGCGATTGTCGGCATCGAGGCCGAACACATCGGCGACCGTCAGGGTTGCGCCGCTGCGCGCCACGATTTCGGAGACGAGCGTTCCGTGTGCGCGCGACGTGTAACCGCCGTCCGCAAAGCCCTCGGTCTGCACGATCGAGCGTTTGAGCGCGGGCCATGAAACGTCGGCACCGGTGTCGATGATGCCGACGTGTCCGAAGTTCATGAAAGCAAGGGCGCCAGGCTGGGTGATCTCGTCCAGCTCGACTTCGTTCTCCCCGGACGGACGGAAGAGATGATGAGGCGCGATGCTCGCGAGCGGCGCGAGCGCCTGCAGTTCCGCGATGGTTTGCTCGACGGAGCGCCCCCGCTGCACACGAATGCGCGCGAGCGTTTCGTTGAACGCAGCGAGCGGCCGTTCGGCGATGATCGAAAATCCCGCGTTGCGAACGGTGTCGATGGCGGCGCGGTCTCCGACCATCAGCACTTCGCGACGCACGCGCTCGTGACCGGAAGTGTCGCGCTCCACTTCAAATCGCGACGATGAGCCGCGACTGCTGTCGTCGCGGCCATGCCGATCGTCGTCGCCGCTTCGATCATCGGACCCGGAGTCGTCGCTGCCGGGACCCGAGTTGTCCGATTCCACCGAACCGCTGCCGGCGTTGTCGGTGCGAACTTCACGCTCGACACGATCCGCCGTGTCGCGACCGCTTCGGTCCTCGCGCGTCTCGCGGCGATCGTCGCGCAGCTCACGATCGCGCGGCTCATTCTCTTCGTGCGACCACGAAGTCGTCGCGAGCAGCGGCAGCGAAAATAGCAGCGCAGCGGCGACTTTTCGGAAGAGTTGGCCTGGACGACCCATACTCTGCACACTACAGAAAGATCCGGCGGGAGGGAATAATCTTCCGGCGGAGACGTTGTCGGTCGGAGACAGGTTCAAAGACATGCCGGAGTTCAGGCGCGAGCTCGTAGAACTGCTGCCGCGGCTGCGTCGTTTCGCGTCCGTGCTGACGAGGTCGCACGCCGACGCGGAGGACGTAGTGCAGGCAGCGGTTGAGCGTGCGCTGCGCCATGCGGACTCGTGGCAGCCAGGCACGCGGCTGGATAGCTGGCTGTACCGAATCATGCAGAACCTCTGGCGCGATGAGTTGCGTGCGCACCGCAGGCGCGCGGAGCCGCTCGAATCGCATGCGGACATCGCGGGTGCCGACGGACGCGACGTGACGATTCAACACATTCTTTCGAACGAAGCGCGGGTGGCGCTCGAAGAGCTGCCTGAGGATCAGCGTGTAGTGATCGCGTTGGTCGTGCTCGATGGCATGTCCTATCAGCAGACGGCGGATATCCTGGACGTGCCGGTCGGCACGGTGATGAGTCGCCTGGCGCGGGCACGGGCCAGGCTCGCGGCCCGTCTCGGCGAAGGTCCACAGCGTGTGAGAGCCGCAAAGTGAGCGAACGTTTCGAACTCAACGACGAGCTGTTGTGCGCGTACCTGGACGGCGAGCTCGATCCTGAAACGCGTGCCCGCGTCGAGCAGGCGCTGGTCGACGATGCCGGTGCGCGTGTGAGACTGGAACGCATGCGGGTAGCAGATGAGCGGTTGAAGGCGGAAATTCCGCTGCAGACTGTGCAGCCGAACGATCCCTTGTCGGCGCGAATACTCGGTGACACGGTCCCGACACCAGCCCTTCCCCGCGGGCGGGAGAGGGCGAGGGCGGGGGCACGCTGGGGCATCGCGATCACCGCGCTCGCCGCAGGCATCAGCGGAATTGTCGTTGGCTTCGTGCTCTCGCGATCGCAGGAACCGAAGGTCGTGCCAGTAGTTGCCGCCGTCACTTCTACGTCAACATCATTGAGCGGCGCAGCCTCGAACCAGCTGTTGCTCGCGACACTCGAGAACGGGGAGAGCGGCAAAGCTGCAGTCGAAGGCGATCGCTCGGTGCAGATCATTCTCACGTTCGAATCGGACGACGGACGATACTGCCGCGCATTCGGTGCGCGCGACTCGAGCGCTTCGGCGGAAGGCGTGGCTTGTCGCACGGCAGGACAATGGCAAGTGGTTGCATGGGACGGCACGGCCGATCCTGGCGAAGGATTTCGGGCGGCCGGCTCGAGCGAGCTGCTCGACGACGTCATGGATCGACTCGGCGGCAGCCCGGCGCTGGAAGTTGCCGAGGAGCGCACGCTCATCGAGCAGCACTGGAAAGCGAACTAGCGCTTCGTCGAGCGCCAGATCAGCGTGAGTCCTGCGGTGTAGTCGGCGCTCGCATCCGAAAGCCCGACGCCGCCGTTCAGCTCGATCTTCCACGCTTCGTTCAGACGCCAGCTCACATACGCTTCTACCGAGCTCGGATCGTCGCCGTCGCGCGTTGAGGAGTTGCGCCAGTCGTAGTAGGCGCCGATCACCGCGGAATCGCTGATGTTGACCCAGCCGCCGGCGGAAGCCTGCCAGCCGTCGACGCGTTCGAACGCATCGACTTCGCCGAGGAAGCGACGGCCGGCGCTCACGAACACGCCGCCCGGGTCGCCATCCCAACCGAGCTCAGTCGATGCGACGTAGTCGGTCGCGCCGACGCCGAGGCCCTCGGCCTCATCGCCAGTCGGCAGGCGCACGCGGCCTGTGAAGTCGACATACGCAGGAGAGTCGCCGATCGCATCGAGCGAGTAGGTCAGCGCGATGCTCGCATCGCCGATACCCGACACGCTGCGATTGGCGGAGCCGACGTCGTCGTCGTCATCGCCGCCACCGCTTCCGCCACTGCCACTGCCGCTACTCCCACTGCCGCTGCCGCCGCTCCCTGATCCCGACCCCGACCCGGAGCTTCCCGAGCCGCTGCTCGATCCGCGCCCGCTCGAATCGTCGATGATCTCGCTGACGTCAGCGGGTCCGTCCACCGTTACGAACGGCACCGATGCGCGGATCGACCACGAGCCGAACGAGGCGCGGACCGAAAAGGGCACCACGATTGCGCTGGTGCTGGTCGTATCGCCGTACTTGCCGTCGGAATACTGCACGCCGCTCGAAGCCTGCACGCGCGTGTCGGCGGCGGAGGCGGTATTGCACTGAGCGAGTACGGCGACGACGGCTCCGGCCAGGAGGGATCTGGAAGCGATCATGGTGGCGGTTCTTCTGTTGTTACGAATCGTTCAATCGTGCGACGGACCATGCTGTCCGTGCCCTGACGGGCCTTCATGGTTCTCCCGGCCTGCGTCTTCGTGACCACGGCGGTCGTGCTGACGATCCTCGCGACGATCTTCACGGCGATCCTCACGCCGGTCTTCTCTGCGGTCCTCGCGTCGCGGCGGCTCGTTCGGCTCGCGGGCCACGGCGGCTGCGGAAAGCAGGGTGCTGGTCACGAACAGGGCAGTACACAGCTGTGCAAATCGTGTCATAGCGGGCTCCTCATGATTGGAGCAACGGCCAGGCTGGCCGTCGCTGCGAAGATAACGATTCGCTTCCGCGCATATTCCAGGGCTTCCCGAAGTCCTACCCGTGCTGGCCGCAGGGAATATTCCAGCGCCTGATCCGTTGTCGCTGCATCTCAGCGGGAGTCATTACGATGCAGCGAACACACCTGAAGGCGCTCCTCTTTGGGGCGGCAGTGACCGCAATCGCCGCCTGCGGCGGCGGCTCTTCGAACAACGCCACGCCTCCGGCAACCGGGCAGAACGTGCCCATGATCTCGAGCGGCACCGTGACCGGATTCGGCAGCGTATTCGTCAACGGCGTGCGCTTCGATACGAGCGGCGCTGCTTTCACGATCAACGGCAACCCTGGCACGCAGGCAGATCTGCGCGTCGGTCACGTCGTCACGGTACACGGTCATCACGACGACAACGGCAATTCCACGGCGGATCGCATCGACTTCGACGACCTGGTGAAAGGTCCGGTCGACAGCGTCGATGCCGCTGCTGGCAAGCTCGTCGTCATGGGCCAGACAGTGCTGACCGACGCCGATACTTCGTTCGACGACAACATCACGGGGGCATCGCTCGAGGGTCTCAATGCGGGCGACATCGTCGAGGTGAGCGGCATGCGGCGCGCCGATGGCGATATCCAGGCCACCCGTATCGAAGCCAAGCCGGCGGGAACGGTGTTCGAAGTCACCGGCGTCGCGTCCAGCGTCGACACGGCCGCTCACAAGCTGAACGTCAATGCGCTCGTCGTCGACTACTCGGCCGCGTCGGTCCGGGACTTCGCGAACGGTCAGCCCGCGAACGGCGACCTGGTCGAGGCCAAAGGCAACTCCGTCAAGGCGTCGGGCGAGCTCGTGGCCAGCTCGATCGAGCTGAAACGCGACGCTGACGACGCCGGCGCCGGGATGCAGGTCGAAATCGAAGGGCTGATCACGCGCTTCGTGTCGGCGACCGACTTCGACGTCGCCGGCAAGCCGATCACGACGAATTCTTCTACCCAATTCGAGAACGGTTCGGCCGCCGACCTGGCACTCAATGCGAAGGTCGAAGCCGAGGGCCAGGTCGATGCGAACGGCGTACTGGTCGCAACCAAGGTGCAGTTCAAGCGCCAGGCGAGCTCGCGCATCGAGGCGCGCGTCGACTCAGTCGATGCTGCGGCGAACAAGCTCGTCGTGCTCGGCATCGATGTGACGGTGAATGCCACTACGAGGGTCGAAGACAAGGGCGACCAGCGCGTGCCGAACTTCAACCTGGGCAGCATCGTCGCGGGCGACTTCGTCGAAGTGCGCGGCGCCGAGCTTCCCGCCGAAAGCAACGACGTCGTCGCCTCGCGGCTCGAGCGGCGTCAGCCCGAGGACGAGGTCCGGCTGCGCGGCGTCGTGGATACGGCGAGCGCGCCCAGCTTCACGATCCTCGGCATCACGATCCAGACGAACGCCGGGACGGACTTCGAGAACTCGAGCGCAGGGTCGATCAGTGCGGATGACTTCTTCAGCGATGCGGTGGGCCGCAACGTCGAAGCGAAGGGCACCGTCAGCGGCGGCGTGTTCACGGCGCGCGAGGTCGAATTCGAGAACGACTAACCGAACGTGACGGCAGCACCACTCCCGGTCGGTTTGCCGTCGCGCCCTGGGGGCACTCAACCCGCGCAGGTCATGCCTGCGCGGGTTGTTGTGTCTTGTCGGGCATCACTGTGATCGCACTGAGCCGCGTGCGTAGCTGCCTCTGCAGCAGCACGAAGCTGACGATCGTCTGCAGCACCACGGTTCCGACGGACAGCAACCACACGTGTTTCAGCTGAAACCACGGCTGCGTGGATACCCAGATGAGCGGCACGCTGTACGTGATCAGTCGTGTCGCGGAGCTGTACAGCGAGGGCAGGGTATTGCCGAGCGCCTGGAACATGCTCGAGCACGAGAAGATGATGCCCGACAGCACGAAGTTCCACGAGATGATGTGCAGGAACTGCGAGCCGATGTCGACGACCTCCGGCTCCTTCGTGAAGAAGCGAACGAGGGCGTCCGGCCGCCACTGCATCAGCAGCATCAGCACCAGCATGAGGCCGGTGCACATCTTCACCGCCGACCAGAACGTTTCGCGCACGCGATCGGGTTGGCGCGCGCCGAAATTCTGACCGGCGATCGGCGCGATGGAGAACGCGATCGCCATCGCGGGCAGGAAGATGCCTTGCATGATGCGCGCACCGATGCCGAATCCCGCCTGCGCGGCCGAGCCGAAGTGTCGCAGCGCCCAATACGTCACCGCCGTGAAAACGAACATCAGCGCGAACTCGCCGCCGGCCGGCAAGCCGACGCCGAGCATGCGCTTCCAGACTGCGAAGCGCGGCTGCCATTGCTCCTTGTGGAAGGAAACGTACTTTTCGAGGCGCACGAAGTACGCGGTCAGAATGACCACGCCCGCAACGATCGCGATCGTGCTCGCGAGCCCGGCACCCGCGACGCCCATCGGATGACCGGTGCCCACGCCCGCGATCAGCACCGGTGCGAGGACCGTGTTGATCACGAGCGTGAGGATCTGCACGACCATCGTAGGTTGCACGATGCCGGTGCCGCGCAAGGCCGAACCCATCGCAACCATTGCGAACTGCAGCGCCATGCCGGGCATGAACCAATACAGATAGGTGACGCCCGCCTCGACCGTGGGCGCGTCCGCGGCGATGGACTGCACGTACGCCACTGAGCCCGTGTAGCCGAAGAGCAGGGTCAGCGCGCCGCAGAGCACCGCGATCAGCAGCGACTGGTTGAAGAGGAGGTTCGCGTCCGCCTGGTCCTTGCGGCCGACCGCGTGCGAGATGAGCGCGACGGTGCCTACGCCCAGCACCTGCGTCATCGCCATGATGATGAACATCGCGTTGCCGGCCGTGCTGACGCCCGCGACGGCCGCGTCGCCCAGCTTTGCGACGAAGTACAGGTCGACGAAGAAATAGAGCGTCTGGAAGATCATGCCCGCCGCCATCGGCACCGCCATGGCGACGAGATGGCTCGGGATCGATCCCTTGGTAAGATCCTTCATGAGCACGAACCTGTTCGAGCTGCAGGTCGGGCTTCGGCCCGACTCCGCAGCTCAGCGTAAAGATGAAGAGAAAACAGCGGGAAAAGATGAGTAAGGCAACTATAGCACTGGTCACTGCGACGGCGGCACGCGATCTCGACGAAGATCTGCCGCCGCTCGAATCCGCTCTGCGCAACGCGGGCGCCGAGGTTGTGATTGCTGAGTGGGATCGGCCTCACGACTGGAGCCGCTTCGACATCGCCCTGCTGCGCTCGACCTGGGACTACCCGCAGCGGCTTGCGGAGTTCTTCGATTGGGCCGGGGCAGTGAGCGCGAAGACGCAGCTGCTCAATCCATTGCAGGTCGTGAAGTGGAGCTCGGACAAGCACTACCTCAACGATCTCGTACGCGCCGACGTGCCGACCGTGCTGACGAGGTTCATCGAGCCGGGAGAGAGTGCGCCTTCGCGGATTGCGGAGTTGATGGGAGAACCGGATGTGCATGAGTTCGTGGTGAAGCCGGCGATCGGGGCGGGCTCACGCGATGCGCAGAGGTTCGGGCCGGAGGAGAAGGGCGATGCGGCCGAACATGCGCAGCGGATGTTGAGCGAGAAGAGAAGCGTGATGCTGCAACCGTATCTGAGTCGCGTCGACGAGTACGGCGAAACAGCGCTGATCTATTTCGAGGGCAAATTCAGTCACGCGATTCGCAAGGGACCGCTCCTGAAGAGGAGGGAAGGTCCGACATCGGAGTTGTTCGCGAAGGAGACGATCACGGCTCGAGTGCCCGATGCGGCGGAGTTGAGAGTAGGTGCGAGAGCAATGCAGGCGATGCCGTTCGAGACGCCGCTGTATGCGAGAGTGGATTTGATCAGAGATGAGAAAGGCGAGCCGGTGGTGCTGGAGTTGGAGATGGTCGAGCCGAGTTTGTTTTTTCCGTTCGCGGGAGGGAGCGCGGAGCGGTTTGCAGCGGCAGTGATTCGGCGGGCGGAATTGGCGAGGGTGTAGCCCATAGGCATGTAGCTGGAAACGCCCTGATGCCCCGATTCGAAAACCCTTCCGACTATCTTTTCGCCGCCGAGGCAGCAGCCGCATTGGGCCACTCCGGTCGAAAGCTGCGCAAAGCCCTCGATGCCCTGATTCAGTACGACCAATCACCCAACTCGTACGGCACACGAACGCGGAATGAATTCGTGGCGGAGGCTGCAGAGGCGTTCTGGAGTTACGTCGTTCAGCGCGAACAGTTCGGGCTGATGGATCCGGATTACATAGCGGCAGAGTACGGGGTGCCTGAAGACGTCCAGCGCGCGATGGGGCCAAACGTTCGGACTTGAAACAAGCCGCCGGTGATAGACGCTCACCGCTATCTGACCTACACGGGACGCCTGTAGCCCGATAACCAGGCCATCATCCGGAGAAAAGAACTATGCGCATCGCCAACGTGGGTCGGGCGTTCTTCGCACTGACCATGATCGGCATTGGAGTCCTCGGCCTGGTCAGGGGTGATTTCACGGCGGTATGGGATCCGGTACCCAAGGACCTGCCCGCCCGCGACGCACTTGCCTATCTCTGCGCCTTCATCTCGATCGCATGCGGCATCGGCCTTCTCTGGCGTCGCACAGCCGTTCTCGCTGCCCGCGTGCTGCTCTTCTACTCCCTGCTCTGGTTCCTGCTGTTGAGAGTGCCGAGCGTTCTGTTCTCGTTTGCGATCGACTCCTGGTGGTCTGCCTGCAAGACCGCCGCGATGACAGCCGGCGCCTGGATCATCTATGTCGGGTCAGCCGATGATTGGGACAAGCAGCGGCTCGGCTTCATCGCGGGCGACAACGGTCTGCGAATCGCGAGAATCCTCTACGGCCTTGCCTTGATCCCCTTCGGTATCGCTCATTTCCTCTATCTCAAACAGACCGCCGTGCTCGTGCCTGGCTGGCTGCCATCGCCTGTGTTCTGGGCCTACTTCACCGGCGGTGCCTACATTGCAGCCGGCGCCGCCATCGCGATTGGTGTGTTTGCGTGGCTTGCAGCTCTGCTCTCAGCGCTGGAGACAGGCCTGATCACACTCCTGGTGTGGGTGCCCATGGCAATGGCAGGCCAGCTCAGCGCTTTTCAATGGGGCGAGATAGTGGTCTCCGTGGCGCTGACCGCCGCCGCGTGGGTGGCGGCCGGTTCCTATCGCCGCGTGCAGGAGCTCTCCCTGTCGGCGGCTCTGACACCGCGCGACGAACCTTCCTCGTAGCTCCCACGCGATCGCCTGGACTGCAAAGGCGGTATCAGCGCTGACCCAGCGGAACCTGCGTCGCAAAGTGACCGAGGCCGAGCTCGGTCACTGCACGCTCCAGGGTCCGCATAGCGTTGTTAGCTGCCACGCGCAGAGGGCGATTGCCTTCGGTGTTGTAGGAACAGATGACGATACGGCGTCCGCTCGCCGAGCTGCTCGCTTCGAGACGATGCAGCAGATTGCAGTGAACGAACAGCGCGTCGCCCGGCGCCAGGTTGACGACCCGCCGCTCGAGCGTATCGATAGCCGCCTTCACACGTGCAGGATCGGCGACGAAGTGCTCGCCGCTCCACTCATGATCGATCCGACCCAAGTTTTGCGACCCGCGCAGCACCTGCAGGCAGCCGTTGTTCTGCGTGGGACCGTCGACAGCGACGATGCAGCTCGCCAGCGTCGGTGCGAGACAACCTGTCGTGTACCAATATCCGTAGTCCTGACGCCAATCCCAGGCGCCGCTCTCCAACAACACTTCTGAGCTGTGCAGGTAGGCGGCTTCGCCCAGCAACTCCTCCGTGATGCGCACGATTCGTGCGTTCAGCCGCGAATTCAGGACGTCGCTTTCATCGCTGCCGAACAGCTGCCGAACTACGGCATACCCGTCACGCTGGTAGCCCACCAGGCATTCTTCCATCGCTGAACGGCTGATTTGCATCTCGCATGCAAAGTGCCCCAAGTCCTCGCCGGCGTCTCGCACGTTCGGGCAGGCAGAACAGATTCTGATGGACCTTCAGCGCATCAGCGAAAAGATTTCCAACAGATTCCCGTCGGGGTCGCTGAAGCGGAACAGCGTGATCGGGCCTTCGACCAGCACCTGTTGGTCGTGCAAGCGAATGCCGATGCGCTGCAGCCGATCGAACTCGGCGTTCGCATCCGGGACGCGAATGTACGGCACAGCATTGCGGCCTCTTACCTGCTGCGTGTCGCGGTCCTCGAACAACGCGAGCATCCCACCCGCAAGGTCGAACGCGACCAGCCGATCGTTGGCGACGTACGGCTGCTTGCCGAGTACGCGTTCGTAGAACGGGCGTGACTGCTCCAGACTCGCCACGCGCAAGTACACACCGAAGCGCTCGACGTGCAGCTCGTTCGCAGTCGGTGCGGCAGATGTGACCGTCATGCAGAGAGCTCCGAGTATGAGAGACAACAGGCGCATCGCTGATCAACCTAATGGGACGAGAAGCGCAATCCCGCCTGCGCCGGACTGCGGATGGAGATGATCTTCGTAGCGTTCGAGCAGCGGGGCGTCGGCGGCCTCGTGACCGGACTGCGGCAGCCAGCCGTTCCATATTGCATCCCACGTCCTGCGAATCGTCGCTATGTGCTCGCGGTGGCTGAAGACGGCGTAGCGTTGCCGCGGAACTCGCAGACATGAGAGCTGCGAGGGCTGTCCCGCAAAAGCGTTGACCTGCACGCCACAGAGATAGTCCATGCTTCCCTCGTCATCGAGGTTGAAGCACACGCCGTATGTCGCTGTGCCCACGCGCCCTCTGATGCGGTCATGCTCCGCGGCGAATGCAGACCATTGGCCCGGTACGCCAGCACCGCTTTCGATGCCCTCATAGCGGCGGCTGATTCCCGCGATCAGCAGGACATCGAGGAGCTCGAAACGTGGCGGCTCGATTGCGAGAGGTGCGGCGTTCAGTGCGATTGGCGGCACGAGCGCCAGGCCCTGCGAACTGCCACGCGTGCGGACCTGCGCGGGTGTCGCGCCGAATTGCTCGCCAAACGCTCGGGTGAATGCTTCGTGCGAGTTGTAGCCCGCATCAATGGCGACTTCGAGGATGTCATTGGCGCCGTTCACGAGTCGCTCGGCCGCTTGCGAGAGCCGCCGTCCGCGGACATACCGCATGACGGAGCTACCGGTACCGGCCGCGAAGGCACGCAGCAGATGATGTCGGCTCACACCGCAGTCGGCCGCTATATCGCCCAATGAAATGTCCTGCGTCAGATGCGCTTCGATGTACCAGAGTGCTTTCTCGACCGGACTCATGCGCGCTTTTATACCCCCAGGAGCCGGGGTGCGCTTGATCGAAATGGATCATGCAGACGCCTATACTCGCAAGCACATATGGGTACGCGGCCCTGGTTCGTCGTTGCGCTGCTCGCCACGCAGTCCTGCGGCTTCAACGAGTGCAAGTGAGCAGACGCGGGTACTACGGCGGTACCCGCATTCAGAACAGGATGGTGTATGTCGAGGATGTGACCTTTGTGAGTCACGCCCAATAGTGATAGAGAATGGTGTTGCCATGCCCGACGAAACTCTTATTCTCACGGCCGCGCAATGCCGCGCCGCCCGCGCGCTCATCGAATGGTCGGTCGCTGACCTCTCGCAATCATCCAAGGTCGTCTCCAAGACGATCGAGGACTTCGAGTTGCGCTATCGCGTACCCAGCGACGACGACAAGCGGCGCATGCGCGCGGCGCTCGAAGAAGGCGGAGTGATCTTCGTTCCCGAGAATGGCGGCGGCGCGGGCGTGCGGCTGAAGTTCACCCGCCGCGAAGTGCGGGCGATCAATCGCTGGGAAGGCGAGGGCGGCACGGTCGGCGAGGACGACATTACGTGAGGGCACGAGCATGGCGATTCGCGGTAGTTGTCTGTGTGGAGGCGTGACGTTCGAGATTGCTCGCGCTTGCGGTCCGGCCGAGTACTGTCACTGCAATCGCTGTCGAAAAGTATCGGGCTCCTCAGCGCTGCTGACGATTCGCGTGAACACCGGGGACTATCGGCTGTTGACGGGCGGCGAGCTCGTCAAGTCGTATGCCGCGCCAGTCCTGCACTCGCCGCCGCCCTATCAATCCTTCTTCTGCTCGAACTGCGGCGGTCCCGTGCCGGATCCCGCGCCCGAAGGCGAGTCCTTCGAAATTCCGGCTGGCCTGTTCGACGATGACTTCGGCATCCGGCCGGACAAGCACATCTTCGTCGACTTCATGCCGCCCTGGGACGATCTCTCGAAGCAGCTGCCGGCGTATACGAAGCGGGAGATCTACGAGCTGCGCAGAGGCTGATGCGCCCGATCTATCAGGCCGGGCTGGTGAATGGCGTCTTCGGCGATCCAGGCGTCTACATCGACCTGAAGTTCTGCAACCGGGCGCTGCTGTTCGACATCGGCGACATCTCGGGGCTGCCGACGCGCAAGCTCCTGCGCATCACCGACGTGTTCGTCTCGCACACGCACATGGATCATTTCGCGGGATTCGATCATCTGCTGCGCGTCTGCCTGGGTCGCGACGCCGGCGTCCGCATCTACGGCCCGAGCAATTTCATCGATCAGGTCGAGCACAAGCTGCACGCCTACACCTGGAACCTGGTCGAGAATTACGTTGCCGACTTCGCCGTCACGGCATGCGAGCTCGACGGCCGGCAGCTGCACCGGGCGCTGTTCCGCAGCCGCAACAAGTTTCGACGCGAATCGTTGCCGGATTGTTCGATCGTCGATGACGTCGTGCTTCACGACGAGCAGTTCCGGATTCGAGCGCGGCCGTTCGATCATCACGGTCTGCCTTCGTATGCATTTGCGTTCGAGGAGCACACGCACCTGAACGTCTGGAAGAACCGGCTGGAAGAGCTCGGCCTGCCGACCGGGCCGTGGCTGACGGAGCTGAAGCGTCGGGTGCGTGCGGGCGAGCCCGACGATTTGCAGATCGAGGTGCGCTGGCGTACGCGCGAGGGCTCACGCAGCGAGCGATTCTCCCTCGGCGATCTGCGGCAGCGCGTACTCGAATCGGTGCCCGGGCAGCGCGTGTGCTATGTCACGGACGTCGCCGGCCACGCAACCAACACGCGGGAATTGATCTCATTTCTGCGCGCAGCGGATGTCGCGTTCATCGAAGCGGTCTTTCTGGAAGAAGATCGGGAGCATGCCGAGCGCAAGGCGCATCTCACGGCCGCCCAGTCGGGCTCGATCGCCAGGGCGGCGGGAGTCAAGGCCGCGGTGCCGTTTCACTTCTCCACGCGCTATTTCCCCGAGGAGCGGTCGCTGCGCGACGAATTCGAGCGCAGCTATGCGGTTACGGCCGACATTTCAACTGAAATAAACTGACGCAAATCAATTGCGCGCCGTGCGTAGCGGCGCTAGCCTCCCTGTCCGTCACCTCGATACACAAACGATCAGCGGAGCTTGCCGTGGACACGCCCATCTGCAGCGCTTGCACAAAACCCCAACGGGGGATCGTGGAGTTTCGGTGGTCCGAGGGCGCAGTCGTGTATGAGTGTGCCCACTGCGGCGCATTCAACGAGGTGTCGGTCGTTCACCGACTGCGGGTCACGCGGTCACGATCGTCAGGTCCACGGTTTGGCCTGGGCACGCCGCCCCTAACTTTCCGCAGAGAGTCATTTCCTCCGGACAGGGCGCCCTAACCTCACTACGCGCGCTGCCAGCTCCTAAGCGACGTCTCCAGACTCGCGCACCCGCATTCATCGTCAGCCGGTCGCAGTGCTCGAGCCTGGCTCGGTACAGGACATCGCGCGCGTCATCCGCTTCGCCAACAAACATGATCTGCGCGTTGCCGTGCGCGGCCACGGGCATTCGATCTACGGGCAGTCGCTGGTGCAAGGCGGCATCGTCATTGCGATGAGCTCGCTTGCAGAGGCGCGCAATCTTCCTGGCGCGCGCGTGCTGGCCGACGCGGGCTGTTCGTGGGGCATGGTGCTGCAGGAAACACTGAAGGAAGGCGCGACGCCGGCCGTCATTCCCGACTATCTGGAGCTCAGCGTCGGCGGGACTTTGTCGATCGGCGGCATCAGCCCGACTACCTATGAGCATGGTGCGATGGTCGACAACGTGGAGGCCCTGCAGGTCCTCACCGGCGAGGGCCACATCGTGACCTGTTCCCGGCACCATCGCGAGGATCTCTTCGACGCGATGCTCGCTGGCCAGGGCCAGTGCGGAGTGCTCGCGCGCGCCGTGATCAAGCTGCTCCCGGCGCCGGCGCGCGTACGGGCCTGCGCAGTTCTCTATCCGGACGTCGCCACCGCGCTCAGCGATGCGGATCGTCTGGTCGACGAGAAGCGCTTCGACGGCATCGTCCTGTTTACTTTCGCGGATGGTAACGGCGGCAACTCGGTCGTGCTGCCGGCCTCGGGAGCAACTCAGTTCATCGAGAGCGTGCTGCCTCGCCTCGCCATTCGCCGTAGTTGGCGGCGCGCACGGCGAACGGTTGCTCGAGCCAGTGACGACCGAGTCCGATCTCGGCACCTACAACGTCGCGCAGATCTTCCCCTGGCGCAGCTCACGATTCAGGCAGCCGCTGATGCGCGTTCCACGGGAACAGAAGCTCGTCGGCTTCGCGCTCATTCGCTACGCGGCGAATGCCTCGCAAGTCGAGCTCATGCTCAAAGCGAATCGCCGGCTGTTCGAAGAGAGTCGCGCGCTGGGCGGCACGCTATACCCGTTCAGTGCAGTGAAGCTCTCGCGCAGGGAATGGCGCCAGCACTACGGCGAAGACTTCCGCCTGCTGGCGAGCGCCAAGCGCTGCTTCGATCCGAGGAACGTGCTCGCATCCGGACCAGACATCTTCTGATACGATGCCGCCGCGCCAGCGGGCGCGGAGGTGATCGATGGGCATCTTCAGCCAACGCGGGCCGTACTTTCCGGATGAGCTGGCCGACGCCGAGCAGGAGCTGATCAACACGCGTCGCGACCAGGTCAAGCAACCGGGCGACACGCCGCCCATTGGCTTCGGGTTGTCCGGCGGCGGCATTCGCAGCGCCACCTTCTGCTTCGGCATCTTCACCGCGCTCGCCCGCGCGGTCGAAAAGGGCAAGCCGCTGCTCACGCGCATCGACTATGTATCCACTGTCTCGGGCGGCGGATATTTCGGCAGCTTCCTCGGCGCGCTGTTCCGGCGGGATTGGGTCAACAGTGCGGACGACGTTGCCGCGGTCTTGCGGGACGAGCTCGGCCCCAAGGGCGGCCAGTGGCCGGCGCGCTTCCTGCGTGACAACGGCCGCTATCTCGCGCCGCGCGGCTCCGGCGATCTGCTCGTGATGCTCGCGGTGATGCTGCGCAACTGGCTCTCCGTGCAATGCGTGATGATCGCGTTCGTGCTGGCGGCGTTCGTGTTGCTGCAAGTCGTGCTGCTGCAGTTGCCCGCCGCAATCGAATGGGCGCTCTCCGGGTTGAACACGCTCGCGAACTGGCTGCCGGGTCCGCTGGCGTCCTGGGCAAGGCCGATCGTCGATGGCGCAACGACGCTCGTCGCCATGAATTCACCGCAGTTCGGGGGTTTGTGGTGGAGCGGCTGGTTCCTGGTGCTGGTGCCGATCGCGCTGCTGTGGTCAGTGCCGACGGTGTGGGGCTACTGGGTCATCGATCAGCCGCTCGCGAACAAGACAGCGGTCCGGCGTTCGGATCTGCTCGTGATTCTCGGCGTCGCGGCCGGCGCACTGCTCGGGTGGATCCCGCAGCCGATGCCACGATTCATCGCGCTGCTAGGGCTGGCGGGACTCGTCACGACTCTCTGGACGCTCTGGGGCCATCCATGGCTGCTGCGCCGTCTGTTCGGCTGGATCTTGCGCAAGGATGCGCCGACCGCGATGGCTGACGTCAGCGCGGCGCGGCGGCGCATGTCGTCCGCGTTCAAAACTTCCGTCGTGGTGTGTGCAGCCATCGTCGTGCTCGGTCTGATCGATACGCTCGGCTCGACGCTGTACGTGATCCTGAATACCACCGGCTTTCGCGGCGTGATCACCACGATCGGCGCGGCGGTCGCCACTTTTGCCGGCGTGGCGGCGTACGGCCGTCAACTGCTGGTGCTGTTCGGCGGCAATGCCCAGGACAAGCGGCCGCGCATTTCGATGTCGATCGTGAGCTGGATCGTCGCCGTCGTCATCGTCGGCGCATGGCTCGTGACGATCAACGTCGGCGCGCATGCGATCGCGTGGCAGTTCGAGAAGCCGAGCGGCTATCCGGCGAGCGTCACCGAAGTGAAACCGCCGAAGTTGACGAGCGCTGAGCAGATCGTCATTCAGGGCGAAGGGAGCGAGCGCACGATCAAGCCGTTCGTAGCGCCGGTGCCGCCACCTGAGCCGTCGCAGCAGCACTCTCTCTTCGCGCTGAAGGTCTTCGGCGTGCTGGTCGCGCTCATCGCGCTGCTGGGGCAGAACACCTTCTTCATCAACCTGTCGACGATGCACACGTTCTATTCGCAACGCCTGACGCGCGCTTACCTCGGCGCGACGAACCGCGAGCGGTTGTGCAACAAGAAGACTCACATCACCGACGTGATCGACGGCGACGACATCCAGGCAGATCGCTATTGGCGCTGGCCGCTATCGTTTCGCATCGGCGTCCGTGAGAGGGTCGTTGCGGTCGTCAAGCAGATTGGCGCGGGTATCGTGGCTCTGCCGAAGAAGCTGTGGAGAGGGCTGGTCAGCCTGTTCACCGGGGAGCGGCCGGAACCGCCGCCGAAACCGGCGGACGCCCCGCGGCCGTTCCCGTCCGGTCGCAACGGCTCGCCGTTGCACATCATCAACGTCACGATCAACGAGACCTTCGACAATCGGACCGGCATTCAGGTGCAGGATCGCAAAGGCGTGCCGCTCGCGATCGGCCCGGCCGGGCTCAGCGTCGGCATCCGGCACCATCTCGTGGCGGACCGGGAGAAGGGCCACATCTCGTTGCCCGGAGGCTCCGGCTACTGCGTCTTCGACAGCGAGAAGCTCGTCGGTGATCCGGAGGCATTGAGTCTCGGCCGCTGGGTCAGCATCTCGGGCGCGGCTGCGGGTTCGGCGGTCGGATCGCGCACCACGTTGCCGACCGCGATGCTCGCCACTTTCGCCAACGTGCGGCTCGGCTACTGGTGGGACTCCGGTCTTAGAGTCAGGGGAGGCGGTTGGCTGCAGAAGGTGATGCCGCCCGTGTATCGCGCGCTGTTCGCGGAATTCCTCTGCAACCTGCGCGGCACCGGCGATCGTTTGTGGAACCTGTCCGACGGCGGCCATTTCGAAAATCTCGGCGGCTACGAGCTCATTCGCCGCCGCCTGCCGCTGATCATCATCGTCGATGCGGAACAGGATGTGGACTACAAGTTCTCGGGCCTCGCCGATCTCGTACGCAAGGCGCGGCTCGATTTCGGCGCGGAGATCGAGTTCCTGGATCCGCCACCGGATTTTCCGTTCGTCGGCACGCTCGCGGATCTGCGGCGCGCGGACCGCGACGCCGTGTCCAAGGCCCATGCCGCAATCGCCAGGGTCACGTATGCGGACGGCAAGACGGCGCCGTCGTGGCTGGTCTACGTGAAGGCAACGCTCACCGGCGACGAACCCGTCGACGTGCTCGAGTACCACAGCAGCCACGCGGATTTCCCGCATGAGAGCACGGCAAATCAGTTCTTCGACGAAGCGCAGTGGGAAAGCTACCGCCGCCTCGGCGAGCACATCGGCAGCCAGGTGCTGACGACGGCAATCTTCGATCTGGTGAACCAGGGGCCGTCCGTCGAAGTGCAGAGCGCCGATGCCGTGGCCGAGGCGTCTGCGCAGTTCAGGCTCTGAGTGGGAGTAGGCCTATGGTCAGTGCAGTTCTGTTCGCGAAGGATCTTCGCAAGATCGCCACCTTCTACACTCGCGTTTGCTCCGCGAAGGTGAGGAACGAAGACTCTCATCACGCAGACCTGGACTGCGGCGGCTTCCAGCTCATCGTGCACCAGATCCCGGAGCAGTATGCGCAGGCTGTGATCATTTCCGACCCGCCACGGCGCCGGGAGCACGGCGCGGTTCGCCTGAATTTCCCGATTGCGGATGTCGCTGCATCGCGCGCGGTGGCGCGATCGCTCGGCGGCGAGATCGACGATCGGCCGCCACCGTGGGCAGGCAACGACGCTGCCTTCCATCTCGGCCACGATCCCGAGGGCAACGTGTTCGGAGCCGAGGGCTAGTCCGAAATCTGGACCGCGGTGCTTGTCTCGCATCTCACTGCGTCGCAAGCTACGCGCATGCGTGGGGAATACGGGCAGTTCTGTCCTGTTGCGCTGGCATCGGAAGTCCTCGCGGAGCGCTGGACTTTGCTGGTCGTCCGCGAGCTCCTTGCGGGGGCGCGGCGCTTCAATCAGATCCGTCGCGGCGTGCCGCGCCTCTCCGGCACACTGCTGAAGCAACGTCTAGCGAGCCTCGAGTACGCGGGCATCGTCACTCATTCGCGCACCCCCGGCGGTGCGGACTATCAGCTCACGCGCGCGGGCGAGGCGCTCAAGCCGGTCGTGCGTTCGATAGGGGAGTGGGGTCAGCGCTGGGCGCGCGACATCGAAGCGCGCGATCTGGATCCGGGCTGGCTCGTCTGGAGTATCCATCGCCGCCTGAATGTGGAGGCGATGCCGCCGGGGCGAACCGTCATCGAGATCGAGTTCGTCGATGCGCCGGCGTCCTCACGCCGCTTCTGGCTCGTTCATTGCGACGGCGCGGTCGACGTCTGCGTGAAGGATCCGGGCTTCGATCTGACCTTGCGTCTCACGACCCGCGTGCTCGTTCTCGCCGAAGTATGGCGCGGCATACGCTCTCTGCGCAGTGAAGTGCGCGCGGGCACCGTGACTCTGCAAGGTCCCGCGCAGTACCGGCGTGAGCTTCCGCAATGGCTGCTGCTGAGCGCTTACGCGCACATCAGGCGACCTCAGAGCAAACCGTAGCTCTTCTTCTCGCGATGCGAGAGCTGACGCTTCGTGGTCGCATAGAGCAGGCGCACTCCGTAGAGACTGGCGCGCTGGTCTCTTCCCTCGCCATCCGAAGTCATGCACTTGCGGACGACGTCGTAGCGGGCCTCGGCGACATACTTGTAGACAGTGCGTCCGCGTACGACGACGTTCTTCCATTCGCCCGGCGGCAGCGGTGCAAAGCGGATCTCGTACCATTCGCCGTCGATCAGGTGCAGCTGCGTGACGTCATCGATGATGCGCCGGCGCGCATGAATCCCCGCGTCATCCGCGTGTGCGGCAGCCCGATAGCGCTGGCGCCAGCTGCGGTAGTGCTTGTTGATGCGGAGAAGGCCCGTACGCGGGTCGACGTACAGCTCTTGCGACAGGTCTTTGATGCCACCGGAGGCATCGAGATCCACGAGGCGGCCGTCCTTCCACGCGACCTGGACCGCGACGAAATCCTCGATGTGCTGATAGACGTGCTGTTGGACCGTGTTGCGGCGGTCGATGGTCCTCGCGATCTCGCTGTAGACCTTGTTCCACGGGCGACCGACCTGCGAGCGCAGGTAGCGCTGCAGCGGCCTGAGATTCTCGTTGAGCGCACGGTAACCGTAACCGGCGCGCATCCCGAGACGATGAGGTCCTTCGAAATCGCCGCGACGTCGATCTGCGCGCGATTCTGAGCCTTTATAGCCGCGCGGCCGCTCGACGATCACCTTGAACATGTCAGTACGCATGGTCGATCCCCAGAAAGCAAAAAGCCCCCGGCAAATGATTGCTGCCGAGGGCTTTGGGCGCTCGGCCTGGCGAATGCGCGATTCGCCGGGCCTTCAGCCTGGGAATCAGCGCGTCATGTCAACGTTTCGTGCGTAAAGTTCACGGGTGTGCTCCATCGAAGGTCGCGCAGAATACTCCCGGCGGTTGCGAAGTCAAGAGCGAGCAGCGACGAAAGTTAGAGTGCGATTCTGACGATTGCTTGAACGGCCGTTGCCGCGTCATGTGGCAGGCTTCCATCATGAACTACGTCACAGGATGGATACGCGTCGCCGGTTTGATCGGCGCAATGGCGCTGTGGTCGGCGACCGCGGCTGCGGCCGATTTGTTGAAGCCGCGCGAGGTCAATGCGATTCCTGCGTCGCCGCCGGATCGCACTTTCGCTTATGGCAGCGATGCGAATCAGTTCGGCCAGCTGTTCCTGCCGCAAGGTCGCGGCCCGTTCCCGGTTGCAGTCGTCATTCATGGCGGCTGCTGGAAGAAGTTTGCGGATCTGGAAAATACGGTGCCGATGTCGGATGCGCTGCGGAAAGCGGGCATCGCGACCTGGAACATCGAGTATCGCCGCGTCGATAGCGCGGGCGGCGGCTGGCCGGGCACGTATCTGGATGTCGGTGCCGCGGTGGACCATCTGCGGACGATCGCGGACGAGTATTCGCTGGATCTGCAACGAGTCGTCGTGGTCGGCCACTCGGCCGGCGGTCATCTCGCACTCTGGACGGCCGCACGCCACCGTCTCCCCGACAGCAGCCCGCTTTATGTGAAAGATCCGCTGACGGTTCGCGGCGCAGTCAACCTTGCGGGACCCGGTCGGCTGCAGAGCCTCACTGCCGAGCACCTGCAAAAGGTGTGCGGCTCCGTGCCGGTGACTCAATTGCTGGGCGGCGAGCTGGAACGTGTTCCGGAGCGCCTGCGCGACGGCTCTCCGGCCGAGATGCTGCCGCTGGGCGTGCCGCAGGTGCTCATCACGGGATCGCTCGACTGGCTCATCCCGCCGGCGCTCGGCGATGAGTACGTGGCGCTTGCAAAAAAAGCCGGCGATGTTGCCGAGCTGAAAGTGATTGAAGGCGCCGGCCACTTCGAAGTCATCGCGCCGACGACGCAGGCCTGGCCAACTATCGAGAAGGCCGTGCTGTCGCTCGTGCACTAGAGCACGTTCGGCCGGTCGTCGGGAGGCGACACGCTACTCAATAGCGCCTCTACGAACCTACAATTGAGCCATTCGAATCGCCGGGGAAAGGAATGGCGACACTGGCTCCGCCGCACGCAGCATTGCTCGCGCTGGGACTGGCTGCGACCTTTTCGATTCACGTCGACCGTGCCGAAGCGGCCGCGCCCTATTGGCGTTGCGAGCAGGATCGCGTGACGGTCGTGTCGAACAGCAGCGCTGCACGCTGCGAGTCCCTGCTTCGCGCGACGCTGCGTTACGAACAGGTGCTGGCGGAGCTCGCCCGATGGGAAGCGGGCATGACCATCAACCCGCTCCGCCTGTACTCGCTGACCCGTACCGATGCTCGTGACGTCATGTACACGGAAGAGGAGCAGGACGCGCGCGTGCGCGCCGGAATTCGCAGCAAGTACATGCCGGGCGCGAAGTTCAACATCGCTACCATCGTCGACGTGGACGGTGACGAGCCGCTGCAGTCGGTGCTGTTCCTGTACGGACAATCGTTGCTGGCGACCGGACCGATGCGGAAGTATCCGGCGTGGTATCGCCTCGGCGTCGCCAATCTGCTGAACGGACTGACGATCCGCCCCGACGGCACCGTTCTGCTCAATCGCAATCCGCAGTTCGCGGCGGTCGTGCGCGAGAGCGACCGGCCCCGCCGGCGATTCGATCTGCCGGCGCTGCTCGATGCGCAGCACGTCACCAATCCCGCCGACTTCAACGAGCTGGCGCGCAGCGCGCATGCCTGGGCGCAGTTCGGATTGCTTACGAGCGATGAGCACCGCAGACAGTACCAGGACCTGGCTGTATTGATGCGCGGCGGAACGCGCGCAGAGGAAGCTGTGCAAGCGGTGTTCGGGTGCTCGCTTGCAGAGCTGACCGAGGAGTTCGAGCGCGGCGCGTGGCGCAAGGACATCTCTTACCGGATCCCGGCGCCGCCGAAGCTACCGGATCTCGCTGCAGCGTCTGAAATGGATGCGGCAACCGCCGATGCTCAGCTCGAAACGCTCCGGCGGGACATCCAGTCCGGGGACTTCTGAGGCTGGCCCGAGACGCTGCAGCCGGTTCGTCCGGTTCAGTCCGTTCGAATATTTCTCGGGCGTGAGGAACGCGCTGCGATGTGAAATAGTCCGCGCAGGCAGATTGCCGGGGGGATCGCCTCGATGATGAAGCCCGTCGCGCGAATGCATGGAAACGGCGCCAGTGCTGTCGCAGGGCGCGTGGAATGGAGTCCGGCGAAGTCGCTGTGGAACATGTCCATGCTCGCGTGCGCGCTCGTCTTTGCGCCGCTGCTGATCACGCCTGGCGCGCTGCTGCTGTTCGTTGTCGCAACCTACGCGTCGCTGCTCCTCGGCCATTCGGTCGGCATGCATCGGCGCTTCATCCACCGCAGCTACTCCTGCAGGAAGTGGCTCGAGCGCTTGCTCGTCTACATCGGCGTCCTCGTCGGTGTCGCCGGCCCGTTCGGCATCCTGCGCGTCCACGACGAGCGGGACTGGGCGCAGCGGCAGGATGCCTGCCACGATTTCTTCGCGCATCGCCGTTCGCCGCTCGTCGATCTGTTCTGGCAGCTGAATTGCCGCTTTCGTTTTGCCCGTCCGCCGGCGTTCGTCGTGGAACGCGAGTTTACCGACGATCGGTGGTACCGCTTTCTGCAAAGGACCTGGATGCTGCAGCAACTGCCGGTCGCAATTGC
>JBIOUH010000005.1:0-22065 GCA_044866955.1 Steroidobacteraceae bacterium
AAGCGCGCAGCGGCGTGGCTGAGGGAGCATCGGTAGCCAGCTCCGAATACTTGTGATGAGCAGCCAGGACCCAGCGCAAGGACCCCCGCCAGACAAGTACGCAGTAGTCGGTTACCCCGTCGCCCACAGCTGGTCGCCGTTCATTCACGGCCTGTTCGCCCAGCAGGTGGGGCACTCGATCACCTACTCCCGCCTGGAAGTGCCGCCGGAAGCACTCACCGACACAGTCGTGGAGTTCTTCGCCGCAGACGGCCAGGGACTGAACGTCACGTTGCCGCACAAGCAGGCCGCGTGTCTGATCGCGCGCGAGCGCACGCCCCGCGCTGAGATGGCCGGTGCAGTAAACACGCTGGCGCTGCGTAGTAGCGGAGTGTTCGGCGACAACACCGATGGCGCCGGCCTCATCGCCGACCTGGCGCGCAATCTATCGTTCGACCTGCGCGGTACACGGGTGCTGTTGCTCGGCGCGGGTGGAGCAGCCCGCGGCGTGCTCGGTCCGCTGCTGGAAGCGGACCCCGAGTACCTCGAGATCGCGAACCGCAACGAAGCGCGCGCCACGGAGCTGGCTCGCGAGTTCTCGACGCTCGGCACGGTGCACGGCTGCGGCTTCGATTCGATCAGCGACTCGACGTTCGACCTGGTGCTGAATGCAACCTCGGCGAGCCTGCAGGACACGATTCCGCCGATTCCGCCCGGCGTCATCGGCCCGACCACGCTGTGCTACGACATGGCGTACGGCAAGGGCGATACAGCATTCACACGCTGGTCGAAGAGCGCCGGCGCCGGCCGCGCCGAGACCGGCTGGGGCATGCTGGTGGAGCAGGCCGCGGAGTCGTTTCTGGTGTGGCGCGGCATCAAGCCCGACACCGCCCCGGTCATCGCTGCAGTGAAGTCAAATACTCGTCCTTGAGCTGCACGTAGTGCGCCGCTGAGTACGTGAAGAAGTCGATCTCCGGCTGCGTCAGGTCGCGTACTTTGCGCGCCGGGCTGCCGACGTAGAGGCTGCGAGTTTCCAGCCGCTTGCCGGGCGGCACGACACTGCCCGCGCCGATCATCACCAGCTCTTCCGTAACGACGTTGTCGAGCACGACCGAGCCCATGCCGACGAGGCACTTGTTGCCGATGGTGCAGGCGTGCAGCGTCACTCGATGTCCGACTGTCACATCCGAGCCGATGAGGGTCGAGCGACCGCCCGGCGCGTACGGTCCGTCGTGCGTGACGTGCACCACGGAGCCGTCCTGGATGCTGGTGCGCGCGCCGACTTCGATCGCATGGACGTCGCCGCGCAGGACAGCGGTCGGCCAGACGGACGCGTCATCGCCGAGCTTCACGCGGCCGATGACGACTGCAGACGGATCGATGAAGACCCGCGCGCCGAGCACGGGACTGAAGGTGCGATAGGTTCGGATGCTCACGGCGCGATCTTGCCGCGCGCTCACCCTGCGTTCAACGGCAATCGCACGATGAACTCGCTGCCCTTACCAAGGCCGTCGCTGCGCGCCTGAATGGTGCCGCCATGAAGCGCCACGAGCTCGCGCGCCAGCGCCAGACCGATCCCCATGCCCGCCCGCGATTCGACGTTCTCGGGGTGGACCTGCGTGAACAGCTCGAAGATCTCGGCAAGCTGTTCCGGCGGGATGCCAGCGCCCGTGTCCTGGACACGCACGACTCCCATTTCGCCCTCGGCCGCAACCGACAAGGAGATGCGTCCGCCCGGTGGCGTATAGCGCGCAGCATTTAACAGCAGGTTGACGATGACCTGCTGGATTCGATCCGCATCTGCGTCGACCAGCACAGGTGAATCGGCAATCGATGTCCCCAGGAGGTGCCGGCGCTCGGCGACTGCCGACTGCACCGCCTCCGCCGCTACGCGCGCAATATCCCGCAAATCCAGTCGCTGCAGACGCAACTGGATGCGGCCGCGAACGGAACGAGCCAGGTCGCTCAGGTCTTCGATCAGCCGCTGCGTCTGCTGCACCTGCCGGTCGATCATCTCGGCGACAGTGCGCAGCTGCGTATCGCTCGCCGCATGGCGCCGCAAGACGCCGGCGCTGTTGGCCAGCACCGACTGAGGATTGCGCAGCTCGTGCGCCAGCGTCGCCAGGAAGCGGTTCTTCAATTCGTCCGCGCGCGCCAGCGCATCGTTGCGAGCCTGCAGAGTGTCCTGCAGCTCTTTCAAGTCGGTTCGATCGGCAACGATCTTGCCGAAGCCGAGCAGCGTGCCGTCGGCGGCGCGAATCGGCGTGACGGCACCCAATCCCCAGAACCGCGAGCCGTCCTTGCGCACGTGCCAGCGCTCGTCAGCCGCTCGTCCGACGCGCATCGCGGTCTCGATCTCCAGACGCGGAATTCCGGCGTCGCAGTCTTCCTGTGTAAAGATGTCGTGCAGCTTGCGGCCGACCACGTCGCTCGCGCCGAAGCCCATGATTCGCTGCGCGCCGGCGTTCCAGTAGAGGATGAGCTCTTCGGGGTTCATGACGAAGATCGCGTGGTCCTCGACTGTCTGCACGAACTGCAGGAACAACGCTTCGCCCGCGACGGACGTGGGCTGGGTGGGATCGGACATGGGGAAAAAACGGATCCGGTCTGCGCCATGTTCCGTGTCGCCGGATAGCGTCACTGCGCCGCGCGGTGCACCTGAGCCCACAGGATACTTTCGACGAATTTTTCGACCTGGGGCACTGCGGCACTCTAGAATTGGCGCGCGCCCGCAGCTTGGACGCACTTCCTCAGCGCCCCGCCATGACCACCGCCGACTTCGAACTGCCTGCGTTTTCTGCGATCCGCATCGCGAACATCGAGCCCGTGCTGCGCGAATTGCTCGACGCGCACCGCGCGCAGCTGGCAGCGCTACTCGCCGCGCCTGCGCCGACGTGGGATTCGCTGGTCCTGCCGCTCGAGGAAATGCATCACCGCCTGGCGCGGACGTGGTCGCCTGTCGGCCACATGAACGGCGTCATCAACAGCGACGAGCTGCGCAGCGCTTACAACGCGTGCTTGCCCCTGCTCACGGCATGGCACACGGAGCTTGCGCAGAACGAGCAGCTGTATCACGCGTACGAGACCATCCTCGCAACCGAGGGTAATCGCCTGACAGCCGGCCAGCGCAAGCTGCTGCAGAACGCTCTGCGCGACTTTCGGCTCGCCGGCGTCGGCTTGCCCGCGGCCCAGAAGGCCGAGTTCAAGGCGCTGGTCGAGCAGCTGGCCACGCTGCAGTCGAAGTTCGACGAGAATGTGCTCGACGCGACCAACGCGTGGTCGAAGCACGTCACCCAGGAGAGCGAGATCCAGGGACTGCCGCAGCCGATCGTGGAACGGGCCCGCTCCGCCGCGCAGACACGTCAGCTCGAAGGCTGGTTCTTCACGCTCGATGCGCCGAACTACCAGGCCGTGATGATGCACGCCGAGAATGAGGCGCTGCGCCGCGAGTTCTATCAGGGCTGGGTGACGCGCGCTTCCGAAGAAGGGCCCGGTGCGGGCCGCTGGGACAACACCGAGCTGATGGCGCAGATCCTCGATCTGCGTCATCGCATCGCGCTGCTGGTCGGCTATCCGAACTACGCGGAGTATTCTCTGGCCACGAAAATGGCTTCGTCGGTCGGCGAAGTCCGCGCTTTCCTCGAACAGCTGGCGGGACAGAGCCGCCCGGTGGCACTGCGCGAGTACGAAGATCTGACCCAGTTCGCCGGCCGCAAGCTCAACGCATGGGACGTCGCGTTCCATGCCGAGCAGCTGAAACGTCAGCGCCTGCAGCTCTCCGAAGAGGAGTTGCGGCCATACTTCCCGCTGCCGCGCGTGCTGGCCGGCATGTTCGCGGTCGCCGAGAAACTGTACGGCGTGCGCATCGTCGAGCGCAGCGGCGTCGACGTCTATCATCCCGACGCGCGCTTCTACGACATTCGCAACGCAGACGGCTCACGCCGCGGCGGCTTCTACGTCGACCTGTATGCGCGCCCGAAGAAGCGCGGCGGCGCGTGGATGGACGAATGCATCGGCCGCAAGCGGCTCGCGGACACGTCGGCATTGCCCGTCGCGTATCTCGTGTGCAACTTCATGCCGCCGGCCGGCGAGCGGCCCTCGCTGCTGACGCACTCCGAAGTCGTGACCATGTTTCACGAGTTCGGCCACGGGCTGCACCACATGCTGACGCGCGTCGACTATCCGAGCATCGCCGGCATCAATGGCGTCGCGTGGGACGCGGTCGAGCTGCCGAGCCAGTTCATGGAGAACTTCGCGTGGCGTGCGGAGGTGCTGCCGCTGATCTCAGGACACGTCGAGAGCGGCGAGCCGCTGCCGCAGATCGAGTTGCAGCGACTGCTGGCAACCCGTACGTTCCAGGCCGGCATGCAGACGGTGCGGCAGCTCGAGTTCGCGTTGTTCGATCTGCGCATTCACAGCGAGAACGCGCCGCAGACGAGCGCCGCTGTCATGAGCACGCTCGCGGACGTTCGCGCACACGTCGCGGTGGTGCAGCCGCCCGCTTTCAACCGCTTCCCGCACAGCTTCCAGCACATCTTTTCCGGCGGCTATGCGGCGGGGTATTACAGCTACAAGTGGGCCGAGGTGCTCGCCGCCGATGCGTTCAGCGCATTCGAAGAACAGGGAATCTTCAACGCGGAGGTCGCCGGCCGCTTCCTGGCCTCGATTCTCGAGCAGGGCGGCAGCCGCGACGCGATGGAAGCGTTCGTGGAATTCCGCGGCAGGAAACCGCAGATCGAGCCGTTGTTGAAGCAGCTGGGGCTGGCTGCTTAAAAGCGGTTAGCGGGTAGTGGGACTGCCGCAGAGTGCAGCGCTCTGCACTAATCGCCAACCGCTAACCGCCAACCGCTTCTTGCTACTTCGAAACCAGAACCTTCTTCACCCAGCCGGACCCACTGCCGGACTCAACCTTCAGGAAGCCGTTCTGCTCCTCGCCCATGAAGATCATTTCGTCGCCCTTGGAGAGCGTCGCGATGGCCTTCGCGCTGTCGGCCGGCGAGCCGAACAGCTTCACGTTGGCGATCTTCGGCACGATCGTGTCGCCTTCGTTGAACACGGCGCCGCTCTTGGTCTTCTTACCCGCTTCTTCCGACAGCGTGCCGACGTCGCGCTGTAGACTCGGCTGACTGCGCACCGACTTGACGACGTTGTTGTAGTTGTCCATCAGGCTCGCGGCGATCACCTTGCCTTCGTTGGTGTTCGCGTAGCCGCCGAGGCCGCCCGCCGCACCGCCGCCGAACACACCCACGCCGAGACGCAGATCCGCCTTCTTCGAGCTGCCTTCCGCAGCTGCGACCTGGATGCCCGAGCGCGCGTCAGTGACCAGCATGCTGGTCTGGGCTTCCTTGAATTTCAGTCCACCGGCGACGGCGCCGATCGCGTTGCCGGTCCGGCCGCCGAGCAATCCGCCGAGCGCGCCGCCGACACCGCCGGCGTTGTTCTCGGAGAACACCACCGCGGGGGTCAGGATGAAATCGGCGCTGACCATCTGGCCGCCGCCCATGTTCGAGTTCTGGCGCAGCTCGCCCGACTCCTGCAGCGCGCGCTCCTGCATCATGTTCTGCATGCCGAGGCCGCGCTCGACGACGATGAAGCAGTTCGACTGCTGCACCATCATGCGGATCAGCCCGGTGGGCGATTGCAGGCCGTAGCGCGACAGGGATTGCGCGACGTAGTCCTGCGGCTCGACCACCGCCATCGCGCCCATCGGCTTGTCGCAATGCTCGAGACCGTTGTCTCCCTGCGATCCCCCCGGTCCCGCCGAGCCCTGGATCTCCGAGCCGCCCTGCCCTTTCTTCTGTGCCAACGGTCCTTCGGCAGCGACAGCGGAAAGGCAGAACAGGGGCAGCGCAGCAACGATCGCGGCGCGCAGTGCGATGGCTTTCATGATCGGAATTCTCCCCGGCGACGAAATCAGGATCGGTGGCCAGACCGGACCGTATATATATGCTTTTGTACGATAGGCGAGCGGCCGAAATCTGACCATGGCCTTCCGGGTCGGTCAAGCAGAGGGCTCACACCTTGCGACTCGCGGTTTTAGCAGTGCTGGCGCTGCTGTCAGGCTGCTCGGGCGGCGCCTCTCCCGAGCAACAGGTGCGCGCCGTGATCGACTCGATGGAGGTCGCGGCCGAAGCGCGCGATGTCGGCGATCTGCTGGAGCACGTCTCCGCCGCCTATCGCGGCGCCGACGGACTGGACCGCGCGGAGGCAGCACGCTACGTGCGCGGGTACTTCGTCGCGAACCAGTCGATTCACCTGCTGACGCGCATCGAGAGTCTGGAATTCCCCGCCCCCGACGAAGCGCGCGTGAAGCTGCAGCTCGGCATGGCCGGCCGCGGCGGTCAGGGCGCGGCCGACCTCTCCGCGGACCTCTACGACTTCGACGTTGCGCTGGTGCGCGAGGACGGTCAGTGGAAAGTCAGCTACGCAGACTGGCGCGCGCATTGACGCAGGTGTCGACCTCTGTAATATGCATTCGATCCTCCGGGTTGTATTCAACGAGTGGCCGGCGCAGCGCTCCGCGCAACGCATGTGCTGACAGCGCTCGCGCGCCATCGAGCCTCGCCGAATCAACCGTTTAGCACTGCCGGACGGAGCGCCGGGGCAGCGGACGGAGGAGCCAGAATTGAGCAGATTTGAATACAGAGGGGATGGGAAGAAACTTGAGCAGCAGCGCTGAAGGGGATCGGCCCCGCTGGACGGGTCTGCCGCCGAAGCAGGGTCTGTACGACCCGGCGTTCGAGCACGACGCCTGTGGCGTCGGGTTCGTCGTCGACATCAAAGGTCGCAAGTCCCATCTCATCCTGCAGCAGGGACTGCAGGTGCTCGTGAACCTCGATCATCGCGGCGCCTGCGGCGCCGAGGAAGACAGCGGCGACGGCGCCGGCGTGCTGATCCAGATGCCGCATCGGTTCCTGTGCGAGGCGAGCAAGAAGGCGCGCATCGAGCTCCCCGCCCCCGGCTCCTACGGCTGCGGCATCGTGTTCCTGCCGCGCAATCCCACTCTGCGCCGGCGCATCGAAGAGCGTTTCGAGCAGATCGTGCAGTCCGAAGGTCAGTCGGTGCTCGGCTGGCGCACCGTCCCGTGCAACAACTCGATGCTCGGCGACACCGCGAAGTCGTGCGAGCCGTTCATGCGGCAGGTCTTCATCAAGCGCAATGACGCCATTGCCGATGAGCTGACGTTCGAACGCAAGCTGTACGTCATTCGCAAGCGCGCCTACAGCGAGATCCGCACGTCGACGCTGGAAGGCGCGGCGAGCTGGTACATCTCCAGCCTGTCGCACAAGACGCTCGTCTACAAAGGCATGCTGACGACGATGCAGCTCGCTCCGTATTTCCCGGACCTGAGCGACCCGTTGATGGAGACCGCGCTGGCGCTGGTGCACTCGCGGTTCAGCACCAACACGTTCCCGAGCTGGGATCGCGCTCACCCGTATCGCTACATCGCGCACAACGGCGAGATCAACACCGTGCGCGGCAACGCCAACTGGATGCACGCGCGCGAAGCGCTGTTCCAGAGCGCGGCGTTCGGCGACGACATGCGCAAGATCCTGCCGATCATCAATCCGAACGGCTCGGACTCGGCGATGTTCGACAACACGCTCGAGCTGCTGGTGCTCGCGGGCCGCCCGCTGCCGCACGCGATGATGATGATGATTCCCGAGCCGTGGTCGAACCATCAGAACATGGACGACGCCAAGCGCGCGTTCTACCAGTATCACTCGTGCCTGATGGAGCCGTGGGACGGCCCGGCATCGATCGCGTTCACCGACGGCCGCCGCATCGGCGCCGTGCTCGATCGCAATGGCCTGCGGCCTTCGCGTTACTACGTCACCAAGGACGGGCTGGTCGTCATGGCGTCCGAAGCCGGCGTGCTCGACATTCCCGCCGCGGACATCCAGCTGAAAGGCCGGCTGCAGCCCGGACGCATGTTCCTGGTCGACACCGAAGAAGGCCGCATCGTCGACGACGAGGAGATCAAGCGGGCGATCGCGCACGAGCGTCCGTATCGCCAGTGGCTCAGGGAGCATCAGGTGCATCTCAATGATCTGCCGGACGCGCCCCAGGTGCCGCAGCCCGATCACGACACGCTGTTGCAGCGGCAGATCGCGTTCGGCTACACGTTCGAGGACGAGCGCCTGATCCTGGTGCCGATGGCGCAGCACGGCGTCGAAGCCGTCGGCTCGATGGGCAACGACACGCCGCTAGCAGTGCTCTCGAACAAGCCGCGGCTGCTGTACGACTATTTCAAACAGCTGTTCGCGCAGGTCACGAACCCGCCGATCGACTGCATCCGCGAGGAAATCATCACCTCGGCGGAAACGCGGCTCGGCTCGGAAGGCAACCTGCTCAATCCGCAGCCTGCCGACTGCCGCCGCCTCGAAGTGAAGTGGCCGATCCTCACCAACGAGGAGTTCGCCAAGGTGCGCCGCATGGACCTGCCGGGACTGCGCGTCGGCGTGCTGCCGATGCTGTTCCGCGTGACGCGCGGCGAGAAAGGCCTGGTCAAGTCGATGGAAGAGATCCGGCTGATGGCGCGGCGCATGATCGAGGAGGAGGAAGTGAACGTCCTCATCCTCAGCGACCGCGGCGTCAATCGCGAGTTCGCGCCGATCCCTGCCCTGCTCGCCGTCGCGGGCCTGCATCATTATCTGATCCGCGAAGGCTTGCGCACGCGCGTGAGCCTGGTGCTGGAAACCGGCGAGGCGCGCGAGGTGCATCACTTCGCGCTGCTGATCGGCTACGGCGTGAGCGCGATCAATCCATACGTCGCATTCGAGACGATCGACAGCATGATCCGCGACGAGCGGCTCACCAGCATCGACCACAAGACCGCCTGCAAGAACCTGGTGAAGGCCGCGACCAAGGGCGTCATCAAGGTCATGGCCAAGATGGGCATCTCGGCGATCCAGAGCTATCGCGGCGCGCAGGTGTTCGAAGCCGTCGGCTTGCGGCAGGACGTGATCGACGAATACTTCACGTGGACGCCGTCGCGGATCGGCGGCATCGGCATGGACGTGATCGCGCAAGAAGTGCTGGTGCGGCATCGCGCTGCGTTCCCGGAGCGACGCGTCGAAGGTCACGCGCTGCCGGTCGGCGGCCAGTATCAGTGGCGCTCCGAGGGTGAGTTCCACCTGTTCAATCCCGAATCGATCCACCGGCTGCAGAAGGCCGTGCGCAACGACAACTTCCGGCAATTCCAGGAGTACTCGCGGCTGGTGAACACGCAGGCGACGCACCTCGCGACGCTGCGCGGTCTGCTCGAACTGAAAGGCGGCGAGCCCGTGCCGCTGGAAGAAGTCGAGTCGGTCGAGAGCATCATGAAGCGCTTCAAGACCGGTGCCATGTCGTACGGCTCGATCAGCAAGGAAGCGCACGAGACGCTCGCGATCGCGATGAACCGCATCGGCGGCAAGAGCAACACCGGCGAGGGCGGCGAGGATCCCGACCGCTACGAGCGCCTGCCGAACGGCGACTCGAAGAACTCGGCGATCAAGCAGGTGGCGTCGGGCCGCTTCGGCGTCACCAGCGAGTACCTGACGAGCGCGAGCGAGATCCAGATCAAGATGGCGCAAGGCGCGAAGCCCGGCGAAGGCGGTCAGCTGCCCGGCGCCAAGGTGTATCCGTGGATCGCGAAGACGCGGCACACCACAGCGGGCGTCGGACTCATTTCGCCGCCGCCGCATCACGACATCTATTCGATCGAGGACCTGGCGGAGCTGATCCACGACCTGAAGAACGCGAATCGCCACGCGCGCATCAGCGTCAAGCTGGTCGCGGAAGTCGGCGTCGGCACTGTCGCTGCCGGCGTCGCGAAGGCTCACGCGGATGTCGTGCTGATCAGCGGTCATGACGGCGGCACCGGCGCGTCGCCGCAGACTTCGATTGCTCACGCGGGTCTGCCGTGGGAGCTCGGCGTCGCGGAGACTCACCAGACGCTGGTGCTGAACAACCTGCGCAGCCGCATCGCTGTCGAAGCGGACGGTCAATTGAAGACTGGACGCGACGTCGTCGTCGCAGCTTTGCTCGGTGCCGAGGAATTCGGCTTCGCGACCGCGCCACTGGTCGCGACGGGCTGCATCATGATGCGTGTCTGCCATCTGAACACCTGTCCCGCCGGCATCGCGACGCAGGATCCGCGCCTGCGCGAGAAGTACGCCGGCAAGCCGGAGCACGTCGTCAATTTCATGCGCTTCATTGCCATGGAAGTGCGCGAGCTCATGGCGCAGCTCGGCTTCCGCACCGTCGAGGAGATGGTCGGCCGCGTCGACCGCCTCGAGGGCCGCAAAGCCATCGATCACTGGAAAGCGAAGGGCCTCGACTTCAGCAACCTGCTGTATCAACCCGACGTCGGCTCCGACACCGGCCGCTATTGCCAGATGGCTCAGGATCACGGCCTGGAGAAATCGCTCGACCTCACGCAGCTGCTCGATCTGTGCAAGCCGGCGATCGAGCGCGGTGAGCGCGTCAGCGCCGAGCTGCCGATCCGCAACGTGCATCGCGTGGTCGGCACGATCACCGGCAGCGAGATCACGCGTAAGCACGGCGCGGCGGGCCTGCCCGAGGACACGATCCGCATCCGCTTCAAAGGCTCCGCCGGCCAGAGCTTCGGTGCGTTCACCCCGCGCGGCATGACGTTCTTCCTCGAAGGCGACGCCAACGACTACGTGGGCAAAGGCCTGTCGGGCGGCAAGCTGATCATCACGCCGCCGGCCGGCTCGACCTTCGTCTCGTACGAGAACATCATCATCGGCAACGTGGCTCTCTATGGCGCAACCAGCGGCGAGGCATACATCGGCGGCATGGCCGGCGAGCGCTTCTGCGTTCGCAACAGCGGTGTGCACGCCGTCGTCGAGGCAGTGGGCGATCATGGCTGCGAATACATGACCGGCGGACGCGTCATCGTGCTCGGCCCGGCCGGACGCAACTTCGGTGCCGGCATGTCAGGCGGCGTCGCCTACGTGCTCGACGAGCACGGCACGTTCGCCGCGAGCGTCAACAAGGAGATGGTGGACGTCGGGCCGCTGGAGGAGCCGGAGGAGATCGCCGCGGTCGGCGCGATGATCGAGCGGCACTACGGCTACACCAAGAGCGGCCGCGCGCGGCAGGTGCTCGACAACTGGGATCGCATGGTGGCGCGCTTCGTGCGCGTTATGCCGCGCGACTATCACCGCATGCTCCAGTGCATCGCGCGCGCTCACGAGCAGGGACTTTCGGGCGACGACGCGATCATGGTGGCGTTCGAAGAAAACGCCAAAGACCTGGCGCGGGTCGGGGGCAACTGATGGGCAAGCCCACCGGCTTCATCGAGTATCTGCGCGAGCTGCCCGTCGACCGCACGCCGCAGGAGCGCGTGCGCGACTGGAAAGAGTTCCATCACCACATGGAAGACCGGCGGCTGCGGCACCAGGCCGCGCGCTGCATGGATTGCGGCGTGCCGTTCTGCCACACCGGCAAGCTGATCAGCGGCATGGCCTCGGGCTGCCCGGTCAACAACGTGATCCCGGAATGGAATGACCTGGTGTATCGCGGCCTGTGGCGCGAGGCGCTCGAGCGCCTGCACATGACCAACAATTTCCCGGAATTCACCGGGCGCGTGTGCCCGGCGCCATGCGAAGGCTCGTGCGTGCTCGGCATCACCAATCCGCCGGTGACGATCAAGACCATCGAGAACTCGATCGTCGATCGCGGCTGGGATGAAGGCTGGGTCGTGCCCGAGCCGCCGCGGCAGCGCACGGGCAAGAAGGTCGCGGTGATCGGCTCCGGCCCGGCCGGGCTCGCAGCCGCCGCGCAGCTCAATCGCGCGGGCCACGCGGTCTCCGTGCTGGAGCGCGCCGACCGCCCGGGCGGACTGCTGATGTACGGCATTCCGAACATGAAGCTCGACAAGCGCGAGGTGGTCGAGCGGCGGCTGAAGATCATGGAGCGCGAAGGCATCAGGTTCATCTGTAACGCCAACGTCGGCGAGAACGTCGAGGCGCAGCTGCTGCGCAAGGACTTCGACGCGATCGTGCTGTGCACGGGCGCGACGCTGCCGCGTGACCTGCCCGTGGAGGGTCGCAATCTCGCGGGCGTGCATTTCGCGATGGATTACCTCACCGAGAGCACGAAGGCGCTCCTGAACGGCGGCCCGGATCACACGCCGATCCACGCACGCAACAAAGACGTGATCGTGATCGGTGGCGGCGACACGGGCACCGACTGCGTCGCCACGGCAATGCGGCAGGGCTGCCGGAGCCTCACGCAGATCGAGATCATGCAGCAGCCGCCCATCGATCGTGCTGCGGACAATCCGTGGCCGGAGTGGCCGAAGGTCTACAAGCTCGACTACGGTCAGGAAGAAGCGGCGGCGAAGTTCGGCGCGGATCCGCGCACATATCTGACCACCGTCAAGCGCCTCGTGGGCGACGCGAAAGGCGCGCTCAGCTCGCTCGTCACCGTCCAGATCGAATGGCAGAAGCACGAGAAAGGTCAGTTCGTACCGGTCGAAGTGCCCGGCACTGAGCGCACGCATCCGGCGCAGCTGGTGCTGCTGGCGATGGGCTTCCTCGGGCCCGAGCAGGTGCTGCTCAAGGACCTCGCGGTCGACACCGACGCACGCAGCAACGTGAGAGCCGACCACGGCAAATTCTCGACCAGCATCCCGGGCGTTTTCGCGGCCGGCGATTGCCGGCGCGGGCAGAGTCTCGTGGTGTGGGCGATCAACGAAGGCCGGGGCGCCGCGCGCGAATGCGACCGATACCTGATGGGTACGACCGAACTACCCTGATTGCTGTCGGTCAGGCTTTGGCCTGACAATTCGCGCATGCAACGCGTTTTCCAGGCAGCCAACCACATCCAGGCCCACATGGTCATGCACGTCCTCGAGCAGGCGGGCGTGGCTGCGCACGTGCAGGGCGAGTTTCTTCAGAGCGGCGCCGGCGAACTGCCGCTCGGTAATCTCGTCGGCGTGGTCGTGGCGGATGAAGATGTGGAGATTGCGCGGGAGATCATCAGCGACTGGGAGAAGCTGATGAGCGAGCCGGATCCGGATGGAGAAGAAGAAGAGTCGGGCTGAAGCCCGACCTGCTCCAATAGCAGACGGTGTGGGTCAGGCTTCAGCCTGACTCCTATTCTCGGGTTCCCACGCCCCGCTGCAGCAGCCACACGCAGCTCACGAACAGCACGACGGCAGCGCCGATCATCATCGTGTACGCGAGGCGGATGTCGACGTCAGAGACGCCGAGGAATCCGTAGCGGAACGCGTTCACCATGTACAGGATCGGGTTGGCGTGCGACACGCCTTGCGCCCACTCCGGCAGCAGCTTGATCGTGTAGAACACTCCACCAAGATACGTCAGCGGCGTGAGCACGAAGGTCGGGATGAACGAGATCTGATCGAAGTTCTTGGCGAACACCGCGTTGATCATGCCGGCGAGCGCGAACACGATCGAGCTGAGCAGCACTGCCGTCATCACCACCAGCACGTTGTGCACGTGCAGTCGCGTGAAGATCAGCGTGATGGTCGTCACCACCGCGCCGACGATCAGGCCGCGCAGGATGCCTCCGACCATGTAGCCGGTGACGATCAGCCAGCTGGGCAGCGGCGATACCAGCAGCTCCTCGATGTGCTTGCCGAACTTCGCGCCGAAGAACGACGAGACCACGTTGCCGTATGAGTTCGTGATGACCGACATCATGATCAGTCCCGGTGCGATGTACTGGATGTACGTGTAGCCACCCATGTCGCCGATGCGCCGGCCGATCAGGCTGCCGAAGATCACGAAGTACAGCGTCGCAGTGATCGCAGGCGGGACGATCGTCTGGCCCCAGATGCGGATGATGCGATTGAGTTCGCGGATGACGATCGTGCTGAACCCGACCGCGTTGGTGCGCGCTAGCGCAGCTCTTTCCTCGTGCGCCTGCGCCGCAGTCTGCCCGAGTGTCTCGTGAGGCACAGTCATGACGCGGCCTTGCTCGGCTGTTGGGCCGGGTGCTGCTCGACCAGCCGCACGAACAGCTCTTCCAGGCGGTTGGTCTTGGTGCGCATCGACAGCACCTCGATGCCGGCTGCCGTGAGACGCGAGAAGATGTCGTTCAGGTTCTGCTCCTTGGACACTTCGATCTCGAGCGTGTGATCGTCGGGCATCGTCAGGCGGTAACCGGGGAGCACGGGAGCGGCGGGAATCGGATTGCGCAGGTTGAGCACGAACACTTCGGTCTGGAGCTTGCGCAGCACGCGGCTCATGCGGTCGTTCTCGATGATGCGACCCTTGTCGATGATCGCAACGTGGCGGCACAGACTCTCCGCCTCTTCGAGATAGTGCGTCGTCAGGATGATGGTGGTGCCGGCCTGGTTGATGTCGCGCATGAACGTCCACATGGTCCGGCGCACTTCGATGTCGACGCCGGCGGTCGGCTCGTCGAGGATCAGCAGCCGCGGCTCGTGCATCAGAGCGCGCGCGATCATCAGGCGGCGCTTCATGCCGCCGGACAGCGTGCGCGACACGGCGTTGCGCTTTTCCCAGAGCTGCAGCGCGCCGAGATACTTCTCGAGGCGGTCATGCGCCACCTTGCGCGGGATTCCGTAAAACCCGGCCTGGTTGACCAGGATGGTGCTGACGGTCTCGAACTGGTTGAAGTTGATCTCCTGCGGCACCAGCCCGATGCAGGACTTGGCGACGGCGAGCTCCCGGTCGATGTCGTGGCCGAACACCTCCACCTTGCCGCCGGTCTTGTTGACCAGCGAGGTCACGATGCCGATGGCGGTGGTTTTACCGGCGCCGTTCGGCCCCAGCAGCGCGAAGAAATCGCCCTCTTCGACCGTCAGGTCGATGCCCTTGAGCGCCTGGACGCCGTTCTTGTAGGTCTTGGTGAGCTGATGGAATGAAAGTGCCTTCACGGTCGCGCGCAACGTCCCATTTAAAAGGGGAAGGCAGGGTATCGGCTCTGCTGTCCCGTTGCCAAGGCGGCCGAGGTCACGATTGAAGTGAATCGCGTTGCAAGACCCGACCGCGGCGAGCATCATCTTTTCCCCGTTTCGCCTGCATGTCGGCATGTACACGAGCTTTTTCGGTCTGGGCGAGAAGCCCTTCGCAATCACCCCGGATCCGCGCTATCTCTTCATGAGCGAGCGCCACGCCGAGGCGCTCGCGCACCTGTTGTACGGGATCAACGAGGCCGGCGGCTTCATTCAGCTCACCGGCGAGGTCGGCACCGGCAAGACGACCGTGGTGCGCTCGCTGCTCGAGCGCATGCCGGGCCATGCCGACGTCGCCGTCATCCTCAACCCACAATTGACGCCGGTTGAGTTCGTCCTGACGATCTGCGAGGAGCTGGGCATCTTCATGCGCGACGACGACGCGTCGAGCATCAAGGACCTCGTCGACATCCTGAACAAGCGCTTGCTGGAAGCGCACGCCAAGGGGCGGCGCGTCGTCGTGATCGTCGACGAGGCGCAGAACCTGACGCCCGAGACGCTCGAACAGGTGCGGCTGCTGACGAACCTGGAGACAGCGTCGCAGAAGCTGCTGCAGATCATCCTGATCGGTCAGCCCGAGCTGCGCGAAGTGCTGGCGCGCGTCGAGCTGCGCCAGCTCGCGCAGCGCATCACCGGACGCTATCACCTCGATCCGTTGTCGCGCGCCGAGTCCGCTTCGTACGTGAATCATCGACTCAAGGTCGCGGGCTCCGCGACCGGCGAAATTTTTTCCGCCGCGGCGCTGCGCGAAGTGCATCGGCTAAGCAACGGGATCCCGCGCATCATCAACGTGATCTGCGACCGCGCGCTGCTCGGCGCGTTCACGCAGGAACAGCACCGCATCGGTCCGGCAATGGTGCGGGAAGCAGCGGGCGAAGTGTACGGGCGCGCGTTCAATCCGCCGTGGACCAAGCTGCTCATCGGCGCGGCCGGCACTGTCGCGGTCCTCGGCCTCTTGCTCGGTGTCCGGCAGCTGTTGCCGAATCGCGCCGACGGCGAAGACCAGCTCACCGCGGCTACGCAGCCTGCGGTCACTCCTCCGCCGGCCGCGGTCGAAGTCGAACCGGCAGCGAGCGGTCCGCAACCTGTTGCCGAGCCTGCCGCGGCCGACATCGAGTCGATGTTGAAGGAGCAACCGGGCCAAACCACTACAGAAACAGCGTTTACGCAGCTGTTCGGCCTGTGGGGCGCGAAGTTCGATCCCGCGCAGGGCCGGCCGTGCAACCAGGCGCAGCAGCAGGGATTGGAGTGCGTGTATCAGCAGGGCTCGTGGGGTCAGCTGCGCACGCTCAACCGCCCCGCGATCCTCACGCTCATCGATGATGCCGGTAACGCGCACCAGGTCGTGATCGCAGGGCTGGATGCGGAAGCAGCGAAGGTGCGCTTCGCCGAGACGACACGCGACATTTCGATCGCGTCGCTGTCACGGCTCTGGTACGGCGACTATCTGATTCTGTGGCGGCCGCAGGTGGCCGCCCCGCGCGCGCTGTCCGCGGGCATGCAAGGCGCGGGCGTGCGCTGGCTGCGCAACTCGCTCAACACCGTTCACGGCAAGCCGGGCGAGGACGGTTCCAGCGACTACTACGACGAGGAGCTCGTGAAGATGGTGGAAGACTTCCAGCGGCAGCATCGGCTCAACGTCGACGGCATCGCGGGCGTGCAGACGCAGATCGTGCTCGACACGCTCAACAACTCGGCCGGCGCGCCGTTGCTCGTCGCCCAGGCGCAGGACAGCCCGGGAGCCAGCTGATGAGCTTCATCCTCGACGCGCTGAAGAAATCCGAGAACGAGCGGCAACGACAGGTCGGCCCTTCGCTCGCGGACGTGCAAGTCAGCCAACGTCGTAACGACAAGCCGTGGTGGGTCGTCGCCGTCGCCGCGCTGCTCGTGCTGAATCTCGGCGTGCTGCTCGTCGTGTTGATGCGCGACGGCGATGCGAAATCGAGCGCGCCGCAATCGGCACCTGCGAGTGCTCCTGCTGCTACGGCACCAGCCGGAACGCAAACGCCGTTGCCTGCGAGCGCGAGCCGCATGCCGCGCGGCAATCCGCCCGCCGCCGCATCGACGAATCCCGCGGTTCACTCGCTTGCCGACGAAGCGGGCGGTTACGAGCCAGGCGTCGCACCCGAAGCAGACCCGCAGTTGTCGTCCGCTGCGACGGTGCCGGAAGGTCCGCCGATGGTCCGGCCGATCGAAGCACCGGCCGTTGCGCCCGCTGCAGTCCAGCCCTCGCCGCAAGCGCAGGCTGCGCAAGATCAGGAGATGCTGCCGACCTCGGCGAGCCTCATGGCGAGCGGCACGGCCCTGCCGGACATGCACCTGGACATCCACGTCTACGCGCCCAAGCCGGCAGACCGCTTCGTCTTCGTGAACATGCGCAAATACACGGAGGGTCAGGCACTTAAGGAAGGCCCGACGCTCGAGCGCATCACCCCCGACGGCGCCGTCCTCAATCATCACGGCCTGCGCTTCCTGCTCCCCCGGCAGTAGGCCGCGCTAACTCGACAAGTATTTTGTTTTTGACACCAATTTATCTGTTGACACTGTGTCAAGGGCGGCGTAGGCTGCCGCCCCATGTCGTACATCGCTGAACGCCGCCAGGAAGAGAAAGACCGCCGCCGCGTGGAAATCGTGGAGGCCGCCGAGGATCTGTATCGCGAGATGGGCTGGGACGCAGTCACCATGGACAGCGTTGCCCGCCGCGCCCGCCTGAGCCGCGCGCTGGTGTACGTGTACTTCAAGGACAAGCAGGACCTGCACCTCGCGATCGCCGCGCGCGCCCTGGAGATGCTCCGGCAGCGCTTTACCGAGGCGACCGACCGGGCCCGCACCGGCATGGACAAGGTGGAAGCCTGCGGCCGCGCCTACATGGCGTATGCGCAGGAATTCCCGCATTTCTTCGATGCCTGCGCGCGGCTCGAGTCAAAGGTTGCAGATGGCACGGAGCCCAGCCCGCAGGCGGAGTCGTGTGTCGAGTGTGGCAAGCGCGTGCACGACGTAGTCGTCGAAGCGCTCGCGACCGGCCAGCGCGACGGCACGATCCGCGCGGACATCGGCGAGCTGCAGGTTGTCTCGCGCGTGCTGTGGGGCTTCATGCACGGCCTGATCCAGATTGCGATCACCAAGGGCGAGCCCCTGGCGCAGCAGGGCATCAGCGTGCAGCAGCTTTCGCAGACGGCGCTTGGGTTGATTCGGCACGGTCTGACGTGCCGGTTGAAGGGCTGACAGGTATTTTTTTACGCAACTTTTGACACGTGTCTAATTTGTAAATCCAGTTCTAACGTCTCAACGTCTGTAACAACACTGTAAAAGGAGATGACCATGACTTCCCTCAAAGAGCGTTTCTCGAACTTCGTCGAGTCCGCATTCCTCGTCTCGATCCTGGCCTGGTCCGTGTTCGCCGGCGCCGCTGCGGTGAGCAACCCGACGGTTACGCATGAGCCGCGCGGCACGGTCGAGATTCACGCAATCAACGACCTCGGCGCATGAGCGTGCGATCGTGTTGCGCAACCTGGTCCTCGGCTCCGTCTGCCTCGCTGCGTCGGCCGCCGCGTTCGCCCAAGGGGCGCGCGAAGGCGAATTCGACACGGTGGTGGAGCGCTACGTAGCCGAGGGCCTGCGCAGCAACCTCTCCCTGCAAACCGAGACGCTCGAAGTCGAGCGCGCCGCGCAGGCGCTGGCCGAGGCCCGAGCGCGATTCTTTCCCGAAGTCTCGCTGCAAGCCCGCTACACGCGCGCCGAAGGCGGACGCGAGTTTTCCATCCCGATCGGCACGGCGCTCAATCCCGTTTACTCCACGCTGAATGACCTGCTCGCCGCGCAAGGCCAGCCGGCGCAGTTCCCGCAGATTTCCGACGTCAAGGTGCAATTCCTCCGCGAGGAAGAGCAGGACACGCGCGTCGTCGTGCGTCAGCCGCTCTATGCACCGGCGATTCCCGCTGCCGTGCGCGCGCAGCGCTCGCTTCTCGACGCGACCAGCTTCAACCGCATGGCCGTCGCGCGGGCTCTGCGACGCGACATCACGATTGCCTATGTCGATTGGCTGAAAGCCCGCAGCTCGGTCGACATCGTCGCCGCCAGCCGCGAGTTACTGCGCGAGAACCTGCGCGTCAACGAGTCGCTGTTCGCCAACGGCAAGATCACCGAAGACCAGGTGCTGCGGGCAAAGGCCGAGCTCCTCGCAGTCGACCAGCAACAGCGCGAGGTCGAGAATCTCGCGAGCCAGGCGCGCAGCTTCTTCAATTTCCTGCTGAATCGCGAGCTGCTGGCGGATATCGACGTGTCCGCGCCGCCGCCGTCGCCCACCGGCGAGGAAGGCGCGCTCGAACAATTGTGGTCGGCAGCACTGAATCGGCGGCCCGAAGTGGCGCGCGTCGACGAGCTGCGCAAAGCCGCCGAGGAGCAGGTTCGGATCGCCCGCAAGCAGAAGTGGCCGACGCTTTCGTTCGGTCTCGACGCCGGCAGCCAGGGCGTCGACTATCGTTTTGGCGATGGGTACAACTTCGGCACCGCGTCGCTCATCTTCACATGGCGCCTGTTCGACGGCGGCGGCGACCAGGCGCGCGTGCGACAAGCTCGCGCCGCCGAGCGTCAGGTCGTGCTGCGCCAGGAAGAGGTCGCACAGCAGATCCGGCTCGAAGTGCAGCAAGCCTTCGATCGTCTCGCGACAGCGCGCGACTCTCTCGCAACTGCCGCCGCCCGCGCCGACGCTGCGCGGGCAGGGTTTCGAATCGCCAGCCGCAAGCGCGACGAAGGCGTCATCAGCCAGGTCGAGTTCATCGACGCGCGCAGTGCGCTCACCAGCGCGGAGCTCAATCACAACGTCACTCGCTTCGAAGTCCTCGCGCGTCGCGCCGAGCTCGAATATGCGACGTCCACGGGAGACCTCCCGCTGGATCCGGGAGCCTGACCATGCGTACGCCCATTCTGTTCGTGACTGTCGCGTGCGCAGTGCTGCTCGCCGGCTGCAATAGCAAGGCGACCGACGAAGCACGTCCCGCGACGCCGGTGCGCGTCGCCGCTGCCACGACGGGCCCCGCCGCGCCGTCGATTCGCACCAACGGCTTGCTCACCAACAAGGACGAGATCCGCCTGGCGTTCAAGGTCGGCGGCGTCATCCGCAAGCTGGCGGTGTCCGAAGGCGATCCGGTGCGCAAAGGTCAGCGCCTCGCCGAGATCGAGCAGACGGAAGTCAACGCGCAGGTCGAGCAGGCGCGGCAGGCGAACGAGAAAGCGAAGCGCGACACGACCCGCGGCGAGCGCCTGTACGAAGACAAGGTCATCAGCCTGGAACAGCTGCAGGATCTGCGTACGCAGGCCGCGATGACCGAAGCCGCGCTGAACTCCGCAGAATTCAACTCGAACTATGCCGCGATCGTCGCGCCGCGTGACGGCACAGTGCTGCGCCGGCTCGCCGAAGAGCGCGAGCTCGTCTCGGCGGGAACGCCGGTGCTGGTACTCGGCGCGCAGGACAAGGGATTCATCGTCAGCACCGGGCTGGCGGATCGCGAGATCGTGCAGGTGCGGCCCGGCGACGCGGCGCTGGTGCGGCTCGACGCTCTGCCCGACGCAACGCTCAACGGCAAGGTGACCGAAGTGGCGAGCGCGGCCGATGCCGCCAGCGGCATGTTCCGCATCGAAGTGACGCTCGATCCCACCGAGCTGCCGCTGAAGAGCGGCCTGGTCGCGAAGCTCACCATCGTGCCGTCGTCGGCCAGCGCGGGCTCGCGCGTCTACGTGCCGATCGGCGCGATTGTCGAAGGCGACGGCCGCACTGCCCGCCTGTTCGTGCTCGACAAAGACCAGGCGCGGCGTCGCGACGTCGAAGTCGCATTCATCGAAGGCGACAGCGTGGCGCTGGCCAGCGGGGTCGAGGCAGGCGAACAGGTCATTACCGACGGCGCGCAATACCTCGAAGACGGCGAGCAGGTTGCAATCGCCCAGCCGCTCGCCGAGGTTCGCATGAGCGGCCGACGCGGAGGATTGCAGTGAGCCTGCTCGACTTCCCGATCCGCCGCTACCAGTTCACGCTCATTGCGTTTGCGATGCTGGTCGCGCTCGGGATCACTTCCTATCGCGGGATTCCGCGCCAGGAGGACCCGTACTTCCCGATTGCGATCTTCCAGATCGTGGTTGCCTACCCCGGCGCCGAGCCGCAGGACGTCGAGCGGCTGGTGGTGAAGCCGATCGAGGACCGGCTGAGCGAGCTGGACGACATCAAGAAGATCGAATCGCACAGCAATGACGGTGTCGCGGTGATCCAGCCCGAGTTCTACTCGTCGGTGGACACCGAGAAGAAGTACGACGAGGTCGTGCGCGAAGTGAACGCGTTGCGGCCGACGCTGCCGCCCGAGCTGACGAAGCTCGAGATCAAGAAGAGCAACCCCGGGCTGGTCAACATCGTGCAGTTCGCGCTGGTGTCGCAGGACGCACCCTATCGCGAGCTCGAAGACTACGCGCGCGACCTGAAGGATACGCTCAAGACGCTGGACGGCGTGCGCACCTCCGAGACCTGGGCGTACCCCGCGCGCGAGCTGCGCGTTGCACTAGATCTGCCGCGCATGGCGGAGCTGAAGCTCGCGCCGGGCCGGGTGCTGCAGGCCCTGCAGAGCGAGAACTCGAACATCCCCGGCGGCTCGATCGATGTCGGCAGCCGCTCGTTCAGCCTCAAGACGTCCGGCAGCTACGAAACGCTCGACGAAGTGCGCGACACCGTCGTTGCCGTCGCGGACGGACGCAGCGTGCGCGTTCGCGACATCGCCGCAGTGAGCTGGGATACGCAAGAGCACAATTACATCGGGCGCTACAACGGCAAGCGCGCAGTGTTCGTCACGGCGAACCAGAAGGACGGCTACAACATCTTCGAAGTGCGCAAGCGCATCCTCGAAGCAGTCGATCGGTTCCAGACGCAGCTGCCGAAGCGCATCCATCTCGAGCTGGGCTTCGACCAGTCGGAAAACGTCGAGCACCGGCTCGACCGTCTGCAGGACGACTTCGGAATCGCGATTGCGCTGGTCGCGATCACGCTGTTGCCGCTCGGCCTGCGCGCCGCGAGCGTCGTCATGATTTCGATTCCGCTGTCGCTCGCCATCGGCGTCTCGGCGCTGTACTTCCTCGGCTACTCG
>JBIOUH010000006.1:0-5713 GCA_044866955.1 Steroidobacteraceae bacterium
GATCGAAGGCCACACGATCTGCGCATTCGGCGACGCCTCGGCGTGGCCGGTGCAGAGCTTCATGAAGCACTACCGGCACGAGTTCGAGTACATGATCGAGCACGGCCGCAGCATCGTGTCTCAGGAACGGCGGGCTGCGTGATGGCGGACGGCACGAACACTTCCGAGGTCAACATCGAGGTCAACGGCGTGCCGATGAAGGCGCGCAAGGGCCAGATGATCATCCAGGTGACGGACGCCGGCGACACGTACGTGCCGCGCTTCTGCTACCACGACAAGCTGACGGTGGCCGCCAACTGCCGCATGTGCCTGGTGGAAGTCGAGAAGGCGCCGAAGCCGATGCCCGCGTGCGCGACCCCGGTCGCGGAGGGGATGAAGGTCTTCACCAAGTCGCCGAAGGCAATCGCCGCGCAGCGCGCGACGATGGAGTTCCTGCTCATCAACCATCCGCTCGACTGCCCGATCTGCGACCAGGGCGGCGAGTGCGAGCTGCAGGACCTCGCGATGGGCTTCGGCCGCGACATCTCGCGCTATCACGAGCGCAAGCGCGTGGTGAAAGACAAGAACCTCGGCCCGCTCGTGTCCACCGACATGACCCGCTGCATCCACTGCACGCGCTGCGTGCGCTTCACGCAGGAAATCCAGGGCTTCCAGGAGCTCGGCACGGTCGGCCGCGGCGAGATGACGGAGATCGGTACGTTCATCGAGCGCAGCGTCGATCACGAGCTGTCGGCGAACATCATCGACTTGTGCCCGGTCGGCGCACTGAACAACAAGCCGTATCGTTACCGCGCGCGTGCGTGGGAAATGACGCAGCATCCGCTGGTGTCGCCGCACGATTGCGTCGGCACCAACCTGTTCGCGCACGTGCTGCGCGGACGCGTGATGCGCGTCGTCCCGCGGCCGAACGAAGCAGTGAACGAGACCTGGATCGCCGATCGCGACCGCTTCAGCTACCAGGGCATCTACAGCGAGGATCGCGCGCTCAAGCCGATGATCCGCGACAACGGCATGTGGCAGGAGGCCGATTGGGAGACTGCGCTCGCCGCGGTCGCGGAGCGGCTCGGCAAGGTCGTGAAGCAGCACGGCGGCGCTCAGATCGGCGCGCTCGCCGCACCGACTTCGACGCTCGAAGAATTTCATCTGCTGGCGCGGATTGCGCGCGGGCTGGGCAGCGGCAATCTCGATCATCGCCTGCGCCGCGTGGACTTCCGCGACGAGGCGAACGATCCGCTGTATCAGGCGCTCGGCTGCGCGATCGAGGAACTCGAGCAGGTCAGCGCTGCGCTGGTCGTCGGCTCGAACATTCGCAAGGAAGTGCCGCTGCTCGCACATCGCCTGCGCAAGGCGGCACTGCGCGGTGCGAAGATTTCGTTCGTCAACCCGCAGCGTTACGAGTACCTGTTCCCGGTCGCGAGCTACCTCGCGTCGAACGGGCTCGACATGTTCGGTCAGCTCGTCGCGATCGCTGCTGCGGCAAGCGCGGCGAGCGGCAAGAGTGCGCCGGAGTCGATTGCTGCGCTGGTCGCCAGCGCGCAGCCGACCGATGCGCATCACGCGATCGCGAAACACCTGGGCGATGGTCCGCGAAGGATGATCCTGCTGGGTGCGCTCGCGCAGCGCGACCCGGCGTTCGCGGACCTGCGATTGGTCGCGGGCGCGCTGGCGGAGCTGACTGGCGCGACGCTCGGTTATCTGCCCGACGGCGGCAACTCAGTTGCCGCGTCCCTCGTCGGCATGCTGCCGCATCGGACGCTCGGCGGTCGGGCCGCGCAGCCCACCGGCCTGAACGTCGCGGACATGTTCGCCGGCCGACTGAAGAGCTATGTCCTGCTCGGCGGTATCGAGCCCGCGCTCGACATCGCATCGCCCGCGGCGCTGGAAGCGCTCAAGGCTGCGGAATGCGTCGTCGCGCTGACGCCGTACGCAAGCGCCAAAGAGTTCGCGCACGTCATCCTGCCGATCGGTACGTTCGCGGAGACCTCCGGCACCTATGTCAACCTCGAAGGCCGCTGGCAGAGCGTGCCGGGCGCCGCGGCGCCGGTCGGCGAAGCGCGGCCGGCGTGGAAGGTCATGCGCGTCCTCGGCAATCTGCTGAACCTGCAGGGCTTCGACTACACGAGCTCGGATCAGATCACTGACGAAGTGCGCAAGCAGCTCGAAGCTGCACCGGCCTTCGCGTTGAAGACGTCGGCACGCACGCTGCAGTCGAAGCTGGCGCTGGCTGGCACGGATAGCGCGTCACGCGACGTGCCGATCTATGCCGTCGACGCGTTGGTGCGGCGTTCGAGCGCCTTGCAGGCGACGAGCGAAGCCCACCGCACTTCGCGAGGGCGCAGCTCGTGAGCGGCGTACCTGAAATCGTCCAGCAGTGGCTGTCGTTCCTCCCGGCGTGGATGCAGGTGGTGTTCTGGTACGGCGTGATCGCGCTGGTGCTGTTCATAACTGTGATCCTTTGCATGGCGTTCCTTACGCTGCTCGAGCGTCGCGTGATCGGCTCGATCCAGGCGCGTATCGGTCCGAACCGCGTCGGGCCGATGGGCCTCGGCCAGCCGTTCGCCGACGTGCTCAAGCTCCTGGTCAAGGAAATCGTCATCCCGGCCAACTCGAACAAATTCCTGTTCGTGCTGGCGCCGCTGCTCGCGCTCATTCCGGCGCTGTGCACCTGGGCGGTCATGCCGCTGTGGCCCGGCTTCACGGTTGCCAACGTCAACGCCGGGCTGCTCTACATCCTCGCGCTCACGTCGACAGGCGTGTACGGCATCATCCTCGCGGGCTGGGCCGCGAACTCGAAGTACGCGCTGCTCGGTGCGATGCGCGGCGCGGCGCAGATGGTCGCCTACGAGATCGCGATGGGGTTCGCGCTGGTCGGGGTCGTCATGGCCGCCGGCTCGCTGAATCTCGGCGAGATCATCGAGGCGCAGCGCGGCGGCTACTTCAGCTACTTCTTCTGGTACCTCGTGCCGTTGTTCGTCGTGTACTTCGTCTCCGGCCTGGCCGAGACCAACCGCGCGCCGTTCGACGTGGTCGAGGGCGAGTCGGAGATCGTCGCCGGTTTCCACGTCGAGTACTCGGGCATGGCGTTCGCCGTGTTCTTCGTCGCCGAGTACGTGAACATGATCCTGATCTCGGCGCTGACCTCGGTGTTCTTCTTCGGCGGCTGGCTGTCGCCGTTCGAGGGCTACCCGCTGCCGGCGTTCATCACGGCGCCTGGCCTGCATTGGCTGGCGATCAAGATCTTCTTCTTCCTGTTCTGCTTCCTGTGGATCCGCGCCACGTTCCCGCGCTACCGCTACGACCAGATCATGCGGCTCGGCTGGAAAGTGTTCATTCCGGTCACGCTGGTGTGGATCGCCTTCGAAGGCGTGCTCAAGTTTTACGAGGTCGGGCCATGGTCGAAATGAACGAGGCGCCGCGTTGACATGAGAACCTTCGTCAAGACGTTCTTCCTGACCGAGCTGTTCCAGGGCTTGTGGGTGACGCTGCGCCAGTTCGCAGTGCGGCCGAACATCACGGTCCAGTACCCGGAGGAGAAGACGCCGCAGTCGCCGCGCTATCGCGGTCTGCACGCGCAGCGCCGCTATCCGAACGGCCAGGAGCGCTGCATCGCCTGCAAGCTGTGCGAAGCGGTATGCCCGGCGCTCGCGATCACGATCGAGTCGGACGTCGCCGCGGACGGCACGCGCCGCACGACGCGCTACGACATCGACCTGTTCAAGTGCATCTACTGCGGCTTCTGCGAGGAAGCATGCCCGGTGGACGCCATCGTCGAGACGCGCATCCACGAGTACCACATGGAGAACCGCGGCGAGAACATCATGACCAAGGACAAGCTGCTCGCGGTCGGCGAGCGCTACGAAGCCATGATCGCGGCGGACAAAGCCGCGGACGCGCGGTACCGCTAGCCATGAGCATCGTCGAGATCCTGTTCTATGCATTCTCGGCCGTGCTGGTCGTGGCAGCGGTCGGCGTGATCACGGCGCGCAATCCGGTGCACTGCGCGCTGTTCCTCGTCTGGGCCTTCTTCAACAGCGCCGTCATCTGGCTGCTGCTGGAGGCGGAGTTCCTCGCCATCGTGCTGATGCTCGTCTACGTCGGCGCGGTGATGGTGCTGTTCCTGTTCGTCGTGATGATGCTCGACGTCAACGTCGCGAAGATGCGCGAGGGTTTCACGCGCTACGCGCCGCTTGGAATCCTCGTTGCGGCGCTGGTCGTGGTCGAGATCGGCAGCGTCGTGTGGGTCAAGAGTCTCGGTGGCGGCACACCGGAGGCGGCTGCGAGCGTTGCTGTCGAGGGCTACAGCAACACGCGAGCTCTCGGCGAGCTGCTGTACACGAAGTACCTGTATCCGTTCGAGCTGGCGGCAGTGCTGCTGCTCGTCGCCATCGTTGCGGCCATCTCGCTGACGATGCGGCATCGTGCGGGCATGAAGGCGCAGGACATCTCGGGCCAGGTGGCGGTGCGCGCCAAGGACCGCGTGCGCGTGGTCAAGATGCCGGCGGAGACCGAGCGATGATCCCTCTGCACAGCGTGCTGCTGCTTGCCGGACTGTTGTTCGCGCTCAGCGTCGCCGGCATTTTCCTGAACCGCAAGAACGTCATTCTGCTGCTGATGTGCATCGAGCTGATGCTGCTGGCGGTGAACTTCAATTTCGTCGCATTCGCGCGCCAGCTGGGCGATCTGCACGGGCAGGTGTTCGTGTTCTTCATCATGACGGTCGCGGCCGCGGAGTCGGCGATCGGCCTCGCGATCCTGGTCGTGCTGTTCCGTGAAAGGCGCAGCATCGACGTCGAAGAGCTCGACACGATGAAAGGCTGAGCATGATCCAGGAAAACATACTGCTGACGATCGTGCTCGCACCGCTCCTGGCGGCGATCGTCGCCGGCCTCGCGGGCCGCGTCGTGGGCCGCATCGGCGCGCACACGGTGACGATCGCCGGCGTCGCGCTCTCGTTCGGTCTTTCGGCCTACGTGCTCAAGCAGCTGCTGGATGGCGCGCCGATCTACGACGGCAGCGTCTACACCTGGCTGGTGAGCGACGGCATCCGCATGGAAGTCGGCTTCCTGGTCGATCGGCTGACTGCGCTGATGATGGTGGTGGTGACGTTCGTGTCCTTGTGCGTGCACGTCTACACCATCGGTTACATGCACGACGATCCCGGCTACCAGCGATTCTTCTCCTACATCTCGCTGTTCACGTTCTCGATGCTGATGCTGGTGATGTCGAACAACTTCCTGCAGCTGTTCTTCGGCTGGGAAGCGGTCGGCGTCGTGTCCTACCTGCTGATCGGGTTCTGGTACACGCGCCCGACGGCGATCTTCGCCAACCTCAAGGCGTTCCTGGTGAACCGCGTCGGCGATTTCGGCTTCGTGCTCGGCATCGCCGGCATCGTGTATTACACCGGTTCGCTCGATTACTCGACTGTGTTCGGCGCGCGCGACCTGATCGCCGCGGACACCATGCAGATCTTCCCGGGAGTGGAGTGGCAGGCGATCACGGTCGTCTGCATCTGCCTGTTCGTCGGCGCGATGGGCAAGTCGGCGCAGGTACCGCTGCACGTGTGGCTGCCGGACTCGATGGAAGGCCCGACCCCGATCTCGGCGCTGATCCACGCGGCGACGATGGTGACCGCGGGCATCTTCATGGTGGCGCGCATGTCGCCGCTGTTCGAGCTGTCGGAGACCGCGCTGAACACGGTGTTGTTCATCGGTGC
>JBIOUH010000007.1:0-60455 GCA_044866955.1 Steroidobacteraceae bacterium
GGCTCGCTAGCGCGAGCCGCCTGGTCCATCCCCTGCTCTGTCTTCGAATCTAGAACTTCTGTCCGAGGCGCACGCCGAACGTGCGCGGCGGATTCGTCACCACATACGTCTGCGCGCCGCAGATCGCCTCGGCGCACTGCGCGAAGCGCGTGATCTCCGCACGCTCGTCGAACGCGTTGCCGATGAAAAGCTCGAACGAGTAGGTGCCGTTGTCGATCCCCGCAGTGAAGTCGACGATCGAGTAGGCGTCGAGCTGCCCGATGATGGCGCGTTCGACCGTGCGCAGGTCCGCCCAGCGCTTGCCCGCATACACGTACGCGCCCTGCACGTGCGCGTCGAAATTGCCCAGCGGGAACGTATAGCGCGCGGTGACGTTGCCCTTGAACTTCGGCGACACCGGCAGCTCCTGACCCTTCGTTGCCTGCGGACCCTGGAAGATGCCGATGTCGGGAATCCCCGAGTCGACTCCCGCCGGACAGACGGTGATCGGCTTCGAAGTCACCGGATCGGCGATGCCGCAATAGTCCTCTTTCAGCTCCGAGTCGATGAACGCGACGCCGCCGGTGAGCGCGAGTCCGCCGCCCAACTGCCACTCGGCGTCCATCTCCAGGCCGTTGATGCGCGCCTTGCTGGAGTTCTGGATGATCGTCAGGCCGTTCTGGCCGAGGAACGAGAACTGGAAGTTATCCCAGTCCTGCGTGAACAGCGCGCCGTTCCAGCGGAAGTTGCCGCCCCATGTCGTCTTCCAGCCGACCTCGTAGTTGTCCAGGAAGTCCGAGAGATACGGCGGGATGGCGGCGAAGCGATTGACGCCGCCCGGGCGGTAGCCGCGCGACCAGGTGGCATACACCATCTTGTCCGAGTTGAACTTGTACGAGAGGTTGACCTTGCCGATCGTGTCCTTTTCGTCGACGCGCCGCTGCAGATTCGTGCACGGCGCAGTGCCGGTCTTGTTGACGAACGGCACCCAGCTCGAGGTATCGCCCCGCGCATCGCCGGCGATGAAGCTGCACAGCGTCTCGCCGCTCTTGCCGCTGCCGCTGAACCCGTCGCCGAAGCCGAAGTAGCCCTGCAGCGAGTTCTCAGCTTCGAACCAGCGGACGCCGCCGGTGGCGGTCAGCTTGTCGGTGATGTCGTAGCTCAGCTCGCCGAAGATCGCCTTGTCGCGATCGATGCGCTCCTGCTCGGTCAGCCAGATCGTGTCAGCCCAGCCCGTCACTTCCAGGTCCGCCGCCAGGTTGTTTATCAGGTAGCGCTGCTCGATGTCGTGCACCTGGCGTTGCGCGAACAACCCGCCGACGAATCGCAGACGGTTTTCCGCCGGCGTCGCGATGCGCAGCTCGTGCGTATAGCGGCGATAGCGGTCCTTGCCCTGGATGTACTGCGAAATGTCGATGGCGCCGCCGTCGTCGTCATAGAAGTACGTGCCGAAAATGCCGTACGTGTCCGGATCGGCGGCGTGCAGGCCGTCGTAATAGACGTCGTACCAGTACGAGTAGTCGGAGTAGTCCGACTCCGTATCCACCTTTCGGTCCAGATAGCCGCCGGCGTACGTGATGTCCAGATTCGCGATCTTGCCTTCGACCGTCAGCGCCGCCTGGTACCAGCGATCCTTGGACTTTTCCGGGAAGCGGTGCGAGACCTTCAGATCGCCGACCGACGGATCGAAGCCGAACGTGCCACGGGTCTTCTGCTCCTGGGCCATGAGCTGCGGCGTGATGCTCCAGCTGTCGTTCAGATCGAACTTGAGCGCTGCGCGACCGCCGGTCGTGTCCGCATCGTTGTAGTCGTCCTTCGGGTTCGCGACGTCGAGCGGACCGATGTTGGTGGGCGCCGAGTTCGAGCTCGGGAAGGTGCGCGGATGGGACACGTTGTCGATGAAGCCGGGGTCGTGCCGTTTCCAGCCGACCAGGCGAACCGCCGTGCTGCTGTTGATCGGGAGGTTCGCGTAGCCCTGCACGAGGTAGCCGTCGCCACCGTCGGTCATCGTGCTGCCTTCGAGGTCGTAGCCCGCGGAGAATCCCGTCGCGTCCGGCTTGTTCGTAATGATGCGGATCGTGCCCGCCTGCGAGCTCGCGCCGTACAGCGTGCCCTGCGGACCCGCCAGCGCTTCGACGCGCGCAACGTCGTAGGGCTGGACGTCCAGCGCGCCCTGGATCGTCGTGATCGGCTGCTCGTCGAGGTAGATGCCGACGCTCGGCTGCGAGCCCGAGTGGTTGCCATCGCCACCGCTCGCCACGCCGCGCATGTACACCTGCGCGAAGCCGGGCCCGAAGGTCTGGTACGACACGCTGGGCAGGTACTTGACGTAGTCCTCGAACCCTTTGACGTGCAGCTCTTCGAGCCGCTCGGTCCCGATCGCCTGGATGCTCAGCGGCACCTCCTGCAGGTTCTCGGTGCGCTTCTGCGCAGTCACGAGGACCTCCTCCAGCACGCCGCTTTGCTGTGCGGCCTCCTGTGCAAAGGCGGGTGTCGACAGGGCAGTCACCACTGCCATGGCCAGAGTATTGCGTTTGAGCTTGCGCTTGCGGCTGCGAGTCATCGTTGTCTCCCCCAATCGTTATGTACAAGAGTGTAAGCCAACGCTCGTCGGCTTCAAAACTCCGGTACGTCCGGATATTGCTCGAGCACGGAGCCGAGCGCGCTTTTCAGCGGGTCCAGCCAGGGCTCGTAGTTGCGCCAGTGATCGACTCCCTCGCGATAGATCGGCCGACGCACCTGCTCGGAGCTGGCGGTGCGCACGGCGCGCTCGTTCTCGTAGAACCTGAGACAGCGCTCGTCGAACGGCAGGCCGCAATAGTCGAGCACGCGTCGGACTTCGCCCTCCGTGTCCGCGACCATGCGCTCGTAAATCACGCGATGCACGCGGCCGGGAAGCACCGTGTCGAAGTGCGCCATGAGCTCCACGTAGTCGTGGTAGTAGCGGCCGATCTCGTCGAGGTTGTATGTGAAGTGCTGGCCGCGCGCGAAATGCTGCTTGTATCCCGAGAAGCAGCAGCCCAGCGGGTGCCGCCGCGCGTCGATGATCTTCGCGCACGGCAGGATCAGGTGGATCAGACCGGTGTGCGCGAAGTTGTTCGGCAGCTTGTCGATGAAGAACGGCGCGTCGGTCCGACGATAGATTCGCGTCTGCTCCAGATAGCGCTCGCCGAGCGCGCGCAGCCTGTCTGCATCGAGCGCCGCGATGGACTGTGGATAGGTGCTGGTGCCGCGCGAGGAAGCGCCGCCCAGCTCGCGGACGATGTTGACGATGTCCGCCAGCTCCATCGTGCCCTCGACCAGCGGGTGGCTCGAAAGGATCTGCTCGAGCAGCGTCGAGCCCGAGCGCGGCAAGCCGACGACGAAGATCGGATCCGGCGCACTCGCGCCCTGTCCCGCCCGCGCCGCGAAGAATTCGGGCGTGAACAGCGCTTTCGAGCGGCGCATCTGCTCGCTGTTCCAGTCCGCGTCGTAGCCGACGCCGGCGCGGCGGATGCGGTTGCCCTCTGCGTAGTGCTTGAAGGATTCGGCGAACCGTCCCGCGTCTTCCAAGGCCTTGCCCAGCGCGAAATGAAACTGCAGCCGGTCGCCGTCGGTGAGCTTGCCCTTGGCCAGCTGCGCCTGCATCGCCGCGATGTCCTCCTCCGTGAACCTGAACGTCTTCAGATTCGCGAGACTCCAGTACGCCTCGCCGAGATGCGGCGCGAGCTCGATGCTCTTGCGATACGTCTGCACGCATTCGCCCTGGCGGTTGGTAGTCTTGAGCGCGTGGCCGTAGCTCATCCAGGCGCGAGCGTTCTGCGGGTATTCGGCGAGCACGCCCGAGTACAACTGCAGAGCGGTGTCGTAGTCCCCGATGCTGCTGGCGATCGCGGCCTTCAGCGTGCGATAGCTCGGATTGAGCGGGTCGTTCGCGACCAGTTGCTCGGCTTCCGCCAGCGCCGCGGCGGGCTTGCGCTGGCGATGCAGGACGACGGCGTAGTTGTGCCGCGCCGGCATGAAACTCGGTGCCAGCTCCAGCGCACGCTCGAGCAGCACTTGCGCATCGGCATAACGATGCAGGCGCGCAGCCACTTCCCCAAGCATGCGTAATGCCGGCACGTCGGTGGGATGCTGCTTCAGGTGCGTGCGTAGCAACTGCTCCGCTATCGGTATGCGGTTCTCGCACAACGCTGCCGCCGCTTCCATCAGGCGCGGATCGTGGGTCGAAAATTTAATGTGCTGGGCGTAGGCGTCGTCGGCGCCGCTCGTGTCGCCCACCGCCGTGAGGTGATCGCCAAGTGCGCGCCACGCGTCCGGCATCTCGGCCTTGAGACCCACTGCGCGTCGCAATGCCGCGACGGCTCCTTCGCCATCGCGCCGTGCGCCGCGCGTCAACCCGAGCTCGTAGTGAGCGGCTGCCCAATTCGGTTGCGATTGCGCCAGAGGCTCGAGGACTGCCTGTGACGCGGCGACATCGCCCGAGCGACGCTGCGCTACGCCGAGCAAGAGCGTCGCCAAGGGGTGGCCGGGCGCGACCTTCAGGATTTCCGTTGCCTGCTCGGCCGCGAGTCGCGGCTCCGAGGTCATCAGGCGCTGCGTGTGAGCCAGCGCAGTTTCGAGCGATCCGACCGGTTCTGAAGATGCATTCATGCGAAGACTTCGGCTCGACGCCGGGATGATAGCCTAGTCGTCGTCATGTTCGCGCCTGCCGAGGTTTTTACCGTCGATGCCCTGCCGAGCCCGGTGGGCGCAATCCTGGTCGTCACCGATTCGCAGCACCGTCTGCGCGGCCTGGGCTGGGAGGATCGCGAGGACCGCCTGCGCCGCGACCTCACGCGCATCTACCGGCGGCCGCCCGAGCTCGTGCACGGCGCCGCGCCGGCCGCAATCCGCCGTGCCTTGCAGCGCTACTTCGCTGGCAAATTGCAGGCCATCGATGAGATTCCCGTCCAAACAGGCGGCACGCCGTTCCAGAGCAACGTGTGGCGCGCGCTGCGCAGGATCCCGGCGGGCACGACCCTGAGCTACGGGCGCCTGGCCGGCCGCCTGCAGTGTCCGCTGGCGGTGCGCGCGGTCGGCTTCGCCAACGGCTCGAATCCGATCAGCATCGTCGTTCCCTGTCATCGCCTGATCGGAGCCGACGGTTCGCTGACGGGTTACGGCGGCGGACTGGAGCGCAAGCGCTGGCTGCTCGCGCACGAAGGCGTCGAAGTGTCCGCCTGAAGCCGGCGCCGCGGGCCGTGCTACATTCCGCGGCCATGAAAAAAACCACTCGCTCTCTGATCTGCTGTGCCGTCCTCACGAGCGCCTGTGCAGCGACTCCATCGCAGGATGTCGGCAAGCCGGACGAGAAAGCCGAAGCCATTCCCGCCGAGCCTGCGAACCCCTATCCGTCGACGTATCAGGCAACCTCTGCCACTGCGACGCTGATTCGCGGCGCGACGGTGCTAACCGGTACCGGCACGCGACTCGATGGCGCGGATGTGCTGATCGCGAACGGCCGCATCGAAGCCGTCGGGCAGAACCTGAATGCACCGGCCGGCGCGCGCGTAATCGACGCGAACGGTAAGTGGGTGACACCCGGATTGATCGACGTGCATTCGCACCTCGGCGTGTATCCCTCCCCCGGCGTCAATGCGCATGGCGACGGCAACGAGGCGACCGATCCCGTGACGGCGAACGTGTGGGCCGAGCACGGCGTGTGGCCGCAGGATCCCGGCTTCGAGACCGCGCTGGAAGGCGGCATCACCTCGCTGCAGATCCTCCCCGGCTCCGCCAACCTGATCGGCGGCCGCGGCGTCACGCTGAAGAACGTACCGGCCACGACGTACCAGGCGATGAAGTTTCCGAACGCGCCGCAGGGCCTGAAGATGGCGTGCGGCGAGAATCCGAAGCGCGTCTACGGCACCCAGAATCGCGCCCCGAGCACGCGCATGGGCAACGTCGCAGGCTATCGCCAGGCCTTCGCGGACGCGCAGGACTATCGCGAGCAGTGGCGCAAGTACGATCGCGACTTTGCGGAGTACCAGAAAAAGCAGGCAGACCCGGGCAAGGGGCAGAAGGACTCGGAGGAATCGGAGCAGCCGCCGACGCCGCCGAAGCGCGATCTCAAGCTCGAGACGCTCGTCGACGCCATGGCAGGCAACGTGCAGGTCCACATCCACTGCTACCGCTCCGACGAGATGGCGATCATGCTCGATCTGTCGCGCGAGTTCGGCTTCAAGATCGCGGCTTTCCATCACGCCATCGAGGCCTACAAGATCGCCGACAAGCTGGCGGTGAACGGCGTGTGCGGCGCCGAGTGGGCCGACTGGTGGGGCGGCAAGATGGAGATGTTCGACGGCATCCAGGAGAACATCGCGCTGACCGACCTGCCGAAGAACGGCTGCGCCATCGTCCATTCCGATTCCGATGAGGGCATTCAGCGCCTCAACCAGGAAGCCGCGAAGGCGCTGTCGCGCGGCAATCGCATCGGGCTCAGCATTACGCCGGAGCACGCGATCCGCTGGCTCACCGCGAATCCCGCGCGCGCGCTCGGCATCGATCAGCAAACGGGCACGCTGGAGGCCGGCAAGATGGCGGACGTGGTGATCTGGAACGGCACGCCGTTCAGCGTCTACGCGCTGGCGGAGCAGGTGTTCGTCGACGGCGTGCTCGAGTTCGATCGCGCCAATCCGTCGCCGCAACCGCGGTCCGACTTCCTGCTTGGTCAGCCCGGTGCAGGAGCGCAGCCATGAGAGCGCTCATCGCAATCGCCCTGCTCGCCTGTGCCGCCTCGGCCAACGCGCAGGACCTGTTCATCCGCGGCGCCACTGTTCATACCTCAGGCGAGCAAGGCGTACTGAGCAATGCCGACGTGCTGGTGCGTGACGGAAAGATCGCGGCAGTCGGACCGAGCCTGAGCGCGCCGTCTGGCGTGAACACGGTCGATGCTAAGGGCCGCGCGCTCACGCCCGGACTGTTCGGCGGGCTGACCGCGATCGGTATCGAAGAGGTCAGTCTCGAGCCCACGACCGTGGACTCCACCGTGATTCTCAGCGCGCCGGCATTCGAGATGGCGTGGCGTCCCGAGTTCGATGTGACGAGCGCTTACAACCCGCGCTCGGTGCTCGTCCCGGTCGCGCGCATCGAAGGACTGACATGGACGATGCTCAGTCCCGGCAGTGATGAGGGTGGAGCGTTGCTCACCGGCCAGGGCGGCGCGGTGACGCTCGATGGGCGCTACGACTCCGTACTCGCAGGCACTCACGCGTTGTTCATCAATCTGGGCGGCAATGCGAACGTCATGTCCGCCGGAAGCCGCGCCGGACAGTGGATGCTGCTCGAGCAGGCGATCCGCGAGACGCGTTCGCCGACCGCGCAGGACGAGCATCTGCTGTTGCATCCGCTGGGCCGCGAAGCGCTCGCGAAGTATCTGAACGGCGGGCGCGTCGTCTTCAACGTGAATCGCGCAGCCGACATCCGTCGCGCCGTAGCGTTCGCCAAGCGCAATGGCATGAAGCCGATCATCGCCGGCGGCGCCGAGGCGTGGGTCGTCGCCGACGAGCTCGCGCGCGACAAAGTACCGGTGCTGCTCGATACGCTGGTGAATCTGCCGTACAACTTCGACGACATCGGAGCGCGACTCGACAACGCTACGCTGCTGAACAAGGCAGGCGTGCGCATCGCGTTCACGCAGTTCAACGAAAGTCACAACGCGCGCAAGATCCGCCAGCTCGCTGGCAATGCGGTGGCTCACGGTCTGCCGAAGGACGCGGCCCTTGCAGCCCTGACTTCAGAACCGGCAGAGATTTTCGGTCTCGCGGGCGGACGCGGCCGCATCGCTCGCGGCCAGGTTGCGGACCTCGTGCTGTGGAGCGGCGATCCCCTCGAAGTGACGAGCGCAGCGGACCAGGTGTGGATCGGCGGACGCGCGGTAGAGATGCGCTCGCGACAGACCGAATTGCGGGAGCGTTATCTCAAGCGCCTGCAGTAGCAGTGGCGGGCTGAAGCCTGACCTGCATCAGCCTGACGAGTCCCACACCTTCTCCGCCTTCATCGCGGACACGAACAGCGGCCGGGCGTGCAGCCCGGTCTTGCCCATGCCCGACACCTCGACCAGCGATTCGAACGCCGCTGCAGTGCCGGCGCGCTTGGTGAGCTCACGGACCTCGCTGCGCTGGGACAGACTCTGCGCGACCTGCATCACACCGATGTCGCGCGTGCCGGCAATGACGACGATGCGGTTGCCGTCCGGTCCGGCGAAGGTCGAGAAATAGCCGTAGTCGCGGAATTCTCCATCCGGCATCGCACCCATCGCGGTGCTCAGATAGGTGTGGTTGGTCTGGTTGTCGACGAGCTCATCGTAAGAGCCGCCGGGGCTGACGCGCGAAGCGGCGAACACCCGGTCGCCCAGCATGCCGAGCCCGCTGATGTAGCCGATGTAGATGATGTGGCTGTTCTTCAGCGAGTTCGCATCGAGCTGCGACATCAGCACGACGCGCACCGGCTTCGCGGTGCCGAGCACCGGCACGATGTCCTGCAGCGCGAAGGCGCTGGCCGCGGGCAGGTACGTGAGATCGAGATTGCGATAGCGCTGCATCAGCTGCGGATTCAGCTCGGCGTGATCGCGGAAATCCTCGTGCGAGTTGATGAAGAACTCGCGCACCAGCCGGTCGATGTGCCCGGTGTGCGGATTCGCTTCGCCGAGCAGGTAGTAGTCGCCGATCACGATCGTGATCGGCAAATCATCTTCGAGCACCGGCGCCCAGACTGTGCTGTTGCGCACCTCGCGCATGTCCCACTGCGCGCCACCGGCGCTGAAGCCCGTACCGAGCAGAGCGCCGACGATCAATGCACCGCAGATTGCGATGCCGATGCCGAGCCAGTTCGCGCGTCGCGCTGGTGCCTCCAGCGCCGTCGCCTCAGCACTCGCGAGCTCCGCAGGCCGCTCCAGCAGCAGTCGATATTCGCCCCTGGGAATGACGATCTTCGCGTCGCCACTCGCGGCGCGCGCATTGAAATCTTCGAGGCGGCGACGCAGCTTGTGCACGTAGACGCGCGCCACCGAGTCCTGCGGACTTTTGCCGAACACCTGCAGCGCGATCTCGGCTTCCTTCGGCGCCTCGCCTTCGAGCGAGCGCGCCAGCAGGTAATCGAACAGTCGCGACAACGAGCCAGGCCTGCCCAGCAAACCGCTGGCGCGGAATTGCTCGGCGCGCTGCATCAGCTCATCGGATTGGGACACGGCGGGAACCTCTGGACCCGCGCATCGTAGCACCGGGGGTCAGTGGTAGCGGAAGCCAATTGCATTCCATTGCAATAGCGTCGCCACCAGCGCGATGAACAGCGCTACGGCCGCAGAATGCCGCAGGCGCCGGCCGATCGGCCACGTCCGCTCGCGCCAGACCGGCACCAGCGTCGCGATTCCCAGCACGCTCAGCCCCGTGGCAATGACACCCACGGCCAGTGCGAGTTTCAGCATCGGCTGTGGATAGCTGAAGACGAACTGGTCCAGCCCCTCAGGCCCGGCGAGCGGCAACACCCATGCGGCCATCAGAATGATGAACAGCAGCCAGGCGATCGCAGTGCCAGTGATGACTTGCGCCGCGCGGCGCTCGTTGATCGAGTGCGGCGGCGCGGGCTCGCGCCGCAGCGCAGCCGCGATCAGGACGCCGATGGACGCGAACAACGTCACCGCGACAATCAGCGCCAGCCACTGCTGCGACATGAAGAAGCCGACGCGATCGAACTCGCCGATGGGTGTGACCAGGTGCGTGATCGTGCCCCGCTCGTCGCGCAGGAACGCGATCGTCACGTCGCCGTCGGGCTGCCGAAACAGATCCTTGCTGGCTTCGACCAGTCGCAGCTCCGGACCGAAGATCCGGATCGTGAGCGCGCCGTCCACAGTCGCGACGATCGGCACTGCGCCGACGTTGACGATCTTCTCGAACTGCGTGTACGAGCGGCGCGTCGAACGGTACTGCCCGGCATACTCGTGAACGTCAGTCCGTTCGTCGCTCGCATCTGAAAACGGCTGCGGCGACGGCTGGAAATACTTCGCGAAGATCCGCTCCGCCACCGTGAATACCATGCGCTGCGCCGGCGCGCTGTTCGCCGCCACGTAGACACCCAGATTGCCTCGATCGCCGAGGTCGTCCGTCACGACCATGAAAGACCTGAAGTGCAGCGTCGCGCCGGCGTGCGACAAATTATCGAAGCCGAGGCGCCCGCCGATGCCGAGCGGCGTATTGAAGAACCCGTGATGGATCGCCTGCAGCCCCGGCGCGGCCTGCAACGATGGCTCGCGCAGTTGCGCAAAGGTCGCCGCCTCGAGCACGCCCGTGGCTTCGAGTTGCTGCGGGTCGAGCAGCGCGAGCATGTAACGCGCCATGTCTGCAGCCGTCGAAACCGCAGATCCGGCAGGCGCCATCGAGACGATGTGCTCGTGCGGCACCGCCTGCCACTCACCCTGGCGCGATTCGATGTTCTGCGCCATGTGCGCGGCCAGTTCCGCGGACATCGGCTGCGGCAATCCGTCCCGCGGCGCGTACTGCTCGCGGAACGTCGTGTGCATCATTCCCAGCGGCTTCAGGATGTTCTGTTCGACGTAGGTCTCGTACTCCATGCCGGAGACGTGCGCGACGATCGCGCCCGCCAGCGCTGCACCGTAGTTCGAGTACGCCATGCGCTTGCCCGGCTCGCGCACGCGATGCGGCCGCCGCTGACGCAGCTGCTCGCTGAGGGAAAGCATCTGCGCGTCCTCTGCGACGAACAGTCCCTGCAACATCTCCTCGAAACCGGCGGCGTGATTCATCAGGTCGACGACGCGGATCGGCTGCTCGAAACCTTCGTCCGGCACGTCGAGCTCGTCCGGCAGGTGATCGTTGATGGGATCGTCGAGCTTCAGCCGCCCGCGCTCGGCCAGCTGCATGAGAGCGATCCAGGTGAACGTCTTGGAGATGGAGCCGATGCGGAACAACGACTCGTTGGGATCCACGGCGCGGCGCGGCTCGACCGACTCGATACCGTAGCCCTTCGCGAGCAGCACCTCGCCATCGCGGACGACGGCGACCTGCACGCCGGCAATAGCGTCCTGCGACATGGATGCGCCGACGAGGCCATCGACGAACGCTTCGAGGTCCGGCAACGGCTGCGCGCTCGCGGTTTGCCACGCGAGCGCGCACAGGACCCCGATGATTCCCCCCTTCATGGGGGGCCGAGTTTACCTACCGTTCGGCGAGCGCCGCTACCAGCGCGCCGCGCGCCGTGGCGGTCAGCGGGTCGCTGGCCAGGCGCACGTCTGCCACCTGGAACGGCAACGTCCGCCGCCGCAGCGCCTTCTCGAACCGGTCGCGGAAGCCGTTCGGCTTCGTCGTTCCGCCCGCCAGGACGATCGGCAGCGGCTGGTCGCTCCGCGGCAGGCGCTGACTGCGCGTCACCGCGCGGACCAGCTCCTCGACCAGCGACTCGATCAGCTTGTCGTAATAAATGTGCAGCGCCTTGTCGATCTTGTCGCCGCCGGGCCGCGACAGGTCGAGCGTCTCCTCCTTGATCGCCTTGACCCGCGTCGCCGGCTCGCGCACGACCTCGCCGACGGCGGAGTCGATGAAATCGCCGCCCTGCGCCAGCGAGAACGTCAGCGACGGTATCGACAGATACGAGACCGCGACGTTGCACATGCCGCCGCCGCACGAGATGCCGATGCCGGTGAAGCTCTCCTTCGCCAGCTCTGCCAGCACGACTGCGAGCCCTTCGTTGACCGCCAGCGGCGTGTAACCGCGCTCGCGCACGTAGCGCTTCAGCGTTTCCTCGTGATACGTGAGCGCGTGACCGGTCTCGGTCGAAGCCGCCGGCACCGAGAACGCGAGCAGCTCACCGGGCGAGCGCGCAACCGGCACGAGCGTGCTCAGCAGCGTTTCCAGCACATGCGTCGCGGCCGGTTCGCCCGGATTCAGCACGCCCCGGGCCATTGGCCGGCGCACTTCCGCGTTGAACATGTGCGCGAACTTCTCGGAGGCGCTGCCGTACACGACCAGCTCGTCTCCTTCGCGGAAGAACGGGACGCGATTGCTCTGCAGCGTCGACTCGTGCAGCGACGAGTACGGCACGACAAAGAATGCGTTCAGCTGCGTGCCGCTATCGGACCGCTTCGCATCGCCGCGCGCTGTAACCACCTTGCTGGTGCCGACGTCGAGACCGATGCGCGTGCGCGTGGTGCTCGTGCCGACGTTGCTGCTCTCGGCGGCCGTGCTGTTGTCATGACCCGGATCGTTGCGATCGTCCATAGCTCTATCCTCTGTCTGTCGACCACTTGTGATACAGCGCCTGCCGTTCGCGGCGCACCGCTTCGAGCGGCAGCGCGCGCTGCCGTGCCTCATCCGTCAATGCCTGCTCCGCGGCGGCGAGCCCCGGCCAGGGCGCGCCGATCGCGCGCATGAACTCCTGGTCACGGCCGAAGCCGAACAGCGCGACGCTGGGCGGTGGCACCGCGTACAGGTCCGGCAGGCCGAAAGCTTCGAAGGGAAAGCCGCGCGCCCAGTCGCGGTGATAGCCGATCAGGCCCTGACGCGGACTGACACTTGTGAGACCGTGCGTCACGCACATCTCGGGCGCGATCGCGAAGCGCTGCCGCAGGTAGTTCGTCAGGTTGCGCCCCGCGATCAGCTGCGCGCGCGTGATCGGCAGCGAGTGCCCGCCCTCCCAGCGCGACTCGAACGACACGCCGAGGAACGCCGAGTTGAGATCGAGATAGACCTCGTCATTGCGCGCCCAGACCGAATGGCCCGCATGATTCGCGCGGCTCTCGTCGTCGACGATGCGATAGACGCGGCCGAAACGATCGACCAGATAGTTGTACGACTGCTGCTTCTGCAGGTAGCGCAGCAAGCCCGCCGTGCCGCGACGCATCTGGCGCGCAAAATCCGGCTCCAGCGGCCACAGGTCGCTCTCGGAGGTGTGAAACAGAATGCCCGCGGGTTTCGCATAGATGGCCGGGTCCAGCTCACCGTCGCGATGATGGATGCGATAGGTCCGGGCCTCGCCCTGCACCGCATACGGCGTCTCGATGCGTAGTCCGTTGCTGTACAGCTCCCAGCCCGGACCGCGGTCCGCGAGCCAGATCGTGCCGGGCACGACACCGAGCGCATCCGCCGACAAGCTCTCGGGCAGCGGCTCGACCGGCTGGTCGGGAACCGCAGGCTCGACTGCAGGCGAAGCGATGAGCGGCTTCGCCACCGCGACCGGCTCTCGCTGGATCGCGAGACCGACCAACAGCGCCGGCACGAACAGCAACGAGGCCGCAAGTGTGCCCGCCGCGACTCTTCGCGCCCTCACCCGCGCCGCAAGTGTCCTGGCGCCGATCGTTGCGCCGACGACGGCGTCGAGCGCTTCGAGTCCGCGCAAACGATAGAGCACGCGCCGCAATGGGCCGCAGGGTACGTGCGCGATGGGCGTTGCGTCGCCGCGCTCGATCGCGGCTCGCAGGTAGCGGAGCTTGGCAACGGGATCGTCGATGTCGTCCGTGATGCGCGCAAGCTCGACGCGAAGCTCGCTACTGCACGGCTCTCGCTCGCGGCGATATTGCTCCACGCGCGGCCGGCCTCCGTGTGCATGTTTCAGGGCGCATCCTTATGCCCTCGCGTCATTCGCTCCGCAATCAGGGATTACGATGGGGCGACGTAGGCAGTTGTATCACTCCGCTCATCGCCTCGCGCTTGCCGTCGGCGCCGTATCGATAAGCACGCGGCTTCTCGCCGAGCCAGGTCGCGTCGATTGCGTACTGCAGCGCCTCGCGGGGCGCATCGCCGAACGCATACGCCTCCGAGCGCACGCCGAGTTGCGCGAGTCGCGCCGCGATTTCCTCCGCGCCGTCGATCGGATCCGTAGAAACCGTCACGACTTTCAGCTGCGGATCGCCGCGCTGCGCTGCAGCCAGGTTACTGAGCGACTTCATGCAGTACGGACACTCGAGATCCCAGAGCACCAGCCAGAACTGCGAGCGCGCGTGTTGCTGCTCGATCGCCGCGAGCGTGTCGCGATTGAACGGCTTGATGCTCGTCGAGAGCGCGGCCGACGCTGCGAGGTCGCGCACCGCGATGCCATCTGCGTTGCGCCAGACGAGCAGCATGCGCTGACCCGCTGTCACGAGACGCGGCTGATCTGAATCGCCTCCGGTCTGCAGCGACGGGCCGGGCGCGAAGCTCCGGCCGGAATCGTTCGACAACAGCGATTCGATTTTCGTCGCATTGCCATCGAAGCGTTTCCATACGACAGCGACCCGACTGCCCACGACGGCGACGTCTGCATGGGTTGCGCCCGCCGGCAGCGTTCGTACGGAGCTCGGTCCCTGCTTAGTGAGCTGCCCATAGAACGCCCGCCCCTGCCCGTCGACCTGATTGAACCAGACCGCGTGGCGGGTGCCGTCGGGACCGAACGCGAGCGAAGGCCCTTGATGCGGGCACGCATCGACGCGCCAGCGATCCAGCGTAACGCGTTCGACTACGGGCGTGGACGCGCCGAGCAGCGCGAACGCGTGGTCGCGCTCGTTCGGCTCGAACACGTGCCGCCACATCGCCGCGACGCGTCCTTGCGGATTCACTGCGAGCGCGATCCTGCAGCACTCGCAGCTGCTGTCGGCGAGTTTTGTGTCGGCACTCCAGGTCGCGCCGCGGTCGTCGGAGTACGCGTAGTAGATGGCCGCGCCTCTGTACGACCGCCCGGCCTCCTCCGCGACTTTGAGGTCGCGCTTGTCGACCCACGCGGCCCACAGCCGGCCTTTCGGATCGACGATCAGCGACTCGAAGCGATGAGTGATGAGCTGCCGGTCGTGATGCACGACCACGGGCGCCGACCACGTCTTACCGCCATCGAGCGAGCGCGCAAAGCGGATGTCGCCCGTGAACTTCTCCGACGTCGGCGACGTCCAGGTCACGTAGAGCTCGCCGCCCGGACCGAACGCGAGCTTCGGCCGGTTCTCGCCTTCCGCAGCGACAGGCTCGGCCGCCGAGTTCACAGGGACGGGCGATTGCCAGCTCGCGCCATCGTCGTCGGAGCGTTGCAGGACCACCTGCCCTTGCACACCGGCGGGCCGCGCGTACGCCACCCACAAGTGCCCGGCCCGATCCACGGCAGCAGATGTGCCGAACGCGGCGCGATCCATGGTCGCTGCATTCGCAGCGACGGCGAACAACGCGACGCTTGCAAGGATCACGCGCTTCATCGCGCACCTCCCAGCGACCAGCGCACTTCGGCAAACGCAGTCCGTGAGGGATAGGGATGCGACTGATACGAGCGCTCATCCGTGATGTTGTCAATGCCGATGGCTAGCTCAGTGCCGTTCGCCGTCGTGTACGCGACGCGCCCATCGAACGAGCGCACGTACGAGATGCCGCCGTAGGTGTCGCCGTTGATGTCGTCGTTCTCCAGGCGGCCGAACGTCTTGCCGGAGTAGCGGAAACCGAGGCTCGCCAGCCACGACGGCGTCGGCCGCCAGACCGCTTGCAGATTGCCGCGCCACTCCGGCACTCGCGGCCAGCGATTGCCGACGTAGTCCGGATGATTGTCGTTCTGCAGGATTCGCGAGCTCGCGTACGCGATGCTGCCTTCGAGCGCGAGCGTCTCGATGCCGACGCGCTGGATGCTGAACGCAGTCTCGACGCCGCGCGTGCGGACACGATCGACGTTCTGCACGGTGTTGCGGCTCGGGAACACGAACACGTTCACCTGGTTCCAGATCGTGTCGCGGATATCGTCCTGGAACAGCGACACGCGCACGCTACCGAACGCCGGCTGGTACTCGACGCTCAGATCGACCGAGTCCGACACCTCGGGCGCCAGATTCGGATCGTTGCGCGTGATCTGCGTCGACGTCACCGTGCCGAGAAAGAGCTCCGCGACCGTCGGGAAGCGCACACCGCGGCCGGCGCTGAGGCGCACTTGCCACTCGTCGATCGGCCGGAACGACAGCGACGCTTTCGGCGACCAGTTGCGCTCGGTGCGCGACGGATAGATCTCCGGCTCGGGAGCGCCGCTGACGAACTGGAAGCCGTTGCTGGCCTGCCAATCTTCGTAGCGCACGCCGAGCGTCAACACCCAGCGATCAGCGAACGCCCACGCATCCTGCGCATACAGCGCCTGCAGGCTCGTCTCGCCACGCACGTTCTGTGCGAGCGTGCCGACGCGGCTGCGCCAGTCAGTCGTGTTGTAAGTGGGACTGTCCAGCTTGTAGTCGTTGCGGTGATAACCGAACGCGAGTGAGTGCGCGCCGTCGGTCCAGTCGCCATCGCTCGGCGTGTACACGCCTTGCAACTCGAACGTCTGCCAGCCCGTGCCGTCGCGCTCCGAGTTCGTGCCGGGGCCGCCCGCAGCGGCGAGCGGATCGGGATTGTTCGCCTGGAGCGTGAAGTCCTCGAGGATGCGGTACTCGGAGAACACTGCAGAACCGTTCCAGCCCGTGTCGCGCGTCGTGCGCAGTGTCGTGCCCCACAGGCGATGCCGCTCGTCGCGCGTGCTCGGCGCAAACGCGCTGGCGGGAACGTTGAACACCACGCCGTCCACGACCACCGGGCCCTGCCAGACCGGTTGCCCGTTCGAGTCGCGCATGAACGTGCGGTTTTCATTCTCGGTGTCGTTGCTCCATTCGGCCAGGAAGCCCTCCGCTTCGAGCCAGTCGGTCAGCGCGTAGCCGCCGCGCATCTTCCACTGATTCTGAATCGTGTGGTCGATCGCGCCGCCGTTCGCGCCGAACACGGCGCGCCGATTGCCGAACGGATCCTTGTCGAAGACCACGCCGGTCACGGGCGTCGGCGTGAGATCCGACGGCACCGTCGGGAACTGCCCCGACGAGCTCGCCGGCATCGTGAAGTACTGCATCGGATGACCGGTCGAGTCCTGCCGGTTCGCGGCGAGCGTGAACCAGGCGCTGTTGTCGAAGCGGTCGCCGAAGAATGCCGACGCCTGGTAGCCCGAATAGTCGTCGCGCACGCCGTACTGGTCGAAGTTCTCGCCGAACGCCGTGGTGCGCACGCTGAGCTCGCGCTCTTCCGGACGGCGCGTGCGAACCTGGACGGTGGAGCCGATCGAGTTGCCGGGATAGAGCGCCGAATACGGGCCGTACAGCACATCGATCCGGTCGATCTCCTCCGGCGAGATCATGTTCCAGCGCGGCGCGTCGAAGCGGCCGAGGAAGTTGGACAGCAGATAGCCGTCCATCAGCACCAGGCCGCGCGGCGCCTGCAACGTCGAGAAACTGCGGCCGCCGATCAGCGCGTTGCGGTCGCCGATGTAGCGCTTGCGAATCGTCAGGTTCGGGACGTACTTGAGTGCGTCCTCGGGGTTGACGAGGTTCTGCGCACGCAGGTCCTCCGCGGTCTTCGATGCCGTCGGCGCAGGCACGTCGAGGTCGACGTGCTGGCGCTCGGCGGTCACAGTGATCGATTCAATGAGCTTGTCGCTGGCGACACCTTGCGCGTGCGCCAGTGAAATGAGTGCGAGCGACAGAAAAGCTGTCGCCGCAGCGATACGGGTAACCATGAGAATCTCCAAGCAAGCATGTCGCACGCTGTATCGCGCGTGCACCGACTGGGCCGTCGGTAGAGATCAGTGCTTCAGGAGAGCGAAGGCGGACCGCGAATGCGATCGGTGCGCTGCGGGCCGGCCAGCGGCACGGCGATCGAGCGCTCCGGAATGAGCTGTTCCGCCGTCAGGACGGCGGCGGTGTCGAGATGCGGAACGTCGATGTTCGCAGCAACTGCCGCGACGGCGAACGGGCAAGGCGGATCGAGATGCCCGTTGTGCTGCTGGTGACCGTCACCGTGGCCAACATGCGCCACCGCCACCACTTGATCCGGACAGAACGCCAGCTGCAAGCCATCCGCCTGCGTGGCCAGCATGAAACCGACAGGCAGAAACGCGCGCGCCACCAATAGCGGCAGCAGCCATCGCGCCCATTTCCTGAAAAGCCTGCGGTTCATGACGCGCGGAGTATAAGGGGGACCCCTAACGAGCGGCCAGTGGCCCTTTCGGGCATCGCAGTCAGGCTGAAGCCTGACCCACCCCGGAACGCGACCGCTGCGCCTCCACTTCGTCCTCGGTGCGCAGCTCGCCTTCCCACTTGGAGACGACCGCCGTGGCGATACTGTTCCCGATGACGTTGGTCGCGGACCGGCCCATGTCGAGGAAGTGATCGACGCCGAGCAGCAGCAGCAGGCCGGTTTCGGGAATGCCGAACTGGCCGAGCGTCGCGGCAATGACGACCAGCGAGGCGCGCGGCACGCCGGCCATGCCCTTGGACGTCAGCATCAGGATCGCGACCATCATCAGCTGCTGACCGAACGACAGCTCGATGCCGTACACCTGCGCGATGAACATCACCGCGAACGTGCAATACATCATCGAGCCGTCGAGGTTGAACGAGTAGCCGAGCGGCAGCACGAAGCTTGCGACGCGATTGCTGCAGCCGAAGCGCTCCAGCTCTTCGAGCGTCTTCGGGTACGCGGCTTCGGAGCTCGCGGTCGAGAACGCCAGGATCGTCGGCTCGCGCACGCGCCGGATCAGCCGCAGGATCCGCGGACCGATGATGAGCCCGCCGAGCGTGATGAGCAGCGCCCACAGAATGATCAGGCCGAGATAGAACTCGCCCATGAAGATCCCGTAGACGCCGATGATCTCGAGCCCCTCCTTCGCGACGATGCCGGCCAGCGCGCCGAACACCGCGAGCGGCGCGAACAGCATCACGTAGCCGGTCACCTTCAGCATGATGTGCGAGACGGAGTCGAGCACATCGATCACGACGCGGCCGCGCTCGCCGAGCGCCGCCATCGCGACGCCGAAGAACAGCGAGAACACGACGATCTGCAGGATCTCGTTGCGGCTCATCGCGTCGGCCGCGCTGGTCGGGATCAGGTGCTCGATGAATCCCTTGAGCGTCAGCGCCCCGCCCTGCACGCCGGAGCTCGCTGCGGCGGCCGCGTCCGGGATCTCGAGCTGCATGACCTTGCCGGGTTCGAGCGTCTGCACCAGGATCAGGCCAAGCGTCAGCGACAGAAGCGAAGCGAAGATGAACCAGCCGAGCGCCTTGCCGCCGACGCGTCCGACCGTGTTGATGTCGCCCATCTTCGCGATGCCGACCACCAGGGTCGAGAAGACCAGCGGCGCGATGATCATCTTGATGAGGCGCAGGAATGCGAACGGCAGCAATTCGACGCGGGCGGCGAACGTCTCTGCGGAGCCGGAGAACGAGCTGTTGACGACGTAGCCGGCGACGATGCCGAGCACCAGGGCGATGAGGATGTATTGCGTCAGGCGTTTCGACATGACCTTTCCTGTTGGTCGAAAGTGGCCGAGGCCCTTTCGACGGCTGCAACGCCCGTCAAAAGGCGCGACTTTTGCCCGGCTCCCAGGCGCATCAGTTGACGAGCGCCAGCAACGCGACGCCTGCAATGATCCGGTACCACGCAAATACGGTGAAGCGATGCGTCTGGATGTACGTCAGCAGCCACTTCACCGCGATGAAGGCCACGATCGCCGAAACGACGAAGCCCACGCCGAGGTCGGTCCAATGCTCCTGTGCGAGCTGGTCGTGGCGATAAAGGTTCAACAGCTCGTAGGCCGTGGCTGCGAACATCGTCGGAATCGCCAGTAGAAACGAAAACTCCGCAGCTGCCGGCCGCGAGGTCATTCCCGCGAGCATCGCCGCGAACAACGTCGCGGCAGAGCGTGACGTGCCCGGAAACACCGCCGCCAGGATCTGCGCGAGGCCGACCCAGTACGCGACGTTCCACGTGAGCTCCTCGCTGCGGGGCTTGCGCTCGGTGTAGGCCTCGATCAGGAAGATCGCCAGACCGCCGACCACCATCGCCCACGCAACCGGCGCCACGGTCTCGGGCAGCTCCAGACCCAGCAGCTTCGCTGCGAAGCCGCCGACGACCGTGATGATGAAAGCCGTCAGCAGCTTGAACAGATAATTACGATTGGCGGGCTGCGCGAGGTTCAAAGTCAGGTCCCACAGGCGCCGCCAGTAGATCGCGACGACTGCGAGGATTGCCCCCGCCTGGATGGCTACGGTGAATAATTCGGAGCGCGCACCGAGCCAGTGCTGAGCGATCAGCAGGTGGCCGGTGCTGGAGATCGGCAGAAATTCGGTGATGCCCTCGATGACCCCGAGCAGAATGACCTGAAGCAGATTGTCCACGCGCCTACCATCTGGCCGACCTCAATCGGCCAATGATAGGGCAATCCTCACTTCGGGGCTTGATTCTGGAGGACCGTGACCGCGGGCGAGTCTTTCAGGTCCTGGACCGGAGCGCTGCTGCTGTTCTTGGGAGACTTCTTGCCGTCGGAGCGCTCGACGATGTGCGAGCCGGTCGGTTTGTAAGTCTGGCGTTCGGACTGCTGCGTTTGCTGCTGAGGCGCGTCTTTCTTGTCCGGCGTCGCCGCGCATCCGCACAGCATGACGAGCACCGCAGCTGCGGCTGAAACTGACAATGAAACAGTCATGGCACATCTCCCTGCAACGACTGAACTCCCCGGCGGGATCGTAACGCCGTTCCCGCACCGAGCGCGAGGGCCCCGAGCATAATCGCAAGGCTCAAGATCACGATCGGCCAGTTGCCGAACCGGGCATAGGGGGTCAGTCCGACCCTCGGCTGAACGCTGCCGGTGAGCACACCCGGCTGAAAGCGCGGCAATGTAGAAGTCACGCGGCCGTCCGGACCGATGATCGCGGAGATGCCGTCGTTTGCGGCGCGCAGCAGCGTGCGACCCGCTTCCAGCGCGCGCATCCGGCTGATCTGCAGGTGCTGATGGGCCGCCGTCGACTCGCCGAACCAGGCGTCATTGGTCACGTTGACGAGCAGCGTCGCTTGCTTCAGCACCGCCAACTGATCCGACGCATACGCGTCCTCGTAACAGATCGAGATGCCGAGCTTCTGGCCTGCCGCATCGAGCGCCGGCTGCGAATCGCCGCCCGGCTCGAAGCCGCTGTAAGGCAGCTCCATGCCTTTGAGCCAGTCGCGCATCCAGTCCGGCACGGGAAAGAATTCCGCGAGCGGCACCAGCCGGCGCTTCGCGTACCACTGCGGCTCGTCGCCGAGCGCGAGCACCGCGTTGTAATAGATCTCGCGCCGCGGATCGCGCCGCAGCTGTCCGAGCACCAGCGTCGATCCGGCACGCTTCGTGGCTTCCCACTCCGGTCCGAGAAACCCGCCAAGCATGTGCACCGGCGCGGCGAGCGCGGACTCGGGCCAGACGATGATCTTCGCGCCGAGGTGCGGCGCGGTGAGGTCGCGATACAAGTCGAGCGTCGCTTCGAACTGCTCCTGGTCCCACTTCATTTCCTGCGGAACGGCACCTTGCACGATCGCGACCGTCACCGGCACGCCGGTGGGCTGCGTCCACTCGCGACCCCACAACGCGAAGCCGAGGATCCACACGCCAGCGACAGCACAGCCCGCGGTGATGCGCGCTCGGGCGTTGCCGAACGCAAAAGCGACGAGCGCGCCGGCCGACAGCGCCACCGCGAAAGACACCGCATAGACGCCACCGAGCGGCGCGATGCCGGCGAGCGGTGCGTCGGTCTGGGTGTAGCCCAGCTGCAGCCACGGGAAACCGCTGAGGAACCAGCCGCGGAACCACTCGACCAGGGCAACGGCCGCCGGCAGCACCAGCAGCCAGCGCAGCGCGCCTGGCACGCGAACCCAGCGCGTGAGCACGTATCCGAGGATCGCCGTATACGTCCCCATCACCGCCGCGATCGCCACGATCACGAAGATCGTCAGCACGATCGGCGCACGCCCGATCTGATAGACACTGTGATAGAGCCAGTAAGTGCCGGCGAGAAATGTGCCGGCCGTGAACAGGAAGCCGCTCCACGCCGCGTGCCGCGGCGTCGCTTCGTGCCAGACGGCGAAGAGATATGCAGTGGCCAGGATCGCGAGCGGCCACCAGCCGAACGGTGCGAATGCGAGCGAGACCGCGGCGCCGACGGGCAGCGCCAGCCACGTCGCCCAGCCGCTCTGCAGGATGCGCTTCACTCTTCCTTCGGCACGATGTCGCGCGGCGGCACGACGCGCAGCATGTCGATGCGGCGGCGGTCGGCGCGCAGGACCTTGAATTCCAGGCCGCCGAGCACGAACGACTCGCCGCGGCGCGGCAGCCGGCCGAGATAGTTCATCGCCAGGCCGCCGATGGTGTCGAACTCCTCGTCGCTGAACTCGGTGCCGAAGAAAGAGTTGAACTCGTCGATGCGCGTCTGCGCCTTGACCGTGAACTGGCGCTCGCCTTCCTTGCGGATGTCCAGATCGTCCTCGACGTCGTACTCATCGCCGATGTCGCCGACGATCTGCTCCAGCACGTCTTCGATCGTGACCAGGCCGGCGACGCCGCCGTATTCGTCGACCACGATCGCCATGTGGTGATGGCTGACGCGGAATTCCTTCAGCAGCACGTTGAGGCGCTTGCTCTCCGGGATGAACGCCACCGGGCGCAGCACCTCCTTGATATCGAAGTCCTCGCGGCCGCCTTCGGCGAAGTAGCGCAGCAGGTCCTTGGCGAGCAGGATGCCGACGACCTGGTCGCGGTCCTCGCCGATCACCGGGAAGCGCGAGTGCCCCGACTCGATGACGACCGGCAGGATGTCCTCCGGCGGATCGTCGCGGTTGACGATGGTCATCTGCGAGCGCGGCACCATGATGTCGCGCACCTGCAGCTCTGCGACGCGCAGCACGCCTTCGAGCATCTCGAACGCGTCGGCGTTGATCAGCCCGCGCTGGCGCGCCTGCGACAGCGTCTCGATCAGACTGTCGAGATCGCGCGGCTCGCCGCTCAATGTGTCGGTGATCCGCCGCAGCCAGCGGCCGGTCGAACCTTGGTCTTCAGCCATAAGGATTCGGCATTCCGAGTTGAGCCAGGATCTTCGTTTCGCGCGCTTCCATCCGCGCCGCATCGCGATCGTTCTCGTGATCGTAGCCGAGCAGGTGCAGGACCCCGTGCACGACCATGTGCGCCCAATGCGCCGCGGGTGACTTGCCTTGCTCGCGCGCCTCGCGCGCTACGACCGGCGCGCAAATGGCGAGATCGCCGAGCACCGGCGCATCGGCGGCGAATGACAGCACATTCGTCGGCTTGTCCTTGCCGCGCCAGGTGCGGTTCAGCCGGCGGCTCTCCGCCGCGCCGACCACACGAATCGTCAGCTCCGTAGCCTGCGATCGGCTGCGCGCAATGCCGGCAGCACATGCAGCGTTCGCCCAGCGCGCGAAGCTGCGCGCGTGGGGCACTCCGATCCTGCGGGTTGCGATCTGCACGGTCACCCTCAAGCAGATTTGTCCGGGGCGGAGCGCTCGTAAGCCTGCACGATGCGTTGTACGAGCGGATGACGCACGACGTCCTTCGACGTGAAATGAGTGAACGCCACGCCCTCCACGCCCGGCAGCACGTTGATCACATGCCTGAGGCCGGAGAGCTGCTGCTTCGGCAGGTCGGTTTGCGTGATGTCGCCGGTCACGACCGCCTTCGAGCCGAAGCCCATGCGCGTGAGGAACATCTTCATCTGCTCCACCGAGGTGTTCTGCGCCTCGTCGAGAATGATGAACGAATCGTTGAGCGAGCGGCCGCGCATGAAGGCGAGCGGCGCGATCTCGATGACCTGCCGCTCGATCGCCCGCGCGACGCGGTCGAAGCCCATCATGTCGTAGAGCGCGTCGTACATCGGCCGCAGGTACGGATCGACCTTCTGCCCGATGTCGCCCGGCAGGAAGCCGAGACGCTCGCCCGCTTCGACTGCCGGCCGCACCAGCACGATGCGTCGCACGCGATCGGTCTGCAGCGCCTCGACGGCGCAGGCCACGGCGAGATACGTCTTGCCGGTGCCGGCGGGCCCGATACCGAACGTCAGGTCGCACGTATGAATGTTCATCAGGTACTGGCGCTGATTCGCACCGCGGCCGCGAACGCCGCCGCGCTGCGTGTGTATCGTCACCTCGTCGGCAGAGCGCGTGACTACGAGCGGACCCGGGTCCATGCGCGCTTCCTGCACGGCGAGGTGGACGCGGTCCGGTGTCAGCGTTTCGGTCGCGGAGAGATCGAACAAGTGCCGCAGCACGTGCTCGGCCATCAGGGTCGCTTCGGGAGTACCGGAGATTTCGAGCCAGCCGCCGCGCCGGCGCACCTGCACGCTCAGGCGCTGCTCGACCTGCCGCAGGTTCTCGTCCATGGGGCCGACGAAATTGGCGAGCCGTGCATTGTCGACCGGCTCGAACGCGAGATCGCGCGTTGCGATGGATGCGCTCATGCAAGCCGGCCGCGCAGCGAGTTCGGCAATGCCTCCGTGATCAGAACGTCGGCGAATCGGTTGATCAACGCCTGCGGGCCGTCGAAGTTCACCCAGCGCATGTTCTCGGTGCGCCCGGCGAGCTGCTGCGAGTCTTTCTTGGACGGCCGCTCGACCAGTACGCGCTGCTTCGTTCCGACCATCGTGCGGCTGATGGCCTGCGACTGGCCGTCGACGCGCTCCTGCAGGGCCGCGAGCCGCTGCTGTTTCTCTTCGTGCGTGACGTCGTCGGGCAGCGAGGCGGCCGGCGTGCCGGGCCGCCGGCTGTAGATGAAGCTGAAGGACTGGTCGAAGCCGACCTCGGCGATCAGGCTCATCGTGGCGTCGAAATCGCGCTGCGTCTCGCCCGGGAAGCCGACGATGAAGTCGGACGACAGGCTGATCTGCGGCCGCACTGCGCGCAGCTTGCGGATCTTCTGTTTGTACTCGAGCGTGGTGTAGCCGCGCTTCATCGCCGCGAGAATGCGGTCCGAGCCCGACTGCACCGGCAGGTGCAGATAATTCGCCAGCTGCGGAATGTCGCGATACGCCTCGATCAGCGAGTCCTTGAACTCCACCGGATGCGAGGTCGTGAAGCGGATGCGCTCGATACCGGGCACCTCGGCGACGTAGTAGATCAGCGTGCCGAGATCGCACAAGGTGCCGTCCGCCATCGGGCCGTTGTACGCATTGACGTTCTGGCCGAGCAGCGTGATCTCGCGCACGCCCTGGCTTGCCAGGCTGCGGATCTCGCTCATGACGGATTCGAACGGACGGCTCACCTCTTCGCCGCGCGTGTACGGCACGACGCAGAACGTGCAGTACTTGCTGCAGCCTTCCATGACCGATACGAACGCGGTCGCACCCTCGGCGCGCGGCTCGGGCATCGCGTCGAACTTCTCGATCTCGGGGAAGCTCACGTCGACGACGGAGCGGCCGCTCGATTTGAGCTCGTCGATCATCTCCGGCAGGCGGTGCAGCGTCTGCGGACCGAAAACCAGGTCCACGTACGGCGCGCGCCGGGTGATGCCGTCGCCCTCCTGGCTCGCGACGCAGCCGCCGACGCCGATCAGCAGGTGCGGCTTGGCCTTCTTCAGCTGCTTCCAGCCGCCGAGCTGCGAGAACACCTTCTCCTGCGCCTTCTCGCGCACCGAGCAGGTGTTGAGCAGCAGCAGGTCGGCCTGCGCTGGGTCGTCGGTCACCTCGTAGCCCTGTGACTCCCGCAGCACGTCCACCATCTTGGCGGAGTCGTACTCGTTCATCTGACAGCCGAAGGTGCGGATAAAGACGAAAGGCATGGGACAGCTATGCGCCCTAACCGCCTGATTTAACTAAGTAGCCGCTAGAACGGGATATCGTCGTCGAATTCGCCGCCGCCGCCAGCCTCGTCCACGGGCGCCGTCGAACGGTCTGATCTGTCGTCGGAGGCCGGAGTCTGGCGGGACTGGCTGCGCGGCTCACGAGGCTCGCTGGACGCTCCACCGCCGCCTCCGCGGCCTCCGAGCATCTGCATCTGGTCGGCGATGATCTCGGTCGTATAGCGGTCCTTGCCTTCCTTGTCCTGCCATTTACGGGTGCGGATCTTGCCCTCGATGTACACCTGCGAGCCCTTCCGCAGGTATTCCGCGGCGATTTCGCCCAGCTTGTCGTACATGACGATGCTGTGCCATTCGGTGCGCTCCTGCATGTCGCCGGTCTGCTTGTCCTTCCAGGACTCGCTGGTGGCGACGCGGATGTTCGTGACGGCCTTGCCGCTCGGCATATAGCGCGTGTCGGGATCCGCCCCGAGATTGCCCACCAGAATGACTTTGTTGATGCCGCGCGCCATGACCGACCCCTCATTCGAATAGGGGGCGAATTGTAGCGGGTGCGGGCCCGGCGGGCAGGCCGATTTCGCCGGCGGATGGCCATTTTGCGTATATTGATCGGTCCGGAAACGCCCTCAACTTCTGAAGCCCAATGCCCTCGATCCTCATCCGCGGCGCGCGGACCCACAACCTGCGCAACATCGACCTGGAGCTGCCGCGGGACCGCCTGATCGTGTTCACGGGCCTGTCCGGCTCGGGTAAGTCCTCGCTCGCGTTCGACACGATCTACGCGGAGGGCCAGCGCCGCTACGTCGAGTCGCTGTCGGCGTACGCGCGCCAGTTCCTGTCGATGATGGAAAAGCCCGACGTCGATTCGATCGAGGGCCTGTCGCCGGCGATCGCGATCGAGCAGAAGTCCACGTCCCACAACCCGCGATCGACGGTCGGCACTGTCACGGAGATCTACGACCACCTGCGTTTGCTGTTCGCGCGCGTCGGCATCCCTCGCTGCCCGGACCACGGCCTGGACCTGCTGGCGCAGACGGTGAGCCAGATGGTCGACCAGGTGCTGCGCCTGCCGGAAGGCACGCCGATCCTGCTGCTCGCGCCGTTGATCGATGCACGCAAGGGCGAGCACGCGCACGTGATCGAGCAACTGCGCGGCCAGGGCTTCGTGCGCGCGCGCATCGACGGAATCGTGACCGAGCTCGAGACGCCGCCCAGGCTGGATGCGAAAAAGAAGCACACGATCGAGGCGGTCGTGGATCGGCTCAAGGTGCGCCCCGACGCGGGCCAGCGGCTCGCCGAATCCTTCGAGACCGCGCTGCGCCTCGCGGATGGCGTGGCTCGCGTCTCGTTCATGGACGAGCCGAAGCGCGAAGAGCTGGTGTTCTCCGACAAGTTCGCCTGCCCGATCTGCGGCTACAGCATTGCCGAGCTGGAGCCGCGGCTGTTCTCGTTCAACAACCCGGCCGGCGCGTGCCCGACGTGCTCGGGCCTCGGCGTGCAGCAGTTCTTCGATCCGGCGCGCGTCGTTCACCACACGCACCTGTCCCTGGCCGGCGGCGCGATCCGCGGCTGGGATCGCCGCAACGCCTACTACTTCGCGCTGGTGCAATCGCTCGCTCGCCACTACAAATTCGACGTCGAAGAGCCGTGGCAGGACCTGTTGCCCAAGCACCAGAAGGTGGTCTTGTATGGCAGCGGCGACGACAAGATCGACTTCCGCTACGTCGACGCACGCGGCGGCACGATGCGTCGCGCGCACAAGTGGGAAGGCGTGATTCCGAACCTGGAGCGCCGTTATCGCGAAACCGAATCGCTCGCGGTGCGCGAGGAGCTCGCGAAATACCTGAGCAACCAGCCCTGCCCGGAGTGCGGCGGCACACGTCTGAATCGCGCGGCACGCAACGTGTTCGTCGCCGAGCGCACGCTGCCGGACATCGCGAAGCTCGCGGTCAGCGACGCGCTGCAGTTCAGCGATGACCTGAAGCTCGAAGGCTGGCGCGGCGAGATCGCCGCGAAGATCGTCAAGGAGATCCACGAGCGGCTGCGCTTCCTCAGCGACGTCGGCCTCGACTACCTGACGCTCGATCGCAGCGCCGACACGCTCTCCGGCGGCGAGGCGCAGCGCATCCGGCTCGCGAGCCAGATCGGCTCAGGCCTGGTCGGCGTGATGTACATCCTCGACGAGCCGTCGATCGGCTTGCACCAGCGCGACAACGAGCGGCTGCTGCGCACGCTGGACCGCCTGCGCGACCTCGGCAACACCGTGATCGTCGTCGAGCACGACGAAGATGCGATCCGTCACGCCGACCACGTGGTGGATCTCGGCCCCGGCGCCGGCGTGCACGGCGGCCGCGTGATCGCGCAAGGCACGCCCGACGAGATCGCCGAGTGCAAGGATTCGATCACCGGCCAGTACCTCTCGGGCCAGCGCGCCATCGCGATTCCGCCGATGCGCACGCCGCGCCAGGACGACCGCAAGCTGCGCATCAGCAACGCGCGCGGCAACAATCTCCGCAACGTCACCGTCGACATTCCGCTCGGCGTGATGACGTGCGTCACCGGCGTTTCCGGCTCGGGCAAGTCGACGCTCGTGAACGACACGCTGTACCAGTTCGTCGCGCGCAAGCTCAATGACGCCTCCACGGATCCGGCGCCGAACGACGGCGTCGAGGGGCTGGAGCACATCGATCGGGTGATCGACATCGATCAGAGCCCGATCGGCCGCACGCCGCGCTCCAACCCGGCGACGTACACCGGCCTGTTCACGCCGATCCGCGACATCTTTGCGGCCGTTCCCGAAGCGCGTGCGCGCGGCTACGAAGCCGGCCGCTTCAGCTTCAACGTCAAAGGCGGCCGCTGCGAAGCGTGCCAGGGCGACGGCGTGATCAAGGTCGAGATGCACTTCCTGCCGGACGTATATGTGCCGTGCGACGTCTGCAAGGGCCGCCGCTACAACCGCGAGACGCTCGAGATCCGCTACAAGGGCAGGAACATCAACGAAGTGCTGGAGATGACGGTCGAGGACGCGCTCGATTTCTTCCGGCATGCGCCGGCGATCGCGCCGAAGCTGCAAACGCTGATGGACGTCGGCCTGTCGTACATCCGTCTCGGGCAGAACGCGACGACGCTCTCCGGCGGCGAGGCGCAGCGCGTGAAGCTCGCCAAGGAACTGTCGAAGCGCTCGACCGGACGCACGCTCTACATCCTCGACGAGCCGACGACCGGCCTGCACTTCTACGACATCGAGCAGCTGCTCGGCGTGCTGCACCGTCTGCGCGACGAGGGCAACACGATCGTGGTGATCGAGCACAACCTCGACGTGATCAAGACGGCGGACTGGATCGTCGACCTCGGGCCGGAAGGCGGCGCCGGCGGCGGCACGATCGTCGCGACCGGCACACCCGAAGAGATTGCGGCGAACGAGAACTCGTTCACCGGACACTATCTGCGGTCGGTGATGCAGCGAAAAGCAAAGCCGCAGCGGAAAAAAAAGATAGCCTGACTGCTATCTTCCGGCCCTGGGCTTGCCCGACACGAACACCTGGCGCACTTCCCCCTGGGAGATCGACTCTTTGAACTTGCCGCCGGTGTACCCACCGACGATCGCGCGCCAGAACTGCACGGCCGGCTTGTTGTAGACGAACTCGACGATTTCCCACGTGCCGGCGAAGCGGTTGAAGATCAGTGCGGCGGCGTCGCGGCCGATGCCGAGGCGGCGCGAGCGCGGCGAGATGAAGAAATCGGCCATGCGGAAGTCGACCTGCGCCCGCTGATGACGCGGCGGACGGCTCACCAGCGCGAAGCCGGCGGGCTTGTCGTTCTTCAGGATGATCAGCGGGTGCGAGGTATCGTCGGCGAACCAGCGCGCCATCAGCTCCTGCTCGCGCTCGCCGTATTCGCCCTTCGCCGGGAACATCCCGGTGTTCATGCTCTGCTGCGAAAGGTCTTCCAGATACTCCGGGTATTGCGCCTGGATCCAGGTGCGATCCTGCGTAGAGTTCTGTGCGTCGCGGATGCTGACTGTCACGGCCCACCTCCCCGTGCTACGTCCTGAAGGGAGGCTCCGCTCCGTGGGACACCGGGCGGGGACTCCCCGCCCGGTATCCTAGCTCGACGATTCCTCGTCGAAACTGCGTCGATTACTGAGTGACTCAGTAAGTCGATTACTGCTGCGGCTGAGCCGGCGGCTGATCGGCGGGCGGCGTGGTCTCGCCAGCCGGCGGAGCAGCGGCGTCGCCAGCGGCAGCGGCGGCGTCGCCAGCAGCCTGCTGCGCATCACCCGCGGCCTGCTGCGCGTCGCCAGCAGCCTCGCTCGCCGTTGCAGCGGCGTCCTGGGCAGCTTCGGCGGGCTCTTCCTTCTTCGCGCACGCGGCCAACGACAGAGACAGCGCGATGGCGGCGAGAATCATTTTTGTGTTCATGTGAATAATCACCCTTTGACTGATGAAGGTGGACAGAGAACGCGCAGAATTCTAGTGTGTTCCCGCAGCGATTTGAACCTGGAAATTCCAGTGTTTCACGCGTGTGTGCACGCGGCGACATTGACGAAACATTGAAATGACGAAACGTTGACATCTCGACGAGAGCCCACGGCCATGCTCGCTTCACTCTTCGACGAACACATCCGCATTCAGCGTCGGCGCGCCGACGAGGCGATGGCGGCTTGCAACTTCGACACGCTCGCAATTCATGCGGGCAGCCCGCACATGCTGTTCCTCGACGACCACTCGTATCCGTTCAAGCCGAATCCGCATTTCAAGCTGTGGGTGCCGCTGGAGGACGCCGTCGATTGCTGGCTGATCTACCGGCCGGGCGAGAAGTCGCGACTGATCTTCCTGCAACCGGCCGACTACTGGCACAAGCCGCCCTCGCTGCCCCACGGCTTCTGGACGCATCATTTCCAGATCGAAGTGATTCGCGAGCCGGGCGAAGCGCGCCGCCACCTCACTCACTTGGGCCGTTGCGCATTCATTGGCGAGTGGCAACCGCAGTTCGCGGAGTGGGGTTTCGCCGAGAGCAACCCCGATGTACTGCTGCAGCGGCTGCACTATCCGCGCGCAATCAAGACGGAGTATGAGCTGGAGTGCATGCGCCACGCGTCGCACGCCGCAGCGCGCGGGCACGTGGCCGCCGAAGCTGCGTTCCGCGCCGGCAAGTCGGAGTACGAGATTCACATGGCGTACGTGCGCGCCACGGGACATTCGGAACGCGACCTGCCCTACTCCAGCATCGTCGCGCTCAATACCAATGCAGCGGTGCTGCATTATCAGCACCAGGAACGCGAAGCGCCCGCTGAGCATCGCTCGTTCCTGATCGATGCCGGCGCGCAGTTCCACGCGTATGCGGCCGATGTCACGCGGACCTACGCCGCCGCGGATGGCGACTTCGCCGCCCTCATCGCTGGCATGGAGACGCTCCAGCTGCAGTTGTGTGCGCAGGTTCGCAGCGGCGTCGACTACGCGAAGATCCACCTCGACGCGCATATGCGCATCGCCGGTCTGCTGCACGAATCAGGCGTCATCACATTATCGGCCGCGGATGCGGTGTCGAGCGGTCTGTCAGGTGTGTTCTTTCCGCACGGCGTCGGCCACCTGCTCGGTCTGCAGGTGCACGACGTCTCCGGCTTCAGCGTCGATGCAACGGGCACACGCAAAGCGACGCCGCCGGGTCATCCGTATCTGCGGCTCACGCGCACGCTCGAGCCGGGTTTCGTGGTGACGATCGAGCCCGGTCTGTACTTCATCGAGATGCTGCTCGAAGAAGCGCGCAAAGGCGCTCACGGCCGGCACATCAACTGGCACCGGGTCGAGGAATTCCGGCCCTACGGCGGCATCCGCGTCGAAGACGACGTCGCCTGCACCGCCGACGCGCCTGAAAATCTCACGCGCGCCGCGTTCGCGGCGCTTGCCTAAGAGAGTCTGGCCAAGGCGCACAGGCCGGAAGAAGCTCGCCAAGTTTCTGACTTCAAGAATTTGCTTGGCGTGCTTTCTCTTGACTTGGCGCCCTTGGCGATACTCTCTTATCTGTTCTTCAACAGGTCCCGGATCTCTTCCAGCAGCACTTCCTGCCGCGGCGGGGCCGGCGGGGCGGCAGGCTTGGCCTCTTCCTTGCGGCGCAGGTTGTTGATCAGCTTCACGATCATGAAGATCGCGAACGCGACGATGATGAAATCGAACAGCGCCTGCAGGAACACGCCGTAGCGGATCGTGACAGCCTCGGCGCCCTCCAGCATCGGCGGCAGCGTCACGGCGAGCTTGGTGAAATCCACCCCGCCGATGATGTAGCCGAGCGGCGGCGTGACCACGTCGCTGACCAGCGAGCTGACTATCTTGCCAAACGCCGCGCCGATGATGATGCCGACTGCCATGTCGACGACGTTGCCCTTGACTGCAAATTCACGGAATTCTTTGGCAATGCTCATCGCAGGCTCCTTCGGGTTATCGAATCAGGTCAGTCGGTTGATGCCATTGTAGGCGGCGACACGATACGCCTCCGCCATCGTCGGGTAGTTAAATGTCGTGCCGGTGAAGTAATGGATGTTGTTGATGTCGGCGCTGGCCATGACGGTCTGGCCGATGTGCACGATCTCGGAAGCGCCGTCGCCGAAGCAATGCACGCCTAGCACCGTCATGTTCTCCGCGTGAAAGATGATCTTGAGCATGCCGACGCGCTCTTCGGTCATCTGGGCGCGCGCCAGGTTCTTGAACGCGCAGTGCCCGACTTCGTACGGCACTTTCGCTTCCTGCAGCTCGCGCTCGGTGCGGCCGATCGAGGAAATCTCGGGGATCGTGTAGATGCCGCTCGGGATCATCTCCAGGCGATGCGGCGCGACCTGCGGATCGAGAATGTGCGCGACCGCGTGCGAGCCCTGCACATAGGCCGCGCTGGCGAGCGCCGGCGGACCGACGATATCGCCCACGGCGTAGATGTGCGGCACGGACGTCTGATACTGACGGTTGACGGCAATCTGCCCGCGCTGGTTGCTGGTGAGCCCCGCGTTCTCCAGCTTGAGCGCATTGGAGTTGCCGGTGCGACCGTTCGCCCACAGCAGCACGTCGGATTTGATCTTGCGGCCTGACTCCAGGTGCAGCACCACGTCGCGCTCGCGCGCCTCGAGCTCCTTGAACTGCTCGTTGTGGCGGATGACGCAGCCCTGCTCGCGCAGGTGATAGGACAGCGCTTCGGCGATCTCGTCGTCGAGGAAGGACAGCAGCCGGTCCTGCGTATTGACCAGCGTCACCTTGACGCCGAGGTTCACGAAGATGGACGCGTACTCGCAACCGATGACGCCGGCGCCGTAGATCGTGACCGCGAACGGATGCTGCCCGTAGTGCAGGATCGTATCGCTGTCGCGGATCCGGTCATGCGTGAAGTCGAGATCGGGCGGGTGATACGGCCGCGAGCCGGCGGCGATCACGATGTGCTTGCCGGCCACCCGCACCGGCTTGCCGTTCGCGGGCTGCACTTCGAGCGTGTGCGCGTCGACGAACGACGCTTCGCCGGAGTAGATCGGCACACGGTTGCGCTCATAGAAGCGGTGACGGGTGGCAACCTGCGTTTCGATCACCTTGTTCGCCGACTTCAACAGCTGGGGATAGGTCAGGGTCGAGGAGTCGGTGAACTCGCGCAGCAGCGGATTGCGCCGCGTGTCGTGCAGGATTTTCGCAGCGTGGCGCAGCGCCTTGCTCGGAATCGTGCCCCAATGCGTGGTGCCGCCGCCGACTTCGTAATAGCGCTCGATGACCGCGACGCTCTTGTGATGCTTGGCGGCGGTCATGGCCGCGCCCTCGCCCGCCGGGCCGCTGCCGATGACGACTACGTCGAACTGTTCCATGGGCCGCGATGATACCGAAAGCGCCCGAGTGCACTACCATACGGACATGAAGCATTTCCTCGCCCTGCTGTGCCTGCTGGCGCCCGGCCTGGCCTGCGCCGAGTGGCTGGAACGGGTCGAAGACGGGATCATGGGCACGCGGATCACAGTCGAGCTGTGGGCCGACGACAAGGCGCAGGGACAGGCCGCCATCGAGGCCGTCCTGGCCGAAATGCGCCGGATCGATGAGTCGATGAGCACGTACAAGCCGACCAGCGAAGTGTCGATGGTCAATGCCCGCGCGGCGCAGGGCCCGCTGAAGATCTCCCCGGAGCTGTTCGACCTGTTGAACACCGCGCTGGACTATTCGCGCGAGACGGACGGCGCCTTCGACATCACCTACGCGAGCGTCGGCTACCTCTACGACTTCCGGCACCACGTGCGCCCCGGCGAGCAGCAGATCAAGGAAGCGCTGCCGGGCGTGAACTATCGGCACGTCGTGCTCGACCTGACGCAGCATACGGTGCGCTTCACGCAGCCCGGCGTGCGTATCGATCTCGGCGGCATCGCCAAGGGGCACTCCGTCGACGGCGGCATCGCGATCCTGCAAAAGCTCGGTTTCAAGCACGCGCTGGTCACTGCCGGCGGCGACAGCCGCCTCATCGGCGATCGCTTCGGCAAGCCGTGGGTGGTCGGCATCCGTCATCCGGACCGCAAGGACGAAGTGATCGCCCGCATCCCGCTGGAGGACGCCGCGATCTCGACCTCCGGCGATTACGAGCGCTACTTCGACGAAGACGGCGTGCGCTATCACCACATCATCGATCCCGGCACCGGCCACTCGGCGAGCAAGGTGCGCAGCGCGACGATCATCGGACCGACGGCGACGCGCACCGACGGCTTGTCGAAGACCGCGTTCGTGCTCGGCCCGGAGAAAGCGCTCGAAATCTACAACCGTCTCGACGACATCGACGCGATCCTGGTGACGCCGGACGGTCGCGTCCTGTACAGCAAAGGTCTGGAAGCGCCGTCGAAGTGAGCGAGGAGCATCCGACGTTTCCGAGCGCCCTGCAGGCGCTGCTGCTGATCGCGGCGCTGATGGCGATCGAGATGTTCGTCGCCGCGTTCGTGTTCGACGCGGACCTGCTGGCCGGCGTGAACGATCTCGACGTCTACGCGTTCATCACCGTGGTCGGCAACGGCATCCTGTTCGTTGCCCTGATGGCGTACAAGCGCATCAACTATCGCGCGCTGTTTCATCCGGCGACGCATTCCGTCGTCGCGACGATGACGGTCGTCACCGCGCCGATCCTGTTGATAGTGCCGGGACTCGTGTTCCTCGCCGGCGCCGGCAACACGATCGTGCAGTGGCTGTTCCCGATGAACGCCGACGACATCGCGCGCTTCGAAGAGACGATGGCGCCGGGCGTGGTGCCGATCCTGTTCGCCTGCCTGGTCGCGCCCGTTCTCGAAGAGATGCTGTTTCGCGGCGTGATCCTGCGCGGTTTCCTGCGCCGCTACTCGCGCACTTTCGCCATTCTGTGGTCCGCGGCGCTGTTCGGCATCGCACATCTCAACGTGTACCAGTTCATGACCGCGTTCGCGATCGGCATCGTGGGCGGCTGGCTCTACGAGCGCTGCCGATCGCTGTGGCCGTGCATTCTGCTGCACGCCACCTACAACAGCTTCGTCACGGCGTACTACGCATGGCTGCTCGAGCATGCGGAAAGCGCACCGACTGGACCGGGCGTCGCGTTTCTCGGCGGGTCGTTTGCCGGATTGATCGTCGGCGGGTTGATCCTGCTCAGGCTGCTCGGCGATAAGCGACCGGCCGCTGGCGCGCCAAGTCGCGATCAATGACAGCTGTTACGCAGCCGGCTCCGTTGCGCGACTGCGCCACTGCCGACCGGATCGGCCGGTCACGCGCCGCATGTGGCGGAACATGGTGGAGCGATGATCGAAGCCGACCTGGTCGGCGATTTCTACGTGGCTCAGCTGCGTATTCGCCAGGAGGCGTTGCGCAGCTGCCACGCGCTTCTGCTGCAGATACCGGTATGGGGTCACGCCTTCGAGCGCGTGGAACAGCCGGATGAAATGGAACTTCGAGAGGCACGCGGCGCGCGCCATGTCGTCGATCGTGATCGACCGATGATAGTTGCTGTGAATGAAGTCGCGGCCCCAGCTCAGGCGGCGATACAGCTCCAGCCGCTTCGCCGAACGGCTGGCCGGTAGCGACTGCATCGCCTGCGCGGTCATTCGATGACTGCCGAGCATTCGCTCCAGCAGGAAGCTCAGCTGCTCCTCGTACCACGCCTCGTCATCGATCCCTTTGTCGACATGGAACGCGATGTAGCGCAGCACCGGCGTCACGAGCCGATCGTGCCGCCGCAGGTGCTCTGCGAACTCGACGGACCTGCGCTCCGGCTCCATGCAGCGGTCCAGGATGCGATCCTGCGGCGTGAGCATGCCGCCGAGCACTTCTTCGGCGAACCCCGGCTGGAAAAAGATGCTGAACGAGCGCACCGGCCGATCGCTGCGGAGCGAACTGGCATAGGTGCGCCGATCGTTCAAGATGAGATAGCTGTCGTCATCGACATTGAGCGTGCGATTGTCGACGAAGTACCGCTCCGTGCCGCCCCAGCAAGCCTTGATGGAGAGACTTTGCATGTACGGCATGTACGCGGCGTCGGTCTCGGCCCCACAGAGGATCGCGTTGACCTTGCCCCAGACCTTGTAAAAGGAACGGCGAAACTCGCAGTTGCGCGTCAGATCCTCGGGCCGTGGCAGTGATCGCATCAATAACATTCGCCGATCCCCCGACCGTAGCCTACTGCGCAGAAGCGTCAGGTCAATCGACCGATGTTGCAGAAACTGCAGATATCGATCTCAGCGGTGGCTCCACATCAGGTGGGAGACGCGCCAGCGCCCCGCCTCGCAGCGTGTAAGGGCCAGAAACGTGTCGTTGATCGAGCGCGGTGGAGTGCCGTCCAGTGGCGTGATCGTGCCGCCGATCCGGCCCCGCACGAAGCCTAAAAAGCCAGACGCCCCGGCCTCCGTGATCTCCGCGGCATAAGCCAGCCGATTGTCGCGAAACACGGATTCATACCGCGCCCGAAACGCGCTGCGACGGACAACGCCCTGATCCGGCGAGAGCCACACCGCATCATCTGTGTACCCGGCCAACACGCCCTCGAGATCGCGTCGATTGTCGTTCTCGACGAGCGCGCGTGGCGCGGCAGCTACGGAATCAGGCGATGTGCTGCACGCGGAACGGATAGCAGCGTGGTAGATCGCGTCAAAGGCCGTGTGCCACGTTCGTCCTGCATCCTTCGAGATCTCGATGACCTGCCGCACCGTGCCGTCTTCATGGCGAGTCAGCGTCGTGCGATCCGTAAGGATCGTGCCCGGCTCCGCGGCCGGATACTGCCCCTGGAATCGGATGCGGCCGGTCGCTGTGAGCTCGACCTGCTCGATCTTCTCTTTCGCACCGCCGACTGCCAGCGCGTGTTCCGTAACCCACACTTGCTTCCATCGCGCCGTGCCCCGGTCGTAATAGAAGAGGCTGGTTCCCTGCCCTCCTTCGACGTCGCGCCAGTGCTCGAAGATCGCGCAGCCATCGAGCGTCGTTTCGATCGTGTTGGTGCCGGCGAGCCGACCGCCCTGCGACACGTCCCACCGTCCGAGCCAGAAATCGAGCGCGTGCATGCGCGGCGACTCCGTGCATTCCTCCGCGCGCGACATCGTCGTCCAGAACACCGCGACGATCCCGACGAGCGCAAAAAACGGCGGGCCGAAGCCCGCCGTCCAAAGCCCTCGCAGGAGGGGCCTGGTGCTCAAAACGAGATCTGTCCGCGCATGAAGATCCAGCGGCCTAGAGAGTCGTAGGTCTGCGGGTAGGTGTTGCCGTTACCTGTAGTGCCTACTGCCGAGGACAGCGGCGGATCCTTGTCCAGCATGTTGTTGATACCGAGCAGCACCGACGCCTTCTCGGTCACCGCCCAGTTGGCCGCGAGGTCGAAGAAGCTGCGTGCACTGAGCTCGTAGTCGATGTTCGGCTTGGTCGCATCGACGATGTTGCTCACCGCAGCGTAGTAGCGCCACGTGAGCGACAGGTCGACGTTCCATGGGGTTTCCCAACCGATGCGGAAGTGATGCCGCCAGTCGGGATTCGGAATGCCGCACAGCGACCCGGAAAACTTACCTTGGCACTGCGTCGGAGCTACCGCGGCGATACCCGACACGTACGTCAGCTCATCGAGGTAGGTGCCGACGAGGTTGAAGCTCAACTCGCCGAGGCCTCCGAGCTCGACACCCGTGTAGCTCGCGCTCAGATCCACGCCCTTCGTCGACAGCGAACCGATGTTGGTGTTGAGGTCGATGACGTGGCCGACGCCTTGCCACAGCGAGCCGGAATTGGGGTCGCGCTGAACCAGTGAGCACGAGAGGGGGTCATGCCCGAAGTAGCAGCCTTGCAATGTCGAATCCGGTCCGCGTGGGGTGAGCGCGTCGTCGATCGCGATGTCGAAGTAGTCGATCGACACCGCCAGTTTCGGCAGGAACCGCGGCTGGATGATGACGCCGTAGGTATACGTGTCCGAGGTTTCCGGCACCAGGTCCAGGCTGCCTCCCTGCAGGAAGTTGTACTGGGCAGCGGCGCTGTCCAGGCGCGCCCGGCGAGCTGGGTCGTCGAACACCGCAGCCGGCACGCCGCTCGCGAGACACGCTTCGCGCGAGACCTCGCCCGCTGTGCCGATCAGATTCGCACCGCACGGATCGCCGGGCAGGTCAAACAGGTTGAAGCCCTGCGAAGTGAACAGCTCGACGACGTTTGGCGCGCGAACAGCCCGCTGATAACTCGCGCGGAAGCGGACATCCTGCACCGGCGCCCAGTCCGCACCGACCTTGTAGGTGTCGGTCGTGATCGGGTCGTAGTCGGAGTACCGGTACGCCAGTTCCAGCCCGAGCTGTTCCGCGAACGTGTGGTCCTGCACCAGCGGCACGCGCAACTCGGTGAACAGATCGAGCACCTTCGTGGAGCCTGAGAGTCCGATCGTCGGACCGCCCGTGCCGGACAGGAGATCCTGCGACGTCGGATCGTCGGTCACGTTCTTCAGAGTATCGCGACGGCTTTCGACACCGAACGCCACCTTGATGCTCTGCGTGGCCGTCGGCATCTTGATCCCGTACGCCCCCAGGTCGCCCGTGATCGACGCGGAGTAGATCTCCTGTTCGATCTTGCCCTGCTGCAGACCGGGCACCTGGATGTAGGCAAGGGCCTGCGGGGTCACACCGCCCAGCGTGAACGGGTTGTACGGCACGCAGTTCGCGTCGGTCCCGTTGAGGAACGAGGCGCACTGCGGCGTGCCGAATGTCGCCGGACTGACCGGCGTACCGTCCGGATTGAGGCGATTGTCGACGTGCACGTCCAGCGCACGCGCCACGCGCGTCTTGTGGAAGTAGTTGTTGGCCGACTGATCGGCGATGACGGCCGAATACTGGACCGACGCGTCGTAATCCCAGTCTTCGGTGACCTGCCCGCGAACACCGAGCAGGGCGCGGAATGAGGTGTTCTCGAACCGCTGCTGGCGGCCGCCGCCTTCCACGTTGCGACGTGCCATGAACAGCGGCACGACGGCCTGGTTGCCGGGCGTCGTCGCATCCGGATCCGTCGCCGAGGCGCAGCCAACGGTGTCGGCTTGTTGCGTGGAGAGAAGCGGGTTGTCGCAGTTGATGGTGGTTGTGTTGAAGAAGTTGCCGCCCGGAGCGATCTGGGCGACCGACTCGTAGTCCGTGAACATCAGCTGCGTGTAGACGTCGGCGACTTCGGCCAGCTCGTAGTGACCCATCGCGCCGAGCACGTAGCGCGTGTCCGGACGCTGGTAGTAGTTGGCAGGACCGAAGTTGTAGCGGTCTGCATCCGGGTTGTAGCTCCGGAAGGTGTTGCCCGTGGTCGAGTCGATCGTGAGCGCCTGGCCGCCGCCGTAGAAGTATCCCGGGAAGCCCGTGTCGGAGCCGCCGCACGCGAACGACACCGTCGGGTTCGAATCCAGCGAACACGCGGAGTAGTCGCGGTCTCGCTGCAGCACTGACTTGTTGTCGCGAACGCCGGCGTACGCAGTAATGTTGCCGCGGCCGTCTTCGGTGCTCACGCCCATCGTGACGTTGAATTCGCGTGCTTCGCCGTCGGTGACGTTGTCATCGGGCAGCGCGAACTGCGACGGGTTCGTCTGCGCACGACCTGCGATCACATCGCGCAGCTTCACAGTGCCAGGGCCGCCGTAATCGTTGTTGTGCTGGTAGAGGCCGTACATTGCATCGAACTGCACGCCCTCGAAATCTTTCTTCATGATGAAGTTGACGACGCCGCCGATCGCGTCCGAACCGTACGCGGCGGATGCACCGCCGGTCAGTACTTCAACGCGCTCGACCATCGCGGCCGGGATCTGGTTGAGGTCGGCTGCGGAGTTCGTCACGCCACCGTACGGCATACGTCGGCCGTCGATCAGCACCAGCGTACGGTTCGAACCCAGGCCGCGCAGGTTGACCGTTGCTGTCCCTGTGGACGCGTTCGAGACGGTGGCATTCTGGGCAGCGAAGGCCTGCGGCAATTGATTGATCAAGTCTTCGACGCGCGTCACACCCTGCACGGCGATGTCATCCGCCGTGACCTGAGTGACCGGGCTGGTGGTCTCGAGATTCGGTTGCGCGATGCGCGAACCGGTCACGACCACTTCCTGAATCGTCTGACCAGCTGCGAATGCGGGTCCCGCGACAGCGGCTGCAGCGCTCGTCACGAGCGCGCAGCGAACGGCACGCCGGATTGTGTTGTTGGACATGGAACGCTCCTCGCTACGATGGTGCGAGGAGTCTAGGAAGGCGCAAGCAACGCCCCGGACTGGTGATTGCGCGAACCGCAGCAGGTTCGGCCAGGAGTGATGCAACTATTGCGGATAGCGGACGCTAGATTCTGTTGCGTCTGAAGATGAACGGGTCGCGTTCCTGCCGTGCACCGCTGCCGCTACTCTTTGCCCATGCCCTACCCCGCACCGACTGCCGAACAGTTGCGGCAGTTCAACGACGACGGCTTCCTGGTAGTCGAGAACGCGATCGATCCGCAGGAGCTCGGTGCGCTGGTGCGAATGGGACACGAGATGATCGAGCGTCCCGTCGATCCGCAAGCCAACGATTGGGACTGGCGCAAAGGCGAGCCGCGCGAGCAGCGCGCCTACCGCATCGTGCAAAGCGCCGTCGATCGCCACTATCCATGGCTCGTGACCTCGGCGTTCCGCACCTGGGCTGCGCGCTTCGGCGGCCTGCTGATGCAGCAGGAGATGGAATTCTGGTACGAGCAGTTCCTCGGCAAGCCGCCGGCGACCGGCGCACCGACGCCGTGGCACCAGGACGAGGCCTATTGGGGGCGCACGCTGCGCGACCGCGGCGTGACGTGCTGGACCGCCTTCCATTCCGTGGGTCCGGAGAACGGCTGCATGCACTTCGTCCGCGGCGGACACAAGCGCCTGCTCGAGCATCGCAATCCGCCGGAAATGGCGAGTGACCTGCTGATTTGCGACATTCCGCCGGACGTCGATGTCGTCGTCTGCCCGATCGAAGCTGGCACAGTCACCTTTCATCACAGCAAGACACCGCACATGACCACCGGCAACTCGTCGGATGGATGGCGCCTGGTGCTCACGCAGCACTTCCGCAATCCGGTTTGCAAGAATCTTCCCGAAGACAACTATCCGTGGCGGGTGCACGTGAATCAGCGCACCGGCGAGCGCGTACTGGATCGCAACGCCTCCGCGTGATTCCAGACTTCGCTGACTAGGGCCAGATACTTCTTGCCGTCCCGCTCGGGCACGGAGGTGTTCGAGAACAGAACGATCGCCACGTCTTTGTCCAGGTTGGACAACATCTCCGTCATCACTCCAGGGTCGGAACCGCCATGACCGATGCGGGTCACGTCGAGCTTCGTAGACCAGAATAGTCCGGAGTTCTTCTCGCGCAGCTCGACGTTGTCCGGCTTATTGGCTGCGGTGTACTGGAACCGCAACATCTCTGCGGCGGAGGCCGACTTCAGGATTCTCGCCCCCTCGTAGTGCCCTTCGCTCAGCAGCGCAATGAAGAACCGCGAGAGGTCCGCGACGGATGTGCGGACGCCGCCATCGGGATAGGTTGTCAGGCCATACTGCGGGATGGGGATGTTGAAGCCGTCCTGCGCTATGTACAGAGTCGAATGCGAGCCGCGCGGCACTTCGGAAAGGAGCCAGCCGGTGTGCGTCATCTGCAACGGCATGAACACCCGGCGCTTGGTGTAGACGTTCAGCTTTTCGCCGACCGCGCGCTCGATGATGTAGCCGGCGAGCCCCGCGCCGATGTTGGAATACTCGCGGTGCGTTCCCGGCTTGAACGCCACGAAGTTCTCTTTCGAGTAGTCATTGCCGCCCTGCGAGAAATAGCCGGCGAGAAAGTCGCCCAGCGCTTCCGGCGCGTCGCCTCCCCAGTGATAGAGGCGCTCATACACTTCCGACCGGTCAGTGATGCCCGAAGTGTGTGTTGCCAGATGGCGCAACGTGATGCGCGCGTCCGGAAACCACGGGTTGATCACCTTGAACGGCAGATAGGTGTTGATGTCCGCATCCAGCGAGAGCTTGCCGTCCTCCACCGCCTGCATCAGCGCGACACCGGTGAAGGTCTTGCTGATTGAGCCGATGTTCATCACCGTGTCGGGCGTGAAGCGTACTGCGCTTTGTTTGTCGGCAAAGCCGTAACCCTTCGCCCACACGACCCGCTTGTCGAGAATGATCGCCGCGCCGACGCCCACGAGCCCGGCTTCCTTCATACGTGCTTCGATCTTGCTGTCGATCGCGTCCGCAGCGTTCGCCGTCCCGCAAGTGCAAGGACCGGCCAGCAGAATGGCGACGAGCCAGTGTCTGATCATCTTGCTGCTCCTGCCGCGAGAGCCGCAGCTGCCGCGAGCTTGTGTTTGGCCTGCCACGGCGGCCCGATCGTCCGGCCCATCGCCTGAAGGAACGTATTGATTTCCTTGCCGCCAAGTACCGCCGTCGCGTCTTGAAACACGCGATCGCGGTCGTACCAACATACGGTCCAGCCGCGTGCCTTGGATGCAGCAGCCAATGCCTCGCGATACATGACTGAGTCGGCGACGTTAGCCGCGCGAGTGTCGGTGATCCGTTCTTCAGTCGTTGGCGGCAACTGCGGACACACGCGAATCGCGATGGTTTCGATCGGGACTGAGACTGATGAGGCCAACGCCTCCAGGCTCTCACGCGCGCCGTTTGCTGCCGCCTCGCGTACCCGCTCGACGAGCGCGATGGCGTCGGGAAGCGAAATCTTCTTAGCCCACGCGCTGTTTGCATAGCGGCCCACTGCCCACGAGCCTTCATGGTGATACGGGTGCGTCGGCAGACCGCGAGTGAGATCGACGCGGCGGCGGTCGAGCAGCTGGCCGTCGGGCGCAAGCGTGATGAGCACGGCGGAGTTGCCGTGCTCGGCTACGCCGACCGTTGCTGAGTGCTTCGCTCGCGATTTCACCATCGCGAGAAGGATACATTGACCGGCCTTTCGGGGACGCGTAGCTTGCGGCCGCGTGAGGCTTCGCGTCGCAATCGGCTTGCTACTGGCAGGAACGTTGGCAGCGTCGGTGTGCCAGGCACAGTCGTTTCAGCCCGCGCGTCTGGAAGATGGTCGCATCGACCTGCAGGGCGTCTGGAACCTGTCGAATCTGATGCCGCTCGAGCGGCTCCCCGGCTTCGATTCCCTCGTCATTTCCCGTGAGCAGGCCAGAGCGATCGAAGAGCGTATTTCCGGCATGCGCAAGGGTCAGCCGACCGGTGCCGTATCGGAAGGATTCGACGAAGTGCGGGCGGTTGAGCCCATCGACGGCGTGTGGCACAGCTCCGTGATCGTCGAGCCGGCGGATGGCCGCATTCCTGGTAATGCCGCGTTCCGGCAGCGGGCGACCGACTTTCGCGCACGTGTGAATGCGAGCGGCGACGGACCGGAAGAACGTCCGCCAACGGAGCGCTGCCTGAGCTCGCCCGCCTCGACGCCGCCGATGCTCTCCGTCCCTACCCTCAACCTGCATCAGATCGTGCAAACACGCGCTGCGGTGTTGATCCAGTCGGAATGGAACCGCGATGCGCGCATCGTACGAATGAACTCGCAGCACAACCCGGCAGCGCTGGCGTCCTGGCTCGGCGACTCCGTCGGCTGGTGGGAAGGTGACACGCTCGTCGTACGGACGCGGCACTTCGTGTCCACCAGCCAGCTGCGATTCACTGCCGGCATCTACTTTCTGGTTTCGCCTGCGACGGTCGTCATGGAGCGCTTCACTCGGACGGCCGACGATGAACTGAGCTACGAGTTCACCGTCACCGATCCAACGTGGTACACGACGACGTGGAAGGGGCGAAATCGCCTGCGTCGCTCCAGCGAGACCATCTTCGAATTCGCGTGCCACGAAGGGAACTACGCGATTCGATTCATCCTGCAGGGGATGCGAGCGCGCGAGGGTGAGCAGTAACAGGGGAGGTTCCATGACCACGCAAGCGGCGACAACGGTGGGACTTGCCAGCCGGAGCAATCTCACAGAGCGATTATTCTTCGCCGGCATGGCGCTGGCGATGATCGTCACGGTTTTTGTCGGGTTCGCCCCCACTTACTACGTGACGCGTTCCGCAGCCCGGCCGCTCACACCGTTGCTGCATGCTCACGGCGCCCTGGCTACGGCCTGGATGCTGCTCTTTCTAGCGCAGACGGCGTTAGTGGCCGCGCACCGCGTGCACATTCATCGTCGCCTCGGCCTGGCGGGTGTCGTCGTTGCGACTGCTCTCGCGATCTTCACGATGGCGGCGTCAATCGTGAGCCGTGGCTTCACTCCCCGGCTGACGTTTTCCGCCGGCGCCGTGTTGATGTTTGGGATCTATGTCGTGGCGGGATTTCTGCAACGCCGGGAGCCAGCGGGGCACAAGCGCCTCATGCTGCTCGCGACGATCGCACTGCTGCCGCCGGCAATCTCACGCATGGATGTGCCCTTCATGCCGCACAACTCCTTCGGCCCGAACTTCGTCGGACTGTTCTTTCTGATACCAGCGTTCGTTTACGATCTCACCACACGCGGCAAGATCCATCCGGCTTTACTGTGGGGCGGCCTGTTCATGATCGTCATGCTGCCGCTGCGGCTGTTGTTGAAGAACTATGTATTCTGAGTTTCCGACTGATTTTCCGATCACACGGAAGTGGCCACCGCGCCATCCCGATCGCATTCAGCTGTATGCGATCAATTCTCCGAACGGGGTCAAAGCGTCGGTGATGCTGGAAGAAACGGGCCTGCCGTACGAAGCGCACCCGGTGCGGCTCGACCAGAAGGATCAGCTATCACCGGAATTTCTCTCGCTCAATCCGTACGCGAAAATTCCCGCGATCATCGATCCGCTCGGCCCGGGCGGCGTGCCGCTGGCGCTGTTCGAATCGGCCGCAGTGCTCATCTACCTCGCGGACAAGAGTGGTCGCTTCCTCGCGCGTGACGGCGCAGCGCGCTACGAGACACTGCAGTGGACCATGTTCCAGGCCGCGAACATCAGTCCCATCTTCGGACAGGTGGGCTTCTTCCATAAGTTCGCCGGCAGGCACTACGAGGACAAGCGACCGCGCGATCGTTATGTGACCGAGTCGCGCCGCCTGCTGGATGTGCTGGAGGCGCGGCTCGCTACGCGCGAGTGGCTCGTGGGCGATGAACTCACGATCGCAGACATCGGGACATTTCCGATGATTCGAAATTTGCTTGGTTACTACGGCGCGGGCGATCTGGTCGGGATTCAGGAACTGCCAAACGTTCAGCGAGCACTCGCCGCTTTCGTCGCGCGGCCGGCGGTCATGCGGGCGGTGAATATTCCCGCTTGATCACGTTTCAGCCGAAACGTCGCGGGAAAGCTCGGAACGAACCTCCGCGATCGCATGCTGCGTGATGCGCCGAACGACTGGCAGCACCCAGCTGCTCATAGTCTCTCGATTGCGCAGAATGATACTGCTCGGGCGTCATTTCGATGAGCCAGTAGCGCAGACCCGTGTAGCCGATCTTCAACAGCGCTGCCAGCTGCCGCCACTTCACGTAGGCGGCTCGAATTCAACGCGTTCGAACGGTCCCGAGCCGTTTCGGCGCTCGAACGCAGACCCTGCCGGAGCGTCCAGAAAAAGGGATGATGTCCGGATCGTAGTTGGCGATAGTGTTGACGTCGTAGATCCCAAGATTGCCCGAGTCGTTCATGTAGGCATCCGATTCGTAACCGGACATGAACCGCCAGCCACTATCGGACTCGTTGTCGGGCGCCTCGCGGTACATGAAAGCGATGCGTCGACCCTCGACGGTGATCATGTCCGTCGCGAAACACGCCCCGTGCCCCTGTGCGAGCGGCTGGATCTGTTCCGCGCCGAGTTGGAAACGCTTCGCAACCATTGGACGTAGGTTGCAGGAGCGCTGCCTTGGGGTGCAAGCGTCAGGCTGAATCGCGTTTCAGCTGAAACGTCCACAAAGCAAAAGGCCGGGCAGAGCCCGGCCTTTCGCGTTTCTCTCGAAGAGTCGGGCTGAAGCCCGACCTACATCACTTCTTCGACGCCTTCTTCGCGCTCGCCTTCTTCTTCGCGCCGCCAGCCTTCTTGTGGCTCTTGGCATGCGCAGCGCGCGCTTCGACCTTCTTGGCCTTGGCCTCTTTCTTCTCAGTGGCCTTCGCCTTCTTCGCAGCCTTCTCTTCCGCGCTCTTGGCTTCCGCCTTCTTCTTCGGCGAAACCTTCTTCGCAGCAGCCTTCTTCTTCGGCGCGGCCTTCTTCGTCTCGGCCTCTTCCGCAGGCGCAGCGGCTTCGGTCGCCGACTCCGGCTGATCCATCAACCGCATCAGCGCCATCGGCGCCGAATCACCCGGACGCGGATCCATGCGCAGGATCTGCGTATAGCCGCCCGGGCGCGTCTTGAAGCGAGGGCCGAGGCTCTCGAACAGCTTCACCACGACTTCCGCATCGCGCAGCTGCGCAAATGCGCGGCGGCGATTCGCATCGCTGTCGTCCTTGCCCAGGGTGATGAGCGGCTCGACGACGCGACGCAGCTCCTTCGCCTTCGGCACGGTCGTGCGGATCGTCTCGTGACGCAGCAGCGAGGCCGCCATGTTGCGAAGCATGGCCCAGCGATGCGGGGCGTTGCGGCTCAGCTGCCGGCCGGAAAGTTGGTGACGCATTGTTCTTTACTCAGATCACGTCGCGATCATCGTCTCGCTTGAGGCTGACGGGCGGCCAGTTGTCGAGGCGCATGCCGAGCGACAAGCCGTGGCTCTCGAGCACTTCCTTGATCTCGGTGAGCGACTTCTTGCCGAGGTTCGGCGTGCGCAGCAGCTCGACTTCGGTCCGCTGCACCAGGTCGCCGATGTAGTGGATGTTCTCGGCCTTGAGGCAGTTCGCGCTGCGCACCGTGAGCTCGAGCTCGTCCACCGGACGCAGCAGGATCGGATCGAACTGCTGCTCGGCAGCCTTCGAGGCGCCCTCGTCCTGGCCCTGCAGGTCGACGAACACCGAGAGCTGATCCTTGAGGATCGCGCCGGCGCGGCGGATCGCCTCTTCGGCGTCGATCGTGCCATTGGTCTCGATGTCGAGAATCAGCTTGTCGAGGTTGGTGCGCTGTTCGACGCGCGCGCTCTCGACGGTGTACGTGACGCGACGGATCGGGCTGAACGACGCGTCGAGCTGCAACCGGCCGATCGGGCCGCTGGACTCTTCGAAGGTCGCGCGCTGCACTGCCGGGCGATAGCCGCGCCCGCGCTCGACCTTGAGCGTCATGTTGAGCTCGCCGGCCTTCGTCAGGTTCGCGATCACGAGGTCGCCGTTCAGCACTTCCACGTCGTGGTCGAGCTGAATGTCGCCGGCCGTGACCGGGCCCGGGCCCTTCTTGTGGAGGCGCAGCTGCGTCTCTTCGCGCGCGTTCAGACGGATCGCGACCTGCTTCAGATTCAGCAGAATGTCGACCACGTCTTCCTGCACGCCTTCGATGCTCGTGTACTCGTGGAGCACGCCATCGATCTCAGCCTCGGTGATGGCGCAGCCGGGCATGGACGACAGCAGCACGCGCCGCAGCGCGTTGCCGAGAGTGTGGCCAAAGCCACGCTCGAACGGCTCGATCACGACCTTCGCCTGCTTGGCGGTGGTCGGGGTTACTTTGACGACACGCGGCTTCAGGAATTCGCCAACGGTTGCCTGCATGGAGATTTCCACCTGCTTGGTAGCGGTTAGGACTGCTGGCGCCCGCCTCGTTACAGCGGTAACGCCTGCAGTGAGCTAAAGAAACGACTACTTCGAATACAGCTCGACGACGAGGTTCTCGTTGATGTCGGGCAGAATTTCTTCGCGGTCGGGCAGCTGCTTGAACGTGCCGGTGAATTTCTTCTCGTCGACCTCGACCCATGCCGGGAACCCGACCTGAGCCTTGATCTGCAGCGCTGTCTGAATGCGCAGCTGCTTCTGCGCCTTCTCACGCACCGCAACCACATCGCCCGCCTTGCACTGGTACGAGCCGATGGTCACCTTGTCACCGTTCACCGTGATCGCATGATGGCTGACCAGCTGGCGCGCCTCGTTGCGCGTCGCTGCAAAGCCCATGCGGTACACCACGTTATCGAGCCGGGCTTCCAGGAGCTGCAGGAGCGTTGCGCCTGTCGCACCGGGTCGGCCGGAAGCCTTGATGTAGTAATTCCGGAACTGTCTTTCAAGTACCCCGTACATGCGGCGCAGCTTCTGCTTCTCGCGCAGCTGCACGCCGTAGTCGGAAAGACGACCGCGCCGCTCGCCCTTGATGCCGCCCGGCGGCACTTCGAGCTTGCACTTCGACTCGAGCGGTTTGACGCCGCTCTTCAGGAACAGATCCGTTCCTTCGCGACGCGACAGCTTGCATTTCGGACCGAGATAACGAGCCATGAATCTTCCTCTACACCCGCCGCTTCTTCGGCGGGCGGCAGCCGTTGTGCGGGATCGGCGTGACGTCGGAGATGTTGGTGATCTTCAGGCCGCAGGCGTTCAACGCGCGCACAGCCGACTCGCGACCCGGGCCGGGACCCTTGACGCGCACTTCGACCATCTTCACGCCATGCTCTTGCGCGCCCATGCCGGCCTTCTCGGCGGCAACCTGCGCGGCGAACGGCGTGCTCTTGCGCGAGCCGCGGAAACCGCAGCCGCCGGACGTCGCCCAGGACAGCGTGTTGCCCTGGCGGTCCGTGATCGTGACGATCGTGTTGTTGAAGGAAGCGTGCACGTGCGCGATCGCATCGGTGACGTGCTTCTTGACCTTCTTGCGACCAGGCTTGGCGGTGCCGCCGCCTGCCTGACCCTGCTGTTGCTTCTGATCAGCCATAGTTCCTCTGGAAACCTGTTACGCCTTGCCGGCAGGCGCGTTCATCTTGATCGCCGCCTTGCGCGGACCCTTGCGCGTACGTGCGTTCGTGCGCGTGCGCTGGCCGCGCAGCGGCAGGCCGCGACGGTGACGGATGCCGCGATAGCAGCCGAGATCCATCAGTCGCTTGATGTTCATCGAGACTTCGCGACGCAGATCGCCTTCGACCGTGAGCTTGCCGATCTGCGAGCGCAGCGCTGCGACTTCAGATTCGGTGAGGTCCTTGACGATCGTGGTCGGCTTGATGCCGGCGCCCGCGCAAGCCTTGAGCGCCTGCGTGCGTCCGACGCCGAAGATCGACGTCAGGCCGACCCACACGTGCTTGTTCATCGGAATGTTGATGCCGGCGATACGAGCCATTTTCTTGAGCTGCCTTGCGCGAAACGAAAAGCGCGGAAATTTAAACCAAAACCCTTAATTACTCAATGCCTTAAAGGCATCAGCCCTGGCGCTGCTTGTGGCGCGCGTCGCTGGTGCAGATCACGTACACCACCCCGCGGCGGCGCACGATTTTGCAGTTCTTGCAGATCTTCTTGACTGAGGCACGAACTTTCATGACAAAACAACTCCTTACGACTGCCCTGGACGGCCGTAGCCGCGCAGGTTGGCCTTCTTCATCAGGCCTTCGTACTGGTGCGACATCAGGTGCGCCGCCACCTGCGCCTGAAAATCCATGATCACGACGACCATGATCAGCAACGAGGTGCCGCCGAAGTAGAAAGGCACGCTGAACCGGGCCATCAGCACTTCCGGCAGCAGACACACCACGGTGACGTACAGGGCGCCCCAGACGGTCAGGCGGGTCAGCACCTTGTCGATGTACTCGCCCGTCTGCTGCCCCGGGCGGATGCCCGGAATGAAGGCGCCGGACTTCTTCAGGTTCTCGGCTGTCTCGCGCGAGTTGAACACCAGCGCGGTATAGAAGAAGCAGAAGAAGATGATCAGCGAGCCGTACAGGATCATGTGCGCCGGCTGGCCCGGCGTCATGGCCGCCGCGACGTTCTGCAGCCAGCTGAAGCCGCCGGACGAGCCCGACCAGCTGGCGATCGTCGCCGGGAACAGCAGCAGGCTCGAGGCGAAGATCGGCGGGATCACGCCCGACATGTTCAGCTTGAACGGCAGGTGCGTGCTCTGGCCGGCGTACATGCGACGGCCCTGCTGGCGCTTCGCATAGTTCACCTGGATGCGGCGCTGGCCGCGCTCGATGAACACCACGAAAGCCGTCACGCCCACGACCACGGCGAACAGCACGAATGCGAAAGCCGTGTTCATTTCGCCGTTACGGACGGTTTCCAGCGTGCCGCCGACTGCGGCCGGCAGGCCCGCCACGATGCCCGACAAGATGATCATCGAGATGCCGTTGCCGAGGCCGCGCTCGGTGATCTGCTCGCCGAGCCACATCAGGAACATCGTGCCGGCGACCAGGGTCACGGTCGCGACGAACACGAATTGCGGGCCCGGGGCGATCACGACGCCCTGGTTCTGGAATGCGATCGCCGCGGAAGCGCCCTGCACTGCTGCCAGCAGCACCGTGCCGTAACGCGTGTATTGCGTCAGCTTGCGGCGTCCGGACTCGCCTTCCTTCTTGATCGCGGCGAGCTGGGGCACGACCACCGCCATCATCTGGATGATGATCGACGCCGAGATGTAGGGCATGACGCCGAGGGCGAAGATCGACAGGCGTTGCAGCGCGCCGCCCGAGAACATGTTGAAAATGTCGAGGATCGTGCCCTGCTGCTGCTGGAAGAAGCGCGCCAATGCGATCGGGTCGATGCCCGGCGCCGGAATGAACGTGCCGATGCGGTAAACGATCAGCGCACCCAGCAGGAAGAACAGGCGATGGCGCAGCTCCGCAAAGCGGGTCATCTCGCCAAAGGCGGCGAGCGAGGCAGTGCTGGCGGTTTTGCTGCTGGTGGCCACTGTGCTTACTCGATCTTGCCGCCGGCGCCCTCGATGGCGGTACGCGCACCCTTGGTGACGTGTACGCCTTTGACCGTCACGGCGCGCGCGACGGTGCCCGACAAGACGATGCGGGCGCGCTCGGACTGCTCCGGCACCAGGTTTGCGGCCTTGAGCGAAGCTAAGTCGATGAGGTCGCCGGTCACTTTTGCAAGCTCCGACAGGCGCACTTCAGCAACCAGAGGCGCAATTTTCGAGCGGAAGCCCACTTTCGGCAGGCGGCGCTGCAGCGGCATCTGGCCGCCTTCGAAGCCAACCTTGTGGTAACCGCCCTTACGCGCGCGCTGGCCCTTCACGCCGCGGCCGCAGGTCTTGCCCTGGCCGGCGGACGCGCCCCGCCCGACGCGCAGGCGGACCTTCTTGCTGCCCGGAGCGGGCGAAATGCTGTTCAGACGCATGTCAGGCTTCCTCAACCTTCAACAGGTGCCCGGAGGCGCGGATCATGCCGCGGACTTCCGGCGTGTCGGCGAGCGTCGCGCTGTCGCGGATGCGGCGCAGGCCGAGCCCGCGGACCGTCGCACGATGCTGCTTCAGCTGTCCGAAGACGCTCTTCACGAGCGTCACCTTGATCTGTTTCTTGCTGGCCATGGTTATTGACCCAGGATCTCTTCGACCCGCTTGCCGCGCTTCGCCGCGATCTCGTCCGGCGACTGCACGCTGGTGAGGGCGTTCATGGTCGCGCGCACGACGTTGATCGGGTTGCGCGAGCCGTAGCTCTTCGCCAGCACGTTGCGCACGCCGGCGCACTCGAACACGGCGCGCATGCCGCCGCCCGCGATGAGACCGGTACCGTCGGCAGCGGGTTGCATGTACACGCGCGTGGTGCCGTGACGACCGCGCACTGCGTAGTGCAGCGTCGCGTTCTTCAGCGACACCGTCGACAGGTTCTTGCGCGCGGACTGCATCGCCTTCTGGATCGCGACCGGCACTTCGCGCGCCTTGCCGTATCCGAAGCCGACCTTGCCGCGGCCGTCGCCGACGACGGTCAGTGCGGTGAAGCCGAACTGGCGGCCACCCTTCACGACCTTCGCCACGCGATTCACTGCGACGAGCTTTTCGATGTACTCGTCGGACGCCTGGTTCTTTTCAACTCTGGCCATGCTTAAAACTCCAGACCGTTTTCGCGCGCCGCATCGGCAAGCGCCTTGATGCGACCGTGATATTTGAAGCCCGAGCGGTCGAACGCGACCTGCTTGATGCCCGCAGCCTTCGCCTTCTCGGCAATCGCCTTGCCGACCGCGGCAGCGGCGGCGGAGTTGCCGGTGCCCTTCAGGCCTTCGCGAACTTCCTTCTGCAGCGTCGACGCGGAGGCGAGCACCTTCGAATCGACGTCGAAGATCTGCGCGTAGATGTGCTGCGGCGTGCGATGCACGGACAGGCGCGTCACTCGCAGCTCGCGAATCTTCGCGCGCGACTTGATGGCGCGGTGCCGACGTTGGGCGTTCTTGTTCATACGTAACTCCAGAAGCGACGCACGGTCACTTCTTCTTCGCTTCCTTCAGCTCGATCTGCTCGCCCGCATAGCGCACGCCTTTGCCCTTGTACGGCTCCGGCGGGCGGAAGTTGCGGATGTCGGCGGCGACCTGGCCGACTTTCTGCACGTCCGAGCCCTTGACGAGGATTTCCGTCTGGCTCGGCGTTTCGATGGTGATGCCCTCGGGCGCGGCGTAGACGATCGGATGCGAGAAGCCGAGCGTCAGGTTCAGGTTCTTGCCCTGCGCCGCCGCGCGATAACCGACGCCGACGAGCTCGAGCTTGCGCTCGTAGCCCTTGCTGACGCCGACCACGATGTTCGCAAGGTGCGCACGCACCGAGCCGGCGACCATGTCGGCCTCGCGGCCGTCGTTCGCCTTCTCCACTTTCAACACGCCGCCGTCCTGCACCACCTTCGCGTGCAGCGCGTTGATGGCGAGCTTCAGCGTGCCCTTGGCGCCCTTGATGGTGACGCTGTCCGCCGCGATCGTCGCGGTGACGCCTTGCGGCAGGGTCACGGGCTGTTTGGCTACTCGAGACATGGCTACTCCACCATCACGACACGATGCACAGCACTTCGCCGCCGTGACCGGCAGCGCGCGCCTGGCGATCGCTCATCACGCCTTGCGACGTCGAGACGATCGCAATGCCGAGCCCGCCGAGAATCGACGGCAGCTCGTCCTTGCCCTTGTAGACGCGCAGCCCGGGACGGCTGATGCGCTCCAGGCGGTCGATCACCGGCCGGCCCTGGTAGTACTTCAGCTGGACGGCCAGCGTCGGCTTGCCCTCGAGCGAGGTCGAGGAGAAATCTTCGATATAGCCTTCGTCCTTCAGAACCTTGGCAATCGCGAGCTTCACCTTGGAAGCCGGCACGATGACTTCGGTCTTGCCCGAAGACTGGCCGTTGCGAATGCGTGTCAGGAGGTCGGCGATCGGATCCGTCATGCTCATTTATTTGGTGCTCCAGTGGTTCCAGCCGGTTACCAGCTGGCCTTGCGGAGGCCCGGAATGTCGCCGCGCATCGTTGCTTCGCGCAGCTTGGTGCGACCCAGACCGAACTTGCGATAGTTGCCGCGCGAGCGGCCGGTGATCGCGCAGCGGTTGCGCTGGCGGCTCTTGCTCGAATCGCGCGGCAGCGACTGCAGCGCCGCGACGGCAGCTTCGCGCTCGGCGGGCGTGCTCGTCGGCTTGCGGATGATCTCCTTCAGCTTCGCGCGCTTCGCCGCATAGCGTTTCACCAGCTTGGTGCGCTTCGTCTCGCGATTGACCATCGAGGTTTTGGCCATAAGTTTCGCTCTACCGTTACTTGCGGAACGGGAAGTTGAAGGCTTCGAGCAGCGCGCGTCCCGCCTTGTCGTCGCGCGCCGTCGTGGTAATCGTGATGTCCATGCCGCGGATCGCATCGATCTGGTCGTAGGCGATCTCCGGGAAAATGATCTGTTCCTTGACGCCGAAGTTGTAGTTGCCGCGACCGTCGAACGAGCGCGCGCTCACGCCGCGGAAGTCGCGGATACGCGGCATCGCGATCGACACCAGGCGATCGAGGAACTCGTACATGCGTGCGCCGCGCAGCGTGACCATGGCGCCGATGGCCAGTCCGTCGCGCACCTTGAAGGTCGCAACCGACTTGCGCGCGCGCGTGACCTTCGGCTTCTGGCCGGTGATCTTGGTCAGGTCGGCGACCGCGTTGTCCATGATCTTCTTGTCCGCGACGGCCTCGCCGACGCCCATGTTGACCGTGATCTTGGAGATGCGCGGCACCTCCATCACGTTCTTCAGGGCGAGCGTCTGCTGCAGCTCCTTCACGACTTTGTCCTTGTAGAAGGTCGCCAGGCGCGCCGGCTGCACGGGAGCCTGCGGCTCCTTGGGCTTCGCAGCCTTCTCGGCTTTGTCGGCCTTCGGTGCCTTGTCGCCTTTCGGCGCCTTCGCAGCCTTCTCGGGCTTTGTCTGTTCGGTGTCAGCCATGTTCGTTACCTACAAGCGTCCTTAGTTACTGCGACGCTCAAGCGTCGACGACTTCCTTGTTGGACTTGAAGAAGCGCACCTTGCGGCCGTCCGCGAGCGTGCGGAAGCCGACGCGGTCGCCCTTCTTCGTCGCCGGATTCCACAGCATCACGTTCGAGAGGTCGATCGCGGCCTCCTTCTCGACGATGCCGCCCTGCACGTTGCGCTGCGGGTTCGGCTTCGTGTGACGCTTCACCATGTTGATGCCCTCGACCACCACGTGGCCTTCGAGCAGCTTGACGACCGTGCCGCGGCGGCCCTTGTCGCGGCCGGCAATCACGAGCACTTCATCGCCCTTGCGAATCCTGTTCATCACAACACCTCGGGTGCGAGCGAGATGATCTTCATGAACTGCGCCGTGCGCAGCTCGCGCGTCACCGGTCCGAAAATACGCGTGCCGATCGGCTCCAGCTTGTTCGTCAGCAACACCGCAGCGTTGCCGTCGAAGCGGATCAGCGAGCCGTCCGGGCGGCGCACGCCGAACTTGGTGCGCACCACGACCGCGTCGTAGACCTCGCCCTTCTTGACCTTGCCGCGCGGGATCGCGTCGCGGATGCTCACCTTGATCACGTCCCCGACCGTCGCGTAGCGCCGCTTCGAGCCGCCGAGCACCTTGATGCACATCAGGCTGCGCGCACCGCTGTTGTCAGCAGCGTTCAGCATCGTCCGCATCTGGATCATGGCGTCGCCTCCGCAGCCTGCTCCGCCTGCGGCGCGCGCTGCAGGACCTTCACCAGGCGCCAGCTCTTGTGGCGCGACAGCGGGCGGCACTCCTCGATGGCGACGAGGTCGCCGGCGCGGCTCTCGTTGTTCTCGTCGTGCGCCAGCAGCTGCGTCGTGCGGCGCTGGTACTTGCCGTACGTCGGGTGCGGCACGTAGCGCTGGATCAGGACCGAGATGGTCTTCTGCATCTTGGTGCTGACGACCCGGCCGGTGAGCGTCTTGGCCTTGTCTTTGCTCTGCGCGTCTTTCGCCTGCGTGCTCATGATTTCTTACCTTTTGTCTGACGCTGCTGCTCGCCCAGCACCGTCTTGAGGCGCGCGATGTTCCGCCGCACCTTGCTGAACTGATCCGGCTTCACCGGGTCGCCGGTAACGCGCGCCATGCGCAGGTTGAACTGCTCGCGGCGCAGGTCCAGCAGCTCTTTCTGCAGGTCCGCGGCCGACTTGGCTCGCAATTCTTTTGCCGTGCTCATCTCTTACTCTCAGCTTGTTAGCGCACTTGGCGCGTGACGAACTGGGTGTCGACCGAAAGCTTCGAGGCTGCGAGCCGGAAGGCCTCGCGCGCGATCGCTTCGGTGACGCCTTCCATCTCGAACAGCACCTTGCCGGGCTTCACTTTCGCAACGTAGTACTCGACGTTGCCCTTGCCGCTGCCCATGCGGACTTCGAGCGGCTTCTTCGTGATCGGCACGTCCGGGAACACGCGCACCCAGATCTGGCCGCCGCGCTTCACGTAACGGGTCATGGCGCGACGCGCCGCTTCGAGCTCGCGCGCTGTCATGCGTGCGCGCGTGGTCGCCTTCAGACCGTAGTCGCCGAAAGCGACGTAGTTGCCGCTCTGCGCGAGGCCGGCATTCTTGCCCTTGAACTGCTTGCGATACTTGGTGCGCTTGGGTTGCAACATGTCGTGATCCTCAGACCGTCGCCTCGGCCGGCGCAGCCGCCGCAGCCTGGCCTTCCGCGCCTTCCGCCGGCGCCGCCGGCTCCGGCTGCGCGAATACTTCGCCCTTGAAGATCCACACCTTCACGCCGATCACGCCGTACGTGGTCCGGGCCTCGCTCAGGCCATAGTCGATGTCAGCGCGGAACGTGTGCAGCGGCACACGGCCTTCGCGATAAACCTCGGTGCGGGCGATTTCGGCACCGTTCAGGCGGCCCGACACTCGCACCTTGATGCCGAGTGCACCGATGCGCATCGTGTTCGTCACCGCGCGCTTCATCGCGCGCCGAAACATGACGCGTCGCTCGAGCTGCTGCGCAATGCCATCCGCGACCAGCTGGGCATCGAGCTCGGGCTTGCGGATCTCGGCGATGTTGATGCGCACGTCGGTGACCGGCATCTTCATCATCTTCGAGACCTGGCCACGCAGCTTCTCGATGTCCTCGCCCTTCTTGCCGATCACGATGCCCGGCCGCGCCGTGTGAATCGTGATGTTCACCTTGCGCGCCGCGCGCTCGATCTGGATGCGGCTGATGGACGCTTCCACGAGCCGCTTCTTCAGGAACTGGCGCACCAGGTGATCGGTGTACAGGAACGCCGGGAAGTTCTTGGTCGACGCGTACCACTTCGACGTCCAGTCGCGCGTGATGCCGAGACGAATTCCAACCGGATTGACTTTCTGACCCATGTGGTTACTCGCTCTTGCCGTCGCCCACGGTCACGATGATGTGGCTGTTGCGCTTGACGATGCGGTTGCCGCGCCCCTTGGCGCGTGCGTGGAAACGCTTCAGCAGCGGTGCTGCATCGACTGTGATCGACTGCACCTTCAGCTCGTCTACGTCGGCGCTCAGGTTGTTCTCGGCGTTGGCGACCGCCGACTCGAGCACCTTGTGCACCAGCTTCGCGCCCTTCTTCGGCGTGTAGCGCAGCGTGTTGAGCGCGAGCCCGACAGGCTTGCCGCGCACCAGGTCGGCGACCAGGCGGCACTTCTGCGGCGAGATGCGCGCGTACTTCAGCTTCGCTGAGACCTGCATGACTTAGGCTCCCGGCTCGGTGGTCGAGGTCTTCTTGTCGCCCGAGTGCGCCTTGAACGTACGCGTCGGGGCGAACTCGCCGAGCTTGTGCCCGACCATGTTCTCGGAGACGAGCACCGGGATGTGCTGGCGGCCGTTGTGCACGGCGAGCGTCAGACCCACCATGTCCGGCAGGATCATCGAGCGGCGTGACCACGTCTTGATCGGACGGCGGTCGTTCTTGTCGGCGGCCACGCGCACCTTCTTCGCAAGGTGCAGGTCGACGAACGGACCCTTTTTGACTGAACGAGGCACTGTCGGCTCCTAAATCAGTTCCGGCGGCGGATGATCATTCCCGCCGTGCGCTTGTTGCGCCGTGTCTTCTTGCCCTTCGTGTTCCAGCCCCACGGGCTGACCGGGTGCGGATTACCCTGCCCGGATTTGCCTTCGCCGCCACCGTGCGGGTGATCGACGGGGTTCATCACCACGCCGCGCACCGTCGGACGAATGCCGCGCCAGCGGATCGCACCGGCTTTGCCGTAGCTGCGCAGGTTGTGCTCGTCGTTGCTGACTTCGCCGATCGTGGCGCGGCAGTCGACGTGCACCTTGCGCGTCTCGGTCGAGCGCAAACGAATCGTCGCGTACAAACCTTCGCGCGCTGCGAGCTGCGCGGAGCCGCCGGCGCTGCGCGCCAGCTGCCCGCCCTTGCCGGGCTTCAGCTCGACGTTGTGAATCGTCGTGCCGATCGGGATGTGGCGCAGCTGCATGGCGTTGCCGGCCTTGATCGGCGCTTCCGGACCGGAGATCACCGTGTCGCCGGCAGTGATGCCCTTCGGCGCGATGATGTAGCGGCGTTCGCCGTCCTTGTACAGCACGAGCGCGAGGTGCGCGGTGCGGTTCGGATCGTATTCGATGCGCTCGACTTTGCCGGGGACGCCGTCCTTGTTGCGCAGGAAGTCGACCAGGCGGTACTTCTGCTTGTGACCGTTGCCCTGGTGGCGCACGGTCTGGCGGCCGAAGTGGTTGCGCGCGCCGGTCGAATTCTTGTGGACGACCAGCGACTCCTCGGGACCGCCCTTGTGCAGGTGGTCGCGGGAAATCTTGACCTGGAAGCGGCGCCCAGGCGATGTCGGTCTTGCTTTGATCAGTGCCATGACTCGTTCCTTACGCCTCGCTGCCGCTCAGCTGATCGATCTTCTGGCCGGGCGCGAGACGCACGTACGCCTTCTTGAAATCCTGGCGCCGGCCGATGCGCTGGCCGAAGCGCTTCTGCTTGCCGGCGACGTTCACGACGTTCACGTCCGCGACCTTCACTTCGAACATCAGCTCGACCGCGGCCTTGATGTCCGGCTTGGTCGCATCGCGGCGCACGCGGAACACGAAGGCGTTGTCGCGCTCGGAAATGCGCGCCTGCTTCTCGGACACGTACGGCCCGATCAGCACGTTCATCAGACGTTCTTTGCTCATGCCACTCATGCCAGTCTCTCCTCCAGCATGCGGACCGCGCCGGCCGTAGCCAGCACCTGGTCGTGACGCGCCAGGCTCAACGGATCGATCGCGCTCACCGGCAGCACGTCGACGTGCGGCAGGTTGCGCGACGCGAGCTCCAGCTTCTCGTCGTGCGCTTCGATGAGGATCAGCACCTTGCTGCCGAGCTGAAGCTCGGCGAGCTTCTGCACCAGCAGCTTGGTCTTCGGCGCTTCCAGCTCGAGCGCGTTGACGACCAGCAGGCGCTCCTGGCGCGCGAGCTCCGACAACATCGCCTGCATCGCGCCGCGATACATCTTGCGATTGACCTTCTGCGAGTAGTCGCGCGGCTTCGCTGCGAACGCACGACCGCCGCCGACCCAGATCGGGCTGCGGATCGAGCCGGCGCGCGCCTGGCCGGTGCCCTTCTGGCGCCACGGCTTGATGCCGCCGCCGCGCACTTCGGCCTTGGTCTTCTGCGCCTTGGTGCCGGCCCGGCCGGCCGCCATGTACGCCACCATGACCTGGTGCACGAGCGATTCGTTGTACTCACGCGCAAACGTCGCGTCGGACACCTGGATGTCCTGCGCCTGCGCGCCCTTGCTGACCAGCTTCAGTTTCATGGTCGGTCTGCCTTACTTCTTGACCGGCGCAATCTTCTTGCGCGCTGCGCGTGCCGCGGCCTTCACCGACGGACGCACGATCACCTGGCCGCCCGGGGCGCCGGGAACCGCGCCGCTCACGAGCAGCAGATTGCGCTCGGCATCGACGCGAACGATCCGGAGGTTCTCGATCGTGCGGCGTGCATTGCCCATGCGGCCGGCCATGCGCTTGCCGGGAAACACGCGGCCCGGCGTCTGGCGCTGACCGATGGAGCCCGGCGAACGGTGCGACACGGAGACGCCGTGCGAGGCCGGCAGACCGCCGAAATTGTGCCGCTTCATGACACCCGCGTAGCCCTTGCCCGTGGTCGTGCCGGTGACGTCCACGATCTGGCCGGCCGTGAACAGGTCGACCTTGAGCTCGGCGCCGGGCTGCAGATCCTTGCCTTCCTCGCCGTGCAGGCGGAATTCCACCAGCGACTCGCCGGGAGCGACCTTGACCTTGGCGTAGTGCCCGGTCTGCGGCTTGCTCAGATGGGAAGGCTTGCGGTCGCCGAAGGCGACCTGCAAGGCGCGATAGCCGTCGGTCTCCACCGTGCGAACCTGCGTAATGCGGTTCGGCAGTGCTTCGATGACGGTCACCGGGACGGTCTCGCCGGCGTCGTTGAAGACGCGCGTCATTCCCGCCTTGCGACCGACCAGACCCAAGGTCTTGGCAGCGCTCATCGTATGTCCTCTTGTTCCTTACGGCCGCGGGCTGCGATTGGCCCGAAACCACGAAAAAACGGCGCCTGCGCCAGGCAAAAACACGGTCTGGGAAAGTCCGGAGGAGAGGCCGACCGGGCCGCGAAGGCCGGTCACGCCGCTCGAGCGGTACCCCGTCAGGGCCAGACCTCGGCGCAAAAGAGGCGCGAATTATAGAGATAAAGGCTTGCTTTGCAAGCCTGTATCTCGTGTACGTCGGGCTTTAGCCCGACATCCTCAATTCAGCTTGATCTGCACGTCCACGCCGGCCGGCAGCTCCAGCTTCATCAGCGCGTCGACCGTCTTGTCGGTCGGGTTCAGGATGTCCATCAGCCGCTTGTGGGTGCGGATCTCGTACTGATCCCGCGCATCCTTGTCGGCGTGCGGGGAGATCAGCACCGTGAAGCGCTCCATCTTCGTCGGCAGCGGCACCGGGCCACGCACGGTGGCGCCCGTCCGCTTCGCCGTCTCGACGATCTCACGCGCAGAGTTGTCGATCAGGCGGTGATCGAACGCTTTCAGGCGAATGCGGATGTTCTGGTTCGTGGCCATGTGCGTCTCTTACTTCAGAACTTTGGCGACGACGCCCGAGCCGACGGTCTTGCCACCCTCGCGGATGGCGAAGCGCAGGCCCTGCTCCATTGCGATCGGCGCGATCAGCTCCACCACCATCTTGATGTTGTCGCCCGGCATGACCATCTCGACGCCCG
>JBIOUH010000008.1:0-37350 GCA_044866955.1 Steroidobacteraceae bacterium
AGCAGGCCGACGACGATGAACAGCGCGAGCTTCGCCAGGAACGAGCCGCTGTGGAAATAGTAGGCGGCGCCTTTCTCCGTATAGAACACCCGGATGAAGCCGACGATCAGGAGCACGACGGCGCACAGTCCATACACGGAATCCATGCGCAACAGCGTGCGCGCCGCAGCGACAGTGATCTCGCCCCGCATCAGCACGAGCTCGACCGTGACGACGGCGACCAGCGCAAATGCCGCCGCGTGATGCAGGAAAGCGAACAGAGCCGATGAAGTCATGGGCGCCCCGGTGCGTGCTGCGACGCCTCAAGTATCGCTCATTCCCTTCCTGGCCCGCACCGTGTCGGGATGCTGCTCGCCGAGAGTTTCGACCAGGTTGCGAACCGCGAGGTCGTAAGCGTGTCGCGCCTCGCCAGCGCGCCCCTGAGCCTGCTCCACCTCCGCCAGCATCAGCCACGCCTGACCGGTCGTGGACGATGCGGGCAGCTGTCCCTGCCCCTGCTCGGCGAATTTCACCGCGTCTTCCGCATCATGCGCAGCTGCAGCGAGCTGATGCTCCGTGAGCCGCACGCCGGCACGCGCGACCAGCACCTGTGAGCGCGGACCGCTGCAACAGTCGAGCTTCGTATAGGTGTCGAGAACGCCCGTGAACGCCGTGATCGCATCGGCCGATCGCCCCTGCCCGGCCCAGATCTGCCCCTGCACCAGACGGTGCACCATCGCGCCGGATGTGCCCTCGTCCACGTGATGCTCGCGCATCGTCAGCGCCGCTTGATCGAGCAACTGCTGCGCGTTCTCGATCTGGCCCTGCAGCACAGCGACGCGCGCCTTGCTGACGATGGCATACACCTCTGCCTGAGGATCCGGCCTGGCGCCGAGCGCGACGTCGTACGCGGCGTCGGCTTCCGGGTAGCGCCCTAGCGCCCGCAACACACTGCCGAGGCTCGAGCTCGTGTACTGAGCCTGCTCACCGGACAACGAGCGCCGCCGATCGATCGCAATCGATCGCTCCAGCAGGTCGTAGGCGCGCAGCGGATTGCCGGCGGCGAACGTCGCCACGCCCCAGTTGCTGAGCAATGCGCTCGCATCGAGCGAGTCGCCGCGCCCGAGGCGCTCGAGCAGGTCGAACGCCTGCTGGTAGTACTCCTGGGCGCGATCCGGCAACCCTTTGACCGCGTAGGCGGAAGCGACCTGCCCCAGCAGGCTCGACTTCTGGCGCAAGGATTGTTGGCCGGTGGCTTCGAAGTGATGCAGCGCCTGCAGCGCATACGTCAGCGCGTGGCGGCCATCGTTGAGACTGATCGCCAGGCTGGTGCGCTGATCCAGGCACGTCGAGAGCGCCGGGTCGTCGGGCGCGTGGCGCGCGATCTCCTGATCGATTGCCGCCGCCGCCTCGTCTGCGAGACCGAGTTGCGAACGCGCATAGGCACGATTGCAGATCAGCGAGGATCGCACAGGCAGGCTCTCGGGCAGCGAATCGATCACGCGCGTGAGCACCTTGTCCGCGCGATCGAACTGATCGTGCGCGATGTACCACCACGCAACGAAATCGCTCGCCACAGCGCGCGTGCGCGGATCGCCCTTGCCGAGCTGCTCGGCGAGTGCCTCGCTGCGTGCGTACAGTTGGTCGATCGTCAGGGTCTCGTCGTTGCGCACGCCGTCGCGGAGCACGGCTTGCATGAAATCGAGCGTCGCCTCCGAGTTCGCCAGCATCTCGACGGCTGTCGCGCGATGCTTCTCTGCGCGTTGCCATTGCCACACGGCCGCGCCGAAACCAACGCCCAGAGCGAGCACTGCGGCCACCGCCGCTGTGACCTGAACCTTGTGACGTGCGATGAAGCGGCGGCTGCGATACCAGCCGCTGTCCGGCCGCGCGCTCACCGGCATGCTCGAGAGATAGTTGGCGACGTCCTGCGCGAACGCGCCGACGGAAAGATAGCGCTCGACCGGCGCCTTCTTCAGCGCCTTCAATACGATCGTGTCGAGGTCGCCGCGGAGCGTCTGCGCCAGTCGTCGCGGCGTCGTGCGCCGCGCGGCCGCGACGGCTTCGGTTGCTTCGAGGTGGCTCGGCCGCTGCGGATCCCGCGTGAGAATCGCTTCTTCGAGCTGACGCCGCGAAATGCGGCCGATGCCGAATGCGCGACTGCCTACCAGCAGCTCGTGCAACACGACCCCGAGCGAGTAGATATCCGACGCAGTGCCGACCGGCTGAGCGCCGAGCTGCTCGGGCGACGCATAGTCGGGCGTCAGCGGGCCCTCGTGAAATTGCGTGATCGGATCGGCAGTGCTCGCGCCGTCGACCGACGCATCCGACGACAGGAGCTTGGCGATACCGAAGTCGAGCAGCACGACGCGCGCCTGCGACGTCACGAGAATGTTCGATGGCTTCAGGTCCCGATGCAGCACCAGCTGCGAATGTGCGAATTCGACGGCCGCGAGCGCCTGCAGGAACAGCCGCAAGCGTTCGCGGATCGACAGCCGGGCATCGTCGCAATACGCGGTGAGCGACTTGCCGTCGACGTGCTCCATGACCAGGTACGGCTGCCCCGCCGCCGTGACCCCGGCGTCGTAGAGCCTGGCGATATTGGGATGCGTCAGCGTCGCGAGGATGTCGCGCTCGCGCTTGAAGCGCTCGACGAACTCGGCCTTGCGCGGGCCCTGAAACGGCAGCTTCAAGGCGACGTCGCGCTGCAATTGTCCATCGCAGCGCTGCGCGAGCCAGACCGAGCTCATGCCGCCGCGGCCGATCTCGCGAATCAGCCGATAGGCGCCGACCTGCTCGCCGGTACCGGCGGTTTGTCGCAGCAGCGCCTGGCGAACGGGACTGAGGACCGGCGCCGCGAGGAAGCCGCGCTGCTGCAGCTCTCCGTGCTCCTGGACGAGCTTGCGGACGGCGTCTGCAATGTCGGGGTGTTGCCCGGCGAGCTCGATCAGCCAGCGCTCACGCTCGTCGCCTTGCAGATCCAGTGCCTGATCGAGATAGGGTGCAATTCGTTGCCATTGCCCGGCCTCGGGCGGCGAGAAGCCCATGACACACTCCCTGCTATCCCCGCCGTGAGTACAGCAGAGCGGGCTTCGCGCCACAACCCCGAGGCTGGCTGTCAGGCAGGGATGGCAGAGCGCTTTACGCCCATGTATTCGAGGTCGGCCAGCACGAGCACGCCGGCGGCCTGCGCGATTACAACTGCGTAACCCAGCGCATTCGGCGCGACCCAGCCGGTGAACAGCAGCACGATGCTGTCGACGGCCCACACGATGTTGATCGCAATGATCGCCCAAACGGCGAAGCGCGACGGCTCGCTGCGCGACGCGACGAACCCGACGAAAGCGGCGAACGGCACCAGCACGATGCCTGCTTCGCTGACGAGATCCACCGGCAGTTGCAACAGGCTCGCGATCAGCCCGGCGAACGCGATCATCGCGAGGCCGCTCACGCCGCTGAACACAGCGTCGACGACCAGCACGCGGCGCAGAAGAGAAGAAGGACGAATAGCAGACATGATGCGATCCTCGTGTTGAACCAGAGAGGTGGGGCCATGATGCTGGCCACACCGGAGCGCAGTCGATTACCTGGCAGGTAATGGAGATGGCAGCGATCGCCGCGCTATCGTCGTACCATGAACACGATCATGAGTATGAAAGCCGTCAATACCCGCCCGGTCGGCGATCTGCTGCGCGAATGGCGGCAGCGCCGGCGCATGAGCCAGCTCGACTTCTCCGTCGAAGCGGAGATTTCCTCGAAGCACCTGAGCTTTCTGGAAACAGGCCGCTCGCAGCCGAGCCGCGAAATGGTCCTGCATCTCGCCGAACTGCTCGACGTGCCGTTGCGCGAGCGCAATTCGCTGCTCATCGCCGCGGGCTTCGCGCCGATGTTCAAGGAGCACGCGTTGAGCGACCCGGCGCTGCAGCCGGCGCGCGACGCAGTCGAGCTAGTGCTGCGAGGCCATGAGCCCTACCCGGCCATCGCAGTCGATCGCCACTGGCAACTGATCGCGGCCAACACGCCGGCGAACGCGTTCATGGGCGGCGTCGCACCTGCGCTGCTGACGCCGCCGGTCAACGTGCTGCGACTCACGCTGCATCCGGACGGCATGGCGCCGCGCATCGTGAATCTCAGCGAGTGGCGCGCGCATCTGCTGGCGCGGCTGCGGCGGCAGATCGAAGTCTCTGCCGACAGCACGCTGGCCGATCTTCTGAAAGAGCTGACGGAATATCCCGCGCCTGCTCACACTGCAGAACCCGCGCCGAGCAGTGTGCCTTTCGCCGTGCCGTTTCAGCTCGCGACCGACGCCGGCGTGCTGAGCTTCATCAGCACGATCACGGTTTTCGGCACTCCCGTCGACGTAACTCTGTCAGAATTGGCGCTCGAATCTTTCTTCCCCGCCGACCCAGCGACAGCAGCAGCGTTACGACATCTCGCTCACTCATGACATTCCTGTATAGCGTCGAGCACGACACAGCGTTCGCTACCGAGTTCACCGCCGGTCCCTGGGATCCGGGACTGCAGCATGGCGGCGCGCCGACGGCGTTGATTGCATGGGCCGCGGAGAACATCCCGACGCGCGAGCCGATGCAGGTCATGCGCATCACGGTCGACCTGCTGCGTCCGGTGCCGATCGCGCCGCTGCAGTTTCGTGCGGAAGTGGTGCGCGAGGGGCGCAAGATTCAGCTCTGCGCGGTGACGCTGCTGCACGAGAACGTCGTGGTGGCGCGCGCGAGCGTGCTCAAGATTCGTCGCGCAGAGTTCAGCCTGCCGCCGACCGCGGTCGAGGAGCGGATCACGTTGCCGGGGCCGGAGGAAGGCCGCGAAGCGGACGTGCCGAACAGCAACCCGAACGCACTCATCCGCGGTATGACGATGCGCGTCGTGCAGGGAAATTTTCGCCAGACCGGTCCGGCGGCGATCTGGTTCCGCGTCGATCGGCCGCTGTTCGCAGATCAGCCGGTCACTCCGCTGCAGCGCGCGGCCATGGTCGGCGATTTCTGCAACGGCGTGTCCACGGTGCTCGAGTGGGGCAAGTGGACCTTCATCAACGGCGACCTGACGATCAGCCTGGCGCGCCCGCCGATCGGCGAATGGATTCTGCTCGACGCGCAGACCTGGCTCGGCGACGGCGGCTCGGGCATCGCGTTCGCGAAGCTCGGCGACCTGCGCGGCTATTTCGGGCGCGCGGTGCAGAGCCTCGTCATCGAACCCAGAGAGAGTCAGGCCTCGGCCTGACTCTTTTTCTTCTTCTCCTCTTCCTGCCTTCTCTCCCTGCGAATCGTCAGCACGACCGTCAGGAACGCAAAACCAAGGAACCCGATGAACGCGGCCATCAGGAACACGAGGCCGCCCGCCAGACGCCAGCCTTCGTAGAGGCCGATCGCAAGCCCGATCGGCGTGGTGATCAGCAGCAACGGCTTCCCGATTCTCAAGAACTGCCCTCGACGGCGCGCTTCAGTTTGCCCAGTGCATGATCCCACTGCTGCTCGATCAGCTCCAGCGAGCGGCGCGCCTCCTCGATGCGCTCCGGCTCCAGCTCCCACAGCCGCTCGCGGCCGGCGCGGACGTCGCGCACCAGACCGGCGTTCGCCAGCACTTGTAGGTGTTTCGTCACGGCCTGGCGCGTGATGTCCGTACCCGAGGTCAGCTGCGCGATCGATTTCGCCCCGCTGCTGCACAGGAACGCAACCAGCCGCAGCCGTGTCTCGTCGCCAAGCGCGGCGAACACGGGCGCGGCGTTGCGGAACCCCGCGCTGCGCAGCGGCGGGCTAACGCGCAGCGACATGTTTTTCGATGTTTTTCATCTGTTCGTCCCAGCCGCCGCTGTTCATGCGGAACGCGTCGAGGCGCCGCTGCGGCGGAATGTTGTCGAAGCCGGATTCTACGACGGAGAGCAGCGTGCCACCCTCCGCGTCCTCGAGCTCGAACACCACCAGCGTGGTCGGTTCGGCCGAGTAGTCGACGTTCGGCTCCACGGCGGCGGGATGCCAGCGCCAGGACAGCAGCTTCTCGGGCTCCATGCGCTCGATCCAGACCTCGAAGACGATGTGCTCGTAGCCCGGATACGTGATCTGCCCGTGCGTGCGCTGGCCCGGCGTGAACGTCTTGCCTTGCAGCTTGACGCCGAACCAGTTGCCGAATTCCTCGGCGTTCGATAACGCCCGCCACACGCGCGCCCGCGGCGCTTTGAGCAGGACCTTGCGTTCGATGCGATCGGTAGTCTGTGACATAGGCAACCTCCTGGTTGCAGGATAGCGATCACCGGCTGAAATGCAACCCTGCGGTTGCCCATTGACTCTTTATCATCGCGCCCATGCCCGTGATCACCTTACGCAACGCCGAGCTGGCCTACGGCCTGCACCCGCTGCTCGACCGCGCCAATCTCTGCGTCGACGACGGCGAGCGGGTCGGCCTGATCGGCCGCAACGGCACGGGCAAGTCCTCGCTCCTGGGGGCGATCGCCGGCAAGATCGCGCTCGACGACGGCGAGATGGCGCGGCAGGACGGATTGCGCATCGTGCTGGTCGAGCAGGAGCCGGAGCTGCCGCCCGCGGCGACGCTGCGCGAAAGCCTGAGCGCGCGCGGGCATATCGATCGCTTGCCGGACGAGCGCGACCGCTGGCGCGCTGATGCGCGACTCACGGAATTCCTGCACCGGCTCGGCGTCGATCCAGAGCGAACGCCGGACAGCGCTTCCGGCGGCGAGCGCAAACGCGCGGCGCTCGCTCTCGCGCTGGCGTTGCAGCCGGACCTGTTGCTGCTCGACGAGCCGACCAATCATCTCGACATCGACGGCATCGCTGCCCTGGAAGAGCTGCTGCTGAAGGGCCCGACGTCGATCGTGATCACGCACGATCGCGCGTTCCTCGATCGCGTCGTCACGCGCATCATCGAGCTGGATCGCGGCCTGCTGCGCAGCTTCCCCGGCAACTTCGCCGCCTACGAAGCTCGCAAGAGCGAGCAGCTCGCCGCGGAAGACGTCGCCAATCGCAAGTTCGACAAGTTCTGGGCACAGGAGGAAGTCTGGATCCGCCGCGGCATCGAAGCGCGCCGCACGCGCAACGAAGGCCGCGTGCGCCGGCTCGAAGCGTTGCGCGTCGAGCGTGCCGCGCGTCGCGAGCGCCTGGGCGATCTGAGGCTCACTCTCGACGCCGGCGAGCGCTCCGGCAAGCTGGTCGCCGAGCTCATCGACGTCGCCAAGAGCTTCGGCGAGCGGCGCATCGTCCAGGGCCTGTCGCTGCGCCTGCAGCGCGGCGATCGACTCGGACTGATCGGTCCGAACGGCGCCGGCAAATCGACGCTGATCCGGTTGATCCTGGGTCTGCTCGAGCCCGACGCGGGCAGCGTGCGGCTCGGCGCCAACGTGCAGGTCGCGTACTTCGACCAGATGCGCGAGCAGCTCGACCCGCAGAAGTCCGTGATCGAGACCATCAGCCCGGGCTCGGACTGGATCGAGATCGGCCGCGAGCGCAAGCACGTCGTGACGTATCTCGGCGACTTTCTGTTCTCGTCGCAGCGCGCGAACTCGCCGGTGAAGGCGCTGTCGGGCGGCGAGCGCAATCGCCTGTTGCTGGCGCGACTCTTTGCACGCACCGCGAACGTCCTTGTAATGGATGAACCTACCAACGACCTCGACATCGAGTCGCTGGAGTTGCTGGAGGCAACGTTGCAGAGCTACGCAGGCACGCTGCTGCTGGTGAGCCACGACCGCGCGTTTCTCGACAACGTCGTGACGCAGACGCTGGTCGCCGAAGGCGACGGCAAGTGGCAGGAGTATGTCGGCGGCTATACCGACTGGCTCGCACAACGGCGCCCGCTCGATGCTGCGTCGTCGAAGGCGAAAGCAGCGAGCCGGAGCGATGACACGCCTCGCGCTGCGCCGACCAAGATGAGCTACAAGGAAACGCGCGAGCTCACGCAACTGCCCGCGGAGATCGAGGCGCTGGAGCGGCAGCAGCACGAGCTCACCGCGCGCATGAGCAGCGGCGACTATCACAAGCAGGGCGCCGAGCAGATCAAGGCGGACTTGCAGCTCGCCGACGACCTGGAGCGCCAGCTCGCGGAGAAATTCGCGCGCTGGGAAGCACTCGAAGCGAAGAAGGCTCTGCTGTAGGTCGGGCTGCAGCCCGACTCCGTTCCGGCATACGGAAGGTGTCGGGCCAAAGCTGCTGCGCAGGGATGCGCGAATGGCGCGGGCGCAGGATGCGCTGGAGCGGCCCGACCTACAAAACTTGGCTGGTCCCTGCTCCCCGCCCTCTGCTACTTTGGGTCGGCACGATGAAATCGCACTGCGCGGCCCATGAGCTGCTCAGGCAATCGGGGGTCGTTTGAATACTCAACAAAGCGCCATGCTGGCGCCTGCTGGCGACGGTGTCGCCTCTGCGTCGCAACGCCAGGCCTGGTACCTCGTCTTTACGCTGCTGATCTTCTACATCTTCTCGTTCATCGATCGCCAGATCATCTCGCTGATGGTCGGGCCGCTGAAGCGCGACATGGGCGTCAACGATTCCTGGATCGGCTTCCTGGGCGGCCCGGCGTTCGCGATCTTCTACACCCTCTGCGGCATCCCGATCGGCCGTCTCGCGGACCGTATGAACCGCAAGAAGATCATTGCGGTCGGCGTCGTGCTCTGGTCGCTGATGGCCTCGCTGTGCGGTCTCGCGAAGAACTTCTGGCAGCTGTTCCTTGCCCGCATCGGGGTCGGCGTCGGCGAGGCGACGCTGTCGCCGGCAGCGTACTCGATGATCACCGACGCATTCCCGCGAGAAAAGCTCGGGCGCGCGTTCAGCGTCTACAACATGGGGATCTCGATCGGCGCGGGCACGGCGCTGCTCGTCGGCGGCACGGTGGCCGTTGCCGTGTCGGCGCCGGGTCAAACGTTCGATCTGCCGCTCGTCGGCGAGGTGCGCGGCTGGCAATTCCTGTTCATCGTGACCGGGGCGCCGGGCCTGCTGTTGCCGCTGTTGCTGCTCACCGTGCGGGATCCCAAGCGTCGCGGCATGCTCAGGACCGCAGACAACACAGTACCCGACAGGGTGCCGCTGCGTGACGTGCTGGCGTTCATGTACAAGAACGGCCATTTCTACAGCGCGCATTTCATCGCGATGGCGATGATGGCGATGCTCGGCTACGCAGTGGGCCAATGGCTGCCCGAGGTGATGTCACGCACGTATGGCATCAAGCCCGGCTTTGTCGGTCAGGTGCTAGGTACTTCGACCATCATCATCAACACGCTCGGTATTTTCGTCGGCGGTCGCATCTGCGATCGGCTGACCCGGAAGGGCCACACCGACGCGCCGATCTGGGTGTGCTTCGGCGTCGCCGTCGCCGTGGTTGCAACCAGCGCGTTCCCGGCATTCATGCCGAGCGCGACGCTCGGCCTGATCATGATGTGCATCGCCGGCTTCCCGTTCCACGGCTACGTCGCGATGGGCCCGATGGCGGTGAACCAGGTCACGCCGAACCAGATGCGGGCCCAGGTCTCCTCCGTGTACCTGCTGACCGTCAATCTCATCGGGCTCGGCCTCGGCCCGCAGATCCCGCCGCTGATCAGCGATTACATCCTGCGCGATCCGACGCAGCTGCGCTGGGGGCTGCTCATCGTCGTCGTCTTCTCCGGCACCGTGGCCGCGATCCTGCTGTGGCACGTCCGCGCCCGCTTCCGCGAACAGGTCGCGCAGACAGCCCAGTGGCAATAGACGGTGCCTGGAGAGAATTTCAGGGGAAACTCAGGACTGCGACAACTCGTTCGGAACTTGTGCTGCGGTGCTCAGTTTTCCCTGTTTTCCTCTCCCGGCACCGTTCTAGAATCGGGCGATGGAACCATTGGCCCTCGTTTGCCATCCGGCGACGCCGTGCTCGTACGTCAGCGCGGTGACTGCGCGCGTCGACCGGCTGAGCAGTGACCTGCTGGTCGTCTACTACCAGGTCGAAGGCGACATCGACCAGCTGCAGCTACCGGCGCAGCACCGGTCGGCTCACACCGACGGATTGTGGCAACACACGTGCTTCGAGGCGTTCGTGCGCGAGAGCGGCGCGCGCAACTACCTCGAGCTCAATTTCTCGCCATCGAGCGAATGGGCCATCTACCGCTTCGACGACTATCGTCGCGGCATGACGCCGATCGAGCCGCCGCACGTGCCGAGGATCATCTGCCGCCGCCGCGAGAATCGCCTGGAAGCGGACGTCGACGTGCACCTCGCGGGCATGGTGCCGCGCGCCGAATTGCAGCTGGCGCTCTCCGCTGTGCTCGAGGACCTGCAAGGACGCATTTCGTACTGGGCGCTGGCGCATCCGCCCGGCAACGCAGACTTTCACCATGACGCGGGCTTCGCACTGCAGCTGACGCCCACAGGAGACGAGGAATGAAGTTCGGCATCGACCGCGTCCTGGCCGAGCCGGCGCTGCGCAGCGCCTTGCGCAACAAGCGGCTTGCGCTGCTCGCGCATCCGGCATCGGTAACCGCCGATCTGACGCATTCGCTCGATGCGCTCGCACGGCTCGACGAGCTGACCCTGAGCGCTGCGTTCGGGCCGCAGCACGGCCTGCGCGGCGACAAGCAGGACAACATGGTCGAATCGCCGACGTTCAACGACCCGGTGCACGGCATTCCGGTCTTCAGCCTCTACGGCGAAGTGCGCCGCCCGACCGCCGCGATGATGGACACGTTCGACATGCTGCTGGTCGATCTGCAGGACGTCGGCTGCAGGATCTACACATTCATCACGACGCTGCGCTACGTGCTCGAAGAAGCCGCCGCGCACGGCAAGAGCGTGTGGATTCTCGATCGTCCGAATCCCGCCGGCCGGCCGATCGAAGGTCTGCGGTTGCGCGCGGGTTGGGAGAGCTTCGTCGGCGCTGGCGCGCTGCCGATGCGCCACGGCCTGACGCTCGGCGAGCTCGCACATTGGTTCGTGCGCACCCTGCGCCTGTCAGTCGACTACAAGGTGATCGAGATGCAGGGCTGGCAACCGTCCGCTGCGCCCGGCTTCGGCTGGCCGCTCGGCGAGCGCACGTGGATCAACCCCAGCCCCAACGCCGCGAATCTGTGGATGGCGCGCGCGTATGCCGGCACTGTGATGGTCGAAGGGACGACGCTTTCGGAGGGCCGAGGCACCACGCGACCGCTCGAGCTGTTCGGCGCTCCGGACATCGATGCGCGCGCGTTGCTAGCCACGATGCACAAGCTCGCGCCGCAGTGGCTGCGCGGCTGCAAGCTGCGCGTCTGCTGGTTCGAGCCGACATTTCACAAGCACGTCGGCAAGCTCTGCGCCGGCCTGCAGATCCACGTCGAAGATCCGGGCTACGACCACGATGCGTTCCAGCCGTGGCGCTTGCAGTCGCTCGCTTTCAAGGCGCTGCGCCAACTGCAGCCAGGCTACCCGATCTGGCGCGACTTCCCGTACGAGTACGAGGCACGCCTCGCCATTGACGTCATCAACGGCAGCCCGCTGCTGCGCGAATGGGTCGACGATTCGAATGCGACTGTGGCCGATCTCGAAGCCGCGACGGGCAAGGACGAGCGTGATTGGGAACAGGAGCGGGCGCAATTCATGCTGTATTAGCGGAGCGGAAAAAGAGCCGGAAAATTACTCTCGCCAAGACGCCAAGACGCCAAGACGCCAAGACGCCAAGAAGAACGAACGAGAGAATTCTGAAATTCCGGGAGTTCGGAGTCCGAGTTTCTTACCTTGGCGTCTTGGCGTCTTGGCGAGAGATATTCCTCTCTTCCTCTTCTCCGCTTTAAACCTCGCAAATCACACCTGGCAAAACACCCGAGCGACGGCGCCGTTGCCGCGCTGGTGCTCCGGCCGCGGCGCGAAGCGCTTGGTGGTGAGCGTGAGCTGCGAGACCTCGGCGAGCCGGAAAGATCTCCAGCGCGCAGGCATACCGTCCGTCGCGCCCCACACCTGATAGCAACTCAACAGCTCGTCGCCAGCTGCGTCGATGCCATATATGTGCGGGGCCACGCGGCATGTCTGTCCGTCGTAATGTAGTTCCAGCAGGCGTTTCTCGCGGATCGCCTGACAGATGACATCCTGCATGCCGACAGGAACACGCGAACTCGTGGACGCGTTCCAGCTGTGGAATCGAGGTTTGCAGGAGGGAATTGATGCCACGTCGCTACGGTAAAAAAGCATCGCGAAAAGTGAAGCGTGCAATGCACGAGCGCAAGCGCGGAACTCTGCGCAGCGGTCGCTCGGGCCGCAAGGTGACGAGTCGCAAGCAGGCTATCGCGATCGGCCTGTCGGAGGCGCGTCGCGCCGGCGCAAAAGTTCCGAAGAAGCGGAGCAGTCGCAAGAAACGCAGCAGTCGCAAATCGAAGACACGGCGACGAAAGTAGCCGTTACTCGGCTGTTGCAGCTGCGGGCGTCGCTCGCGAGCGCAGCGGCACTTCAGGAATGAAGAACACGATCGCGACTGCGAGGCCGACGATCCACAGCGCGCGCTCCAGCATGTGCGCGATGGAGGTTGCAAACGCGACCTTCATGCCTCGCTGAATCCGCTCCACCAGCTGGTTGCCGTAGATCGACATTGCAGCGTGCACGGCGAGCAGCGATTGCTGCACGGTCGCGTCGACGAGCTTGTCCTCTTTCGCGAGGATGGCGTCACTGAACAGCCGGGTGACGCTCGCGATCAGCTCTGGCTCGCGTAGTGCGCGCACCGGAATATCCGCCAGCTGCAGCTTCAGACCCGCGGGCAGCTCCGGGTCCTGGAGCAGACGCTGTCGCCCCTCCTCGCCTGACTGCAGCTCGCTTTCGATCGTCTCTACACGATGCACGAGTTGCCGATGAATTCGGCCACGCACACCACCGTCGCGCAGCGCTGCCTTGATCTGATCCGGCATGCGCGGATCGCCGACGATCTCCGACACCGCAGCCGCATCTTCGTGGTACGCGCGCTCGACGACGGCGAAGCGCTCTTCGAGCGTCGCGTCGACGCGCGCACGAATCACGTCGGCATTCATCGCCTGGGTCTGCGCGTGCGCGAGATCGATCTGGCGCTCGCTCACGCCCGGCAGCATCGGCACGTGCTTGGGCAGCTCCTCGGTGAGGCCGTGAATCAGGAACGTACCGAACACGGCGACGCCGACCGTCGCGCCCATCTGCCGGCTGAACTGCGCCATGCTGGTTGCGACGCCGACTTCGGTCGGCGGCGCGGAGTTCTGGATCACGAGGCTGAACAGCGTCTGCGCCGGCCCGAGGCCGATGCCGGTCACGAGCAACCGCCACGCGAGATCGGCACTGGTCGTGTCCGGCCCGATACCGGTCAGCGCGATCACGCCTGCGGTCAGCACGACGCCGCCGGCGATCATGAAGGGCTTGTAGCGGCCGGTGCGCGTGACCAGCCGGCCGCACACGATGCTGCTCGCGATCAGGCCGCCCATCAGCGGCAGCAATGCGAAGCCGCTTTGCGTCGCGTTGATTCCCTGCACCACCTGCATGTACAGCGGCATGAACATCACGACGCCGAGGAACGCCGTGCTCATGACGAACGACGCGAGCGCGGCGATGCGGAACGCATGGATCCGGAACAGGTGCAGCGGCAGGATCGGATGCAGTGCATGCGCCTCGGTCCACAGGAAGATGACGAGCGAGACCGTGCCGACTGCAAACAATCCGAGGATCTGCGGCGAGTCCCACGGATAGCTGGTGCCGCCGAGCGTGAGGCCGAGCAGGAGTGTCGCGGCCGTCAGCACCACGAGCACGGCGCCGAGGTAGTCGATGCGTCCGCCCGCGCCATGCCGCAGCACCGGCATGCGATACATGATCATGAACAGCGCGAGCAGGCCAAGCGGCAGGTTGACGTAAAACACCCAGCGCCAGCCCGCGACTTCGTGACCGAGCAGCATGAACGTGCCGTGGTCGGTGAGAAAACCGCCGATGAACGGACCGATGACGGTGGCGATGCCGAATACCGAGCCGAAGACGCCGAACAGGCGCCCGCGCTCGCGCGGCGGATACATGTCCGCCATGATCGCGAACGACACGGTCATCAGCGCGCCAGCGCCGAGACCCTGGATAGCGCGGCACAGGATCAGCTGCATCATGCCGCTGCCGAGCACCGGCAACGTGCCGAACTCGCCGCTCAGCCCGCAGAGCGCAGAGCCGGCAAGGAACAACACGACGCCGAGAATCAGGATGCCCTTGCGGCCGTACTGGTCGCTGAGCTTGCCGTAGATCGGCACGGAAACCGTCGACGTCAGCATGTACGCCGTCGTCACCCACGCATACATCGAGAGCCCCTGCAGCTGCTCGATGATGCGCGGCATCGCCGTCGAAACCACCGTCTGGTCGAGCGCGCTCAGCAGCACGACGACGGCGAGTGCGGCCAGGGTCAAGCGCCGCTCAGCCGGATTAACTGAGATGTCCGTCAATCGGCAGTCAGGCCAAAGCCTGACCCACTCCATCGTTTTGTAGGTCGGGCTTCAGCCCGACACATTTATGGCTTTCTCTTGCCGGTCCACTTGCCGTCGCCGAACGAGCCGAATACGACCGTGCCGCTCATGGTGTCGCCGGTGACGGTGCCGCTGTAATCGATCTGCAGGCTCTGGCCCTGCACGTTGACGTTGATGCCGAACTTGACCGTGTCGCCGTCGATCGTGCCGGTGAGCGGCACCTCGCCGCGCGAGCTGACCATCTTGCCGCCGAGCGTCTCGCCGCTCTGCGTGAAGATCGCATCCGAGGCGCGCGAGCCCATCGGGCTCTCGACGTTGAGCTCCCACGTGCCGCTGACGTCCGTGACCTTGGCGGCTGCCGGTGGCGGCGGCGGTGCGGTCTGCTGGGACGGCGTCGTGGAGCAGGCTGCAGCAATACATGCGACAGCCGCGACGAATACGACACGCAAAGTGGACATTGACTGGAACCCCCATGAATTTGAGCGCGCACAGCTTAATCGCTGCCTTGGCAGCGTGCGAGCCATCGCTGCGACGTTTGCTAACTAAAAGTCATCAAGATTCGTCAAAGGAGGGCTTAAACCCGCGGTCGGCGTAACGCATCCCATCGAAGCACGTCTTACCGCAGTGGACCTTCGCTTGGTCTCAGTCGGCCGAACGTGCTGTGTGCCCGGTGGTCCAATCGCGGCAAATTGATTCCAGGGAGAACGACCGGTGCGCATCATTGCAGGAGCCATCCGCAATCCCGTCGCGATCGGCGCCACGGTTTTACTTATTTCTCTGTTCGGCCTGCTGAGCCTGAAGCAGCTGCCCTTACAGCTGTTTCCCGACATCGAGCGCCCGACGATCTCGATCTTCACCAACTGGCGCGGCGCCTCGCCGGAGGAAGTCGAGGCGGAGCTGCTCGAGCCGCAGGAGCAGGTCCTGCAGGGCCTGCCCGGCGTTGAGGAGGTCAACGGCAACGCCAACTCCGGCGGCAGCGCCGTATTTCTGACGTTCGCGATCGGCACCGACATGAAGGCGGCGCTCGTCGACGTCATCGGCCGCATGAGCCGGCTGCCACCGCTGCCGCGAGACTCGGACCGGCCGGTGGTGCAGATCGGTGGCGACGGCGGCGACTCGAACCAGCAGCTCTCCTTCTTCTTCGTGCAGCTGTTGCCGGGCACCGAGGGTCCGATCGATCGCTATCGCCGGTACGTCGAGGACGTGGTCAAGCCGCGCATCGAGTCGGTCCCCGGCGTGGCGCAGGTCGAAGTTCAGGGCGGTCCGCCGGACGACGTGCGTATCACGCTCGATCTGGCGCGTGCAGCCGCAGTCGGCATTGGAATCCCCGACATCGCCCGCCAGGCGACGAGCGCGACCAACGTCTCGGCCGGCCAGCTCGACGTCGGACGGCGGCAGTACTCGCTGCGCTACACCGGCCGCTACGACGCCCAGGACCTCGGTCAGCTCGTGCTTGCATGGCGCGACGGCCAGCCGGTGCGCCTTGCGGACCTGGCGACCGTCGAGATGCGGCCGCCGGACCGCAGCTTCTTCTCTTATCAGAACGGCAACCCGGCGATCGGCCTGCGCATCGTGCGCGCTCCCGGCGCGAACGTGCTCGGCACGCTCGAACAAGTGAAGGAAGTCGTTGGCGAGCTGCGCGACGGACCGCTGAAAGAGCGCGGTCTCGGGATCGAGCAGTCGTTCGACGCGTCGGTGTTCATCAAGCGCGCGGTCAACCTGCTGATCGAGAACCTGGTCGTCGGCGCACTGCTCGCACTCGGATGCGTGTGGTGGTTCATGCGCGACTCGCGCGCGACGGTCGTGATCGCGACCACGATCCCGGTCTGCTTGCTGGCGACGTTCTGCGCGCTCGAGCTCGCTGGCCGCAGCATCAACGTCATCTCGCTGGCCGGCCTGGCATTCGCCGTCGGCATGGTCGTCGAAGGAGCGATCGTCGTCTCGGGCAACATCATCCGGCTCAAGGAAGGAGGGATGCCGATCGAACAGGCCGCGCACGACGGCACGCGGCAAGTGGTGCCTGCGCTGTTCGCCTCGACGGCGACGACGATTGCCGTGTTCCTGCCGGTGCTGTTCCTCAAGGACGTCGAGGGCCAGCTCTTCGCCGACCTCGCCCTGACGATCTCGATCGCGGTCGCATTCTCGATCCTGGTCGCGGTCACGGTCGTGCCGGCCGCCGCCGGTCGCTGGCTCGGCGGGCACGCGAAGAATTCGGGCTATGGGGCCGGCTGGCCGTGGCTGACCGACCGCGTCATTGCCTGGACGCGCACGCGCCGGCAGCAGCTCGGCTGGGTCGGTGCGCTGCTCGTCGCGCCGCTCCTCCTGTGCTGGCTGCTGCTGCCGAAGCTCGACTATCTGCCGCCGGTGAAGCGCGCGGCGATCGATGCGTATTTCAGCTTCCCGCCGGGCATGAGCCCCGAGTCCGTCAATCGCGAGATCGCGCCCAAAATCCTCGAGCGCATGGCGCCGTACATGAAGGGCGAGAAGGAGCCGCGGCTCAAGAACTGGTACGTGCTGTTGTGGCCGGGCGGCGGCACGATCGGCGCGCGCGTCGTCGACGACGATCGCATCGGCGAGCTCGAGCGCATCGTGCGCGACGAGATCGTCGTGGGATTCCCCGACACTCGCGTGTTCGTGAACGAAGGCGAGCTGTTCGGCGGAATCGGCGGGTCCGCGCGCTCCGTGGCCCTTCACCTGCAGTCCACCGACACCACGGCGCTCAACGCCGCAGCTGAAGAAGGCCGCAAGCTGCTGGAGCGAACGTTCCCCGGCGCGAACGTGCAGTCGTTCCCGAACGCAGACGTGCAAGCGCTGGAGCTGCGCGCAGAGCCGAACGATCGGCGCATCGCCGAAGTCGGTTGGGACCGCGCATCGCTCGGCACCGTCGTGCGGACGCTGGGCGACGGCGCGTGGCTCGGCGAGTACTTCGACGGCCAGACGCGTTTGCCGGTCATCCTGCGCGCGAACATCGGCGAGACGCCCGAAGAGCTGGAGCGCGCGCCGCTGATCACGCCTTCGGGCGAGACCGTCTCGCTGGGGGAGCTCGTGAATCTGCAGACGGCGGTCGCGCCCGATCAGATCCGTCGCATCGACCATCACCGTACGGTGACGCTGACGATCGATCCGCCGCCGACACTGTCGCTGGAAGACATGCTGGCGAAGATCAACAGCGACATCGTGCCGTCGCTGCGCTCGCAGCTGCCGCCGGACGCGAACATCCGGCTTGCGGGCAGCGCCGACCGCCTCGATGCCATCATCTCGACGATGGGCGTGAACTTCCTGCTGGCGCTGCTGGTGCTGTTCATGCTGATGGCCGCGATGTTCCGCTCGCTGCGCGACGCCGCGGTCGTCGTGCTCACGGTGCCGCTGGCTCTCGCGGGCGGCGTGCTCGGCATCCGCGCGCTCGGCCTGGTGGCGTTCCAGCCGCTGGACCTGCTGACGATGATCGGCTTCATCATGATGATCGGCATCATCGTCAATCACTCGATCCTGCTGGTGGACCGCACGCGCGACGCGCTCAATCACGGGCACACCCTGGAGGAAGCGTTGCGCATGGCGCTGAACCAGCGGTTGCGCGCGATGGTCGCGAGCACGCTCACCGGCGCGCTCGGCGCACTGCCGATGGTGTTGAATCCGGGCCCGGCGAGCACGATCTATCGCGGCCTTGCGGCGGTGAATGTCGCGGGCGTGATCGTGAGCATGGTGTTCTCGATCGTGCTGCTGCCGACCCTGTTGCGGCTCATGTATGAGCGCAGCGTGCCGGTTGAATCGACGGAAGCTGTCGGGCTGAAGCCCGACCTACAAGTCGGGGGATGAGGATGATCAAGTCACGCATTTCGACGCTGGCGCTCGCCGCCACGGTTGCCTTTTCCGCATTCGCTGCCGCGGCCGAAGCGCCGCCGCAGGAGGAGCCCGGTGTAGCCGTGGAAGTCGCCAAGGCTTCGGTGGCGCGCGTCGCCCCGCGGCGCTGGGTGCCGGGTGGCGTCGTCAGCCGCAACGATGCGCGGCTCGCGACGAGCGCCGAAGGCAGGCTCGAATACGTGGCGGAAGTCGGCACGCGAGTTCGCGAAGGCGAGCGTATCGCGAAGCTCGAAGATGACGCCGTGCGGCTGCGTGTCGACGATGCGAAGGCGGAAGTTGCGCGCATCGAGGCGCAGCGTGCGATGTCGGAGCGCCAATTGCAGCGCCTGGAGAAAGTGGGCAGCACGATCTCGCAGACGCAGCTCGATGAGGTTCGCTCGCAGCTCGGCGTGCTCACGGCTCAGCTGCAGCAGGCGCAGGTGCGCCAACGCGTCGCGCAGCACGATCTCGATCAGACGGAGTTGCGCGCGCCGTTCGCGGGCATCGTGACGGAGCGGCTCGCGCAACGCGGCGAGTATGTCGCGACCGGTGCGGCGATCGCGCACCTGGTCGATACGGTTCATGTAGAGGCGCGCGTGCAGGCGCCGCTGACCCTGGTCGGACTGGTCCGGCCGGACATGGAGCTGCCGGTCAAGATAGCGGACCGGCAGATGAAGGCCAACGTGCGCACAGTGGTGCCCGTCGGCGAGGAGCGTTCGCGCCAGTTCGAGCTGCGACTCGTACTGGCCAACAACGCGCTAAGCGTCGGTACCCCGATCGAAGTCGGCTTGCCTGAGCGCGAGGCAACCGAGTCGCTCGTGGTACCGCGCGATGCCATCGCAGTCCGCCAGGACGGCAATTACGTGATGCGCGTGCGCTCCGACAATACTGCGGAGAAAGTGGCGGTGACGTCGGTGGCCACGGACGGCGATCTCGTGACGATCCGCGGGCCCGTGTCAGCGGGCGATCTGGTCGTGGTGCGCGGCGTCGAAAGACTGCAGCACGGGCAGAAGGTCACGGTGCTGAGCCGGGCTGCGGATATTCGCGGGGCGGGCGGCAGGATGAGCTCGCGGTAAACGCCGGATCCGTGAGGTTCCTCAGGAACTCGACGAGATCGCTCTGCTCCGCGGCGCTCAGCTCGAGCGGACGGATCTGCGAATCGATGACGCCGATCGCATCGGCGTGCTTGCCGCCGGCGACGTAGTGATCGATCACTGCCTCCAGCGTCGCGAAGCGCCCGTCGTGCATGTACGGCGCGGTGAGCGCGATGTTGCGCAACGTCGGCACGCGGAAGCGGCCGAGATCCTGCGGACGTTTCGTTTCCGCTGCCAGTCCTTCGTCGCCCTGCACTGCTGAGCCGTTGTTGGCGAACAGCGGCGACGCCGCCTTGCCATGCTGCGCGATCGGCCCGGAGAAATTGAGGCCGAAATGACAGTGCGCGCAGCCGCTGCGGTCCGAGTAGAACAGCCGCATGCCGCGCCGCGCGCTGTCCGGGAAGGCGGCGCGGTCGTCGTCATACACGTAGCGATCGAACGGCGAGCGCCCGGAGATGAGCGTGCGCTCGAACGCCGCAATCGCCTTCAACACGTTCGCCATCGTGACCGGCTCGGCTTCCTGCGGAAACGATTCGCGGAATGCCGCGGAGTAGCTTTGCTCACCGTTCAGCCACGCGAGCAGCTCGCGGTCGTCACGCTTCAGTCCCATTTCCAGCGGATGCTCGTTGAACAGCGGCTGCTCCATCTGCCGCTCCAGCGTCACGACGGCGCCGCTCGCCCAGGTGAAAGCCGGGTTGTATGCGACGTTCGTCAGCGTCATCGCACCGCGATGCATGCTGTCGCCCTTCACGCCGATCGCAAGCGCGCGACCGTCAGTGAACGCCAGCTCCGGACGATGGCAACTGGCGCAGGAATAGGTATGAGTTGCCGAAAGGCGCGTTTCGAAGAACAGCCGGCAGCCGAGCGCGACCTTGTGCTCGGACATCGGATTGTCGGCGGGAACGGCGGGCGGTGGAAAACCGGGCGGCAGCCGCCACGTGTATTGCTGGTCAGTGCCGGCGGGACCGCCTGATGCGATCCCGATCCAGCAGCAGAGTAAGCAGCAGAAAATGCTCGGCAGGATTCGCGTCGTACTTCAATCCCAGGAGTGCATGAGGGGCGCGTCGGTCGCGAGCGAAGCGGTCTGACGCGCGATGTTGGAGCGCTCATCGATCCACTGCGCCAGCCCATCGACTTCCGCCGCCGCATTGCCGGCGGCACGTCGATCTGCAACCCACTTCTGCATCTCCGCCATCAACGTATCGGCAAGCGGGCGCGAGCTTTGGAACAGCTGCATGTACGCGTTCTTCGCGTCGTCGATGCGATTGAGCCCGAGGTAAGCCACGCCGCGATACTCGATCGCCTCGTTGTATGAAGGATTCAGGCGCAACGCCTCGTCATACGCGAGCAGCGCCTTGTCGTAGTCGCCGAGCTTGCGGCTGGTGTAGCCGACGTAGTTCCACGCCTCGTACATGTCCTGCTTGCGCTGCAGCGCCGAAGCGAAATAGCCGCGCGCGTTCTCGTACTGGCGCTTCGCCTTGTCCTGAGCCTTCGTCTTCTTCTTCTCGTCGGTCGCTTCTTCGGCGCTCTTCGAGAGTTTGTCCGCGGCCTTCACCGCGCGGATGCCCTGGTTGTAGGCGGCCTTCGCCTGCTCTTCCGGCGACATCTGCCGCTCGGGCATGTTGAAGGAGCCGCCGCCCGAAGGCGCGCTGCCGCCGCCATTGGCAAACGCAGCTCCCGCGCCCAGCGCCACCACGAGCCCTAAACCGATTGCTGCGATTCGCATGGAGCCTCCGACCGGTAAGGTCAGGCCTTGGCCTGACAACTGTGCTCAGTACGTCCGCTACCCGCTGAGTACGGTTCAAATGCTGTGCCGGAGGCAGATGGTACGCCAGTGACGGAAGTCAGGTCGCGCACGCGCACCCGGCGCAGGTGTCGGATCGTGCTCGGGAGTGTCGGACAGCTGGCCGGCGGTGCCGCCCTTCATGCCCCGGACGAAGCAACGAGATTTCGCCGGAGCCGGCACCGCCGGCCAAAAACCTTGGGTTACGCGAACATCGGCACGCCGATGACCTCACCTTCGCCGGGAGAATGCTGCGGAGCCTGCGATTGCGTGTCGTCGCGCTCGGCGGGCTTCGACTTCGGAGCCTCGAGGGTTTTGGGCGCCGGAGTGGAACGAGCGTGGTCCACCGAGTCGGCGACAACGAAAGCAGCCGAAGCGATCGCGGGGATCACGATCAGCAGCATGCCCAGGCGTTTTTGCATTCTTCCCTTCCCCGGAATCAGAAAATGTTCTTTCCGGGGACAGATGCAAACTGCGGGCCCGCGGCGTTGTGGCCCGTTTTGGGGGATCTACGGGGGGTGGCAGGGCTTATGTCGCGGGTGAGCGTAAAGAATTTCGGCAGGCGTAACACCCGGCCGCCCCTGAGCGCCGTTGCCGCTGCGCGGGTTTTGACCGATCGAAGAAACGATGGCGTTTGAGGAGTGAAAAATAGCAGAAGGCCACACCCGCGATCACGACGGTCGCAGCGCTCTGCTCTACCCAGCCGAAACGAAGAGCCAGCACAGGCGCAGCCGTAAGGATGGAGATCACGAGTGCGTCGATCATCACGTGATTTTTCTATGCGGTTTTCTCACAGTACTGCAGCGCGGGCTCGTAACGCAAAGGACTGTCATGCCTCGTCACGCGTCATCGCAGCCGTCGTAGACTTTCGCGCCCGTACCAGAACCACTGCTGTCATCGAGGGAGCGGACCATGTTGCGATTCATCGCAGGCTTCGCGAGTGCATGCGCGCTGTTGTCATCGGCAACGACTCTGGCGCAATCACCGTCGCCGGCTTCGAGCGATTCGGCGCCTGCCGCTGCACCCGCCGCGCCACCCAACGACTACAGCAAGCCCGAGACGTGGCTGTGCCGACCGAACCAGAGGGACTCGTGCGCCGTCGATCTGTCGACGACGATCGTTGCTGCAAACGGCAAATTCAAGAAGGAGTCGTTCAAGGCCGCACGCAATCCGCCGATCGATTGCTTCTACGTCTATCCGACGGTCTCGCTCGATCAGACCGGCAACAGCGACATGACGGCCGGGCCCGAAGAGCATGGCGTGATCCTGCAGCAGTTCGCGCGCTTCTCGTCGGTGTGCCGGCCGTACGCGCCGCTCTATCGACAGGTCACGCTGACGGCGCTGCGCGCGATCATTGCCGGCAAGGCGATCCCGATCGATCGCGCCCTCGCGTACAACGACGTTCTCGAGGCGTGGAACTACTATCTCAAGAACGACAACGATGGCCGCGGCGTCGTGCTCGTCGGCCATTCGCAGGGCTCCGGCGTGCTGACGCAACTGATCAAGAACGAGATCGATGGCAAGCCGGTGCAGGAGAAGATCATCTCGGCGCTGCTGCTCGGCACGAACCTGCCGGTCGAGAAAGGCAAGGACATCGGCGCGTTCCAGCACATCCCGCTGTGCAAGTCGGCTTCGCAGACCGGCTGCGCGGTTGCGTACGCGAGTTTCCGCGACACCGTGCCGCCGCCCGCGAACTCGCGCTTCGGCAAGGCGCAAGGCGACAACATGGCTGCAGCGTGCGTGAACCCGGCAGCGCTCGGCGGCGGCAGCGGTGAGCTGCACGCGTACCTCTCTAACGGCCGCTTCATCGCGTCGTCAGCTGCTGCACCGAAGCCGTGGGTGACGCCGGAACAGAAGGTGACGACGCCGTTCGTCAGCGTCCCCGGCCTGCTCAGCGCCGAGTGCGTGTCGAACGACGCGGGCACTTATCTCGCCGTGCACGTCAACGCGGATCCGAACGATCCGCGCACCGACGACATCGTCGGCGACGTGGTCGTCAACAACCAGGTCCTGCCGGACTGGGGCCTGCACCTCATCGACGCCAACCTCGCGATGGGCAATCTCATCGATCTCGTGCGCTCGGAGTCGAAGGCGTATCTGAAGAGATAGGGAACCGGTCAAAGTTGCACGGCGTTACAGGTCCGCCCCTGTAACGCCTGGACCCTATTGATGCGCTATCTCGCGCTGTGCTGCGACTACGACGGCACCATCGCCCATCACGGCCGCGTCGACGAGCCGACCATCGCTGCACTCGAGCGCTTGCGCGAGTCGGGACGCAGGCTGGTGCTCGTCACCGGGCGTGAGCTCGACCAGTTGCAGGAGGTCATGCCGCGCCTCGATCTGTTCGCCCGCGTCGTGGCGGAGAATGGCGCCCTGCTGTATCGGCCCGAGACTCGCGAGGAGCGCCTGCTCGGAGAAGCGCCGTCGCAGAGTTTCGTCGACATGCTCATCGAGCGCGGCGTCGGCCCCATTTCCGTCGGGCGGGTGATCGTCGCGACCTGGGAGCCGCACGAGAACACCGTGCTGAAGACCATCCGCGATTGCGGGCTCGAGCTGCAGGTCATCTTCAACAAGGGCGCGGTGATGGTGCTGCCTGCAGGCATCAACAAGGCGACCGGACTGCGTGCGGCGCTCGCTGAGCTCAATCTTTCCCCGCACAACGCGGTGGCGGTCGGCGACGCGGAGAACGATCACGCATTCTTCAACATCTGCGAATGCGCCGTTGCCGTCGCGAACGCGCTGCCCGCCGTCAAGGAGAAAGCCGACATCGTGACGTTCAAGGATCACGGTGCCGGCGTCGTGCAACTCATCGACGAGATGCTCGCCGACGATCTCGCGAGCCGCGAGGGCGGTTCGCTCGCGCGGCACGACATTCCGCTCGGCAAGAGCGCGCAGGGCAAGCGAATCGCGCTGTCGCCGTTTCGCACGAGTGCGCTCGTGGTCGGCACCTCGGGGGGCGGCAAATCGACTGTCGTCGCCGGGCTCGTCGAGCGGCTGCGCGAAGCCGGCTACAACTTCTGCATCATCGATCCGGAAGGCGACTACGACAGCGTCGAAGCGGCCGTCGTGCTCGGCAATCCCGAGCATGCGCCGACGATCGACGAATGCGTGCAGCTGTTGAACAAGCCGGATCAGAACGCAGTCGTCAACCTGCTCGGCGTGAAGCTCGAAGATCGCCCGTGGTTTTTCCTGTCGCTGTTCGCCCGCATTCGCGAGCTGCGGGCCCGCACCGGCCGGCCGCACTGGCTGATCGTCGACGAAGCTCATCACGCGATGCCGGCGAACTGGCGCCCCACCGACCAGACTCTGCCAGAGCATCTCGACGGCGTGCTCGCCGTGAGCGTCTCGCCGAAGCTGGTTGCGCCCTCGGTGCTGCGCGCGCTCGACACGATCGTCGTGCTCGGCGACCGGCCGCGCGAGATGCTGCGCGAATTCACCGATGGGAATCGCATTGGACCGGTCGACGGTGGACCCGAAGCGCTCGAAGCAGGCACGGCGCTGCTGTGGAACAAGACTGCAGGAGGCGAGCCGACGCTGGTGCGCCTCGAGCCGAGCCGCACCGAGCGGCGCCGGCACCTGCGCAAGTATGCCGAGGGCGAGCTGCCGGAGGATCGCAGCTTCTACTTCCGCGGACCCGAGGGAAAACTCAACCTGCGCGCGCACAACCTGATCCTGTTCATGGACCTCGCCGACGGCGTCGACGACGACACCTGGCAGTTTCACCTGCGCCGCGGCGAGATCTCGCAGTGGCTGCGCCGGGGCATCAAGGACGAGACGCTGGCTACGCAGGTTGCCGCGATCGAGCGCAACGAGCACCTCGATGCAGGCGCGTCGCGCCGCAAGTTGCGGGAGCTGATCGAGGCGACATACACCTTGCCGGCGCAGTAGCATCTGCTGCATGGCCTGGTTTCCCGGCTTCAAGTCGATCCGCATTGCGACCTCCGGCGCTGAGATCAACGGCGTCGTCGGCGGCAGCGGGCCGCCCGTGCTGTTGCTGCACGGCTGGCCGCAGACGCATCTCGAGTGGCGACACGTCGCGCCTGCACTGGCCGAGCGCTTCACCCTCGTAGCCACCGATCTTCGCGGCTACGGTGACAGCAGCAAGCCGCCCGCAGGCGACAATCACGCCGGCTACTCCAAGCGTGCGATGGCCCAGGACCAGGTCGAGGTGATGCGCCAGCTCGGCTTCGAGCGGTTCGCGGTCGTGGGACACGATCGCGGCGGCCGCGTCGCTTGCCGCATGGCGCTCGATCATCCGCAGGTCGTGACGCGGCTCGCGATGCTCGACATCGTGCCGACGCGCACCGTCTACACGCAGGTCAGCAAGAATCTCGCGACCTGGTACTTCCACTGGTTCTTTCTGATCCAGCCGGCGCCGCTGCCGGAAATGCTGCTCGCCGGCCCGGCCGAGCCGTTCCTGCGCGACTTCGCCTTCCGCGGCCTGATCCCGGACGTCATCGACGAGTCGGTGTTCGCGGAATATGTCCGGTGCTTCGCCGAGCCGCAGACGCTGCATGCGATGTGCGAGGACTACCGCGCTGGCGCGAGCATCGATCTGCAACACGACGAAGCTGATCTCGCCACGCCCCTGCGCTGTCCGACGCTCGTGCTCTGGGGCGTGCACGGCGCGATGCATCGCTTGTTCGACGTGCTGGGAACCTGGCAGCCGCGCGCGCCCGAGGCTCGCGGCAAAGCACTGCCGGCGGGGCATTGGTTGCCGGAAGAATGTCCACAGGAAGTGACCGCCGCTGTCACAGAGTTTCTCGCTTAAACTTCGCTGTCGGGCCGAAGCCCGACCTACAAGGGACATGCAATGCGAATCTCCAAACCTCTCGTCGCCGCGCTCGTGCTGGCGGCCACTACTGCGTCGGGAAAACCCGTGAACGACTCCACTGCGCTTGCGCCCGACAATCCGTTCGCGAATGAGAGCACGCTGCCTTACCGCCTGCCGCCGCTCGACAAGATCAAGGACGAGAGCTTCAGGCCGGCGCTGCTCGCCGGCATGGCCGAGGCGCGCAAGGAGATCGACGCCATCGCGAAGAACCCGGCGGCGCCGACCTTCGAAAACACCATCGTCGCAATGGAGCGCTCGGGCCAGTTGCTCTCGCGCGCCGTCACGGTGTTCTTCAACCTGATCGCGTCGAACACGAACCCGCAGCTCGAAGCGCTGCAGACCGAGATGTCGCCGAAGCTGTCGGCGCACAACGATGCGATCTATCTCGATCCCGCGTTGTATGCGCGAGTGCGCACGCTGTACGAGACGCGCGCGTCGCTCAAGCTCGATCCGGAATCGCTGCGCCTGCTGGAGCGCTATCACACGAATTTCGTGCGCGCCGGCGCGCGGTTGTCCGACGCGGACAAGACCCGGCTCAAGCAGTTGAACGAGCAGATCTCGAAGGTCACGACCGAGTTCCAGCAGAGCGTGCTCAAAGGCGTGAACGCCGCAGCAGTCGTCGTCGACAACCGCGCGGACCTGGACGGCATGACCGATGAGCAGATCGCAACCGCGGCCGAAGCGGCGAAGGAGCGCAAGCTGGACGGCAAGTTCGTGATCGCGCTGCTCAACACCACGACGCAGCCACCGCTGGCGCAGCTCAGGAATCGAGCGCTGCGTGAGCGCATCTACCGCGCCTCCGTCGACCGCGGCTGGGGCGGCGAGTTCGACACGACCGGCGAGATCGCGCAGATCGTGAAACTGCGGGCGGAGCGCGCCGCACTGCTCGGCTATCCGAACCACGCAGCGTATGTGCTCGAGGATGAGACCGCGCTCAATGCCGGTGCCGTGAACAGCATGCTGAAGCAGCTCGCGCCGGCGGCAGTCGCGAACGCGAAGCGCGAAGCAGCCGATATCCAGGCGCTGATCGACTCGCAGGCGAAGGCGAACGGCGTCGAGTCGTTCAAGCTCGAGCCGTGGGATTGGGATTTCTACGCCGAGCAGGTGCGCAAGGCCCGCTACTCCTACGATGAATCGCAGGTGCGGCCCTACTTCGAGATGAATCGCGTGCTGGTCGACGGCGTGCTGTTCGCGGCGCACGAGCTCTACGGCCTGAGCTTCAAGGAGCGCAAGGACCTGCCGGTGTATCAGCCGGACGTGCGCGTGTTCGAAGTGTTCGACACCGACGGCAGTCCGCACGGCCTGTTCCTCGTGGATTGGTACGCCCGCAGCAACAAACGCGGCGGCGCGTGGATGAACAGCTTCGTCGAGCAGGCGCGCCTGATGGGCACGAAGCCCGTCGTCGTCAACAACCTCAACATTCCGAAGCCGCCCGCGGGTCAGCCGACGCTGCTCACGTCCGACGAAGTGAACACGGCATTCCACGAGTTCGGCCATGCGCTGCACGGCCTGTTCTCCAACGTGGAGTATCCGCAGTTCTCGGGCACCAGCGTGCCGCGCGACTTCGTGGAGTACCCGTCGCAGTACAACGAAATGTGGATGACGGATCCGCGTGTGCTGGCGAACTACGCGCGCCACTACCAGACTGGCGCGCCGATGCCGAAGGAGCTGATGGACAAGGTGCTGGCCGCGCGCAAGTTCAACCAGGGCTATGCGACCACCGAATACCTTGCCGCGGCGATTCTCGATCAGGCGTGGCACCAGCTGCCGGCGGGCAAAACGCCGGCGCAGGCCGACGTCGCCCGGTTCGAGACCGACGCGCTCAAGGCTGCCGGCATTGACTTCGCACCGGTGCCGCCGCGCTATCGCTCCAGCTACTTCTCGCACGTCTTCGCCAGCCCGATAGGCTACTCGGCCGGCTATTACGCCTACATCTGGAGCGAGGTGCTGGCGCGCGATACCGAGCACTGGTTCGACACGCACGGCGGCCTGAAGCGCGAGAACGGCGACCTGCTGCGGCAGAAAGTGTTGTCGCGCGGCTTCAGTGTGGATGCGCTGACGATGTTCCGGGATTTCTATGGCAAGGGGCCGGAAATCGGTCCCCTGCTGGAAGCACGCGGCCTGACCGGCGGCGGCGAAAGCAGCGGGCGCTGAGGTATGCTTGGCGCCCCTTCAACCCTGCCAGGAACAGACATGCGCCTCCTACCCGCATTGCTAGCCGCCTTCGCACTCTGCGCCGCGACGTCCACGACGGTCCTCGCCGCAGAGCCGAAGACCGAGGACGAGAAGGCGCTGTACGCGCTCGGCATCGCGCTGTCGCAAAGCATCACCTCGTTCAACCTCACCGACCAGGAGCTCGAGTGGGTGAAACAGGGCGTCACCGACGCCGCGAAGGGCAAGACCAAGGACTTCGATCCGCAGCCCTACTTCGCGAAGCTGTCGGAAATGCAGAAGACCCGCGCGGCCGCGGCGGGCAAAGCAGTGCTGGATAAAGCTGCAGCGGAGAAAGGCGCGAAGCGCACGCCGTCGGGCCTGGTCATCACGACGATCAAGGAAGGGACGGGCCCGTCGCCGAAGGCGACTGATACGGTCAAGGTGCACTACAACGGCACGTTGCCGGATGGCCGCGTGTTCGACACTTCGCTCAAGGGCGATCCGGTGACGTTCCCGCTCAACGGCGTGATCAAGTGCTGGACCGAAGGCGTACAGCTGATGAAGGTCGGCGGCAAGAGCAAGCTGGTGTGCCCGGCCGACATCGCTTACGGCGAGCGCGGCGCGGGCGGGCTGATCCAGCCGGGCGCGACGCTGATCTTCGAAGTCGAGCTGCTCGGCATCGAGAAGCCTGCCGCGGCTCCTGCAGCGCCCGAGAAGAAGACCGATAAGAAGAATTGAAGTAGCCGGCGGAGTGACCCATGACTGCGTTTCGCATACTTGCCGTCCTGTTGTGCATGCTCGCCGCGCCCGCCTACGCGCAGGTCGAGAACCAGGATTATAAGAAGCTGAATCCGGCGCAGCCGCTGGCGACAACGGACAAGGTGGAGGTCCTCGAGTTCTTCTCGTACGGATGCCCGCACTGCTATGCGATGCAACCGCACATCGAGAAGTGGGCGGCGGAATTGCCGAAGGACGTCACGTTCACGCGCGTGCCGGTGTCGTTCGGCCGGCGCGAGTGGGGCCAGCTGAGCCGCGCGTACTACGCACTGGAAGCGACGGGCGATTTGGCGCGTCTCGACGATGCCCTGTTCGACGCCATTCACAAGGATCATCGGCCGCTGTTCGACGAAGACAATCTCGCGGCGTGGGCCGGCGAGCACGGCGTGGACGCGGGCAAGTTCCGCGCCGCGTTCGAGTCGCCGGGAGTTTCCGCGCAAACGATGCGCGCGGAGCAGCTGTCACGCCTCTACACGATCAACAGCGTGCCGAGCGTGGTCGTCGACGGAAAATATCTGGCGCTCGGCAAGACGCACGAGGAAATGCTGCAGATCGCGCGTCAGCTGGTTGACAAGTCGACCGCGGAGCGGAAAACCGCGAAGCGGTAGGACAAGACTTTGACAGGATTAACAGGATGAACAGGATGAGAAAACGAGGAAATCAAACTCATCTCACCATCCTGTTCATCCTGTTAATCCTGTCCAATCCTCTCCATCTGGTCAGGGCTTAGGCCGACGACCACCCTCGCGTGTAGGTCACGCCGCCGTCGACGACCAGCGTCGTGCCCACGACGTAGTCGCCGGCGCGCGAGGCCAGGAAAATCGCAGCGCCTGCCATGTCCTCGTCGGTGCCGATGCGCTTCACGGGGATCCGCTTCGCCACTTCATCCGCGTGATCGCGCGCCAGCGTGTTCATGTCCGAAGCGAACGCACCCGGCGCGATCGCGGACACGACGATGTTGTCCTCCGCAAGCCGAACGGCCATGCGCCGGGTCAGGTGAATCAAACCCGACTTGCTCGCCGCGTACGAGTAGGTGTCCTGCGGGTTGACCGACACGCCGTCGATCGACGCGATGTTGATCACTTTCGCCGGCCGCTCCGGGCGAGCCGCTTTGGTGAGCGCCCCGTGCAGCGCCTGCGTCAGGAAGAACGGCGCTTTAAGGTTCAGATCGACGACCTTGTCCCAGCCTTTCTCCGGAAACGCGTCGAACTCGGCGAGCCAGGCCGCGCCGGCGTTGTTCACCAGGATGTCCAGCTTCGGCTCGTGCCGCAGATAAGAGTTTGCCAGCGCCGCAACGCCTTCGTTGGTCGACACGTCAACGGGCAACGCCACGCATTTGCCGCCGCCTTGCGACAGCTCCTGCGCCGTGGCCTCGCATACGTCCGCTTTGCGGGACGAGATGTAGACCCGCGCGCCTTGCGCGATGAACCCCTTCGCGATCATCTTGCCGATGCCTCGCGAGCCGCCGGTGACCAGGGCGACGCGGCCCTGCAGTGAGAACAGATCGTTCATCATTGGCTTCCTGTATATCGGTTAGTGAGCAGCTGGTCGCCGCTGCTCCAGCGCAGGACCTGCAAGTAGCAGGCGTCATCGCGCAGCGCCGCGGCCAGCCGCTGCTGCGCCATCTCGTCGCCGCCGGAATCCCGCAGCAGGCGCAAGACGTGTGGAGCGGTCACCAGGCAGGCGCCATAGCGTATCTGCCGCCGCGTGCCCGCGACGTCGGGAATCGTGAAGATCGGCGCGACCAGCGGGCCCTCATCCGCCACGCGGAGCAGCACCGGTTTGTCGTTCGCAGCAGTCATGAGGATGCCCGCCGGCTCGTAGCGCCATCGCTGGCCGTTCGTCTGGGCAGAACGACACTCGGCTGCGCCCACCTCGCACGATTGAAACGCGACGGCGACGACTTCGTCGCAGGCGTTGTCGAGCACCCATCTCGCGGTCCGGTCGGAATACTTCGCGGCCACGCAGTTGGTCGCGGGCCAGTCTGGATCGATGACCACGGGGTCGGTCGCAGCGGAGCCCGGATGTGTGGCGGCGAACGTTGCTCGGGTCAGCAGCGAGCTCATGTCGGCGTCGTGCGGTTGCGTAACCAGATACTGACGCGCGAGCTCGATCGTCTCGGCGAATTCGCTGCGCTCCAGGTGGCGCTCGGCCGCTGCTCGAATCTCTGCCTTGAGGTCAGGCAGCTCGACAGCGAGCGGGGTCGGGGCCGGTGCCGGTGCCGGTGCCGGTGCGGGCGCAGCTGGCGGAATAAGCGGCGAGGAATCAAAGACCGGCATGAACCGTTGCCACCACGTGGTGGCGCCGATCGCCACGTAAGCGACAGTCCCGATCAGCAGCATCGCGCCGCCGCCGCCGATTGCGAGCGCGGTGCTGGAGACGCGAGTCCGCCCCGCCAGCCACTGGCCGAATAGCCAGCTTGCCAGCGAGGCCGCGACCGTCAGCAGGATGAGGATGACTACGGCGGTGACCATGAGTAATCGGTTTTCGCAGGTCGTCGCCAGCGTGCGCGCCCAAGCGGTTGCCGTCAAATCCGCTACGACCGAAAAAAGGGTTTTTCAACGGCGCGCGGGTGCTTCACAATTCGCGCAATGACTTCGCGTGACAGCAAACCCGCGCGCGCTGCTGCGACCGGCCCGGTCTACGAGCAGCCGCTCAACGAGCGGATGCGCACCTTCCTGCGCCTGGACTTCCTCTACCAGCAAGCGCTCTTCCACGAAGAGCGCGAGGACGCGTGGTCGACGCGCGCAGCGGTCGGGTCACTGCTGGAAATTCTTGCAATCACCGCCCGCGGCGATGCGCGCAGCGAGGTGCTGAAGGAACTGGAGCGGCAGGTCAGCATCATGAGCGATTTCCAGGCGCGGCCCGGCGTCGACGGCGGCCGGCTGCGCGCGGTGCTCTCGAACCTGGAGCGATTGCGCGTCGAGCTGAACGCTGCCGGCGCGCTGTTCATGCAGAAGCTCCGCGACTCGGAGTTCCTCAACGCGATCAAACATCGCAGCACGATCCCGGGCGGCACCTGCGAGTTCGACCTGCCCGACTATCGTCACTGGCTCGAGCAGCCGTTCGCCGTGCGCGCCGCCAACTACGGCGAATGGATGACGACGATCCGGCCGCTGTGCGACGCCGTCATCGAGCTGCTGTGGCTGACGCGCGAGGCCGGGCGCCCGCGTCCCGAGACCGCCGTCGGCGGCAACTTCCAGCTCGCATTCGAGCGCGACAACCCGAGTCAGCTGTTGCGCATCGCGCTGCCGGCGGGTACGGACCTGTTCCCGGAAGTGAGCGGCGGCCAGCATCGCTGCAGCATCCGCTTCCTGCGCTGGACCGATCCGAGCGCGCGTCCCGCGCAGGCGACCGAGGACGTCAAGTTTCAGCTGACCGTCTGCACGTGAACAGCGTCGTCCGATGCCCGACCTGCGACCGCAGCGTGGAGTGGAGCGCGAGCTCGCCGTGGCGGCCGTTCTGCAGCGAGCGCTGCAAGCTGATCGATCTGGGAGCGTGGGCGTCGGAGCAGCACTCAATTCCCGGCAGTACGGCCGAGGCGGAAGAGAAGCCGAAGACAGGTGACGACGAGTCGGCCTGAAGCTGCTGCGCAAGGATGCGCGAATCGAGCGGGCACGCGATGCGCTGGAGCGGCCCGACTCATTGCGCGGCCACCCTCTCCCCTTCCATCTGCAACGTCTTCACCAGAAACGCCCACTGGTCGGCGAAGTCATCGATCTGCATCCACACCGGCTTGCCGGCGCCATGGCCCGCTCGAGTTTCGACTCGCAGCAGCACCGGATTCGGGCACCCCTGAGCGCGCTGCAGCTGTGCCGTGAACTTGTAGCTGTGCCACGGCACGACGCGATCGTCGTGATCTGCGGTCGTAACGAGCGTCGGCGGATAGCAGGTTCCCGCGTGCACGTTGTGCACCGGCGAGTACGCGTACAGCGCCTGGAACTCCGCCGCGTTCTCGCTCAGGCCGTAGTCGCTCGACCACTGTCGTGCGTTCGCGCTCGGTGTGTGATAGCGGAGCATGTCGAGAACGCCCACTGCCGGCAGCGCCGCGCCGAACAGGTCCGGTCGCTGCGTGAGCGCGGCGCCGACCAGCAAGCCGCCGTTGCTGCGGCCGCGGATCGCGAGCTTCGGCGTCGACGTGTACTTCTGATCGATCAGCCACTGCGCCGCCGCGATGAAGTCGTCGAACACGTTCTGCTTCTGCAACTTCGTCCCGGCGCTGTGCCAGGCCTCGCCGTACTCGGAGCCGCCGCGCAGGTTCGCCACGGCGAATGCGCCGCCCATCTCCAGCCACACCATCGTGGGTACACTGAAGGTCGGCTGCTGCGCGATGTTGAAGCCGCCATAGCCGTACAGCATCAGCGGCGTCTGCCCGTTCTTCACCAGGCCGCGCTTGCTCGCGATGAACATGGGGACGCGCGTGCCGTCCTTGCTGCGATAGAACACCTGCTCGACCGTGAACGCGCTGGTGTCGATCGAAACCTGCGGTGCGCGGAACACGCTGACCTCGCCGCTCGCGACGTCCAGGCGCGAGATCGTGGTCGGCGTCAGAAAATCGGTATACGCGAAGAACGTCTCCGAATCCTTCGCGTCGCCGGCGAAGCCGGTCGCCTGGCCGAAGCCCGGCAGCTTCACGTCGTACAGCGTCTTGCCGTTCAGGTCGGCGGCGCGCACCACCGAATACGCATCCTTGAGGTACTGCGCGTAGAGGCGACCGCCGACGAGCGAGGCCTCCGTCATGGCGTACTCGCTTTCCGGGATCACGACGCGCCAGTTCTTGCGTGCCGCCGAGGTCGCCGGCACGGCTATCAGCTGCGAGTTCGGCGCGTCCTTGGTGGTGCGCACGTAGAAGGTGTCGTCGATCTCGCCGACGAGTGCGTAGTCGGCGTCGAAAGTATCGAACAGGCGCACGACTTCACTGGACGGCGAGCCGTCCTCCCCCAGCGTCCGGTAGTAGAGGCCGGTCTGCTGCGAGCCGTCGTACATCCAGATGACCAGGTAGCGGCCGTCGTCGGTGACCTGCGGATACGGATTGCGCGTCGGATGGTCGAGGACCTTGAACACGCGTTCGTCCGCATCCTGCGGCGTGCCCATCTTGTGCCAGTAGACTTCGCGCTGCTTCGTGTCGTCGCCGGAGCCATCGGCGCGCAGCGGATAGCGCGCGTAATAAACGGTATGCGAATCCGCGGTCCAGGCGACGTCCGCGAATTTGATGAAACGCAGCACGTCCGGCAGATCGCGGCCGGTCGCCACCTCGCGGAAGTGCCAGGTGCGCCAGTCGGTGCCGCCGTCCGAGAGGCTGTACGCCAGCACCTTGCCGTCCGGGCTCGGCACGATCTCGCCGAGCGCCACCGTCGCGTCCTTGCTCAGCGTATTCGGATCGAGCAGCACGCGCGGCTGCGCCTGCAGGCTGTCCGCGACGTAGAGCACGCTCTGGTTCTGCAAGCCATCGTTGCGGGAATAGAAGTAGTGGCCGCCGCGCTTCACGGGAATGTCGTAGCGCTCGTAGTTCCACAGCTCCGTCAGCCGCTTCTTGATCGCCTCGCGCGCCGGAATCCCTTCGAGATACGGCTGCGCGAGCGCATTCTCCGCGGTGACCCACTGGCGCGTCTGCGCATCGTCGACGCGCTCCAGCCAGCGATACGGATCCGTCACGCGCGTGCCGTGATAGTCATCCACCTGATCGCCGCGCCCAGCGTCCGGATACGCAAGCTTCGCCGGGGCAGCGGACGAGGTCTCCTGACGGTGCGAATCGGTGCTGCATGCAGCGAGCAGCAGTAGCAGCGGCGAGAGCGCGAGGACCTTGTGCATGCGAGCCCCTGAGATGGTGCTTGTGGAAGGTAGTCGAAAGGGCCCCGGCCGCTTTCGATCACTGGACTAGTTTAATGTCATCATGGCGCGCGAAAAATCGTTGGCAAACTCATCATGCGGTATACAACGGCCCTGCTCGTGTCACTTGTCGCAATCCATGCAACTGCCGCGCCCCTCACCGTGGACCGCATCTTCGGCGCGCCCGACCTGAGCGGTCCGCGGCTGCTGTCGCCGAAGTTCTCGCCGGACGGCCGCTACGTCACGTATCTGCAAGGAAAATCCGACAACAAGGACCAGCTGGACCTGTGGGCCTTCGACACGCGCAGCGGCAAATCGCGGCTGCTGGTCGACTCGCGCGCGCTGGTCGGCGACCACGAGCGGCTGTCGGCGGAAGAGGAAGCGCGGCGCGAGCGGCAGCGCACCGCCTCGCTGCGCGGAATAGTCGAATACCAGTTTTCCGCCGACGGCAACCGATTGCTGATTCCGCTCGGCGGCGATCTGTACTTGTACGAGTTGAACGCACGCGAAAATCCGGTGACGCGCCTGACCTCGAGCGCGAGCTACGAGACCGATTCGCGCTTCTCGCCCGGTGGCCGCTACGTCAGCTTCATCCGCGACCAGAACCTGTTCGCTATCGATCTGCGCACGCGCCAGGAGCGCCAGCTGACCGCCGACGGCGCCGGGCTCGTGCAGAACGGCGTCGCGGAGTTCGTTGCGCAGGAGGAAATGGATCGCGACACCGGCTACTGGTGGTCGCCGGACGATTCGCAGGTCGCGTACGCGCGCATCGACGACACACCGGTGCAGGAAGTCGAGCGCTTCGAGATCAACGCGGATGGCGCTCGCATGTATCGGCAGCGCTATCCCGCCGCAGGCACGCCGAACACGAGCGTCGAGCTGAAGGTGATGCACCTCGATTCCGGCAAGGTGACGCCGGTTGCGCTCGATCTCGGCGACGGCTACCTGGCGCGCGTCGACTGGTTCCCGGACTCGAAGCACCTCGCGGTGCAGAGACAGACGCGCGATCAGAAGCGGCTCGACCTGCTGAAGGTCGAAGCAGCCAGCGGCGGCGCGCGCGTCATGTTCACGGAGACCAGCGCCAACTGGATCGAGCTGCACAACGACCTGCACTTCCTCGAAAAGCGGCCGGCGTTCGTGTGGGGCTCGCGGCGCACCGGCTACAAGCATCTCTATCTTTACGATCTCGACGGCAGGTTGCTCCGCCCGCTGACCGCCGGCGAGTGGATGGTGGTCGGCGAAGGCGAGAGCGGTCTAGTCGGCGTCGACGAGAAGCGCAGCAACGTTTACTTCATGGCGAACACGCCTTCGACGTTCGAGCGTCAGCTCTACGTCACTTCGCTGGACGCGCGCGACCCTGCAGCTCCGCATCGCGTCTCGCGCGAGGCCGGTTGGCATGACGTGAAGCTGCTGCCCGGCGGCCGTGGCTACCTCGATCTGTTCTCATCGCCCGAGCAGCCGCCCACTGCGAGCCTGCACGCGCTCGACGGCTCGCTGCAGCACTGGCTGGTGCGCAACGAGCTCGACGCCACGCACCCGTATCACCAGTTCATGGCCGATCACGTCAAGGAAGAGTTCGGCTCGATCGCGGCGGCGGACGGCCAGCAGCTGAACTATCGCCTGCTCAAGCCCGCCAGGCTCGAGCCCGGCAAGCGCTATCCCGTCGTGATCGATGTGTATGGCGGACCGCACAATCAATACATCAAGCACGACTGGATGGGCGGCTCGCGGGCGCCGCAAGGTTACTTCCGCCAGATCATGGCGCAGCGCGGCTTCGTCGTGTTCACGCTCGACAACCGCGGCTCCGGCTTCCGCGGCGACGCGTTCGAGACTGCACTCGCCGGACAGTTCGGCAAGGTCGAGGTGGCGGACCAGTTGCGCGGCGTCGAATTCCTGAAGACGCAGGCATACGTCGATCCGACACGCATCGGCATCATGGGCTGGAGCTATGGCGGCTACATGACGCTGATGGCGCTTACTACGACCGACGCATTCAAAGCCGGCATCTCGGGCGCGCCGGTCACGGACTTCCGGCTCTACGACACGCATTACACCGAGCGTTACCTCGGCACGCCTCAGCAGAACCCGAGCGGCTACGAAGGAACCTCGGTGTTGCCGCGCCTGAACAAGCTGCACGGCAAGCTGTTGCTGGTGCACGGCATGGCCGACGACAACGTGCTGTTCACGAACAGCACGATGCTCATGCAAGCGCTCCAGGCGCAGGGCACGCAATTCGAGCTGATGACATACCCGGGCAGCAAGCACGGCCTGATCCGCATGCCGCAGCAGGGCCGCCACTTCTACGAAATGGTGCTGAGCTACTTCCAGCGCGAGTTGTAATACGGCGCTGACTGCACTGCAGAGGAGAAGGTGCAGTTCAGAGCGTTGTATGCGGAGGATTCGCGTCCGCCGTCGGGTTCAAGCAGAAGAAATTACTCTCGCCAAGACGCAAAGACGCCAAGTGAAGAGAGAACTCAGAACTCTGAAATACTGGATCTCAAACTCCGAAACCCGAATTTTCTGACCTTGGCGTCTTTGCGTCTTGGCGAGAGATATTTCTTATCTGTTCTTCCCCGCCGCGATCTCGGGTAGAAATTACTTTCTTCCAGCGAGCGCACCGATCATCGGACGATCGGCTTCCAGCAGGCCGGCGCTCTCC
>JBIOUH010000009.1:0-11856 GCA_044866955.1 Steroidobacteraceae bacterium
AAATGTGCAGCGCCGGGCATGGTGCCCGGCGCTTCGTCAGTTTCTTATTGTCCGGTCTGGAACTTGGTCCACATCCGGTTCATCAGGCGCTGGAAGTCTTCATTGTAGGCGAGCGACGGGAACAGCTTCGCCTTCACTTCCGGCGTCGGGTAGATGCCCGGATCGTTCTTCACTTCGTCGCTCACCATCGCCAGCGACTGGGCGTTGCCGTTCGCGTAGTTCACGGTGTTCGAGTTGTTGGCCGCGACCTGCGGGTCCATCAGGTAGTTGATGAACGCGTGCGCGTTCTTCGGATGCTTGGCGTCCGCCGGGATGGCCAGCATGTCGAACCAAACGATCGTGCCTTCCTTCGGAATTGCGAACTTGATCTTCACGCCCTGCTTGGCTTCGTCGGCACGGTCGCGCGCCTGCAGGATGTCGCCGCTCCAGCCGACCGCGATGCACAGGTCGCCGTTCGCAAGATCGTCGATGTACTGCGAAGAGTGGATCTTGCGGACGAACGGGCGGATCGGCATCAGCTTGTCTTCCGCGGCCTTCAGGTCCTCTTCCTTCTGGCTGTTCGGATCGCGCCCCATCCAGGCAAGCACCGTCTTCAGGATCTCGTCCGGTGCGTCGAGCAGCGACAGACCGCAATCCTTGAACTTGGCGACGAGCTTCGGATCGTAGATGTAGTTCCAGCTGTCCGGCTTCGCGTCGCCGAGGATCTTCTTGATCTTGTCCTCGTTGTAGCCGATGCCGGTCGTGCCCCACAGGTACGGGATGGCGTACTCGTTGTTCGGATCGTGCAGGCCGACGCGGCCCATGATGTCCGGGTCCATGTTCTTCTGGTTCGGCAGCTCGCTCTTGTCCAGCTTCTGGAACACGCCTGCCTTGATCTGCCGCTCGAGGAACGAGGCCGACGGCACCACCACGTCGAAGCCGGAGTTACCGGCCAGCAGGCGCGTCTCCAGCACGTCGTTCGAATCGAAGACGTCGTAGGTGACCTTGATACCGGTCTGCTTCTCGAAGTTCGGGACCGTGTCCTCGGCGATGTAGTCCGACCAGTTGAAGACGTGCAGGACCTTCTCTTCCTGCGCAGCTGCACCGGGCTGCTGCGCCTGCTGCGCACCTTCCTTCTTGCCGCAGGCGGTGGCGGCCAGCGCGATGGCTACGGCCGTCAATACAGTGCGAACCGGGCTGTTCATTGAGCTGTATCTCCCCGTTAGTGGATTTTGAAGGCGCCCGCGGGCACCGGAGGCTCGCGGCGCAGCGTAGCGCACAAACGGGAGTCAGCGGAAGCGTCGGAAATAGTCCATGGTCGTCTCTGTCATACGTTCAGCAGCAGGTGCTCGCGCTCCCAGGAGCTGATGACCTGCAGGAACGTCTCGTATTCGTTCTCCTTGACCGCCGCGTAGGCGATCACGAAGCGCTCTCCCAGGATGTCGATCAGGGGCCGCGCGTCGCGCAGCAGGCGCAAGGAGTCCTCGATGTTTCGCGGCAGTGAGAACGGCAGGTCATAGGCGCTGCCCGAGATCGGCTCGGACGGCTTCAGGCCTTCGACCATGCCCAGGTAGCCGCATGCAAGCGACGCAGCAATGGCGAGGTACGGGTTCGCGTCCGCACCGGCGATGCGGTTCTCCACGCGTCGCGACGCGGGGGTCGAGACCGGTACACGCAGGCCCGCTGTACGGTTGTCGTAGCCCCACTGGCTGTTGATCGGCGCCGAGTAATGCCGCGTGATGCGCCGATACGAATTGACATTCGGCGCGAACAGCGACATCGCAGCCGGCAGGTACTTCTGCAATCCGGCGATGTGCGAGAAGAACAGCGGTGACGGACGGCCCTCGGCGTCGCTGAAAACGTTGTTGCCGGTGCGGCGGTCGACGATGCTCTGGTGCACGTGCATGGCGCTGCCCGGCTCGCGCGCCATCGGCTTCGCCATGAACGTCGCGTACATCTTATGGCGCAGCGCTGCCTCGCGCGCCGTGCGCTTGAACAGGAACACCTGGTCGGCAAGCGACAGCGCGTTTCCGTGCAGCAGGTTGATCTCCATCTGCGCCGCGCCGTCCTCGTGGATCAGGGTGTCGATCTCGATGTCCTGCGCCTCGCAGAAGGCATACACGTCGTCGAACAGCGGATCGAACTCGTTCACCGCAGCGATCGAGTACGCCTGCCGCCCGGCCTCCGGGCGCCCGGAGCGGCCGACCGGCGGCTTCAGCGGATAATCCGAATCGACGTTCGGCTCGACCAGGAAGAATTCGAGCTCGGGCGCGACCACCGGCTCCCAGCCGTGCTGCGCGTACAGCGCAAGCACGTGCTGCAGGACGTAGCGAGGCGCCATGGTCACGGGCCGCCCGTCCGAATAGAAGCTGTCGTGGATGACCTGCGCAGTCGGCTCCGCCGCCCACGGCACGACACGGATCGTGTTCGGATCCGCCTTGAGCACGATGTCGATCTCGGACGGACTGATTGCGCGCTCTTCGTCCGGGTACTCGCCGGTTACGGTCTGCAGGAAGATGCTCTCCGGCAGGCGCATGCCTTCCTCTTCCGCAAACTTTGCCGCGGGCATGATCTTGCCGCGCGGCACGCCGGCCATGTCGGGGAGTATCGCCTCGACTTCCGAGATGCCGTGTTCCTTGAAGAATTGCTGGATGACGCTCATACGCGTTGCCCCGATCGGTTTTGGTGCGCGCGCTCGCGGGCGGCCTCGCCGAAAGCCGCGAACAGCGCTACGGAAAACGGGTTCTCGCTGAACTGCCACTCGGGGTGCCACTGCACAGCCAGCGCGAACGAGGGCGCAGTGCGCACGCGGAAGGCCTCGACGACGCCGTCCGGAGCCCGCGCCTCGATCTCGAGGTCGCGCCCGAGGGTCTGCACGCCTTGCGAATGCAGCGAATTCACCGTGATGTGGTCCTTGCCCGCGAGCCGCTGCAGGACGCCGCCGCGCGCCAGCTCGACTTCGTGCGCAGGGCCGTATTGCTCATCGAGCGGCGCCTTCAGGTCCTCGCGATGGTCGCGAAGCCCCTCGACCTCGTGCAGCTTCTGCCAGAGCGTGCCGCCGAACGCGACATTCATCTCCTGGAAGCCGCGGCAGATCGCCAGCAGCGGCATGCCGCCCTCTACGACGTGCGGAATCAGCGGCAGTGTCGTCGCGTCGCGATACGCGTCGTGCAGCGTGCCGGGGTCGCTGGGCGGCCCGCTGTAATGGTGTGGCTCCACGTTCGACGGGCTGCCCGTCAGCAGGATGCCGTCGAAGTCCGCCAGCAAGTCGCGCACGTTCATCCCCTCGCCGAGCGACGGGATCAGCACGGGCACGGCGTGCGCACCTTCTGCCACGGCGCGGATGTACTTCTCCCCGACGCAGTGGAAGTAGTGGTGGCCGAGCAGACGGCGATCGGCCGGAATTCCTATGACCGGTTTACGAGTAGACACGTTTAATATCTTTAACAGCCGGCGAGGGAGCCGGCGGGAGGACGCCGCGGCATTTAACCACAAATCCGGCGCACCCGCCCGCCCGGCAAAACCCCTATGTGGCCATATTTAGGCCTTACAAGGGCTTGCGCCGGCCCGCCTGCGCGCCGGCCGCTTGCCTGGCGCGAGGGCCAATCGCTATCCTGCCGGCACCCTGCGGTCTCGCGATCGCTATCAAATTTTAAACAGGGTTTCCCCGATGGCGGTCGCCGAGTCTTCGTACTACGCCCATTCCGCGCGCCCCGCGCCCGACCGGTCCCCGCTCGTTGGCCAGGTCGAGGCGGATGTGTGCGTGATCGGCGGCGGCATCGCCGGCTGCTCCACTGCGCTCCACCTCGCCGAGCGCGGTTACCGCGTCGTCCTCCTCGAAGCAGAGCGGATCGGCTTCGGCGCTTCCGGGCGGAGCGGCGGCCAGGCGATCGCCGGCTATGCCAGCGGGCAGCACAAGCTCGAGCGGCAGGTCGGCTTCGAGAGCGCCCGGCGGATGTGGGACATCTCCGTCGAGGGCCTGCAGCTGATACGCGACCGGGTCGCGAGGCACGGGATCGATTGCGACCTGCACTGGGGCCAGATGAACGTCGCCATCAAGGAGCGCCAACGCAACGACCTCCTGGCGGAGCGGCAGGAGCTGGAGGATCGCTACGGGTATCGCCAGCTGCGATTTCTGGAGCGCACCGAAGTGGAGTCGTTGCTGGCGACGACGCGTTATTGCGCCGGGTTGTACGACGCAGGTAGTGGACACCTTCATCCCCTGAACTACACACGCGGCCTGGCGGCTGCAGCGGAGGCTGCGGGCGTGCAGATCTTCGAGAGCTCTGCGGTCACCGCTCTGCATATCGCGGATCCCGCGGTCGTCAGGACGGAGCGCGGCAGCGTGCAGGCGCGATTCGTCGCGCTGTGCTGCAACGCCTACGGCGATCCGCTGATTTCCGCGCTGCGCGCGCGAATCATGCCGGTGGGAACGTACATCGTCGCCACTGAGCAGCTCGGCCAGTCGCGCATAGAGCAGCTGATGCGCGAGAACGTCGCCGTCTCCGATACGAATTTCGTGCTCGATTATTTCCGCCGCTCAGCGGATCACCGGCTGCTGTTCGGCGGGCGCGTCAGCTATTCCGGAGCGGACGCTTTCGACACCGCGCGTGCGACGCGGCGGCGCATGCTGAGAGTATTCCCGCAGCTTGCGGACGCGCGTATCGAATTCGCGTGGGGCGGTTACGTGGACATCACGATGAGCCGTGCGCCGGACTTCAACCGGCTCGCGCCGAACGTCTACTACCTGCAGGGGTTTTCGGGTCACGGTATCGCGCTCACCGGTATCGCGGGAAAACTCGTCGCCGAGGCGATCGCGGGCCAGGCGGAGCGCTTCGATGTGTTCACGAAGCTGCAGCATCGCAAGTTTCCCGGCGGTCGCGCGCTGCGCATGCCCGCGCTGGTGCTCGCGATGATGTGGTACCGGATGAGAGATCTTTTGTAGTCGGGCTGCAGCTGCTGCGCAAGGATGCGCGAATGGCGCGGGCGCAGGATGCGCTGTAGCGCCGTGAGCTACTCGCCTTCGTAGACGCAGCCGCTGGTGCAGGTCTCGTGAATGACGACCTTCGCGAGCAGCGGCAGACGCGGCTTCGTCTCGCGCCAGATCCAGCGCGCCAGGTTTTCGCTGGTGGGATTCTCGAGCCCGGGAATCTCGTTGAGCAGCTGATGATCGATGCGCTCGTAGACCGGCTGAAACGCCGCGCGTACATCGGCGAAATCCATCACCCAGCCCGCGTGCGGATCGACCGGCCCGGCGACGTGCAGCTCGATGCGAAATGAGTGCCCGTGCAACCGCGCGCACTTGTGTCCCGTCGGCACGTGCGGAAGACGATGCGCGGCTTCGATGGTGAACGCGCGGAAGATCTGCATCGGTGCCGGGAGAAGAAAAGAGGGGAAACTGAGCGGCGCAGTAACGAGGAGAGGCGGGGAAACAAGACTCCGGCAGCTAGTGCTGCACTGCTGAGTTTCCCCTCTTTTTCTCTCCCGACACCGTCAGGCGGCTTTGCGCCGGCGCGAGCTGGAGGCGCAGCTGCAGGTTCCACACGTGCAACGGATAGCGCTGCAATCGCCGCAGACCGTGAAATCGACCGAGCCGAAGTGGCGGCGGCAATGCTCGCAGTACGGCTTGCGACGGCCGGTGCGCGCCGTGCGATATGCGGAGACGGCGGCAGCATTCTGCCGCGACTGCTCGTCGCCGCAGGCGCCGAGATCCTTGCTCACGATGTCGCGAACGAACGTGCTGGCGCCCATGGCGCCGACTTTGAACAGACGCATCTGCTCACGGGCGAGGCCCATCTGCGCGACGGGGTCGTAGATCACCACGCCGAGCTTGGGATGAAAAAAAAGCTGAAACGCATCGCCGCTCATAACGCACTTCGCGGTAAGAAAAATGGATCCGGGGGGAGGTCTGAAACGCGCGCGCAATTGTGCTGCAACGCATCTGTCATAGCAATGAGGACCCACCCTTATTTTGACGAAATCGAGCGCTTTTCCGCGCTGCAGCGGCCTGTTTCAGGCGCGCGTGTGCAGCAGGAAGCAGGAATGGATGCGCGGACTGCGTGCGAAGTCGTCGGGGAGTGTATTGCGGCCGATGTCTTCGATTTCAAATGCCGCGAGCGCCGCAGCGTCGAGTTTGAAGCGCGTGTAGTTGTTGGAGAAGACGATCGTGCCACGCGGGGTCAGCAATTCACGCGCGAGCATGAGCAGCTTCACGTGGTCGCGCTGCACGTCGAAGTCCTCTGTCATGCGCTTCGAGCGCGAGTGCGTCGGCGGATCGATGAACATCAGATCCCAGCGACGTGTCGTTTCACGCTGCTCGGAAAGCCACGTGAGACAGTTCGCCTGCACGAAACCGTGCTCCGGTTTCGCAAGCTCGTTCAATGCGAGATTGCGCTTCGCCCAGTCCAGATACGTGCGCGACATATCTACCGTCGTCGACGCAGTCGCGCCGCTGCCAGCCGCGTAGACAGTCGCAGTGCCCGTGTACGCGAACAGGTTGAGGAAGCGCTTGCCCCGGGCGAGCTCGCCGATCATGCGTCGCGTGAGACGGTGATCGAGGAACAGGCCGGTGTCCAGGTAGTCCGTGAAGTTCACGAAGAAGCGATACGGCTGCTCGCGGACAACTTCGAACTCACGCTCGCGCGCCAGCTTCTCGTACTGTCCGCCCTGCTTCTGCTGGCGCCGCTCGCGCACGAACATCCGCTCCGGCGCAATGTCCAGCTCGTGCGGAATAACGGCCAGCGCCTCGTCGCGTCGCTGACGCGCCGCTTTCGCGTCGACCGTGCGCGGAGCAGCGTATTCCTGCACGACCAGCCAGCGATTCGCAGTGCCGTCGCCATACTGATCGATGGCGAAGGCGTACTCGGGCATGTCCGCATCGTAAATGCGGAAGCAGTCGATTGACTCGCGCTGCGCCCAGTCGCGCGCTGTCTTTGCATTCTTACGCAGCCGGTTCGCGAACATCTGCGCGCCGGGTCGTGCGCGCGTTTCGGCTGCATCCGGTGGCGGGCGACGCGGCTGCTGGAACTCCTCCGGCCTGATCTCGAACCGCAACAGGCGGCACTCGATGCGACCGTTGAACAGCGTGTGACTGCGGCTCGCGTGAATGCCAATCGCCTTCGCCAGCGGTGGATTGCCGGTCAGCACCGCGGCCCTCCAGCCGAGGAACTGCTCGCGCAATCTTTCGCCGAGCAGTTTATAGAGCGTCTGCAGCCGTTCCTGATCGCCGATGCGCTCGCCGTACGGCGGATTCGTAGCGAGCAAGCCGGTCGCAGCGTCGCTCTGGCGGACCAGCTGATCGAGCTCGCGCCGCTCGAAGTGCACGAAGCCCCGCAGGTTCGCCCGGTCGGAATTCTCGATTGCCGCGCGCACCGCGGATGCATCGCTGTCATACCCGCGCAGAACGATCCGCTTCGCCGAAGTAGCTTCGCGGCGTGCACGCGCCTCATCGACGAGGCGTTGCCACAACTCGCGATCGTGACCGCGCCAGCCAATGAAGCCGAAGTAACTGCGCAACAGGCCGGGCGCGATATCGAGCGCCATCATCGCGGCTTCGATGACGAGCGTGCCCGAGCCGCACATCGGATCGACGAACTCGCCGGTCTCAGCTATCGCAGGCCATCCACTGCGCAACAGCACCGCAGCCGCAAGATTTTCCTTCAGCGGCGCAGCGACACCGCGTGCGCGATATGCGCGGCGATGCAGGCTGTCGCCGGAAAGATCGAGGCTGAGCGTCGCGCGCTCGCGATCCAGACGCACGTCCAGGCGCACATCGGGCCGCTCCAGCTCGACGGAAGGCCGTTGTCCGCTACGCTCGCGCAGCTGATCGACGATAGCGTCCTTGGTCTTCAGCGCGCCGAAGTGGGTGTGCTTGATACCGGCGGACGCGCCGCCGAACTCGATCGCGAGCGTGCCGCTGGCGGAGATGTGCTGCGTCCAATCGACCGCCGCGACGCCGTCATACAGCGCTTCCGGCGTAGCGGCAGGAAAGTTCGCGAGCGGCATGAGAATGCGGCTCGCCGTGCGCGACCACAGGCACGCGCGATAGGCCGTTTCGAGCGTTCCCTCGAACAGCACGCCGAGCTTGAGCTCGCGAGTGTGCGTCGCGCCGCAGCCGCGCAACTCCGCGGCCGTCAGGTCCGCGACGCCCGGCGGACAGGAAGCGAAAAAATTCACTACGGGGTCTTTCCATCCAGCGTCAGCAACGGACCGTACATCTCGGGCCGGCGGTCGCGGAACACACCCCACGCCGTGCGATAGGCGCGGATCTGATCGAGATCGAACGTCGCAGTGACGATCGCTTCACCCGTGCGCGGCGCCTGCGCGGCAATTGCACCCGCGTGATCGGTGATGAAGGACGAGCCGTAGTACGTGACTTCCCAGCGCTCGCCGCGCTCCGTGCCGATGCGGTTGGAGGCAACGACCGGCATGATGTTCGACGCTGCGTGGCCCTGCATCGCGCGCTGCCAGTGATCGCGCGAGTCGATGCTCAGGTCCTGCGGCTCCGAGCCGATCGCCGTCGGATACAGCAGGATTTCCGCGCCGAGCACCGCCATCGCGCGGGCCGACTCGGGGAACCACTGGTCCCAGCAGATCGCGACGCCGATCGTGCCGAAGCGCGTGCGCCAGACGCGAAAGCCCGTGTCGCCGGGTGAGAAATAGAACTTCTCGTGATAGCCGGGGCTTTCCGGGATGTGCGTTTTGCGATACGTGCCGAGCAGCTCGCCGCCGGCATCCAGCATCGCCACGGAGTTGTAGAACACGTTGCCGGCGCGCTCGAACACGCTCACGGGCAGCACGACGTTGAGCTCGCGCGCCAGCTCCTGAAACCGCCGCACGGCGGGGTTCTCGGCGATCGGCAGCGCCACATCGAAGTACTTCGGGTCGTGCTCGATGCAGAAGTACGGCGTCTCGAACAGCTCCTGGATCAGGATGACGTTCGCGCCCTGTTTCGCCGCGGCGCGAACCGTGCGCTCGGCGTTGGCGAGGTTGGCGGCGCGGTCGCCGGAGCAGGCGAATTGAGTTGCGGCGAGAGTGACTTTCATGGCTTCAGAAGGTCGGCGGAGTGGAAGCCGAGATGATCTCACAGGGCTCGTCGCCGAAGTTACGGAAGCGGTGCGGCACGGCACTGGTGAAGTAGTACGCATCGCCCGGCCCGAGCACCCGGCTCTGCGCGCCCACGGTCAGTTCGATGCGGCCCGCGACCACGATGCCGCCTTCCTCGCCCTTGTGGCTGAGCATGTCCGAGCCCGTGTCCGCTTTCGGACGATAACGCTCGTGCATGATCGTCATGGCGCGGTTCGGGCGCTGCGCTGCGACCAGCCGCAGCGAAACTTCGCGATCACCGATGTCCGTGAGCTCGTCGCGCGCGTAGAACACCTGCGGGTTCAGCTGCAGGTCGAGCGTGAAGAACTCCGCGAGCGACATCGGCACACCGTCCAGCACTTTCTTCAGCGAGCTGACCGACGGGCTGACGCGATTCTGCTCGATCAGCGAAATCGTCCCGTTGGTAACACCGGCGCGCTTCGCCAGTTCCCGCTGTGAGAGCCCGTACATCGTGCGCACCGCCTTGAGATGCGCCCCCACGTCGATCGTCATCGTCTGCTGCTCCCCGGAGTGTCCGCTCAAGGGTGTTTAGGATAATCGACACGGCGACCCGAATGCTATGAATAACTTACGGAGAATTTGAGGGTAGTGTCGAATTTTCTTATCATGCAGCGCGTTTTCGCTTCCCTCCACTCACTGTCGGATTCCGCCCATGACTACGACCCCGCGCGCCGATCTCGAAGCGTTCTGGATGCCGTTCACTGCCAACCGTCAGTTCAAATCCCACCCGCGTCTGCTCGCGCGCGCCGAGGGCATGCACTACTGGACCGACGACGGCCGCAAGGTTCTCGACGGCGTCGCGGGGCTCTGGTGCGTGAACGCGGGTCACGGCCGCAAAGAGATCACCGAAGCTGTCAGCAAGCAACTCGCCGCGATGGAGTACGCGCCGCCTTTCCAGATGGGACATCCGCCTGGATTCGAGCTCGCGAGCCGGCTCGTCAAGCTCACGCCCGGCGACATCGACCACGTCTTCTTCGTGAACTCCGGCTCCGAAGCGGTCGACACTGCGCTGAAGATCGCAATCGCGTATCACCGCCTGCGCGGTGAAGCGTCGCGGCAGCGGCTCATCGGACGCGAGAAGGGTTATCACGGCGTCGGTTTCGGCGGCACCTCCGTCGGCGGCATGGTCAACAACCGCAAGTTCTTCGGCACGCTGCTGCCTGGCGTCGATCATCTGCGCCACACGCACGATCTCGAGCACAACGCGTTCTCGCGCGGCGTGCCCGAGTGGGGCGCGCATCTCGCCGACGATCTCGAGCGCCTCGTGGCGCTGCATGACGCGTCGACGATCGCAGCAGTCATCGTCGAGCCGGTGGCGGGCTCGGCGGGCGTGATCCTGCCGCCGAAGGGCTATCTGCAGCGGCTGCGCTCGATCTGCGACAAGCACGGCATCCTGCTGATCTTCGACGAAGTGATCACGGGCTTCGGCCGGCTCGGCGCCCCGTTCGGCGCGCAGTACTTCGACGTGCTGCCGGACATGATCACCTCGGCGAAAGCACTGACCAACGGCGCGATCCCGATGGGCGCCGTGTTCGTACGCAAGCACATCTACGATGCATTCATGAAGGGACCCGAGAACGCGATCGAGCTGTTCCACGGCTACACGTACTCCGCGCATCCGACCGCGTGCGCCGCAGGTCTCGCGGTTCAGGACATCTACGAGCGGGAAGGTCTGCTCACGCGCGCGACGAAGATGGCGCAGCAGTTCGAGGACGCGGTGCATTCGCTGCGCGGGCTGCCGAACGTGATCGACGTCCGCAACATCGGCCTCGTGGCCGGCATCGAGCTGGCGCCGAGGGCCGGCGCGCCAGCGGCCCGGGCTTACGAGATCTTCGTGAAGGCGTTCGAGAAAGGAATTCTGATCCGCACGACCGGCGACACGATCGCACTGTCACCGCCTCTGATCATCGAGCCGGCGCACATCGACCAGCTCGTCACGACGCTCGCGGGTCTGATCAAAGAGGCGGGCTAAAGCCCGACCTACAGAAGAAGATCCCGTAGGTCGGCTTCAGCCCGAGGGCCCTTACTCGTTGCTCCAGGGGAAGGTCGTGGCGACCGTGAAGATCACGCGGCCTTCGTTGTTGAAGACGTCGTCTTTGACGACCACGTCGGTGTCCGTGTCGACATACTTCAACGCCAGGTTGAAGTGGCTGATGTCGTAGCCGACGCCCACTGAGTAGTCGATGACGTCGTCGCCGTTGATGTCGTCCCAGTAGTCGCCGGTGCTCAGTCCCGCGTGCAGCACGAGCGAGAAATTCTCCGGCAACGCGATCGTGGCATTGGCCTCGATGTACATCCCGGACGTGTCTCCGGGAGTGGTATCACCGCCGAAGTCGGGCGAGTACCAGACCTTGCCCTCGAACCAGTTGTACGTGATGCCGCCATAGGCTTCGACATAGTCGAAGTCCGACTCGTCGGGATACGCGTAGTACACGAGGCCGACGTCCCAGCCCACGCCGTCTTCGGCGCCGCCCGAGAAACCGGTATACACGTCGACTTCGTAGTCGACGTCCGCTTCGCCGAAGTCGACGTTGCTGGCCCAGCCGCCGACGTACCATCCGGACTCGTGGGCGTAGTCGAGGCTCGCCTGAAGCGCCGGATCTTTCGCCGACTGACTGAAGCCGCGGAAGTCGTAGTCGCTCGTGAGAGTCACGGTGGATGATACTTGTGCGTCCGCCGCTGCGGCTGCAACGAGCAGCCCGAACGCAGCCAGAATCCTCACATGTCTCATGATGAGTCCCCTTGTTATTGCCGAGAAAAGCACGCCCGGTC
>JBIOUH010000010.1:0-131115 GCA_044866955.1 Steroidobacteraceae bacterium
CCAGGTCGAGCGGCCTCGACACGAAAGGTGAGCCCCTCGTGATGTCGCTGCTCGTGATGGGGCAAGCCACCCAGCAGGCCGGCACGTTCTGGAGCGTGAGCGGCGGCTACGCGAAAGGAGCACTCGCGGTGGTCATCGATGCGAAGACAGGGAAGCTCGCGTACAAGCAGGAGATGCCCTGAAGCGGAAGCAATATTCTCGCCGGGAGCGCGGAGGAGAAAGAGAGAAGAAATATCTCTCGCCAAGACGCCAAGACGCCAAGAAGAGTTCAGAAGGTTGGATTCTGAATTTCCGGATCCAAGGATTCCGGATTTCTGAATTCCGGTTCTTCCTTGGCGTCTTGGCGAGAGTAATTTCTTATTTCTTCTTCCTCTCCGCAGGGACGGGCACACCCACGGGCCACAACGTCTCGACCACAACCTTCGGCGCGAAGGCGGAGCGCCGGTGGTGGTCGCAGGAGACTTGGCGGCCGGTGACTTTGACGTTGAGGGTGCGGAACACGGTGGGGATCATCTGCTCCAGCAGCTCGCAGTCCTCGGGGCCGAGGCGGATAGTGGCGCGCGACAGTGTCACTTCGCGGCGTTGCACCGGGAAGATCACCGGGTCGTTCATGGCGGCGAGCGGATTACCGGTGACGCGCGAGATCAGCTCGCGACGCGACTTGTCCTTGTCGATCTCCGCAAGCACCTCGGGCGTCGCCTCGACCGGAAACATCACCTCGATGCGGATGTTCGAGGTCTGCAACCGGTCGAGATCATTGCTGAAGTGACTGCGCGGCATGCCGTAGCGATCCCAGTCGTCCGACGCCGGCGACCTCTCGTTGAACAGGAATAGCTCGCAGTTGGTCACGCGGACTTTGACGTCGTCGCGGGCGCCCACCGCGCTCAGGATGACGGCGATGTGATTGCGCAGCTCGCTGCAGTCAAGCGGGTTGACCAGGCTGCGGTAGACGAACTGCAGTTCGTGCAGTTTGAAGACGGCCGCAATCTCATCCTGCGCAGCGCTCGCGCGAGCCGGAGTCAGCGAGCCCGCAAGGAGCAGGCTCGCTGCGGCTCCGAGCAGCGCCTTAGCCGAACGGCAGAATCTTCTCCTCATAGATGAACTCGATGTTCGAGCCGCGCATCACGTGCTCGCCCTCGAAATTCTTGCCCACGATGGGCTTGTAGTCCGAGTGTTCGACCGCACGCAGGAACAGCTGGATCTTCAGCAACGCCCGCACGTAATCACGCTTGTTGTGGGCGGCGACCGCGCCATCCAGCCGCTCTTTCAGGGCCTGGTACTGCAGCTTCGGCAGCGTGTTCTTCGAGGCTTCGACGGAAGCCTGCAGCAGCTGCAGCTTGTAGCTGACCAGCTCGATAAAGCTCTGGTGATTGCCCCCCGGGTTGCCGTCGGCGAGCTCATTGCCCGGTCCGGGATGGATGCGCAGGCCGACGAAGTGGTACGAACCATTGAGCACCTTGCCGCGCGAGCTGCCGCACGCGTAGGTCGCCTCGGTCACCGTGCCGAAGAAGCGGCCCGTGCCCCTCGAAGTCTCGAGCATGTCCTGCGGATTCTGCGACTGCCAGCCCACCACGTCGCGATGCGAAGGATCGAAATCGAACTGGCCCGCCGGGTTCTGGCGAAACGCGGTGCAGCCGTAGAGGTTGTTCGGCAACGCTTCCTCGGTCAGGTTCTCGACTTCGATGGTGCCGGTCAGTACTTCCACGCCTTCGGTGTGCGTCTCGATCACGATGAAGTCCGGATGCCCGCACAGGTACGGCGGGACGACGACCGCACCGTTGAACAGCGTCAGCGCCTGCTTGCCGCAGCGATTCGGATCGTCGTGAATCGTCGTGGCGCGCGCTGTGAGCGTCGCGCCCGGTTCGACCTTCGCAGTGGGCGGAAGCGTGAAGATCTGCGCGCCGGTCGGATTGCAGCCCCCTTCCTCCAGCGTACAAGTCGCAGCGGACACCGTAACCTGGTTTTCGCCGTACTCGACGATGTAACCCCATACGTTCAGCAACGCGCCTTCGTCGTTCCAGCCGAACACGCCGTTCAGGCCGATGGCGAGAAAGTTCTCGCTCGCCCGATTCAACGCGTCCGGCGTGCGCTGCAGATTGTTCGGCTCACCGCTCTGCCAGTTGGTGTAAGGCGAGGCGCCATTGGTCGGTGCGATCGAATCGCCGTTCAGCCACATCCAGCCGCACGCCGGTTCGGGCGTCGCAGTGGAGCACGGCAGCTGGAATCCGCCGACCCACAGCTCGCTGCCGATGAGCGTAGGGTGCGGCGCGCTCAATACCTGCTGTCGCAGCTGATGCAGGAATACGTCTTCCGCGGGCGAGCCGATTGTCGCGAGATGACCTTGCACGCCCTGGAACGTGCGCTGCTGCGCGGCCGCCTTGGCGGCTTCCCAGCTGATCTGGTTGGCGATGACCACCTGGTAGTAGTGACCGTCGAACTGCACGGGTGCGGGCGGCGTGAAGGTGGTTGCGCCCGCCTGCAGGGCGGCGCAACCGAGTGCCGCGGCAACTAAAGTTGAAACTGTTCTGATCGAAGACATGTGCGCTCCCCAGCGTTTGTTGTTCAAGTTAAGTCAAATGGTCAACTGCGCACTGCCTGTGCAAGGTATTTCGCGGCTTTGTCCGGTCGGCCCGTACTCTGATACAACCGGCCCAGCCAGCGATCCGAGCTCTTCAAATAGTACGACACCGCGCCGCTGCCCCCGTGGAGCACTGCATGGCTGTCTACGAGCAACGGCTCGGCTTCATTGAATTGTTTCAGACCCGCGCGCGCCGCGCCCTCTGCGCTTGCCGCAGTTGCGGTCCTCCAGTGATCGCTGCCCAGCGACTTCAGAAAGAGCGCATGTGCCGCGGTCGCGAGCGTCAGCGCTTCGTCATAACGCTTGGTCTCGATCAGCACGCCGGCGAGCAGCGTCATGGTGGCGGCAGTGTCCGCGTGCTCCGGGCCGAGGCGTTTCGTGCGCACTTCCAGGGCATCGCGCAGCAACTTCTCCGCCGCCGCGAAGTCGTTGGCCTCCATCATCCACATCGCAAGGTTGCTCATGCCGCGCGCGACCGAGGGATGGTCGGCGCCGAGCGCGCTCTTGTACGTCTCGAGCGAGGCGCGCGACAACTCGATCGCCGTCTTCAGGTCGCCCTTGTCGTGCACGACGAACGCCAGGTTGTTGAGCGTCATGGCGACGTCGGGATGATCCGCGCCGAGGAGCTTGCGCTGCATTTCCAGCGCACTCTCGTAGTACTGCTCCGCTTCGTTGTACTTGCGCTGCTCGTAGAGCGCGCCCGCGACGTTGTTGAGGCTGATCGCGATCTCGGGGTGCGAGCTGCCCAGCAGCACGCGCTTCATCTCGAGCGCCTCGCGGAACAGCTGCTCGGCTTCGCGGCTCTGGCCAGTCTCATCGATCACGTAGCCGAGATTGTTGAGCGCTTCGGCCAGCGCAGGATGCGGCCCGTCGTGGATCTCGCGTCGCATCGCCACGGCTTCGCGCAACAGGTTGGAGGCGTCCTGGTACGAGCCCTGGTCGTAGAGATTCAGCGCGAGGCCTTCAAGGCTCTGCGCGACTTGCGGGCTGCGCGCCGGGAATAGCTTCTTGCGCAGCGCCAGCGCTTCGCGGAACAGCGGCTCGGCGATCTTGAAATCGCCCCTGCGGCCGAGCAGGTCGGCGAGCTCGTAGACGCTGCGTGCCGTGTCGGCGTTCTCGTTGCCGAGCATCTCGCGACGCATCGCCAGCGCTTCGCGGTACATCTTCTCCGCCGGCTCATACTCGGCCTTCAGCTTGAGCACTTCGCCGAGGCGATCGAGCGAGCGCGCAACTTCGACGTGTTTGTCGCCGTACAGCGCGCGCCGCTTCTCCAGCGCGCTGCGCAGCAGCCCGACTGCCTGATCGTAGAGCCCGAGGCTGGTGTAGACCGTGCCCATCGTCTCCATCAGCGTCGCCTGGATCGCCGGCTGCGCCGTCAGCTCCTTGTCGATACGCGACGCGCCCTTGTCCATGATCTCGCGCGCGGTGATCGAGTTGCCGCGCGCTTCGCTCGGGTCCGCGACGTTGAACAGGCCGACCATGAAGTTGGTCGTCTGCTTCGCGGTCTCGGCCTCGGTCTCGGCGCTGCGACGCGCCTGGTTCGCGAGCCCGCGCTGGTGATCGGCGAAGTACGCGAAGAACGCCGCGAGGATGGCGAGCGCGGCGATGCCGATCACTGCCCCCGTTCTGACCCGATGCACGCGCCGCTCGCGCGCCATCGAGGCGCGGATGAATCCCGATTCCTCGCCCGCCAGCTCGATCCCCGTCTCGAGCAGCGACTCGGCTTCCACCAGCGGCTTGCCGGACGGCAGCAGCAGGTCGTTGCTCCTGTTCTCGGCGGCCCAGCGCTCGGCCGCAGCCGCGATGCGTGCGCGGACGCGCAGGCTCTCGCGATTCTGCGCAACCCAGTCCGTGACCCGCGGCCAATGCCACAGCAACGCTTCGTGCGCCACAGTCACGACAGCGCTGCCGTCGTCGGCGAGCTCGGTGACGAACAGCCGGTTCTCGACGAACGCATCGATCAGCACGCGACTCTTGCCGGCGAAGCGATCGGACCACGGCGCGCGTTTGCGGCCGACCGTCTCGTGGCCGTCGTGCTGAATGCTGACGAGCGCATTCAAAACTTTCGGCAGCTCGGCCTGCACGTCGTCCGGCAGTTGTTTGAACACCGCTTCGGCGCGCTGTGCGAGCGAGCCTTCGACGCCGCCCAGGTCGCGATATGCCGCGAGCGTCAGGAGTCCTTCCTCGGTGCGGCGCTGATACAGCTCTTCGAGGGTGAACTGCAGCAGCGGCAGGATCTCGGGCCGCGCGACCGCTGCATCGCGCAGCATGTCGTCGAGGGACTCGTTGGTCGTCGGATCTTCTTCGAAGCGCAGGCCGGCCGCGCGCGTCGGTAGGCGGATCATCTGACCGATCTCGCTCGCGTTCGGTGGCATCAGGTCGTACTGACCGGCGCCTTCCTTCAGTGCCGTGAGCTTGGGCAGTGCGGCGAGTCGCGGATAGAAGTCGCTGCGCAGCGTACAGATGACCCACACTCGTCCGCTGCGTGCAAACGCATCGATGACAGCGATGAAAGCTTCGCGATGCTCCGGGAGGATGCTCTCGTGCGTGAACATCTCTTCCATCTGGTCGATGACCAGCGCCAGCCGGCCGTTCGACTTGTCGCCGCCCGACTCGCGCGCGAGCGCGTTGCGTACGAGTGAGGTGGCTGCTTGCGGCGACTGACGCAGAACCTGGGCGAGCTCATCGGCACCGGTGCCTTCCGCGTCCAGCGCGGGAAGTGCGTCTTCTTTCAGCAGCGCGCGCGCGAGACCGGCAAAGATATCGCCGCGAACGTCGGTGGGTCGGAACACCGCGCGTCGCCACAGCGCGATGCCTTCGATGACGCCCGGCTTCGTCAGCATCGGCAGCACGCCCGCGCGCACGACCGAAGATTTGCCGCCGCCGCTCATGCCGAGGATCAGGAGAAACGAGCGGCCCTCCGTCGACTGCGCGCGCAGCGCCTGCAAGATGTCTGACACCGCGCGCGTGCGGCCGAAGAACACCGGCGCGTGCTCGAACTCGAACGCTGCGAGGCCGCGGAATGGCGAGCCCTTCTTCCAGACGTCGCGCGCCTCGGAGGTACCGCCGGCGCTGCGCGGCAGTTGCCGCTCGATCAGCCGGCGCAGATGATTCTCCAGCAGGATCTCGAAGTCGCTCGGCGACAGGAACGGATGGAAGGCCGCGACCAGCGTGCCCTCGGCCTTGTCGTGGAACCACTTCTCGATGAACTCGTCGAGCTTCTTCTTCTGCGACAACCGCTCCATCAGGTCGCGCTCGTCGTCGAGCCGCACCTGCGGCGGCGCCGTGCGCCGGTAGACGAGCAGATCGGGCTTGCCGTTCTTGCGGAAGCCTTCCATCGCTTCCTCGAACTCGAACTCGGTGCCGGATTCGTAGCGCGAGCCGTCGGCGCGCGTGAATTGCGCGGGCAGGCGCGTGCCGAGACGCGACCACAGGATGCAGATGACGATGTCCGACTCGGACGGCTTGACGAGCTGAACCTGGAAGGTGGCGGTCGCGACGAGCGGCTCGTGCTCCCACAGCACGGTCTCGAGTGCAACGCGGCCCATGTACTCGCTCTGCAGCCGCTCGATGACGCGGCTGGCGAGGGCACGCTCCTCGCATACGTCGCCGGGCGAGGAGATGAAGAACTGCAGCTTCCTCACGTTTCGCCCTGTGATCGGTATCGCAACAGTGATCTGCGCGCGACTGTACTCCCAAAAGTCTTGCTGTGAAAGCCGTAAATACTTGTCTGGCCTTGCATTATGAATTCACAATGCGCGTCCCTCGGCGTCGGTTTGGTGTCGGATTTTTTGACTATGCGCTCACCTCTCGTCATCGGCGTGACCGGCCATCGCGATCCGCATCCCGCGGAAGTTCCGCAGCTGAGCCGCCAGGTCGAGACCTTCCTCACCGACCTGAAGGGTCGCCTGCCCGATACCGAGCTGCGGATCATGACGGGCATGGCGCAGGGCGCCGATCTGCTGGTGGCTCGCGCCGCCGTGAAGGTGGGGTGCAAGGTCGATGCCGTGCTGCCGATGCCGCTGGAAAAGTACGTCGCGGACTTCGACGCCGAGTCCGGGGAGGCGTTACGCACCCTGCTCGCAGATCCGGCAGTCGCAAGCAGCGTGTTGCCGCCGCCGCCCGGCGTCGACCCGGATGCACAGCACGGCGGCGGCGGTCGTTCCGCCTACTACGCGAATCTGACGCGAGCGCTGACGGCCAAGTGCAATCTGCTGCTGGCGCTGTGGGATGGGAACGTGTCGCCGCTCGAAGGCGGGACCGCCGACACGGTGCTGCGTTATCTGGGTGCGCGCACCCCTCACGGTCACCCTGACTCGCATATCGAGTTCCAGACTGCGTCGGCCGAGGCAGCGTGGGGTCCGCATTTTGTGTACTGGGTGCCGACGCCGCGCCTGAATGGAGCAGAGGTTGCGTCGCGCCAGTCCGGCTATCTGACAGGTATCGGCGAGAATCTGCTGGCCCTGCACGGCAGCGAAATGCCGCACGCGCTGGAGCAGGCATTCGCCGAGCTGGATATCTACAACCGCGAGTTCGAGCGGCTGAACGGCAAGGGCGCGTTCGAGCGGCTGGACAGCCTGATGCCGACGCTCGACTCGATCGACACGAGCGCCGATCGTGCAGAGCTGCAGCGAATCGATGGCGAGTACGGTAAGGCGGATGCGCTGGCGATCTACTATCAGCGGCATTCGGACCGGCTGTTCCGCGGTTTCAGCATCACGGCCTCGTGCATGGCGCTGGTGTTTCTGATCTACGCCAAGCTCTGGGCGAACAACGTGCTGCTCTCCGTCTATGTGTCGATCCTGCTGCTGAGCGTGATCGTGTTCCATCGGCTGCGCTCGCACCAGTGGTTCTCCAAGCACCTGGTGTATCGCGCGCTCGCCGAGACCATGCGCATCAAGTTCTTTCTGCGCGCCGCGCGCGCGGACCGGCTGGTCAACGCGACCGAGCTCATCAATCTCACTGCGATCGACCAGTTCTCGGGCTTCAGCTGGATTGCCAACCTGCTGAAGAACGTCGAGTCGATGGGCGCGCGCGAGATAGATGACACCGCCGCGGATCGAGCGCGCCTGCAGAGCGTGCACCGTCACTGGATCGTGGGTCAGCAGGAATACTTCCGCCGGCGCATCCGCGCCCTGGAGCGCGATCACCGGCGGCTGGAAGTGCTGAAGAGCGTGATGCTCTACATGATCGCGACGTTCGCGGCGGTCCTGCTGCTGTTCGCGCACCAGCTGCACGACCTGATGCCCGGCACGACCATCACCGGTCACGACGGCGTCATGTTCCTGATGGGTCTGCTGCCGGTGTGGCTCGGCATCTGGGAGCTGTACCAGAACAAGATGGCGATGCGCGAGCTGCTGTGGCAATACCGCAATCAGCTCGGCCACTTCACGATCGCGGAGCTGCAGCTGGCGCGCGACACGACTACGAAGCGCTCACAGGAAATTCTCGCGCAGGTCGGCAAGGAAGCGCTCATGGAGAGCTACCTCTGGACCATTCATCGCTACCACCGCGAGTACGAGCCGCCCGCTGCGACGTGATTCATTGTGGGGGGGCGGTGGTACGCAGGCCATGAGGTGACTGCGGAGGAGAAGGGGAGCCGGAAATATCTCTCGCCAAGATCGCCAAGATCGCCAAGGAAGAAGGCGGATCGAATTCAGAAGAAGAATTTTCCCTCCGTCTTTTCCGGCCTTGGCGATCTTGGCGATCTTGGCGAGAGAATCTTCTTCCTCTTCCTCTTCGCCGCAGCCCACCCTGTCACCAGCTACCTCTTCTCTCCGAAGCCCGGCGGCGGGATACGACGCTTCGATGCAGCTTCATACGCCGACGCAACTTTGAGAATGCGATCCTCCGCGCCGGGCTCGGCGCGGAACACCAGCGAGAACGGCAGGCCGGGCGCTGGGAGCGTCGTGGCTTCGTTGTTGTTGGTTGCGACGTAGCTCTTCTTGTCCGCGCTGAGCACGAAGGTTGGATCGTAGACTGTCGTCACGTAGCCGGCGGGCACCAGCACCTCCGTGAGACCGGCGTAGGGCCCGAAGCGCAGCTCGCCGCGTTGCGTGCCACCCGGACCCGGTTGCGGCGCGAGGCCGATTTTTCCGGGCGGCAGCGAGGTGTGCAGGCGGACCACGACGTCGAGTCGATTCTCCAGGATCACTTTCATCTCTGCGCGTCGCAGCAGCTCGCGCAGCATGATGCGCTCCGGAATGCCCTGGCGCGTGCCGGGCGCATTGCGCAGGTCGGTCGTTTCTTCCCAATTCCTGAACCAGGCCCGCTGCTGCTCGCTCCAGTACTTGGAGCGCGCGTTGAGCGCCGGCCAGTCGGTCAACGTCTCGGTGAAGCCGCGCGCCTTCCAGTCCGCAGCGCGTCGCGTGGCGTATTGTTCGAATTGATAGGTGAACGCGTTCGACTGCGCGAGCTGCAGGATCGTGCGCATGTTCAGATTGCGCGGCGGTGGAATGCGGCCTTCCGCCATCTGCAGCATGTACTCGATCGGCGTGAGCGTTCCGGAGCCGAACGTCCTGCCCGGCGCAAACTCGGTCGGCTGGATCGCGGCGGCGAAATCCGCAAATAACGGCGTGCCGGCGCCGTTCAGGCGATACAGCACGTCGGGATAGAACAGCGGCACGAGCTCTGCCAGCGCGCGCGTGTAGTCGACCGTCATGTTCTCGATCGCCGGGTCGTCGGCCCAAAGCGGATCCGAGGACTCGACGAGCGTCGCGCCGAGATATCCGCCGAGCACTTCCTTGATCTCGCGCGCCGCAGCTTGCGCGATCGGTTCGTCCGCCTTCACGCCGGGAAAGATGAGCATCGATTCGCGAATGACCCCGATGCGGACGCCGCGCAATGCATCCTTGCCGGGAGCGACGGTGACGCTCGCGGCATAGCTGCGGTTGAGCACACTCGATCGCGGCACCGTCGTGAAGACATCGCGCGAGTCGTAGTAACCGGACTGCGGATCGCGCAACGCGTCCATCACTCTCGCCGCATCAGGCAGATTGCGGCACATGATGCCCGTGCGATCGTTGTGAATGTCCGCGCCGATCGCGCCGCCGATGAAGGGCAGCAATGCCTTGTGCGGCAGGATCAGCGCGACGGAGTTGTGATTCGCCGGTCCGCGGCACGACATGCTGGTCTCTTCGCACAGGCTGCACATCACCAGGTTGGTCGAGACCGACACGCCGGAGCCCGAGCTCGACCCCAGCGATGCAGAGCGCGTGCTGTCGTAGGGCGTGTTCGGATTGCCGGCCCACGAGCTGCGCTGATAGCCGTTGTCGCTGACCAGTACCCGCGCGGGCGCGTTGCGCCCTTCGTCGTTCTGCGGCACGCCGTTGTATTCGGTGTTCACCGCCTTGGCGTAGATGATCGCGCCCTTGCGGCGCAGCTGCGCGACCAGCTGATGATCGCGCGCAGGAAAATCGATGTCGTAGCGTGCATCGCCGCCGCCCGTCGTGCGCATGTCGGCGGTGTCGAAAGGATCCTTGAAGGAGAACGGCACACAGTACATCGGCATCGCTGCAAGGTCCGGCTTGCGGCCGAATTGCCGATCGAGCTCGGCGGCGCGCTCGAGCGCATCGGGTTGCCTGCGGAATTCTTCGCACACGGCAGGCGCGCCGCTCGGCAGCGGACCGGTAGAGGGCGAGCGATCGAAGTCGCCTTTGCACGTGACCGATCGCTCGCCGCGCAGATTGAGGGTGCCGAGCGCGTTCACCTGCCCGGAATGCGGCGTGCCGATCGTCATGCCGTACTGCTGCTGCACGCTCGGATCGGACGCTGTCGGCTCCATGCGACCGAGCTCGATCGCCGGCCCGCGATAGTCGTCGTAATCTGGAAGCAGCGTGCGGATAGCGACCGTTTCCGTGGGAAAGCGCAGCGCCGCTCCCGCACGAATCACACCGGGTGCAGGCGCGACCGGTGCGCCGTCCGCGGTAACGAGTCGATCGCTGACACCGTTGTACATCTTGGCGCGATCGACATAGGCGCGAACCAGACCCTCGCAGGTCGTTGCACCGCTGCGAATCGCTCGATGCACGTCCTCGATTGTCGCCTCGACGAGCTCGAAGCGCTTCGCCTCGGCTGCCTGCGCCGGCATGGCAGCCGGCATTGCGAATGCGACGACGAGCGCCGCCAGCGTGGTGCGGGTCATGCCAGGAAGACGCTGACTGACACGCAAACCTCATCGGGAGTTCGCCTGGTTGGCGGGGGGTGGTGGGACGCAGAGGAGAGGTCGCTGCGGAGCGGAAGGGGAGCCGGAAATATCTCTCGCCAAGACGCCAAGACGCCAAGAAGATCCGGAAAAGATTTTTTTGTCTTCGGATTCCTGATCTTCTCTTCTTCCTTGGCGTCTTGGCGTCTTGGCGAGAGAATTCTCTTCCTCTTCTTTTTTCCGCAGCCCACCTCTCAACAGCTACTTCTTATCCTTCAATTTGTTGAACAGGTCGATGACCTTGTTGGCGGTGTCCGCGGTATCGGCGACGCCCGTCGGAGCCTGGTCGGCAGAGGTCGTCGCGGTGGTGCCGCGGAAACTGCCGGCCGTCAGGTTGGCGAAGCTGACGCTGTTCTGGCGCGCGGAGCGGATCTGCTGGCCGGGGAGCAGCTCCAGCTCCTCGATGACGACGTCGTAGTTGTAGGCCTCGCCGATCGGCGGCTTGGCTTCGTAACGGATGAGGCCGAATGTCGCGTTGCGCGTCTGGCCCGGTTGCAGCACGAACTGCGGATCCGCGCTGCGCCCGGTGACGTAGCCGATGCCCTTGACGCTTGCGTCGTGCGTGCCGGCGCGGCCCCAGTAGTACTTGTTATTGAAGTTGTCGATGGCCGAGCTGCTGCCCGACTGGTACGCGAGGATCACCGGCTTCTCGCTCAGGTTGCGGAACCGGATGTTGAGCGCCAGCGACTCGTGGCGGTTGCCGACTCGCGCCGTCTGCACCTGCATGACTTCGGCAATGAACCCGCCCGCGTTGAAGCAGCGGTCCGAGCCGCCGCACGGATCGGCTGTCGCAGCCGGAATCACCGCAGCGGGCTTCGGCGTCTGCGCTGTTTGCGCGGCAGGCGCCGCGCTCGCTGCTCCGAGTCCGGCGAAATGCAGCGCGTGCTCCTGGCCGAGCTTGAGCTGGTCGCCGGCACCGTTGGCGATCTCGCGCACCGCGAGGTCGAGCTCGAAAGCCTTGCCGGCCGCCGTCTTGTTCGGTTCCCACATGAGCTCGAAGCGCGCATCGCTCGCCTCGCCCGGCTGCAGCGCGAACTTCGGATCGATGGACGTGCCGACGATCTCGCCGATCGCCCGCACGCCGTTCGCGCTCGGCACGAGGTAACGGTTGCCCAGCTCGTCGAGCGCGATACCCGAGTCGCGCACGTAGCCGATCGTCAGCGGCTGCGCCGACTTGTTCTCGAAACGCACCGTTGTCGAGAGGACGCGATAGCGCCCCTGCGTGCTGGTGCGGAAGTTGGTCACGGTGGCCACGAAGCTGCGCGTGGCGACGCACTGAGCGTTCGCAGGACAGCTTGGGCTCGCAGCTTGCACGGAAGTTGCGAGGACAGCAGCGGCCAAGGCCGCGGCGCACGCCAGACGCTGGATCGGACGCAGATCGGCGATCATGAGTGTTCTCCTATTTCTGTGCGACCTGGACGCGGGCGATGGTCATGCCGGTGCGCTGTTCGCGCATCTCGTACTCGAGCACGTCGGTCACGATCGTTCCGCCGCCCGGGCCCGGCTGGACCTCGGCGATGCGCAGCAGCACGTCGAGTCCGACGTTGGCCCCGTAGTTGCCGAGCTTGTCGCGGATCGTCTGCGCTTCGGCGGCCGGCACGCGCCAGATCTGCGCCGTGCGGCCGTTGCGAAAGTTGAGTGAGACCTTCTGGCCGAGCGCGCTGTACGTCACGACGGAGCTGGGTGCGAGCGCACGCACCTGGAACTCGCTGTACGTCGGGTCGTACTCGCTGAGGTTGGCGTTCATCGACAGGCGCAACATGCCCATGCCGCGAACGGCTGCGGCCGCAGCTTCCAGCTCTCTCTTCACCGCGTCGCGTCGCGCGGCCTTGTCGAGCCCCGGCGCGTATTGCACGCGGTTGTCCTGCTCGACCCAGTCCGTGATCGGCGGCTTCAAGCCGGCGAGGTCGTAGTAGAGGAAGACGATCGTGCTGTCGTCCGGGTTGAGCAGCTCGCCTTTGCGATTGGCGAAGGCGCCGGCGGCCGCGTTGGCAGCGGACGCAGAACTGTCGGCATTGGCCACGCCGACAACTGACGATCCGCTTTCCGGGGACTGCGCGCCGCCGCAAGCTGCGAGCACGGCGGTTGCAATTACACTGAGATAGGTGCGCATGACGGCCTCACAGATTCGGCGCGTCCGCGTTCTTCGCGGCCGCTTCGACCTGCTGCGCCCGGCGCTGCGCCTCGCCGCGCTCGAACGCCTGCTGGGTCGCAGTCAACAACTCGTAACCGCCCGATTGATCGACGACGGCGACCGACATCGACTTGCCGAGGTCGGCGTTGTCGCGCATGGGAACGACCATCGCGCCGACGACGATGCCGCAGTCCGGCGAGAAGTTCGCTCCGCCGTCCGGCCCGGTGACGGCCGTGCACTGATTGAACAGCGGCGAGGTCTCGGTGATGAGCCGGCCGAACGGGTCGTAGGTCCAGCTCAGGTAGATCTGGTTGCCCGCCTTCTGATGGCGCGTCGGCGTGCCGTACTTCTTGAGCAGCGCCTGCTCGACGCTGGTCATCGTCGGGTTCTTGCCTTCGGCGAACCACTCTTCGCGGCCGACGCTGATCACGCGCTCCGCGCCCGGCGTGCCCATCGTGCCGACGTACCAGTGCGACTGGCCCGGTCGCGAGGTGTCGCGCACCGCGTTACCGGAGCGTGCGATGAAGTCGTCGTTCATCTCCTTCAGATACTGCTGCGAAGTCTTCTGTACGCGCGGCTCGGCGAACTGCGCGCTGAAACCTTGCCGCAGGGTCTGCCCGTAGGTGTTGATGTTGAAGCCGCGCGAGGTGTCGGACTGCGCGACCATCAGGTCGTGGGTGCACAGCACGAGGTTCGCTGCCTCTTCATAAGTCAGGCCAGGGCGCACGCCGACGATGTCATCGATCGGCGCCTGCGCGGCGCGCTGCGGCGACTTGACCTTCGCAGGGCAGCGCACGTCGCCACGCTGCTCTTCGGCGACTTCCTCTGCAGTCGCATCGCCTTTCTGTTGCGCTCGCTGGCTCGCCGCAGCCGGCGCGCCTGCCCCGCCCGGTCCGGGCTGTGCCTTCGATCCGCATCCCGCCAACACGCCGGCGATCGTGAGCGCCAGCATCGAACGAATGATTTGCATGATTGCCGCCTCGGTGTCGAAGGTGCTGAAGCTCATGGTCGTTCTCCGTCGCAGGTTGTTGTCAGGTGCGGCACTGGATCTGCACGGCGTCCTTCTCGCAACGGATGCCGCCGGCGAAATTGCCGGCGCCCTGCTGCGTGCAGACGCCCTGCATCATTCCGCGCGTGAGGCTGAACTTGTCCGCATCGGCCATGTCGGCCTTGATGTTCTGGTCGTCGAGGTCCTGGCAGGACATCAGGATCGGCGGCAGCTCGATCCAGCGGCCCTGGTCGCAGCCGGCGACGCCCAGCGCGAGCAGCAGCACTGCAGTCGTTCGGTACATGGTCGTCTCCCCTGGCGCTTGAAGTTTTTTGGGTCGCCGGGAATACAGACGCGGGCCATCGCCAAACGTCAGGCCCCCTGACACTGCGTTGTCTCCCTCGTCCTATGCGGTATGGCGGTAAATGCTGTTGCGCCCGCGTTCGGCTGGAGTAGGCTGGGAGCCGCAGTGCGCGGCTTCCCGGCCGCGCCGACCCGGGGCGCCTTGAACAAGAACGAATTCATGCAGGCGTGCCGCGAGGGAGGCGGCGCGATCGAACGGGCATTGCGTCAACTGGATCGGACGTTCTTCGCCACGCTCTACGCGCGCGCGCTGCATACGCTGCGCGACGCCGAGCTGGCTCGCGACCTGGTCCAGGAAACCTTCATTAAAGTGTGGCAGCGCTGCGCCACGTTCGAAGGCACTTCCGAGCTGCGGCCCTGGATCGAAGCGATCCTGCGGCACACGCTGCTCGATCGTTTGCGCCGGCCGCAACGCGACGTGCCCTTCGACGTCGATGGCGGGCTGAGCGAAGAGCTTGCCGAGCGCGTGTTCGAGCTTTCGCAACAGCAGGTGCAACGTCCGGACGATGAAGCGCGGCAGCACCAGCTCGCGGAGTGCTTTCAGCGATGCTGGCAGCAGTTCGAAGAAGCCGCGCCGGCCCATGCTGCGGTCATGAAGTGGATCGTCGAGGACGGTCTGAGCCACGAGCAGATCGCCGAGCTGCTCGATCGCACGCCGGGCGCCACCCGCGAATTCATCTCGCAATGCCGTAAGCGCGCCCGCGTGTACCTCGCGCAGTGGTACGAGCTCGCATTTGGCACGGACGAGGTCACATGAGCACGGATCCCGACCAGGACTGGATCGACGGGCTCGCCGGCCGCGGCGAGCAGCACGCGAGCCCGGCGCACGCCGAAGGTTCGTTGCTGCGCCGAATGCTGCAGGCGCAGCTGGTCCAGCAGGGGACGGCGGAGCGCGCGACGGCGGCGTCGATCGCGACGCCCGATCCGATGCGCGAGCGATCGTTGATCGAGCGTGCGCGTCGCGAAGGACTGCTCAATACCCGCGGCAGCGGGCGGCTGATGTTGATCGCTGCTGCCATTGCGATGCTCGCAGTCGGCATCGTGTGGGAGACATTCATGCGGCCCGAGCCGGTCGTCGTGCGCGAAGGCGCGGCCGCGCCCGTGCAGCTGCAGGCGCGCGATCCGGCGGCACTCAAACGGCAGATCATCGATGAGCTGCGTGCAGCCGGGGTCGAAGCGACGGGCTACGAGGCACTCGACGTGCAAGGCATCGACGCGGATCTGCCGCAGCCGCCGACGCCCGCGGTTCGCGGCGTGCTCGCGAAGCACGGCATTCCAGCACCGGCCGATGGTGTGCTGCGAATCGAAATCCGGGAGTCGCAATGAAGCGTGCGCTGACTGCGCTGACGCTTGTCGTCCTGTGCTGGACGGGCGCAACCGCGGCGTACGAGCTACCCGCGCTGTGCTCGGAGCCGGCAATCGCAGGCGCCGCACCGAAGGACGACATCGCGAAGGTGCCGTTGAGCGAGCTGCGCGCACGCACGGAGAAGCTGATCGAGACCGACCCGAACGCCGCGCTGGCGCTTATGTGCACGACGATCCCGCGCGTCGCGCGCGAGCGGGGCGAGGATTCCGTCGAGATGGCGTGGTGGGTCGGCTCGCTGGCGACGCCGCTGATCGCCTTCATGGATCGCATGGCGGACGCGATCCCGCTGCTGCAGTTCGCTCAACCGATCCTGGAACGACGGCTCGGCCCGTACGCGGCGGAGGTCGCGGAAATCCACGTCGCATACGCCTGGATCGCGATCCGCCAGGGGCGCAACGCGGACGCGGCGGCAGCCTGGCAGGACGCGCTGCGCATCCGCGAGCGCACACCGGGTCCCAGGCAGCTCGAATTGCAGAAGGTGCTGGTCGGACTGGCGCAGTCGCAATCGATGTTGCGCCAGTTCGATGCCGCCAAAGCAAGCCTGTCGCGCGCGCAGGCGATCCTGCTGCAGAACGGCGAGACCGTGAGCGAAGCGGCGGCGGCGATCGAGAACACTTTCATCAACATTGCCTGGCGCGAAGAAGACTACGCGGCAGTGCGGGCGCACGCCGAAGCGCAGATCCGCATCGAAGAGCAGATGGCGAGTCCGATCGCACAGCGCGTGCCCGCGTATATCTGGCTGGGACAAAGCCTGGAGCGGCTCGACGAGTTCGAACAGGCCGAGGCGGCGCTGCGCAAGGCAGTCGAGATCGCTGAGAGCAAGGACGGTGCGCCGCTGCAGCGACATCATTTCACTGCGCTCGCGCAACTCGCCGGGCTGCTGGTGTTGCGCGGCAAGCCCGCCGAAGGACTGGAACTCGCCCGGCGCAGCATCGAGGTCGGTGAGTCGACGCGCGGACCGGACGCGCCGATGCTCGTCCGACCTCTGCAGTACGCCGCGGAGGCGCAGCGCGCCCTGGGCGAGTTGCCCGAAGCGTTGCATACATATGAGCGCGCCGCAGCGCTCGTCGCGCGATTCCCCAACGACGTCGAGCGACCGTGGATCGTGGCGCATTATCGCGGTCTGGCGCGTTTGCAGCTCGAGCTCGGCGAGCGCATCCAGGCTCGCACGACGCTGGATGCTGCGCGGGCCGCTGCCGGAACCGATCCGACACTCACCGTCGAACGCGCGGCGACTCTGCGCGCACTGGGCGCACTGGCGCCGGGCAGCGAAGCTGCCGAGGGTCGCACCGCTCTGCAGGAAGCATTGGCGTTATATCGCACGCGGCTTCCCGACACGCATCCCGCGATCTTGCGCACGATCGCCGAGTCCTGCGCACTCGACGTGCGCGCTGGCACCACCGACGTTGCAACCTGCCGGGACGCCGCGACGCGAATGGAAGCGGCGCAAGGTGCAGATCCGCTGCTGCGTCACGACGTGTACGCTGCTTGGAGCGAGCTCAGTGCACGCACCGGAGATTCCGGAGCCGCTTACGATCTCGGCATCCGCGCGCTGTCTGCGGCCACGACGCTCGGCACGCCCGATCCCTTGTGGCGCGCCGACTTCGCGCTCGCGCGACTGATCGAGGCGCGCGGCGACAATCCGTCGCTCGCGATTTTTCTCGGCAAGGAGGCGATCGCGCAGGTGGAGGCGTTGCGCAGCCGCTTCGTGGGTGAGGACCGGCGCCTGGAGCACGGCTTCCTCGAGAACAAGGTGGACGTCTATCGCACGGTCGCCGACTGGCTGATGGAGGTCGGGCGCATCGAGGAAGGGCTAGACGTCCTGCAGCTGCTGAAGGCCGAAGAGCTGTATCAGTTCGTGTTGCGCGATGCGCAGTGGAGCCGGGCGGCGCAGCCGATCGAGCTGACGGCTGACGAGGTCGTGCTGCGGGATCGATATCGTGCGCTGCTGCAGACCGATACGGCGGCGGGCGACGAGATCGATCAGCTCGGACGCCTGCAGGAGTCGGGACGCATCAGCGTCTCCGAGCGCCAGCGGCTCGAGACGCTGCTCGCGACGCATCGACGTCTGGAAGCCGAGCGCTCGCAGCGGTTGCGGCAGTTCCTCGACGAGCGGGCGAGTGCTCCGGCCGCCGGCGCCGCGCGCACGATCAAGGTCGAGAGGCTCGCGCGCGAGCTGGAGTCGATCGGACCGGACGCCGCGCTGGCGTACTACCTGCTCACCGACACGCGCCTGCGGGTGCTGATTGCCACGAGTCGCGGACAATTCGAATACGAGTCGACAGTGCAGGCCAGCACCCTCAAGCGCGACATCGGCCGTTTCCTCGAAGCCATCGGTCGCCGCGAGGACGTCAGCGACGTCGCGCAGAGTCTGTATGCAGCCGTCGCTCGCCCACTCGATGCGGAAGCGCAACGTGCGGGCGCGAAGCGTCTCGTGCTGTGGCTCGACGGCGCGCTGCGCTACGTGCCGTTCGCAGCGCTGCACGACGGACGCCGCTATCTCGTCGATCGCTACAGCATCGAAAGCTATGTGCCAGCGGGCGAGGCGCCCGCGCCGTCGCTCGTCGCCACTGCGCAGCAGCTGCAGAATCTGAGCGTGCGCGGCTTCGGGCTCACCCGTGCAGTCGGTGGATTCGATGCGCTGCCTGCAATGGCGGACGAGTTGTGCGATGTCGTGCGCGGACCGATCGAAGGTCTCGCAGCGCGCGGACGAACGTGTCCGCAAGAGCAGGTCGGCGCGGGCGCGCTGCGCGGAGACGGCTTCGCCGACGCCGCATTCACCGCCGACAAGTTCCGCACATCGCTCGCCGAAGACCGCGCGTTCTCGGTGCTGCACCTGGGCACGCACTTCAGTCTGCGGCCCGGCAACGCGCGACGCTCGTTCCTGGTGCTCGGCGACGGTTCGCAGCTGAGCCTCGATGCGATCGGCGAGCTGAACTTCACCGGTCTGCAGCTCGTGACCCTGTCGGCATGCCAGAGCGCTTTGGGCGGCGCGACGACCGACGACGGCCGCGAAGTGGAAGGACTCAGTGCGATCGTGCAGCGTCGCGGCGCCCAGCACGTGGTCGCAAGCTTGTGGCGTGTCGAGGATCGCAGCACCGCGCAGCTGATGCGCGAAATGTATGCGGCGCTCGCAAGGGCCGGCACGGACGCAGCAGGCGCGTTACGCGCGTCGCAGCTCAAGATCCGCAGCACGCGACACGGAATCTCCGAGCCGTATCGACATCCGTACTACTGGGCCGGTTTTCTCACTTCGGCGTCCCAACAGCACTGACGGGCTTACCCGCTTCCTGAAATATTCTGCGTTTGTTTCAGGTTTGGTGGATCTGCTGACGTTCGCGGGGGTCGCGCCGGGTCAACGAGGACAGTAAGCTGCTCCCATCCCCAGGGAGAGCGGCCGATGCCCCAGCAAACGATTCGCGGCGCCTGTCATTGCGGCAAAGTCCAGATCGAGGCGGATCTCGATCTGGACGCCGGCACCGGCCGCTGCAACTGCTCGATCTGCGCGAAGCTGCGCGCCTGGACCTGCATCGTGAAGCCGCAGGCGGTGCGGCTGATTGCCGGCGAGGGCGATCTCAGCAGCTACGAGTGGGGCGCGAAGATTTCATCGCGCAAGTTCTGCAGGCATTGCGGCGTGCACGTGTTCGGCCGCGGTTACCTGGAAGAAGTGGGCGGCGACTTCTGCAGCGTCAACATCGCCATTCTGGAGCTGGAGCCCGCGGCCCTGAAGGCAATTCCGGTGCGCTACTTCGACGGCCTGCACAACAACTGGTTGTCGACGCCGCAGTACACCGAATACTTGTGATCGCCGTCGCTATTGCGACGGCTTCTCTTCTTTCGACTGAGCTGCTTTTTCCGCGCGCTCGCGCTGCTTGCGCTCGCCCGGCATCTCGATGCCGACCGGCAGCAGCGCTTCGACAGTCAGACTCGGCCGGATGTACGACTCCTGATCGCACGACAGCGACCCCGAAGTCACTTTCAGGTCGAGCTCGCGGAACACCGTGCGCCGCATCTCCTCGAGCAGCTCGCAGTCCATCGCTTCGAGCTCGATGGTCTCATGCGACAGCTTGACCTGCCGGCGCTCTGCGGCGAAGTAGATCGGATCGTCCATCGACGCCGACGGATTGCCCTGCACGCGCGAGATCAGCGCGCGGCGGGACTTGTCCCGCTCGGCTTCTTCCACGATCTCCGGCGTGATCACGACCGGCACCATCAGCTGGATGTGCACGGGCGTCGTCTGGCTGCGGTTACGATCGTAGCGGTCGGCGCGCGTCATGTGCATCCGCTCCGACAGTCTGTCGTTCTGATTGGTCAGATCGCCGCCGCTGCTCGGCTCGAACGTGCCCGACACATTCGGGCCCGACCGGCTGGGGCGCGACCTCGGGTCCGGCGCGAGGAAGGAATCGCACTCGCGCGCCGTCACCTGGATATCGTCGCGCGCGCCGACGGCGCGCAGAACGTTGGCGACACGATTGCGCAATTGGTCGCAGGCAAGCGGAGTCGACGTGGTGCGATAGATGAAGTCGACCTCCTTGGTCTTGAGCACGGCCGGAACTTGTCCCGGCGGCAGACCGCTGCCTTGCTCTTCCGTGCTGTTCAGTGGCGGATCCTGCTGCTGAGCGAAGCCCGGGCCGCTCGCGAGCGAGACGACGACGAACAGGGCGACCGCGGAGAGGGGGAGTAGGTCACGCATGCCGGCAAATGTACTCCCAAAAAATCGGCCGCGGAACATCATCCGATTTGTACCGACACGCCGCGATTCGCCGAACCGACGCTTCCCCGCGACGAACGGCCGCAGCACGGCGGCCGCGGCCCCTAGTATCCCCATCCACGGGGGTGCGAACGATGCAACGACTCGCCTTGATCGGACTTCTTCTGCTCTTTGGCGCGGCGGCTGTCACGCGTGCGCAGGACGTCACCGAAGGCTTCGTGACCGCGGACGACGGCGTGCAGCTCTATTACGTCAAAGCGGGACACGGCGCGCAGACCGTAATCCTGCCGGCGCGATTGTTCACGTTCGAGGATTTTCGCTGGCTGGCCGAGCGCTACACGCTGATTGCCTACGACATGCGCAATCGCGGGAAATCTTCGCGCGTCGACGACCTCGCGAAGATTTCGATTCAGGCCGACGTCGCCGACCTGGAAACGATTCGCCGGCACTTCGGCGTCGAGAAATTCCACACGATCGGCTATTCGTACCTCGGCCTCATGGTGGTCCTGTACGCGCTCGATCACCCGGAGCGCGTCGAGCGTCTCGTGCAGCTCGGTCCCGTGCCGCTGAAGTTCGGCAGCGAATACCGGCCGGAATACGTGGCTGCCGACCGGCAGCAGGTCATCGATCAGCACGGCGGCGCCCGGCTACGGGAGCTGCGGGAACGAAACTTCCACAGCACTCATCCGCGGGAATATTGCGAAGAGGAGTGGCGCGTCGTGCGTTTCATGCTCATCGGAGACACGAAAAGCGTAGACCGGCTGGGGCCCGGCCTCTGCGACCTGCCGAACGAATGGCCCACCAACCTGGCGCGTCACCTGGAGCAGCACTTTGGCGGCTCGATTCGCACGCTCGACGTGTCGCGCGAGCGCGTTGCGAAGTTGCAGACGCCGGTGTTGACGATTCACGGCACGCGCGATCGCAACGCGCCTTACGGCGCCGGTCGCGAATGGGTCTACCTGCTGCCGAACGCAAGACTGGTGCCCCTGCAGGGGGCGGCCCACCAATCGTTCGCCGAGCGGCCCGAAGAGGTCCGGTCCGCAGTTTCAGCATTCCTGGGCGGCGGCTGGCCCGCCGGCGCGGAGCAGGTGACCGAGGATCCGCGCAGATTGTGAGGCGGGTTGCAGGCGGGGAGGCTGCAAGCAGATGATGTGAGCACGAAGGCACGTGCACGGATGGTTCACGCGCAGGTTCGCAGCTCATGAAAACGCTAATAACTCTCAGCGTGCTGCAGACGATCGGCATCGCCGCGCTCGTCGTGCACGCCCTCCGCGAGTCTCCTCCCGCAGCGCCGGCGTCCGCTCCGGCAAGTCCGATTGCGGCCGCGCCCGCAGCGGTCGCACCGAACCTCGACGAGGCGCGTCTGCGCGCGATCATTCGCGAAGAACTCGTGCAGTCGGACGCACGCGCCGATGCGACGCCGACAGCCGCGCCGCGCCCGCACGACATGTCAGCTCAGCTCCATCGCCGTGAAGTCATTGCGCAGCAGATCGAGGCCTATCGCGCGACGGGCACGATCACCGACTCGCAGATGCAGGAGCTGCAGGCCGATATTGCGAAACTCGACGAGGCGAGCCGCAAGCAGATGCTGAGCAAGTTGCTCCGGGCCTTGAATTCCGGGGATATCAAGGGCCGGTTGTAGGAGCAGCCTGGAGGGAGGTGAGTGACGCGTTGAAAGTTGTTCATACGGCAGGTTCTTCAACAGGGAGAGAACGATGAAAACGAAACAGTTGCTGGCGATCGGCGCGCTCGTACTGGGCTCGTCGGCCGCAATGGCGGGATTGGTCAACGATTTTCCGGTGCAGGTGACCTTGAATCCGGACGGCTCGGGCTCGGCGGCGGGCAGCATGACCACCGCGCGCTTCTCCAAGAACAAGGTCGAGTACATCGGCTGCGGAATCAGGCGCTTCGACGACGGCGTGGGCGGGGTGTTCGTGTTCGGCTTCTGCCAGGCGAGCACTGCCGAGGAGGTGCTCGGTTTCTGCGAGAGCGAGAACCCCGCGCTGCTCGCCTCGATCGGCGACCAGGGCGACTACTCCTTTATTACGTTCTCGTGGGACGCCGCGGGCCAGTGCCAGGGCATCGGCAACTCGACCCAGTCCTTCTACATTCCGAAGTAGCCCGACGCCGGAGTCGGTCGCTCCTGACAGGTCCCGCCGTGCCTGCGGCGGGACCGTCTGCGAAAACCCGGTTTCGCAACCGCCCGCGTCGGGACTATGCTTGGACCCTCCAGGGGGTGTGGATGGAACTGGCGCTATCCAGCCGTTTCGACCCGCGAGTCTCGCGCAAAATGTTCGGCATCGCTGCGTCCGCAGCGGTCCACCTCGCCCTGTTGCTCTTCATTATGTTCGGCGGCAGCCAGTACGGCATCGATTCCGGCGACACGCTGACGTCCAAGCTGGTGCTGATCGAGGAGCCCGACGCCGAGCAGCGCGATGGCGTGGACCTCGCACCGCTCCCCGCCGGATCGACTACTCCCAGCGAAGTCGAGCTGGACCAGGCGCTCGCCAGGCTGGCGCCGCCGCCGAGCGACACGATCGAGGATCAGGCGGAGGAGCCGGGCCCGGTCGATCAAGTCGAGTCACCCGCTGCCGCACCGATCACGATTGCAGCCGTCGAAGGTCCGCAGTCGACGGTCATCATGCCTTCGACCGAGAAGGCGGCGTTGTCGCGACGGCTCGAGCAGTTGGCAGCGGAGGCGCTCAAGTCGTCACGCCAGGAAGTCACCTGGGAGCAGGACGGCCGGCAGTACAGCGCGCTGCTGATCCGCGAGCGCGCGAACGAAGGTACTGCGCTGGAGCGCGTGACCGCTCAGGTCAGCGCCTCGGATCACGGCAGGCAGATGACGACGATGGTGAATCTCAATCGCCTCGCGTTCTCGCAGTTCACGCAGATGGTCGATCGCTGGGATCCGCAGGTGGCGATTCACGACGACGAGATCGTCGGCCGCTTCCACACCAACTCGCGCTTCAGCCTGCTGTCCGACTCGCGCACCGCGCCGAAATTTCTCGGCAAGGTGACGACGACGGCGCGCAGCTACAACGACACCTCGCTCGGCCGGCGCCGCAATGCCGAGATCTTCCGCGGTGGTTTCGAGACCGGCACCAGCGAGATCGAGCTGCCGGAATCTTCGCAGCCGTTCGCGTGGGCGCCGCGTGACGAGCAGGCGCGGGTTCACGAGTTCGAGGGTGACACGCGCATCCGCTTCTTCGGCGACGGCAGCTATCGCTGGACCGACATCGATACGTCGCAGTCGAAGTATCTGAACGACCCGCACGATCATCCGATCTATTTCATCGCGAAGGGCCGGGCGGCCTTGCACGTCGAGGGCGTGGTCGCGGGCCAGGTGCTCGTCTATTCGCCGAAGCGCGTCGTGATCGAAGGTAACCTCACGTATGCCGACGATCCGCGCAACGACTCGGGCTCCGAGGACTACCTCGGCATCGTCAGCGACCGCGTGGTCGAAGTGGCGCCGCCGGGCGTCACCGGTGGCGGCGACCTGGAGATCGATGCCGCGATTTTCGCCGGGCACCGCTTCGTCGTGACGAGCATCGATCATCCGCGCACCGCGACGTTGCGCATCTACGGCAGTGTTGCGTGCGGAACGATCTCGGCAACGGAGCCGCGCTACGCCACCAAGATCGACTACGACCCGCGCTTCGAGCGCCAGCGCCCGCCGGGCTTCCCGTCCACCAATCGCTACGAAGTCGCAGATTGGGATGGGAAGTGGACCGAGCGCTAGCGCGCCCTCCATCAATTGAGCGCGCCCAGGGAAGACCTGTTGCGGCCGACACTGACCGGCACTGCCCGGACGGCCCCGCCGTATTCCGTGCAGACGACGTTCCTCACCGGTTTCTTCGGCGGGCCGTTCGCCGCGCTGGCAATCCTCGCGATTAATTCCTTTCGTCTGCGCCGCATATCGCGCGACGCGATCGTGTGGAGTGCGCTGCTGGTGATGCTCGCGGTCGGCGGCTGGCTGTTGTTTCATTCGGTCGCAGGTGCAGACGTGCGCGCCTGGTTCACCGACCAGTTCGGCAGTCGCGCGGCGCGCTTCGCGGGCCAGGCGCTCGGCCTCGCCGTCGTCGGCGTCGGTTACCTGCTCCACCGCAGAGAGCAGGTCAACGCGGACCTGATGGGTCTCACGCGGCCGAACGGCTGGATCGGCGGCATCGGGTGCATCGTCATCGGCATGGTTGTGTCCGTCGCCTTTCTCACCCTCGTCATGGAATAGCCGCTTGGAAGCCTCGACGCCCGAACAGGTGATGCATCAGGTCGAAGTGCTGCTCGAGCGGCGACGCACGAGCCAGGCGCGCGCGCTGCTGAAGCCGGCGCTGGCAACGCATCCGGACCACTCGGGACTGCTGCTGCAGTCGGCGTGGACCGATTACCTGGAGGATCGCAACGAAGAGGCGCTCACGACGGTCCGGCAGGTGCTGCTCACCGAGCCAAAGGACCAGTCTGCGCGCCTGCTGTACTTCGAGTTGCTGCTGGAACGCGAGGACAACGCTGAAGCCGAGCGCGCCATCATCGAGCTGCTGCGCGAGTATCCCGAGCACGCACACTACTACGGGCGCTACGCGCAGCTCATGCTGAAGACGTTGAACATCGAGAAGTCGCACCAGCTCGCGCTCGAAGGCCTGAAGTACGATCCGGACAACGTGGAGTGCCTCGCTGCGCAGACCATCTGCGATTTTATCGAGCGGCCTGGCAGCACCACGAGTCAGGGACTGCAGCAGCTGCTGGTGCGCCATCCGCAATCGATCCGCACGCTGTTGCTCGTCGTCGTTGCGCTCGAACAGCGCGGCGATCGCCGGGAAGCGCTGAGCATCGCGCGCGAGCTGCTGCGCGCGCAGCCCGACAACGAAAGTATCGTGGACATGGTCAAGCAACTGCGACTGGTGACGCACTGGTCGATGTTGCCCCTGTGGCCGGTCGTGCGCTTCGGCTGGAGCGGCTCGGTTGCGATCTGGCTGCTCGCGGCCGTGGGTCTGTCGACGTTGCGTCGCTCCGACGCGGAGCTCGCCGGCGCGATCGGGCTCGTGGTGCTCGCGTACGTCGCCTACAGCTGGATCTGGCCGCCCATCCTGAAGCGCTTGTTGCGAGCCTGAACTCATGCCGACCCGATCCGATCTGGAACGTCAATTGCTCGCGAATCCGTTCGACGGCGCATTGCGCGAGGCGTATGCGCAATGCCTGCTCGATGAACGCGAAGGTGAGCTGGCGCTCGCGCAATTCGAGCTGCTGTGCAAGCAGAGCCCTCAGCAGGCGGCGGGGCACATCGGCGCAGCGCGTGCGTTGCTGCTGCTCGGACGACGGCCCGAAGCGTTGTCGCGCTACGCCAAGGCGCGTCCGCTCGACGGGTTCGCTGCCGACGAAGAGCTCGACCGGCTGGAATCGCAGGCGCGCCGGGCCGCGCCGCAGTTGCGCGTCGTGAGCGAGACCGCCAGCAACGTCGTGCCCATTCAGCGCGTGCCCGAGGAGAAGATCCGCTTCTCCAGCATCGTCGGCATGGAGGATCTGAAGAAGACGATCCGCATCAAGATCATCGAGCCGTTCGTCAATCCGGGCATGTTCCAGCGCTTTCGCAAGCAGGCCGGCGGCGGCATCCTGCTCTACGGCCCGCCGGGCTGCGGCAAGACGATGATCGCGCGCGCCGTGGCCAACGAGTGCAATGCCGAGTTCATCTCGGTCGGCATCTCCGACGTGCTCAACATGTGGATGGGCGAGAGCGAGCGCAATCTCGCCTCGATCTTCGCCAAGGCGCGCGCTCAGGCGCCGTGCGTGCTGTTCTTCGACGAGCTGGACGCGCTCGCGGATTCGCGCTCGAAGGCGAACTCCGAGCACACGCGCACCATCGTCAACGAGTTCCTCGCGCAGCTCGACGGCATCGGCCAGGACAACAAGGGTCTGCTGATTCTCGCCGCCACCAACATGCCGTGGGATGTCGATCCCGCCATGAAGCGGCCCGGGCGCTTCTCGCGACAGATCTTCGTGCCGCCGCCGGATGCCGAGGCGCGCCAGCGCATGCTGGAGATCAAGCTCACGGGCGTGCCGTGCGATGCGCTCGATTACGCTAGCATCGCGCGCCAGACGGCGCACTATTCGGGCGCGGACATCGACGGATTGATCGAGCTGGCGAAGGAAGCGGCGCTCGAAGACAACATCGTGAACGGCCGCGAGCGCTCGCTGACTGCGGGCGATTTCGCGCACGCGCTCAGCAGTGTGCAGCCCTCGACCGTGGAATGGTTGCGCACTGCGCGCAACCTCGTGAAGTATGCCGGCGACGACGGCTCGTATCGCGACGTCGAGAGCTATCTAAAGAAGACGAAGATGCTGTAGAGAACAGCGGACCGACCTGAAAGACCTGTGCATGTGCAGGAATTCGTCCGCGCTCGATCCACCGTTCGCTCTCACGCTCCTGAGAAATGCTGCGCAGCGGTTGCGCACCCGTCGCGACCGTATCGGGCTGCTCGGGCGCGCGATTCACGCTTTTCTCACGACTGATCCGCCGGCGCGTTTACGGCCGGCCTCTACTCTGGCCGCCATGAAAGCGCACCGCACGACGACCCGCATCTATCCGCACCGCGAAGCGAATGCGATCGCAACGCTGACGCTCGCCTTTGCTACCGACCCCCCGAGCCGCTGGTTCTGGCCGGCCACGAGCGACTTCCTGGCTGCATTTCCCGTCTTTGCGCGTGCTCTCGGCGGCCGCGCCTTCGCGAGCGAAAGCGGGTTCGAAGTCGGCGAGGGCGCCGGGGTGGCGCTGTGGCTGCCTCCCGGCGTCGAGCCCGATGAAGCGGAGCTGATCGACGTCGTCCAGCGCACGGTGCACGCTTCGCGGCAGAGCCAGCTGTTCGAGATGATTCGGCAGATGGGGCAGCACCATCCGCAGGGCCCGCACTGGTACCTGCCGTTCGTCGGCGTCGAGCCGCAGCACCAGAGCCGCGGACTGGGCGCGACTGTGCTGTGGCCGATCCTGCAGCGCTGCGATCGCGAGCGGCTGCCGGCGTATCTCGAATCGACCAATCCGCGCAACATTCCGTTCTACGAGCGGCTCGGCTTCCGGCAGGTCGGCGTCATCCGCTCCGGAGACTCGCCCGAGATCGTGCCGATGGTCCGCGAGCCGCACTGAGCACCGCGACCAGCTCATTCTTTGACAGGCCGGAACCCGCGCACTAGCCTGCGCATTCGGGCGAAGAACCCGTGCCCGTCGCAGATGACATAAGAATTGCGGGAACACGAAAATGGATTTGTGGACTCTCGCGCGCCACGTTCCTGGCGCAGGGACCTTCGCCGTCGCGCTGCTGCTCGCCGCATGCGGCGGCGGTGGTGGTGGCAGTTCGCCGCCCCCGCAGGCCCCGCCCACGCCTCCGCCCCCGGAACCGACTGTTGCTCTGTCATCGGACGCGTTGTCGATCGAAGAAGGTCAGTCGGTGCAGCTCACGTGGTCCAGCACCAATGCCACGAGCTGCGCGGCCTCGGGCGCATGGACGGGGCCGCTCGCCACTTCCGGTACGCAAACCGTCGGCCCGTTGACGGTGCCCTCGAACTTCGTCGTGACCTGCACAGGGCCCGGCGGTACGGGCAGCTACGCCGTCCTGATCCAGGTATCGCCCCCGGTTGCCTCGGTGACGATCGAGGCCGATCCGAAAATCGTGCGCGTCGGCCAGACCACGCAGTTGACGTGGAGCAGCCGCGCCGTCGACGCGTGTGAGGCATCGGGCGAGTGGTCCGGGCCGCAACCGCTTGCGGGGACGCTGACCGTCGGTCCGTTTGCTGATGAGCGTTTGATCCCTTTCATCCTCGATTGCACCAACGTGAGAGGAAGTCACGTCAACGACGTCGCAGTCGTCGAGTCGCGCGCCGGCACGAATCAGGCGCCGGTCGCGAATGCGGGCGCCGACCGGAGCGCAGGCAGTGGGCAGCGCATCGAGCTGGACGCTTCCGGGAGCAGTGACGATCACGCGCTCGGTTCGTCCTCCTGGACTCAGGTCGCCGGCCCCACTGTCACGCTCAGCCCCGGCTCCACGCAACTCAACGCAACCTTCACTGCTCCGATCGTCGCGACAGACACGGTGCTGACGTTCGCACTCACGGTGACCGACGACGAAGGTGCGACGAGCGCGCCCGATACGGTCGACATCACGGTCGTGCCGGTGCCGCCGATCGTGACGATCAGCGGCGACGTTCTCTACGAGCGCGTGCCGCAGGGTTCCCCGGGCACGGGCCTGAGTTACGCGAATCAGGGCTTCGTCGGCACGGGCGACATCCTCATCGAAGTGCTGAACGCAACGACGCAGAACGTCATCGCCAGCGGCTCCTTCCCGGGCGAGTTCCACTTCGACGTTCCGAGCGTGACCGACCTGCGCTTGCGGGCCACCGCGACGCTGTCGCGCCAGGCGCCGCAGCCGCTGCCGCATTGGCAGATCTCGGTGCGCGATCTGAATGCGTCGGGCACGCCGATCGGGGGCGTCTACACGTTCACCGGCCCGGTCTTCAGCAGCGGTCCCGGCGGGCGGCAGAATCTGCAGATTCCTTCAGGGTGGAACTCGGTCGGGCAGCTCGTCGGGCCTCGCTCGGCTGCGCCGTTCGCGATTCTCGATGCCTTGCGTCCGGTGCTGGCGCACGCTCAGTCCGGCATCTCGCCGGTGCCCGACCTGCCGCCGCTGCTCATCGACTGGTCGCCGACCAACGTCGGCGGCGATACGTTCTTCCAGGCGAATCCCGCCGGCACTTCGTGGATCAGGCTCGCGGGCGAGGCCGACGTCGACACCGACGAGTACGACCCCGCGGTCATCCGCCATGAATTCGGCCACTTCATCCTGTACAGCGTGTCGCGCGACGACAGCATCGGCGGCGCGCATTCGATCGTCGATCGCGTCGACATGCGGGTGGCGGCCAGCGAGGGGTTCGCTACGGGCTACGGCGCGCTGGTCGCGCACGATCCGACTTACCTCGACAGCTTCGGCGCGGGTCAGAGCAATTCCGGTTTCTTCGACGTCAGCGCCGACATACAGCAGAACGAAGGGTGGTACACCGAGGCTTCCATCCAGGAGGTGCTGTGGTCGCTGCAGGACCTGGACACCGTCTGGACCGCGATCAACGGACCGGTGCGACAGGCGAATGCGATGATCAGCCCCTTCGTACTGTTCTCGGCCTATCGCCAGTTGCGTCCGGATCAGGCGCCGACGCTCGACTTCCTGCTGCAAGGCGAAGGCATCGTCGGTCCGACGATCGAGCCCTACGGCAGCACCGAGACCAACAACGCGTCGTCGCAGAGCGTGCTGCCGGTCTACACGCCGATCTCGCTCGGCGGCGCCGCCGTGCAAGTTCGCAGCACCAACGAATTCGGTGTCGGCAACAAGCTGTCCACTCACCGCTTCCTGCGGCTGAACGTGCCGGCGACGACGAACGTGCGGTTCCGCGCCAGTGCCGCCGCGGGCCGCGATCCCGATATGCACGTGTTTCGCCAGGGCGTCTCGATCGGCCCGAGCTCCGGCCCGGCGAACGAGGACTTTTCGCTGGTACTGCAGCCGGGTGACTATGTGCTCGACGTCTACGACTGCGGCAATGCCGACTGCAACAGCAACGTGACGCCCGGTCCGGTCAACATCACAGTCTCGGTCACTGCGAACTGACTACGATGAAGCGAACTTTCATGACCAATGTCTGGGTGTACGCGCTGCTGCTGGTGGGCTGCGGCGCCGTGCAATCTCAGTCCGTGCCTGCAATCGAGCAGATGACTCTCGCGCAGCCCTCGGCCAAAGCTTCCGTGCCGGTCGATGTGCGCTATCAGCTGCGCGCCGCGCCGGCGCGCGATCAACCGGTCGCGCTGGAGCTCGCCTTCGTCGCGCGGATCGCGGGGCGCAATCTCAACGTGGAATTTCCGCGCGGGGACGCGGTGACGATCGAATCGGGCGGCGCGTCCTTCGCCCAGCAGAAGGCCGAGGTCGATGGTGTAGTGCGTCGCAGCCTGATAGTCACACCGCGCGCCGAGCGCGGCACAGTGCGGGTGCTGGTGTCCATGGATATCGAAGGCACTCGCTCGTTCGGGGTATTCTCGATTCCGATTCACCTCGAACGCTGAGGGCTGCCATGAGACCGAACCCCCCGACGCTGCGGACCTTCGCGGCGATTCTGGCATTGACGCTCGCCGCTGCGAGCGAGCTGCACGCCGCTGACAACAAAGCCTGCGAGCCGGCTGTCGTACTCGATGCCGAGGCCGAGAAACAGGCGATCCGCGACGTCATCTCTCGCATGGAGGCCGCGTGGAATCGCGGCGACTTTCGCGGCTACATGCAGGGCTTCGCCAATCCCGACGTCGTGTTCGTCTCGCGCGGCGAGTTCCAGAAGGACTGGCAGGGAACGCTCGATCACTACATTCGCGACTACGGCAGCTCCGCCGAGTCGCGCGGCACGCTGCACTTCTTCGATATCAAGATCGAGATGCTCGGGCCGGACGCCGCGCAGCTGATCAGCCGCTACCAGCTGAATCGCCCGCAAAAGCCGCAGGACGGCATCAACACGCGCCTGCTGCGCAAGCGCGACGGTCAGTGGATCATCGCACTCAACCACGTCTCGTCGCGCGAGTTGCCCTGAAGCGGCGGCTCCCACTCGCAGGCCGGCGGTCCGCCCACCAGCGGCGATCCCGGTCCGGGCCCTGGCCCGGGTCCCGGCCCCGATGCGATCCGGGTCCGGGTGCCAAGGTCGGAAATGGGAATTCGGTAAATCTAGTTTCGGAATTCTTCTTGGCGATCCTGGCGAGAGAATTTTCTGACTCCGGCTCCTTCCGCGCGCAGCACTATGCATGACATGGAAAAGGAGTCGCGAACCGCGCGCGATATTGCAGCGGCGTCGAGCCCACCGACCTTCGGAACGCGCGATGCATGGTCTCGACAGTTCCAAACCCGCACGCGCGCGCGATCTGCTTCACCGACTTCTTCGTCGCTTCGAGACTGCGGCGCGCTGCATCGATGCGTAGCCGTTCGACGAACACCGCTGGCGTGAAGCTCGTTTCTGCTGCGAACACGCGCGCGAATGTGCGTTCGCTCATGTTTGCGCGGTGTGCGAGCGCTGCGACGGACAGATCCGCATCGATGTGATCTGTCATCCACAGCAGCAGGTCGCGCAGGCCCTGGCGCTCCGCCATCTGCGCCGCGAGCGGCGCACTGAACTGACTCTGTCCGCCGGGCCGCCGCAGATACACGACCAGCCAGCGTGCGATATCGAGCGCCAGCTGTGCGCCGTGATCTTCCTCGACCATCGCCAGCGCCAGGTCGATGCCGGTCGAAACGCCGGCAGAAGTCCAGACGTGTCCGTCGCGCACGAAGATGCGATCGTCTTCGACGCGGCATTGCGGATTCGTCCGGCGCAGCTGCTCGCACGCCGCCCAATGCGTGACGGCGGTGCGGCCGTCGAGCACACCTGCGCGCGACAGGATGAACGCACCGGAGCAAACCGAGGCGAGCCGTCGCGTCCTGGGAGCGAGTCGGCGCACGATCGGCACGAGCGATGCAGCGCCATCGATGGCGCCGCGCAGACCGCCGGGCACGATCAGCGTGTCGATCGAGCCGCGCTGCGAGCCGAGTGCGTGTTGTGCAGTGAGCGTGACTCCGCTGGATGTCACGACGGGTCCCGCGCGCTCGGCTACCAACCGCACGTCGTAGCCCTTGCCGCGTCCGAGCAGGCTGGTGGCGGTGCTGAACACGCTGGTCGGTCCTGCGATGTCGAGCAGCTCGGCGCCTGCGAAGCCTGCGATCAGAACAGTCGTCTTGCGCATGCCCGGCAGTATCGACCGTTGGCATGAAACGTCAATCTCTTGTCATAACTGCCACGGCGTCCCCGGGCACTATTTCTGCAAACGGAGGACCACCATGAACCGTCGAGAGCTTCTGCAACTGGCCGCCGCGGCCGGAGCTGCCGCAATCGCCACGAAGGCTGCGGGCGCCGAGTCGACACCGGCAGCCGCAGCGCCCGCGGCGACGCGCATTCAAATGCTCGTGTATCCGGGCATGACGCTGCAGGACCTGGTCGGGCCGCTGCAGGTATGGGCCGCGTGGCCGGGCGTGGAGCTACAGTTCGCGTGGAAGAGCGCCGGCCCGGTGACGACCGACTCGGGTCTCGCCGTCGTCGCCACGACTGCGTTCGAAGACGCGTGGACCGCGCCGGACATTCTGTTCGCACCCGGCGGCCTGCTGCCGACGTTCGAGTTGCTGGACGATGCAACCGTTATCGACTTCCTGCGCTCGCGCGGCGCGCAGGCAAAGTGGGTAACCAGTGTTTGCACGGGTGCTGTGCTGCTCGGAGCCGCGGGCCTGTTGCGCGGCTATCGCGCCGCCACCCATTGGTTCGCGCGCGACGCGCTCGCGTTGTTCGGGGCGACGCCCTCCAACGAGCGCTGGGTCATCGATCGCAACCGCGCGACCGGCGGCGGCGTGACGGCAGGCATCGACTTCGGCCTGGCGCTGATGGCGCATGTCGCCGGGCCCGAGTTGGCGCGCATCACGCAATTGGCGCTGGAGTATTCGCCGCAACCACCGTTCCGTTCTGGAACGCCGCAGGAAGCCGCGCCCGAAACGCTGGCAGCTCTGCGCGCGGCGTGGGGCGGCGAGCTCGGCCAGCGGATTCAGTCGAAGATCATGGGCGCGAGCCGGCGGTTGCAGGGGTGACGAGCCACAGCGCCATCAACAGCACATCCTGATAGCGGCCCTCGAGCTTGCGGGCGCGCGCTTTCAGGCCTTCGCGCACGAAGCCGAGCGATTCGTACAGGTGGATCGCGCCTTCGTTGTCGGTGAACACTTCGAGCTCGACCTTCTCGAGCCCGGCGCTGCGCGCGAGTGCGAGACATTCATCGAGCAGGCGCCGTCCTACACCGTGACGGCGCCATTCGCGCCGGACACCCATGCCGAGCGCGCCGACGTGCGCAAAGCCGCGCGGGCCCTTCGGCACGATGTCGCACCAGCCGACGATCAGCCCGCTCGCCACCGCAACGACTTGCGACAACGAATGATCCGCCACGAATTTCAGGAACGAGCGGGTCTGCTCGGGTGTGAATCCGTCCGCGGTCGCGAGCGACCACTTCTCGCGCGCGACGCAGTTGATGGTGTCGCACAGCGACTCGGCGTCGGTCAGTCGCGAGCGCCGGATCTGCACGTCGAACTTCGGCATCTGGGCTGTCTCCGCCGGCAGGATAGCGCAGTGCGCACCGCCTGGACCGATACTTGACGCAGTCAACTAATTCGCCGATAGTCGCAGCCATGCGCAGCACCCGGTCAGCCGATCCGCACATCAGCGCAGTGCGCGAGTTCAACCGCTTCTACACGCAGAAGATCGGCGTGCTGCGTGGCGGCCTGCTGGACACCGATTACACGCTGACGGAAGTGCGTGTGCTGTACGAGATCGCGCACCGCCCGCGGCCGCTCGCCAGCGACCTGGTCCGCGACCTCGCGCTGGATGCCGGTTACCTGAGCCGCATCCTCGCGAAGTTCGCGCGACGCGGCTGGCTGAAGCGCGAGCGTTCCGGCGACGACGCGCGCAAGGCGCATCTGCACCTGACTGCGAAGGGCAGGGCGGTATTCCAGTCGCTCGACCTGCGGGCGCGCGAGGAGATCGGCGGATTGCTGGCGCCGCTGCCGCCGGAGAAGCAGCTGCAGCTGCAGGGACATCTGCAGAACGTGCAGTCGTTGCTGGGCACACAGCCGGCCGTCAATCGTGAGCTGGTGCTGCGCGAGCACCGCCCGGGCGACATGGGCTGGATCGTGCAGAAGCACGGCGCGCTATACGCCGAGGAATACGGCTGGAACGGCGAGTTCGAAGCGCTCGTCGCGGAGATCTGTGCAGGATTCCTGCGCGAGCTCGACCCTTCCGGCGAGCGCTGCTGGATCGCCGAGCGCGACGGTATGCCGGTCGGGTGCATCATGCTGGTGCGCCATTCGCGCACGGTCGCCAAGCTGCGCCTGCTGCTGGTGGATCCGAGTCAGCGCGGCATGGGCGTCGGCAACGCGTTGGTCGAGGCATGCCTCGGCTTCGCGCGCGAGGCGGGCTATCGCAAGGTCACGCTCTGGACACAGAGCATCCTGACCGCCGCCCGCAAGCTGTACGAAGCGCACGGATTCCGTAAAGTCGAGTCGCACGTCCATCAGAGCTTCGGCGCGAAGCTGGTCGCGGAGACCTGGGACCTCGATTTCCCGCGGGAACGCAGCGCCCGCAGGCGCGTTGAGCGGACATGATCCGCAAGATTGCCTCGGGTTATCGCCTGTACTCGCGCAAGAAGGATCCGAAGACCGGCCGGCGCCGCAATCTCGGTACGTTCAAGACGCGCTCGGCCGCAGAGAAGCACGAGCGCGCCGTGCAGTACTTCAAGCGCCACTGACGCGAGTACACTGCCGCGATGGCTTCCCGCTATCGCGCGCTTGCTGCGTATTCGGCGCTGTTGGCCGCCGTCGCCGGCGTGTGGCTCGTCGCCGAGCTGATGACGACCGCGGCGTTTCCGCCGGCGTGGGTCGTTGCAATCGCGGTCGTCGCCTGCCTGTTCGTATTCCAGTTCGGCCTGCACATGCGGATCGGCCTGATCTCGATGGAACGCGTCCCGCAGATCGGTCTGCTGCTCGTGTTCAGTCCGGCCGTCGCCGCTGCTATCTGCGCGACTGCTTCCTTCGTCTGGCCGCTCTTCAACCGTGCCTACAGTCAGGGCTCGACGACGTTTGCCGCGCTGCGGGCTCTGCACAACGCGGCGATGACGATCATCATGTTGCTGGCCGCTGGCGCGGCATACACAGCTGCGGGGGGGCACTATCCGCTCGCGAGCGTCGGCGTTGCGGATCTCTGGCCGCTCGCCGCGATGGCGATCGTCGCGCAGCTCGTGAACACGGGCGTGATGACGCTGTTCTTCCTGTTCGATCGCCGCGACGTGCGCAGCATCCTGAAGCCTGCATACGTGCTGTCGGACTTCGTCTTCGTGCCGGCCGGTGTGCTGGCCGCGGTGCTCTACAACTCAGCTCACCCGTCGGTGTTCGTGTTGTTCGCGCTCGTGATGTTGGTGTTCGTGTTGAGCTTCAACAGCATCGGCATTGCCGCCACGGCCGCCGATCGGCGCGGACCGATGGCGAAGCTGTTCGAAACGAGCCGTGCGCTGCACGGTGCGCGCCGGCTCGATGAGCTCGGCGAGCGCATCCTCACGGAAACCCGCACGCTGTTCCGCTTCGACGAGTTCTACTTCGTGCTGGTCGAGCCGGGGCAGCAGATCCTCGACTTCCGCGTGCACGAGCGCGGCGGGGTCCGCCAGCCGTCGCGGACCAAGAGCGTGAACGCGGGTTTGTTCGGCTGGACGGTGGAGCGGCGCGAGCCGCTGCTCATCGAAGATTGGTCGCGAGCGCCGGTCGAGCTGCGCCAACGCGGGGAGCCGACCGGCAAAGAAACTGGCTCGGTGATCGTCGTGCCGTTGATCGAGAGCGGCACGGTGACGGGCCTGCTCAGTGTGCAGCACACGGCTGCGGGAGTGTATTCGCAGGCGGATCTGCATCTCATGCAACAGCTCGCCGCGCAAGTCGCGCCGGCGGTCGCGGACGCACGCGCTTTCGAAGACCTCGAGGACTATCGAATGCGGCTGGAGCTGCGCGTGACCGAGCGCACGCACGAGCTGGAAAAGGCGAGTGCCGAGAAAGAGCGGCTGATCGCGGCGCTGCGCGAGCGCAGCCTGAAGCTCGAGCGCGAGTCGCAGGAAGATCCGCTGACCGGCCTGGCGAATCGCCGCCACTTTGCGCAGCGCCTGGCCGCCGAAATGGAAGTGGCGCTGGCAGTCGGGCATCCGCTCAGCATCGCGGTGGGCGACCTCGATCACTTCAAGGTCATCAACGATCGACTCGGCCATGCCGTCGGCGACAAGGTGCTGAACGAAGTCGCCACCTTGATGCGCGGCGAGTGCCGGCCGACTGATCTCGTCGCACGCATCGGCGGCGAGGAGTTCGCGCTGATTCTGCCGGGCCTGTCGCAGGAGCAGGGGCTGGAGTTCTGCGAGCGGCTGCGTGCTTGCGTCGAGCGCCATGACTGGCGCCACGTGCAACCGGATCTGAACGTCACGCTCAGCATCGGCTTGTCGCAGTGGGATGGCAGCGCGGAAGTGCCCGAGCTGCTGCAGGCCGCGGATATTCAGCTGTACCGGGCGAAGCGCGCCGGCAGAAACCAGGTCGCGTAACGCTAGTGTGGGTGCGCGGCGTAGTGTTGCCGCAGCAGGTCCTTGCCGTAGTCGTTGCCGTTCGGCGTGCGCACCACTGAGTGGATGTGTTCCCGATACGGCACGTCCGGGTACAGATGCCGCAGGTTCGCGGGCTTCTGATGATCGAACTCGATCAGGATCACCGGGCTGTGGATGCGGTAGTAGAAGACCGAGTCGGCCTCGGTGCCGCCGATCCACGCAAAGTACGTGTCGTCCATGCGCGCGTCGACTTCATCGATGCGCACGCGAGCCTGGTCGTCGCGCATGTTGTGCACGTACAGACCGATCAGGGTCAATAGCTGGCGCTTTTGCGACGCGCTCAGCGTACGCACCGGGACGCCGGCGTAATCCAGCACGACGTTGTCCTTGAACGCTTCGGTGAGATTGTCGTTGCCCGTTTTGGACACGCGCAGCGTCGCGGCCTTGCGCTGCTCCGGCGTGAGCGACTTCATGAATTCCAGGCCGGCATCCTGCTCGGGCTTCATCACGCGCGTGCCCTGGTACTTGCCAGCTGCCGCGTAGGTCGGCTCCGAGCCGAAGAATGCCGGCGTCATCACCACCTGGTCGCCGAGCACGAAGTAGTTGACGATCAGATGATGACCGTCGAGCTGAAAGCCCCACGGCTCCGTCTTCGACGGCGTACCCATCACCGTGATCCAGTACAGCCACTCGTCATACTCGGCGAAGTTGTCGTGGTTCAGCTCGCCGAGCGTGTGGTTGAGCTTCATGATGTCCTGGCTCAGTTTCAGGCCCTTCGCACTCAGCGCTGCGCCCAGCAGGCCGAACGCAGCCACGCGCTGCGCCTCGCTCATCTCCCTGAAGCTGACGCCCTGGCGTACGTAGAAGCTCTGGTTCATCCACTTGCGCCACTCGACGTCGTCGACCGGGAACGTGGTCTTGCGCCGCTGTTCCTCGCTCAGCGCCGCCAGGAATTTCTCCGTCGCCACCCGCACCGGCTCGGTAGAAACGCCTGTGGACCGCAGCGGGAACAGCCCGCGGACGGGCTCGCCGTGGGTCGTGATGCCTTTGAAATCTTCCGCGAGGCCGGTTTTTTCAGCAGCGCGCGACATTTCGGGGAAGCGCGCGGTGCGATCGGTTTGCGCGACGGCCAGCCAGCTGAGCGAAAGGGCCGCAATGAAGAGCAGGGCGGACTTGCTGGATCGTCGCATGGCGTTCTCCGGTGGACGCCGCGCGATTATTGCACGCGGCTACTCCCGCGAGAACGCAATCCGCCACGCCTCGACCCACTGACCTTCGCGCTGCTGCTCGGTCACGGCGAGCATCTTCGTCTCACCTTCGAATTTCCAGATCGTCCGCAGCACCATCGTCTTGCCGCCCTGCTCGTAGCGCTCCTCGGGAAAGCGCAGCTCGTTCTGCGCCGGCTGCACGTCACCTTCGCTGTAGCCGCCCTGGCTGTTGAAGTAGTGATAGAGGATGCGCTGCGCCTTGGCGTCGTAGCGATAGAAGGTTTCGCCGCCGTACGGCGCGCGCTTGCCGGTGACGACATGCTCGTCGTGCAGGAACTCGCCGTCGTACGCCCATTCGAAGCAGTGGCGGTCCCAGCTGCCGCCCTCGGCGAATTCGCCTTTCCAGCAATGACCCGCGAGCCGCGACAACGGCGCAAGCGGCGCATCGGTTGCAGCCATTGCACCGGAAGCGACCAGGACTGCGGCGATCGTCTGCGCGAGCGTGCGGATGGCCATATATATGTGTGCCTTCTCAGTGCCACAGCCCCAGCACGAGGCCGATCAGCGTGTACTGCAGCGTGTGATAGCCGCCGTTGATCAGGAACAGCCGCAGCGGCCGCTGCTCGAACAGATAGTTGATGCCGAACGATCCGGCGACCCAGCACAGCCCCGCCGACAATCCCGCTGCCGTCGCGAACATCACCTCGGGTTTCGGTCCGAGGAACGCAGCGAAGACAGCGGCGCCAATCACGGCGAGCACGAAGGCCGTGCCCATGATCTTGCCCATGTTCGCGGACCTGGCCTGCGCTTCGGTGACACCGCTGGCAGCGCTCCACGCCCTGCCGAACAGGACCGGCGAATACCAGAGGCCCCCGAGGATCATGCTCGACAGGCCGGCGACCAGCACGGCCCAAAGATTTACTTGCGGCATGCGCAGATGGTAGCGAGGCCGCCGCGCGTCTCCTTGTAAAAAAGTTACCTCAGCTGACGACCACCGTCAGGCCGTCGTGCGAGCCGGCGGCCGCGTACTCTCCCGGGGTCATTCCCGAGAACTCGCGGAACTCGTGATTGAAATGCGCCTGGTCGTAGTAGCCGCAGCTCATCGCGATGCGCGTCCAGTCGAGGGTGCGTCCGCGCTGCACGAGATCCACGACGCGGCGGAAGCGGAACATCCGCCCGTAGGTTTTTGGCGTCAGCCCGATGTGCGTGTCGAACAGCTCGTTGAGGTGCTTGCGGCTGATCGCTACCGAGCGGCAGATGCTCTCGATGCGCTCGCCGCCGCCGGTGCGCGTCAGCATGTCGACGGCGATCTGCGCGTCGGGCCGCAACTTCACGCGACTGCGCGCCATGCGGTTGCGGGCGAAGTCGCAGAGCACTGCGAACTGCTCGGCAGCGTTTGCGCAATCGCCGAGTCGCTGGTGCACGGAGGCGATCGCTTCACCGAGCACGCTGTCGAGCTCGAACACATTCTGCGCGACCGAGCCGAGCGGAATCCCGAGCAGGCGATACGCGCCGAGCGGCGGCATGCGCACGCTCAATAGATAAGAAGGCTCGCTCGGATCGTACTGCGGCGTGACCGTCAGCCATTCGCGTTGCATGCCGGCAATCCACGCTCGCTTGAACAGGCGGTCGGCCGGCGGTCGGTTCGGCACGCCGAACGGCTTGCAGAGGTTGAACATCAGCTCGATGTTGTTCTGCGGCAGGATCTTCTCGTGCAGGAACGTGACGCGCCCGCGCGAGATCCAGAAGCACTCGACGATGCCCGCGAGGTCCGGCGGCGGCGGCGCGATCAGGAATTCCCATTCGCCCATCGCACTCGCGAAGTGCTGGCAGTGGAACGGCAGTGCGGGTAGCGCGTTCATCGGAAGTTGTTCTCCGGCCCCGCACGTAACGTAGACCAGCGCACGGTGCCGAAGCAAACCAGGAGGCGGGAGCGAAAGTGCCGCGTACGCGGATCCTTGTGTCCGCACCGTTCGTGTTTGACTGAATACGCCTCCCGGAAAACTGCGACATGCGTCACATTCTTCACCGGAACTGAGAGACGTTTCACGCGCAGGCGCCTGCGGCCTCGGCAATAGTTTTCGCGAGATTTCAGACAAGGGCAAAGCCATCGAAAGGTGGCGACGCAAAGTCACCGGTCTAAAGAGCCCCTCGGCTCCATGACAGCGGGACCGCCGGAATCCAGAGGACTAATGGCCCGAAGCTTTCTGCTCCTGCTGCTGGTGGCGCTGTGGCTGGGCAATGTCCCGGTCGCGCAGGCTCAGAGCCCGGTTCAGGCGAGCTGCCGCGACGACTACGCGGGCATGATCGACGGCAACGTCGTGCAGCCCGAGCCTGCCAACGTCTAGATCGATACGAACTGCACGATCCGGAACTATCCCGGAGGAATGAGCACGAACTTCAGCTTCGACAGCCTACGGCCGCTATCACATCACGTGCGCGGTCACGCCACGCGAAGGTCGCGGGAGCAACTTCGTCCTCAAGCTCGACGATCGCACACTGCCGAGTGGCTATCGTTCATCGAGCGACGAAGTCAAGGTGCTGCGCGCGACGCGCGGTAAGGCAGTGCGCTTCAACTTCGCCGCCTCGATCCATCGGGTGATCGGTCTGGATGTCGCTGACGAAGTGTTCGAGCCCGGCACGACGCAAATGCGCGCGCAGTGGCGGCCACGCATGGCATTGCTGCTGACCGAGCTGAAGAAGGCGCCCGCCGTGCTGCACATTTCGTATCTCGCTGACGTTGACGATGCAGACCTGGTCGAGCGTCGGCTGAACGCGGTCAAGGGCGAGATCGCGCAGTCATGGAAGGAGCTCAACTGCTGCTACGACCTCGCGGTGGAGACGCAGGTGTTCTGGCGTCGGGGCGGTCCGCCGCAGCAGGCCGACGTGCGCACGCCGGCCAGCCAGTAACGGAGCAGGAACACAGCCTACTTGTAGAAGACGTAGTCAGCGGTGTACGGCACGAGGATCGTCTTGCCGACTTCCGCCGCCGTGGTGCAGCTGGTCGTGGGTGCGACGCCCGCAGACGTGTTCACCCGCTGGATGAACTTCGCCTTCGCGAATCGGTCGCCCGCATCCGGGCCGAACTGCGTGCCGACCACCTGCAGCAGGAACCACTTTATCGCGCCTGGCGCGACGAACTGCGGATCATCCGACTCCTGCACCTTGAAGGCCCACGCGGCGCTGGCATCGAGTGAATGCTGCCAGGTGGCGCGGGCAGGTGTGCCGATCTCGGCCGGGTTCGGACTGAGGAAGTGCGTGCCAATCAGCGTGCCTGCGTCGTCGAACAGCGAGGCCTGTGGATCGAACAGCACCCACTTCGCGGCTGCTCCGTTCGGCAAGCAGACATAGTTCTGCGTGCCCACGGCGTGCGCAATCAGGTACGGCTGGCTCCCGGCCGGGGGCGTCAAAATGCCAGGCACCGCGGGCGGGGTGACCCCTTTGGCCAAGCCCGCGACCGGGGTCGCGAATGCAAGGGCGGCAACGAAAGCGCACTTCAGGGACATCGACTCTCTCCTCACGAAATTTTCACCGTACTGGGTAAGGCGGAAAGTGCGGGAGAAAGGCGACATGAGTGCGCGAGCCGGCCGTCTTGCAGTAGTGTTCGCCTTGAGCTGAGCATCAAGTGAGGGGGCAAATGGGAAGCACACGTCTGCCGGCCTGCGCAGTTCTGGCGCTCATCTGTGCAGCAATCGCACCTGTGGCGCTGGCGGCCGCCGCCGACAAGAGCCGGCGTTATGAGCTGGAGCGCGCAGACAAGGGCTACCGGCTGGCGCTGCGCAGCGTCGAAATTCCCGCCCCAAAATCCAACGAAGTCGTCGTTCGCATCCGCGCGGTCTCGCTCAACCATCGCGACCTCTACGTCCTTCAAGGCGTGTACGGCGGCGATGCGTCGGGGCGAGTGCCTGTTTCGGACGGCGCCGGCGAGGTCGTAGCGCTCGGCCCGGGTGCGAAGCGCTTAAAGGTGGGCGACCGCGTCGCGACGACGTTCTTCGAGAGCTGGAACAATGGGCCGCCGACACCCGCGGCGATAGCGAGATCGCGCGGCGGGGCCGATGCAGCCGGTGTGCTGTCCGAAACGATCGTTACGCACGAGGACGGACTCGTGCGGATCCCCGATCATCTGTCGTTCGAAGAAGCCGCGACATTGCCCTGTGCGGGAGTCACGGCCTGGAACGGCTTGTTCACGCACGGGCATCTCCAGCGCGATCAGTTCGTCCTGCTGGAGGGAACGGGCGGTGTGTCCATCTTCGGCCTGCAATTTGCCGCCGCCGCGGGCGCCCGGCCGATCATCACGAGCTCCAGCGACGCGAAACTGGAGCGCGCGCGCTCACTCGGCGCTGTGGCGACTGTCAACTATCGGACGCATCCCGAGTGGCAGAAGGAGGTGCGGGCGGCGACGAAGGGCGCGGGCGTGTCTCACGTGCTCGAGATCGGCGGCAAAGATACGTTACCGAAGGCGCTGGCCTCTCTCGGCCTCGGCGGGCACGTCGCGCTCATCGGCGGACTGACGGGATTCGAAGGGAGTGTCGATGTCGGTGCAGTGACTGGAAGCCTGGGCTCGCTGACGAGTATCTACGTCGGCTCGCGCGAAGAGTTCGAGGCGATGAACGCTTTCATCGCGAAGCACAGGTTGAAGCCGGTCATCGACCGTGTGTTTCCGTTCGACGAGGCGCCGGCCGCGTTCGACTACCTGGAGAGCGGCAGTCACTTCGGCAAGGTCGTGATCCGTTTATGATCTGGCGGCTCGTCACTGTGCCGCCGGCCAGCCGCCGCTGACGACCTTCCCACCGACCACCGTCGCGAGCACCTTCGCCTCGCGGATCTGCTCCGGCGGAATCTTGAACAGATCGCGATCGATCATCACCAGGTCGGCGAGCTTGCCGGCGGTCAGCGCGCCTTTACGCGATTCATCGAACGAGGCGTAGGCCCCGCCGGTGGTGTAAGCGCGCAATGCTTCTTCGACAGTGATTTTCTGCTCGGGCACCCAGCCGTCGGGATTCTTGTCGTCGAGCGTGCGGCGCGTGACCGCGGCGTAGAGGCCTTCGAGCGGCGTCGCGGGCGCGACGGACCAGTCGCTGCCGAAAGCGAGCCGCGCCTTCGTGTCGAGCAGCGAGCGGAACGCATAAGTCGTGGCGATGCGCTTGCCGATGAACTGCTCGGCCCAGCGGCCGTCATCGATCGCGTGATAGGGCTGCATGCTCGCGATGACGTCGAGCTGCGCGAAGCGCGGAATGTCGCTCTCGCGCAGATGCTGGGTGTGCTCGATGCGGAAGCGGCGGTCGCGCGCGCCGTCTTCTTTCTCGACACGCTCGTAGATATCGAGAAGCATGGCGATGGCGCGATCGCCGATGGCGTGCACCATCACGTGCAGGCCTGCTTTGTCAGCACCCGAGATCCACTTGTACATGTCCTCCGGCGGGTTCACCAACAGGCCGCGATCCTTCGGCGCATCCGCGAACGGTTCTTCGAACGCAGCGGTGTGCGAGCCGAGCGAGCCGTCCATGAAGCCCTTCAGGCCGCCGACGCGCAGCCACTCGTCGCCGCGGCCGTCCGCGCCGCCGTAGGTCTTGGCCGTTACTGCGTCGCGCAATTTTTCCCATTCGGCGAGTGGCGTGACCGCGTAGATTCGCGTCGTCAGCGTCTTCGCCTGTGCCGCGCGCGCGAATGTTTCCAGGTCCCCGAAGGTGCCCATGTTGTGCACCGTCGTCACGCCTTGCGCGTTCACATACTTCATCGCCGCGAGCAGCGCGCGATCGTTCATCTCCGCGGAGGCGGCGGGCACCACACCGTCGATCAGTGACATCGCGTTGTCTTTGAAGACACCGCTCGGCTCACCTTTGCGATCGCGCACGATTGCGCCACCGGGAACGTCCTTGGTTGCGCGCGAGATGCCGGCGAGTTTCAGCGCGACTCCATTCGCGAGCGACATGTGGCCGTCGAGCCGGTTGACCCACACGGGATGATCGGGCGTCACTGAATCGATCCATTCGCGCGTCGGCAGCTCGCCGCCCCACAGCGTGTGATCCCAGTCGCCGCCCGTGATCCACGTGCCTGCCGGTACGGTTGCAGCGAAAGCCTTGATGCGCGCTGCGAACTCCTCGCGCGAATGCGCATCGCGGAGTTGCACCGAGGCCAGGCTGAAGCCGCCGCTGATGAAATGCACGTGCGCATCGGTGAAGCCCGGCACGATCAGCCGGCCCCCGGCATCGACAACCTGCGCAGCGTTCGCCTTGCGCGCGTCCTCGTCGCTGCCGACCAAAGCGAGCGTCTCGCCATCGACCACGAGCGCCTGAGCCCAGGGTTGCGCGTCGTCACCGGTCCAGATGCGGGCGTTGACGATCGCCACGGTGCCGGGCTTCGCAGCCGCAGGCGCGGGTTGCTTGGAGCATCCGGTAACGATCAGCAGGCAGGCGGCGGCAAGTGCGAGTTTGTGCAGCATTGGTGTTGTTCTCTCGTCATTTTTCGTCACGGTTCGACACCACTATGCCACACCGGCGAGCGTCTGCAGCCCGATCTGTCGCGTCTCATTCCGCAGGCAGCCACCGCACCTCGGGGAGTGAGTCATGGGTCGAACAAGAAACCGGCACGACGGACGCATCTGGACTTTGGCACTGCTCTGCCTGCTGGCGCTCGTGCCGCCAGCGCTGCGAGCCGCTGACGACGATGCAGCCGACCGAACGCTGTCGCCTTACTTCTTCGTCCGCAGCGACGATCCGCAGGTCGACAAGCTGCCGCTCAAGGACACCCAGGTCGAGATCGCAGTCGCGGGCGTCATCGCCGACGTCCGGGTCACGCAGCGTTACCACAACGACGGCACCCGGCCGATCGAAGCTGAGTACGTATTCCCGGGCTCCACGCGCGCGGCGGTCCACGCTCTGACGATGACCATTGGCGAGCGGCGCGTCGTCGCGCAGATCCGCGAAAAGCAGCAGGCCCGCGCCGAGTACCAGGCGGCGAAGACCGCTGGCAAGAGCGCCGCGCTGCTCGAGCAGCACCGGCCGAACGTCTTCAAGATGAACGTCGCCAACATTCTCCCCGGCGACGACATCACGGTGGAGCTGCGCTACACCGAGCTGATCGTGCCGGCCGACTCCCTCTACGAGATCGTGTTTCCGACGGTCGTCGGACCCCGTTACACGACCGATCGCGAGGCAGGGGCGTCGCCGCTGGATCGCTGGCAGCGCAATCCATACCTGCATGAGGGCGAGCAGGCGCCCGGCAGTTTCCGCCTGACGGCAACGATCAACTCGGGCATCGCGCTCAAGGAGGTCGGCTCCCCGTCCCACCGCGTACAGGTCCGCTACCACACTGCGAATCAGGCCTATGTCGAGCTGCCGCGCGAGGGCGGCAACGAGGCGAACCGCGACTTCATCCTGCGCTACCGGCTGGCGGGAGCGGCGATCGAGTCCGGAATCCTGCTGTTCGAAGGCGCGCGCGAGAACTATTTCCTCGCGATGATCGAGCCGCCGCAGCGCGTGACCGCAGAACAGATCCCGGCGCGCGACTATGTCTTCATCGTGGACGTCTCGGGCTCGATGCACGGTTTCCCGCTGAACGTCACGCAGAAGCTGATGCGCAATCTGCTCACCGGCCTGCGGCCGACGGATACGTTCAATGTCATGTTGTTCTCCGGCAGCTCGCTGGTGCTCGCGGAAGCGCCGCTGCCGGCGACCGAGGAGAACGTGCGTCGCGGCGTCGACTTCATCGATTCGCAGTCGGGCAGCGGCAGTACGGAGTTGCTGCCTGCTCTGCGTCGCGCCCTGGCGCTGCCCGGCGGCGAGGATCGTGCACGCAGCATCGTCGTCGCGACCGATGGCTACGTGACGGTGGAGACCGAAGCGTTCGACGTCATCCGCGAAAATCTGGGCCAGGCGAACCTGTTCGCGTTCGGCATCGGCTCCGGGGTCAACCGCTTCCTCATCGAAGGCATGGCGCGGGCCGGACAGGGCGAGCCGTTCGTCGTGACGAGCGAAGGCGAGGCCGAGGAGCGCGCCGACGCACTGCGTCGCTACATCGAATCGCCGGTGCTCACCAAGGCGCGGCTGAGCGCGACCGGCTTCGAGATCTACGACATGGAGCCGCCCGGCATCCCCGACGTGCTGGCGCAACGGCCGGTGGTCGTCTTCGGCAAATGGCGCGGTCCGCGTGCGGGCACGCTGACGCTGCGCGGGCTCGCGGGCGACGGTCCGTTCGAGCGCAGCTTCGACCTGAGCAAGGCCGGGCCCGATCCTCGCAACGTTGCGCTGAGTTATCTATGGGCGCGCGGCCGCATCGCGCGCCTCGACGATTATCAGCGCCTGGTCAACGATCCCGATCGCGTCAAGGAAATCACGCAACTCGGTCTCGACTATCACCTGCTGACTGCGTACACGTCGTTCATCGCCGTCGACGAAGTCGTGCGCAACCCGAAACCGGACGATGCGCAGACCGTGCGGCAACCCTTGCCGATGCCGCAAGGCGTGAGCGATCTCGCCGTGGGCGGCGAAGTGCCGACCGCACCGGAGCCGGAGCTGCTGGTTCTGGTCGGGGTTTCGGCCGCAGTCGCTGCATGGGCCCGTCGCCGCAAGGCGAAGTCGCGTGAGCGCTGAGTCGCTGCGGCGTATTGCCGGCCTCGTTCTGGCGCTGCACGTGCTGTGTTTCTGGCCTGTGTGGCGCTGGTACGCGGCGCGGATGACGGATGGCTCGGATGAGCCCTGGGGAATAGCAGCGCTGGCGGCCGCGCTGCTGCTGACGTGGCCGAAAGATCGCGCGCTGACAATTCACGCGAATGATCCGCTCCTCTGGGCCGCTGCACTACTGACGTTCGCATACGCAGTCGCAGTGCCGTTCGCTCCCCCGCTCGTTCGCGCTGCTCTGGCGATGGTTGCACTCGCCTGCAGCTGGGTCAGCATCGCGAATTTGCGCGGCAAGCTTCCACCGGTGATCGTGCTGTTTGCTCTGTCGCTCCCGGTCATTGCATCGCTGCAGTTTTATTGCGGCTATCCGCTGCGCTCGATCACGACGGCGGGCGCAACGCTGACGCTCGAGCTGCTGGGCTTCGACGTCGAGCGCACTGGCACGGCACTGCTCTGGCATGGTCAGACCGTCCTGGTCGATGCACCTTGCAGCGGAGTTCGCATGCTGTGGACCAGTGCAGCGCTCGCCTGTGTCGTGGCGCTCCTTCGTGTTTCCGTCGGCTGGCGCAGGCTGATGACTCTGTTGCTGCTGAGCGCGGCCGCGGCGCTGTTCGCGAATGTATTGCGTGCTGCTGCGCTGTTCGTCCTCGAAACCCGCAGCGCGCCCGCGCCGGAGCTCATGCACACACTGGTCGGCGTTGCGACATTCACGCTGACTGCGGTGTCGATCGTGCTGATCGAATCAGTGCGGTTCCGTCATGCATGAGGCGCGGCGAGCAGCGGTCCTGTACGTATTGATTGCTGCGTGCATCTATGCGGCCGTCGCTCCTGCACTATCACGAGACCGGACGAGCTTCCAAGCCGCGCTCCCCGTCGACGCGCGCTGGCCGAGCCACTTTCAAGGTCGAATGCTGAGCGAGCTGCCGCTGAGTGCGCGCGAGAGAACGTTTCTCAGCGGCTTTCCCGGAGCTGTCGCACGGTTCACCGATGGCGAGCGCGATATCGTGATGCGTTGGGTGACGCAGCCGACGCGGCGTTTGCATCCTGCCGAGGACTGCTATCGCGGGCTGGGCTATATCGTCAGTTCGCCGCGTATCGTCGTCGACCACGACGGCGGACGCTGGCGCTGCTTCGCGGCGACCCGCGAGGGTGCTGCACATGAAGTCTGCGAGCAGGTGCAGGATCTCGAAGGGCGACGCTGGACGGATGTGTCGGCCTGGTACTGGGCCGCCGTGCTCGAACGATCGCGCGGCCCGTGGCTGGTCACGACCGCGGCGACACCGTGAGGGCTGACTGCAGCCATGCCGCTGTCGCTCGGCTTACTGGCGATGCTGATCGTTGCTCGCCGTCGCGCCGTGCAGCGCGTCGCTTAGCTCCGCCCGCGCCTGCAACAGATACGGATGATCCTCGTCGATCGTGTTGGAGAGATGCTTGATGGCGGCTTCCAGCGCGCCGCGTCCACCAATACGGTCGCCTGCACGCAGGAGCGAGCGACCGAGCCACAGCGAGGAGAGACCGGTCTGGCTGGAGTAGGGCACGTCACCCTGCAACGCTGTCGCGATACTCAACGCGCGGCGCGCCGCTTCGACTGCGCCGTCCGGATCGTTCGCAGCCAGCGCCGCCATCGATCTGCCTACGTAGGCATGCATGCTCGTTGGATCTTTCCCTTCGTGAGCGAGCGCGCGATCGAAACCGGCGCGTGCGCCGTCGAGCTTGCCTCGCGCCAGATCGAGCCGGGCCTGCAGCAGCGTGCGAACGCGGACCGGCGGACTTTCCGCAGGCAGCTGCGATTTCTCGATCAGCCCGGTGAGACGACCCAGATAGCCCTGCGCGCCGTCGAGCTCTCCGGTCTGGATCGAGAGCGAAGCTTCACCCACTAGGCAATGCATCTCGCTGAACTCGTCGCCGTGGCCGATTGCGAGCTGACACTCGAGATCGAACGCCGCGCGCGCCTGATCCAGGCGACCGAGCGACTGGAGCGCGAGCCCGCGATTGCCGACAGCTGTCGCCGTCAGCTCGATGTCGGGCCCTCGTTCCCGCTCGATGCGCGTGCCCTCGTCGAGCAGCTCGAGCGCCCGTCGCGGCACGCCTGCAGCCAGCATGGCAGCGCCCCAGTTGTTGAGCACTGCGAGCGCGCCGTCGCTGTGCTCGCGACCCAGCTCACGATACTTGCGCAGTGCGCGTTCGAAATATTGCTCGGCTACGACGTCATGGGCGTTCAGGTGATGGGCATATCCGGTGGCGTTGAGCAGCGCAGCCTCGACCACACCGTTGCCGGCCTGGCGACTCTTCTCCAGGCCGAGCTGGGCATCGCGCAGCGCTTCGGCCGCACGCAACTCGGCAAGGTGGATCGTCGCCGTGTGGAACAGGCACTGGCTCGCCGTTTCGGGATCGCGGTCGAGTCGCGCGATCTCGGCATACATGATCTGCATCGAAGGCTCAGCATGCCCGGCCTCGGCCGATGCGGCTGCGTGCTTGCAGGTGAGGCGTGAGCGCAGCGCGGGATCGCGTGACCTCTCCAGCAGCTGTAATGCGCTCGCGAGCAACGGCTCGGCGCGTTCTGCGTTGTCCGTCGAGAAATAGCGATCGGCGATCATTTCGAGCACCGCCGCGCGGTTCTCGGGGCTGCCGCTTGCGTCGCTCAGCGCCAGCTTCTCGCTACGCGTCAGCAGCTCGTTGACGGTGATCGGCTGCGGCGAAGCGGCGGCGTCGGTGATCATCCGGCCGAGGAATTCCGTCACGGCTTCGTTGCGGGATGCGAATGCCACGGCGCGATCGCGCTCCGCGGCTGCCGAGCTGGCTTGCCAGATCGCGACGGCGGAACCTGTCAGCAGCGCGATCGTCGTGATCGTCGCTGCAGCAACCGGCACTTTGTAGCGCGCGGTGAAGCGGCCGACCCGATACCAGAGGCTGTCCGGGCGCGCGCTCACCGGCAGATTGTTCAGATAGTTGAGGATGTCCTGCGCGAGCGCGCTCACCGACGCGTAGCGCTCCAGCGGATTGCGCTTGAGCGCCTTGAGCACGATCGTGTCGAGGTCGCCGGCGAGTGTCCAGGCGAGCACGCGCTCCGAGGTGCTGCGCGCCGCTGCGACCTGCGACGAGAACTTGTTCTGGCTCGGTCGCCGCAGATCTTCTTTGAGGATCGCCTCTTCGAGCGCTGCCCGCGAGTCGTACTTCAGGCGATAGGGGCGCACGCCCGTCAGCAACTCGTACAACACGACACCGAGCGAATAGATGTCCGAAGCGGTCGTCAGCGGCTGACCGGCGATCTGCTCCGGCGAGGCGTAGCCCGGCGTGAACAGCCGGCCGGACATCTGCGTGAGCTCGGTTTCCTCGGCGGTGTCCTGCGTGAGCAGCTTGCCAATGCCGAAGTCGAGCAACACGACACGGCCGTCGGTCGTCACCAGGATGTTCGACGGCTTGAGGTCGCGATGGATCACGAGCTCCGCATGGGCGAACTGCACTGCTTCCAGCGCCTGCAGGAACAGGCGCAGCCGCCCGCGAACGTCGAGCAGGCGCTCGTCGCAGCTGTGGATCAGCTGAGTACCGGCGACGTACTCCATCGCGAGATACGGCTGGCCGGAATCGCTGATGCCCGCGTCGTACAGGCGCGCGATGTTGGGGTGGGTAAGCGCGGCCAGGATGTCGCGCTCGCGCAGGAAGCGCTCGACCTGCGTGCGCGGTCCGGTCAGCGGCAACTTCAGGGCGACCGCGCGCTTCAGCTGCCCGTCGCTGCGCTCCGCCAGCCAGACGCTGCTCATGCCGCCGAACCCGACCTCGCGGATCAGTCGATACGGTCCGACGACGTTGCCGGCTGCCCAGCCATGGCGCGACCGAAAATCGGCAGCCGAGCCGGTCAGGCGCGCGGCATGCCGGGCGACGATGTCGCGCAGCGCCGGCGCCAGGTTCTCGACCCCTGCGAACGCCGACCCTTCCAGAAACCCCGCCGCGTTCAGCGCTTCGCGTTGCGCCAGCAGCGTCCGGACGGCATCGGCGATTTCCGGGCGGCGCTCATCCAGTTCGCCGAGCCAGGCGGCGCAGGAGGGGGCGTCCAGCTGGAGCGCGCGATCGAAATAGGGCTCGATGTCCGTCCACGGCAGCTCCTCGCGATCCAGCGCCTGCATCTGATCCTCCCGCGCCGGCGGCCTGGCCGGCATCCCGTCACGTTCCGGCCGGTGAGTACCCCGGCGGGGCACTTCGGATTCAAGGGGGAGTCAGCTGGCGTTCAGGTTCGAGGCCCTGACGTTTCTCGACAATTGGCCTTCCCGGACTTCCTGCGCGTTCATTCGTGTGCTGAGAGCTTGCAAACCCTGTAGCGAATGTGTGCAATCGCTCGCTCGGGCCCGACTGCAACTGACCATATTTTGGGGAGAATCATGCGAATTGCCTTGACGACTGCGATGCTGCTGGCAGCCACTCTGGTCTGCGCCGAAGAGCCGAGTTCTGCTGACGCGAAGCCGACGCCGGCCGCGGAAGCAACCCAGGCGAGCCCCAGCGAACAGGCCGCTGAGCCAGCTGCAACCGAGCAGGCAACTGCAGCGGACGAAGAGTCCACTGCGACCGAGAAGGCAGCAGACGCGGCTGAACAGCCGGCTGCAGACGACGCCAAGGCCGAAGAGGACAAGCCGTTCAAGGTGCCGCCCGGCTACCGCTCGAAGCGCATCAACGGCAAGCAGGTGTACTGCACCGCCAGCGGCGCCGTGACCGGCGCGCGGTTGAGCGCGAAAGAACAGTGCCGCACTGAGGAGCAGCTGCGGGCAATTGCGAAGAAGAAGGCTGAGATGGAGCAGCGTTAACCGAGTGAGGGATTAACTATGCGTACCGCGTTGCTGACGACTGCGTTGATGATGGTGGCGACGATGGCGTGGGCCGACGAGCCGACCGCTCCGGCGACGACAGCGGAAGCGACGGCAACCGCGACCAAGCCAGCCGAGCAGGCGACCGCGACGACCGAAACGGCGACGGCAGCAGTTGCCACGGCGGACGACAAGAAGCCGCTGCGGCCGCCGCAGGGCTATCGGCCGAAGCGCGTCAACGGCGAGCAGGTGTGGTGCGCGAAGCAGGTCGTGCTCGGATCGAAATTCCCGAGAGAAGACTGCCGCAACGAGGCGGAGCTGCGCGAGCTGATCCGGACGCGCGAGTCGATGCGGACCGATATGGAACAGCGCCTGCGGACCTGCACCACCCACGCCAGCGGCGCCTGTGGAATGAACTAGTGACAGCGTGAACGGCGCGGCGCTCGAGTGGGCGCCGCGCCGTTTTCATTTGTCTCTCTCTCAGGGCGCCGGCCGCGAGTTGCCGCCGTCCATCAGAAACCGCCAGCCCGCGGCGGTGCGCACCCAGACCGTCAGATACTTCGAGTAAGACGGCGGCGCGGTGGACGTATAAGTGCCGTGACCGATGCTCCAGCCGAGATCGCCGCTGCCGGCGGCCTCGGTGCGCAGCGGATACCAGCTGAGCTGTTCTGCCGGCGTCCAGCCGCTCCACGCGAACTCCACGCCGGCGTGATTCCAGAAGAAGCTGCCGCCCGTGACGATCACCGACTCCGGCATGTCGTAGCTGGTGAAGGCGACGGTGTAGCCCTGGTCGATGCTCAGGTCGGCAAAGCGCGAGTCGGCGGTCGCGATCTCCAGGCGCTGCGCCGCCGGGAGACCGGGTTTCACGACCGCCGCCGCGCCATCAACGATCAACGCATCCGCCGGAACGGGTGCTAGGGGCGCGCTGCTCGCGAGACGCAGGAACGCCTGCACGCGCCAGCCGTCGTCGCGCTTCTTCCACATCGCGATGAAGCGGCCGTACTTCGTCGCCGCCGGCGCATTCTTCGGCGCCGTGATCTCATCGAGCCAGCCGAAGGTATAGCCGAGCGAGCCGTCGGCCGAAGCCTGGCCCGCGACCCGATGCAGCACGGTGCGCACCGCGCGCGGCTGCGGATAGATCGTCTTGAGGAACGCGCGCGTGGCCTCGCGTCCCGTGATGATTTCCTGATCCGGATGGAGATACGCGACGTCGTTGGTCAGGTTCGGGACGAAACCCTCGATCGCGCCGTCGAGCTCGAACTCGCGCGCGAACCGGTCGTGGGCGCGCAGCAGGGATTCGGTGTTGCGGGCGGGATCCTGCGACGCACTCGCCGTGTGGGGCGCAAATGCGCAGCAGATCGTCAGAGCCAGCGCTGCTACGAGATTTCGCATGACTGCAGTCCTGTTGCGTTTCGGGGACGGCAGCATGCAGCGCGGAGAAAACCGCCTTCAATGCGCACGCCGTGAGCGGCGGGCGACGTGCAGCGAGCAGTGAGTTTCGTGCAGCGAAGCGCTCAGCGGGCGCCGAGCGTCTGCGCAACTTCCTGGCGTCGCGAACGGCTGACGCGCAGTTTCGTGCCGTCGTCGAGCACGACGAACAGCTCTGCGTCGGCGGCGCGCTCCAGTCGCTGGACGCGCTGCAGGTTCACGAGCGCGCCGCGATGAACGCGCAGGAACTGCTGCGGTCCGAGCCGCCCGGCGAGATCCTGCAGCGATTCGCGAATCAGGTGGCAGGCGCCGCGCACGTGCACCTGTGCGTAATAGTCGGCCGCTTCGATCCACTCGATGTCGCGAACGTCGACCATCACCACGCGCCGGCCTTCGTTGAGCGCGATGCGCTCGGCGCGTTGCGGTTCGCGCGGCGTTGCGTCGGTCGCGATGTCATGCGCGAGACGCACCAGGCTGCGCGTACGGATGGCGGCCTTCGCCCGTGTCAATGCACGCTCGAACCGCGCATCGTCGAACGGCTTGAGCAGGTAGTCGGCCGCGTCCGAATCGAAGGCGCGCACCGCGTGCTCCGCATGCGCAGTGATGAAGATCACGACCGGGCGTTGCGGCAACTCGCGCAGGGCGGCGAAGCCGTCGGCATTGGGCATCTGCACGTCGAGCAGCAGCAGATCCGGGGCGAGCCGCCGCACGATGTCCTCGGTTTCCACGCCGTCGCGCGCCTCACCGACGACCGTGAGCTGCGCGTCTTTCGCCAGCAGGCTGCGCAACATGCGCCGCGCGAGCGGCTCGTCGTCGGCGATGACGGTGCGGATCGGCGCGTTCATCAGGCAGCCGCCGCGAGCGGAATGCGGATTCTCGCGGTCGTCGCGTCGGCCGAAGTCGCGATTTCGAGCGCGAAATGATCCGCGCCGTAGAGATGCGCAAGCCGCTCCCGCGTGGACTCGAGCCCGAGTCCGAAGCCGGGTCGTTGCTCCTGCTCGCGTGCGGCTGCGCCGCCGCTGTTGCTCACGGTCAGCGCCAGGTACTCGCCTTCGCGCTCGGCCGCGATCGACACCAGGCTCGCGCCGCTGTGCCGCTCGACGCCGTGCCGGACTGCGTTCTCCACGAACGGCTGCAGCACCAGCGCGGGGACGAGTGCCTGCCCGAGCTGCGGGTCTACGTGCACCTCGGTCGTCAACCGGTCGTCGAAGCGCAGGCGCTCGATCCGCAGATAGTGCTCAGCCCACGCGACTTCCTGCTGCAGCGGAATGCGCGCGTCGCCGTCGGTCGAGAGTACGACGCGCAGCAGATCGCCGAGCGCGACCAGCGCCGCCAGCGCCTTCTCCGGGTCCGCGAGCCGGATGAGCGCGGCGATGGTGTTCAGCGAGTTGAACAGGAAATGCGGCTGCAGCCGCCGCGTCAGCGCTTCGAGCCGCGCTTCTGCGAGGCGCCGCTCGAGCTCGGCGGAGCGAATGCGATTCGTCGCCAGCGCGCGTGCATAGATGACTGCATAGCCGGCGCCGGCCACGGCCGCATAGCTGAACACGTTGATGAACGCCTGATCGTAGAGCTCCCCCAGCAGCGATTTGTGCGGGATGCCGAGGACTGCGTAGAACGCGAGATCGAGCAGCACGTCGCCGACGCAGAACGCGAACGCCCAGGCGGTGTGAACCACCAGGCTCCGCCAGCGGCGCGCTCGATCCAGCGGCAGTCCCTCGCAGATCGCGATGATGAGGGGCGAGACCGCGCCCCACAGCACCATGGTCCACAGGAACGCGTACAACTCGTCGCGCTGCAGGCCCGGCGCCTGCGGTCCCACCATGACGAGATCGCGCGCGAGCACGAAAGACGCGAGCGCCAGCCAGGCGGCGAAGCTCGCTATCCAGACGGATTTCGATTTGAGCGGGGGAGGCATAGGACGGCGCTTTCGCTAACAATAGCACCATGGATACAGGCATCGCAGTAACCGGCGCCGAGCCGGCGCGCCGCGTCGGCTGGCGGTTCCTGCTCGTCTATGCCCTCGCGTACACGGGCACCTGGATCGCACTGCTGACGCCGGTCGTCATCACGATCTCGCTCAAGATCCGCGAGCTCACGCCGGGCGAGGCCGCCGGCATGCACTCGCTGGTCCTGAGCATCGGCGCGTTCTTCGCGCTGGCAAGCAACCCACTCTTCGGCCGGCTGAGCGATCGCACGGCGTCGCGCTTTGGCATGCGGCGTCCGTGGCTCGTCGGCGGCGTGATCTGCGGCGCGGTCGCGCTACTGATCGTCGCGCGCGCGCAGTCCGTCGCGACGCTGCTGATAGGCTGGTGCCTAGCGCAGATGTCGTTCAATGCGGTGCTGGCCGCGCTGGTCGCCGTGTTGCCGGATCAAGTGCCGGCGGAGCAGCGCGGTACCGTTGCCGGCGTAATCGGCACGTGCATGCCGCTCGGCCAGCTCGCCGGCACTTTCATCGTGGACAGCATTTCCGAATCGCTGCTCGCCAAGTTCATGGTGCCGGCGCTGATCGGCGCCGCGGCGATTCTCCTGCTCGCATTCACGCTGAGCGATCGTCATCTCGACCGCACGCAACCGGTGCGCGAGACGGTCAGCTGGTATTGGGTCAGTCCGCGGCGCTACCCCGACTTCGCCTGGGCATGGCTCAGCCGCTTTCTCGTGGTGCTCGGCACGGCGTTTCTGACGACGTACCAGCCGTTCTATCTCACGGAAAAGCTCGGGTTGCCGAACAGCGAAGTGGAGCGCCTGGTCTTCGGCTCGATGCTCGTGCAGGCGAGCCTGGTCGTCGTGCTCAGTCTGGTCGGCGGGCGATTGTCGGATGCGCTGCAGCGGCGCAAGGTCTTCGTGATCGGCGGCGCGATCGCGTACGCGATCGGGCTGTGGCTCATCGCGCTCGCCGATTCGTACACGATGTTTCTGGTGGGCATGGCCGCGACCGGCATAGGGCACGGGCTGTATTTCGCCGTGGACCTCGCGCTCGTCACGGAAGTGCTGCCGGATCGGCAGCGCGACGCCGCCAAGGATCTCGGCATTCTCAATGTCACCAATGCGCTGCCGCAGTCGATCGCACCGCTCCTCGGGCCCGTGATTCTGGCGGTGAGCGGCGGCGATTACGCGTGGCTGTTCTTCGCCGCGGGTGCGGTCGCGCTCGCCGGCTCGCTGGCGATCCTGCCGGTCCGTCGCGTCAGATAGCCAAAAGAGGTGAAGAAAGTACCACCGTTGTCATGCGGTAAATGAAGCAGTTAGCTGCCATCCCGGTTTCATGGTTCAATGAATACTGACAACGTTGTCTACGCCGGGCCGCAACGCTACGATTGACCCGGATAAAAACACCATCTTCGCAGGCGGGTGAACTTCTGATGCGTCAGTCTCGTGCCGGGAAATTGCTGCTGTGTGTGGCGGGCGTCGCGTTGTGGAGCGGGGCGTCCGCGGATCAGGGCAACGACATCGAGGGCAGGATCGCGGCGCTGCTCGCGCGCATGACGCTCGAGCAGAAAGTCGGGCAGATGGTGCAGCCCGACATCCGCAGCGTCACGCCCGACGACGTACGCAAGTACCGGCTCGGCTCGGTGCTCAACGGCGGCGGCGCCTGGCCCGGTGAGAACAAGCACGCGAGCGTCGCCGACTGGGTGGCGCTCGCCGACAGCTACTACGACGCGTCGATGGACACCGCCGGCGGCGCGCCCGCGATTCCGATCGTTTGGGGCACGGACGCCGTGCACGGCCACAACAACGTGATCGGCGCGACCTTGTTTCCGCACAACATCGGTCTCGGCGCCGCGCACGATCCCGGGCTGATGGAGCGCATCGGCGCGGCGACGGCGCGCGAGGTGGCTGCGACCGGGATCGATTGGACGTTCGCGCCGACGGTCGCTGTCGTACGTGACGACCGCTGGGGGCGCACCTATGAAAGCTACTCGGAAGACCCCGAGATCGTGCGCGCCTACGCAGGCCGCATGGTGCGCGGACTGCAAGGCGCGCCAGGCTCGCGCGAGTTCCTGGACACGTCGCACGTGCTCGCGACCGCGAAGCACTTCATCGGCGACGGCGGCACGACGGACGGCGTCGACCGCGGCGACACGCGTGCCACCGAGGCCGAGCTGCTGCAACTCCATGGGCAGGGTTACGTCGCCGCCATCGAAGCAGGCGTGCAGACGGTCATGGCGTCGTACAACAGCTGGAACGGCTGGAAGGTGCACGGCCATCAGGATTTGCTCACCGGCCTGCTGAAGCAGCGCCTGAAGTTCGACGGCATCGTGGTCAGCGACTGGGACGGCGTCGACGAGGTGCAGGGCTGCTCGAAGGACAAGTGCGCGCAGGCGATCAACGCCGGCATCGACATGATCATGGTGCCGAACGACTGGAAGAGCTTCATCACCAATACGCTGGAGCAAGTGCGCGCCGAAAAGATTCCGATGGCGCGCATCGATGACGCAGTCACGCGCATCCTGCGCGTGAAATTCCGCGCCGGGCTGTTCGAGAAAGGCCGGCCCTCGTCGCGGCCGCTCGCCAACAAGCGCGAGCTGATCGGCGCGCCCGAGCATCGTGCGGTGGCGCGGCAGGCCGTGCGCGAATCGCTCGTGCTCCTGAAGAACGAGCGCAAGCTCCTGCCGTTGCGTCGCAAGGCAAATGTGCTCGTGGTCGGCGACGGCGCCGACAATATCGGTAAGCAAGCCGGCGGCTGGACCGTGACCTGGCAAGGCACCGGCAATACCAACGAGGATTTCCCGGGCGCGACCTCGATCCTGCAGGGCATCTCGCGCGCGGTCGCAGACGCGGGCGGCAAAGTGAGCTCGAGCGTCGAAGGACTGCAGCAGGCGCGGCCCGACGTCGCTGTCGTGGTGTTCGGCGAAAACCCCTATGCCGAGTGGTTCGGCGACCTCAAGGCGGTCGACTACCGCGGCGGCGGCGACGCCGAGCTCGCGTTGCTGCAACAGCTGCGGCAGGCATCCGTGCCGAGCGTGTGCGTATTCCTGACTGGCCGGCCGCTCTCGATCGAGCGGCAGCTCGCGGCATGCGATGCGTTCGTCGTCGCCTGGCTGCCGGGCAGTGAGGGCGGCGGCATTGCCGACGTGCTGTTCCGCAAGGCCAATGGCAAGGTGAACTACGACTTTGTGGGCAAGCTGTCGTTCTCGTGGCCGCGCAGCGCGGCGCAGACTGCCGTGAATCGCAACGACCCGGGCTACGATCCGCTGTTCCCGTACGGCTTCGGCCTGCAGTATTGATGCGGCGATGCAGCCGCGCGACTACGGAATCCTGAGCACCTGCAGATCGCCGGCTGCGGACTGCGAGTTGCCGAGCACCACCAGGAAGCGGTCGTCCGCCGAGAAGCGCACGCCTTGCATCGACTGCAACTGCTCGAAGGTGTGAACCAATCCGTTGTTCCCGTCCAGCACTTCGACGCCGTCCGAGAAGGCGCCGTTGGAACCGATGAACGACAGCGCTGTGAGCCCGTTCGAAGCGACTCCCAGATGCTCGTAGTGACGCTGCGAGGCGATCTCGCTCAGCGGACCGGCGGGCGCTCCCCGGAAGTAGGCGACAGTGCCGCCGGCGTTCTGGCCGATCACTTGCACGAATATGCTTTGGGGGCTGCTCTCCAGTCGCGAGATCCTCGGGCAGGAGGTCGATTGATCGATCAGCGGCGCGCTGTCACGGAACGGAACGAGATAACCGCTGCCGTCCGCCGGCCGCGTTTCGACACGGAAGCTCGCCGCGCTCGCGCAGCCGGCCGCATCCGGGTCGACAGCCCAGATCTCCGAGCCGTCGTTCATGGCCGAGAGGGAGTTGAATCGTGTGGCGCCGTCCACGGGTACAGCGACGGGAGTCTGCGCAGCGCCGGTCACGGCGTTGTAGACCTCGAAGTGCCCGGTCACGAGTAGCGGGACGCCGCGCGAGCGCACCCACACGAGCTCCTGCGCGCAGCAGTTCGTCATCTTCGTCAGCGACGACGCCGGCAGGCCCGCATCGAGATCGAAGCGCAGCACATCGCCGGTCGAGTCGATGGCGCTTGCATAGAGATAGCGGCCTTCGCCGCTCACCACGACGCGGCCGATCTTGGCCCCCTGAGGGCCGGTGAAGAGCGTCGCGACCGTGCCGGTCACCAGGTTCACGCGCCGCACTGTGTTCGTCGACAAGCCGACGTACGCGTAGGGCCGCACCGGATCGATGGCGAGCCCGGCCGGTTGCACCGAGGTCGAGAGATTCAGGGTCGCCTGGACGGCAGCGGGCTCGGCAGCCGATGAGCGGAAGTAGCCGACGCGCACCGTGTCGCTTTGCAAGCCGCCGCCGCTCACCGTCACGGTCGCGATCTGGATCACGTCGTCGGTGAGATTGGCAGCGAGGGCGTTGGGCGTGATGACGAGCGTATCGCCGTTCGTTCCCGACGTCGTGACGTCGAGCCAGATGACGTTGGCGCTCGCGTTCCACGTCGCGGCCGTGCCGGCGTCGTTCGTCACCACGACCCCTGCCGCGTGCGCGGGGCTGTCAGTGAAGGCGAGCAGATGGACGCCGATACGCGAGACGTTCCACCGATTGGGCGCGACGTGGAAGGTGACGGGCACCGTGATCACGGTGCTGCTCAACGTGTCAGCAAGACGAAGCTCGGCGGTATGCACGCCGGCGGCCAACGAGGTTGCATCGGCCGTGATTCCCAGCGGCCCGGCATTGGCGCCCGACGCGCGGGACAGGGTGAGCCACGGCTGGTCGCTCGTAGCAGTCCAGTCGGTGCCGGAGCCCAGCACCTCGATCCAGCGCTCCGCCGCCATGGTGCCCGCGGTTGCATCGAAATCGAGACTCGAGACGTCGACGTCGAGCGGATCGATGATCTTGTAGGTCACCGCCACGTCCTTCGTGACGACCTGCGAACCATCCGCTTTGCCCGTGACGAAGCGGATCGTGGTTGCGAGCTCGGTCGCTGTCGTCCCGGTCGTAGTTACGCTGAAGCGCACCTGTGCCGGGCTCGAAGTCGGCGAGCCCACGACGCTCAGATCGAGCCAGCTCGGCAGAGTCGTGCCGGGCAGCGTGCCGACGACGAGACCTTCGCCGTTGAAGGTCGCAGTCACGTCCTGCGCCGCCGGTAGCGCGCCACGCGCATTGGCTGCGAACTGCACCGATGCCGGCGCGACAGTGAGCGTGTAGGTCGGCGGATTGTTGCCGCCCGGTGGAGTGTTCTTGCTGCCACCGCCGCCGCCGCCGCAAGCGGCGAGGAACAGGGACAACGTTGCAAGCGTGGCGAGCCGGCGAATCGAAATCATGCTGTGCTTCCCGTATCCGTACTGCGGCGCGTCTGCATGCCGGCATCGCAGTTCTTTACATTTTGCGCGGGCGCGCGGGGCGTAATGTGCCCGCAACGCAAGCGCGCCAGCTACGGCGCAGTTCGCAGAATTCGGGGACTGTCTTATGTTCATGTTTCAGCGCGCGAACGCAGCGATCGCGATTCTTGCGACGGCGGGAGCCGCCGCTGCCGCGGATTCGCAGTACCAGGCGCCGCGCACGCCGTGGGGTGTGCCGGATCTGCAGGGAACGTGGACCAACGCGTCGCTCACCTCGCTGGAGCGCGACGATATGTTCAAAGGCAAGGCGACGCTGAACGACGCGGAAGCGGCGCAGTTCGAGCGCAGCAACGCCTTCGCGCAGTTTTCCGCGAACGACGCCAGGCCCACCGATCCGAGCGTTCAGCAGAAGGCAGGCACCGATCCGGGCGGCTACAACGCGTTCTGGCTCGATCCGGGCACGCAGCTCGCCAGCGTTCGCGGCGAGCACCGCACGTCGTTCATCGTCGAGCCGCAGAACGGCAAGGTGCCGTACACGCCGGACGGACTGAAAGCGTTCCAGGCTGCGCGCGCCGGCCTGAACATGGACGGGCCGGAGCGGCGCGCACTCGGCGAGCGCTGCCTGCTCGGTTTCGGCTCGACGAGCGGGCCGCCGATGCTGCCCGACGTCTACAACAACAACTACCAGATCGTGCAGACGTCCGACGCGGTCATGATCCTGGTCGAGATGGTGCACGACGCACGCGTGGTGCGGATCGGCGGCAAGCATCTGCCGCGGGACATCACGCCGTGGATGGGCGATTCGATCGGTCACTGGGAAGGCGACACGCTCGTGGTCGAAACCACGAACCTCAACCCCGGGCAGAAAGCGCACTACGGCATCAAGCAGCGCTTCTATCTGCCGCCGTCGGGCAAAGTGATCGAGCGCTTCACGCGCGTCGGCGAGCAGGAAATCCTCTATCAGTTCACCGTCGAGGACAGCGCGACGTACACGCAGCCGTGGAAGGGCGAAGTGCCGCTGCGCCGCACCGACGACCACATCTACGAATACGCCTGCCACGAAGGCAACTACGCGCTCCCAGGGATACTCGCCGGCGCTCGCGAGCAGGAGAAAAAGAGGTAAGAAATATCTCTCGCGAAGCACGCCAAGACGCCAAGCAGAGTTCAGAAGATCCGAATCGACAATTCCGAATCAGAACTTGCCGTATTCTTCCTTGGCGTCTTGGCGTCTTGGCGAGAGACATTCCGGCTTGTCCGTTTTTGTCCGCAGGAAGTCCTGGGGTCGCCTCGCGGGCCAGCCGCGGCGAAGGCAGGATGTGCCTCCAACCCGGAGGCCCCTCATGAAATCTGCCCTGATCGTGGTCGATGCCCAGCAGTCTTTCCTCAAGCGTCCTTACTGGTCGCAGACCGATGTGCCGCGCTTCCTGGAGCGGCTGCAGATGCTGATCGACCGCTGCGCCGCGCAGGGCGTCCCGGTTCTGCAGGTGTTCCACGTCGAGGAGGATGACGGCCCGTCGAACCCGTTTTCGCGGCGTTCGGGCTATGTCAAAACGCTGGACGGGCTGCGGATCGAGCCGACCGAGGTGTTCAGCAAGTCGGTGCATTCGGCGATGTTCGCCAGCACTGCCGACGGTCAGAGCATGGACTACTGGCTGCGCAAGCACGGCATCGGCCGCGTGATCGTGTCCGGCATCCGCACGGAGCAGTGCTGCGAGACCACGACGCGCCACGCGTCCGATCTGGGCTACGCCGTGAGCTACGTCATGGACGCGACCCTGACCTTCAAGATGGTGACCGAATCAGGCCGCGTCTATACTCCGCAGGACATCATGGAGCGGACCGAGCTGGTGCTGGCCGGCCGCTTCGCCGAGATCAAACGCGTGGAGAGTCTCCAGTTGTGAGGACGGTGCTGTTCGCGATCCAGCCCGAGGTCGTGCTGCTCGACGTGGCAGGCGCGGGCGAAGCGTTTCGCATCGCCGAGCGCGAGGTTCCGGGCAGCTACCAGCTGCGCTACGTCAGCACGCAGCCCACTGTGCGTTCGGCAGTGGGCCTGCATCTCGATCAGCTCGAGCCGCTGCCGGAGCGCGTGCCGGACAACAGCGTCATCGTCGTGACCGGCGTGACCACCAAGGCCTTGCGCCTCGATAGTGCGCCGACGGCTGCGCTCGCGAACTGGCTGAAGCGCGCCATGGAGAACGAGACCGTCACGTTGATGTGCGTGTGCGCGGGTGCGCTGCTCGCCGCCAAGGCCGGACTGCTCACCGGGCGCGAGTGCACGACGCATCATCATCATATCGAGGACATCCAGCGGCTCGAGCCGTCGGCGACCGTGCACGCCAACCGGATCTTCGTCGAGGACGGACGCATCTTCACCAGCGCCGGCGTCACGGCGGGCATCGATCTCACGCTGTACCTGATCGGCCAGCAGCTGGGTCACCAGGTCGCAGTGGCCGTTGCGCGCGATCTCGTCGTCTACATGCGCCGCTCAGGCGGCGATCCGCAGCTGTCGCCCTGGGTCATGCATCGCAACCACGTGCATCCGGTGCTGCATCGTGTGCAGGACGCTGTCATCAGGAATCCTGCGGCGGAATGGTCCGCCGCGCGGCTGGCGGCCGTCGCCTGCATGAGCTCGCGCAATCTCGCGCGGCTGTTCGCCGAGCACGCCGGCTGCTCGCCGCTCGACTACGTCCAGCGTCTGCGGGTGGCGCTCGCGCGCGAGCTGGTCGCGAACAGCGAAATCGGGATGGAGCGCGTTGCGGAGAAGACGGGTTTCAGCTCGGCCCATCAGCTGCGTCGCGTGTGGCGACGCTGGGAGACGGAGCCGCCGAAGCAGCATCGCGCAAGAGTGTCAGGCTGAAGCTGACCCGCACAGAAGCCTGACCCACAGTGATAAACTGCGCGTCATGAGCGGGGAAGGAGATGCAGCGGGCGACGTGCTGACCGGCGCGATCATCGCCAGCGCGATCGAAGGCGCAGCGGGCAAACCAGGCCCCGAAGCGCACGGCAAATGCCTCAATTGCGGCGCGGAGGTCAATGGCGCGTACTGCGCTGCCTGCGGCCAGCGAGTGCATCTGCATCGCAGCCTCGTCCACCTCGGTCACGACATTCTCCATGGCGTGTTCCACTTCGAAGGCAAGATGTGGCGCACGATTCCCGAGCTGTTCTTCCATCCCGGCCGGCTCACGCGTCGCTACATCGATGGCGAGCGCGCCAAGTTCGTCTCGCCGATGGCGCTGTACCTGTTCACCGTGTTCCTGATGTTCGCGGTGTTCTCGTTCACTACCAGCAACATCTTCGACAGCGCGCAGGAAAGCGTGGCCGGCGACGTCGTCGAGCAGTGGAAGGAGAACAACGAGGCGGCCAAGGAGAAGACCGGCGAGCGCATCGAAGCGGTGCAGGACCAGCTGAAGGAAACTGACCTGTCGCCGGCGAAGCGCGCGGAGCTCGAGCGCAAGCTCAGCGATCTGCAGTCGGCGCAGGTCGTGATGGATGCGCTGGCAAAGGGCGACTGGGACGCGCTCAAGAGTCTCGAGACCAACGAGCAGGCGAAGCAGGCGATCGAGGAAGCGAAGTCGAAAGCCAAGGCCGATGCCGCGAAGGCGAACGTCCAGGGCAGCACTGATATCGATACTGGCTGGCCGGCACTGCAACAGCGGCTCGAGCACGGCGCACGCGAGCTCAAGGACAACCCGGCGCTCGCGGCCTACAAGCTCAAGATCGCGAGCTACAAATATTCGTGGGCGCTGATCCCGCTGAGCGTGCCGTTCATGTGGATCCTGTTCTTCTGGCGTCGCGACATCCACCTGTACGACCACGCGATCTTCATCACTTACTCGATCACCTTCATGATGATGTTCCTGATCGTGCTGACGCTGGCCGCGGCGTTCGGTGTCAGCGGCGCGATCTGGGGCACCGCGCTCGGCATCATCCCGCCGCTGCATCTCTATAAGCAGCTGCGCTACGCCTACGGGCTGTCACGCTTCGGCGCTTTGCTGCGGCTGTTCCTGCTGACGGTCGCAATCTCGATCGTGCTGGTGTTCTTCTTCGCACTGCTGCTGATGATCGGCATGATCGACTAGAATTCGCCCGCGTTGCATTCCGGGGTTGCGATGAAAAAACCAATCAAGATCGCTCTGGTGAGCGTCGCGGGACTCCTCGTACTGGTCGTGGCTGCCGCCGGCGTCGTCAGCAGGCTGTCCGACCGCAAGCTCCATCGTGTCGTGCAGCTCCCACCCCTGCAGGTGACCCTGCCGGCGGCCGAAGGCCAGCTCGAACACGGCGAATACCTGTTCAAGACGCGCGGCTGCATGGACTGCCACGGCGCGGACGGCGCCGGGCACATCGTGATCGACGACAAGGACAGCGGTTTCTTCGTGCGTGCACCGAACATCACTCCCGGCGGCGAGAGCCCCGCGCGCAGCTACACGGACACCGACTGGGTTCGCACGCTGCGCCATGGAGTGAAGCCGTCGGGCCAGCCGTTGCTGATCATGCCGAGCGAGGACTACGCGCGGATGGCAGATTCCGATGTCGCCGCGCTGGTCGCGTACGTGCGCAGCCTGCCGCCGGCTAACACGGCAGCCGCGCAGTTCAGCGAGTTTCCGTTGCCGATCAAGGCGGCTTATCTGTTCGGCGCGATCAAGGACGCGGCGGAGAAAATCGATCACAGCGCGCCGCCGCCCGCAGCCGTACCGGACGACTTGCTCGCGCGCGGTCAGTACATCGCGCAGGGCTGCACCGGTTGTCATGGTGCGCACTTCTCCGGCGGCAAAATTCCGGGCACGCCGCCCGCTTGGCCGGCGGCCGCGAATCTCACTTCCGCGCCCGACAGCGGGATGTCGCACTACACGACCGCAGAACAGTTCAAGACCATGCTGCGCACGGGCAAGCGCCCCGACGGCTCGGAGATCAGCACCGTCATGCCGTTCAAAGCGCTGGCGCACATGAGCGACACCGAGATCGATGCGCTGTTCACCTTCCTGAAGTCGCTCGACCCGCGGCCGTTCGGCGGGCGTTAGCGGAATTCCGTGCTGATCTCGCTACCGGCTTTGATCGTCAGCGTTACTGGCGTGCGCTCGATGATGTCGGCAAAGCGCGCACGCTGTTCCGGCGTGAGATCCGCGTCCAGGTGCACGACTCGGCGGATCAGGCCGCGGTCGCCTTCCCGGTGGAAGGTCAGGTCGATCGACAGCGAGCGGATCGTCAACTGCTTGCGCTCGGCGTACATGCGCAGAGTGATCGCGGAGCACGCGCCGAGGCCGGCGAGCACTGCCTCGTAAGGCTCGAACCCGGCACCCTGGCCGCCGCGCGACGCGGGCTCGTCCAGGATCAGCGTATGCGCCCCGGCCGTCGCAGTGACTGCGTAAGGTGTGACGCCGATAGCCGTTCTCACAATCGTCATGGTGCTACCCTCGCAACGCTCGTCCGCACAATGTACTGCTTTCTGCTGGCAAGCGGCCGAGGCCAAGGAGCCCATCATGAAGTGTCCCCGCTGCAGGACCCCCGACCTCAAGCCCACGCTGATCGAAGAATATCTGCCGGCGATGGGCTGCGACACCTGCCACGGCAGCCTCGTCTCGCTGCTGTATTACCGGCACTGGGCGGAAACGCAGAAGCTGGCCGCGAATGGCGAGAACGCGACGCCGCCGACCGCGGGGCCGGTCGCGACTTCCGATTCGACGACCGCGCTCGTCTGTCCGAAATGCGCGCGAGTGATGGCGAAGTACAAGCTCACGGGCACCGTCGCGAACCGCGTCGACGTGTGCTCGACCTGCGACGAGGCCTGGCTCGATGGCGGCGAATGGGAATTGCTCGAAGCACTGCAGCTGAGCCACGAGCTGCCGGCGATCCTCACCGACGCCTGGCAACGGCGCATTCGTCACGAGCAGTCCGAGGGCACGCGCCGCTCGATCCTGGCACGCATGATCGGCGAAGAGGGCACGACCCGCGTCGAGGAATTCCGGGACTGGCTGGGTCGCAATAAACACAAGTCGCACGTGCTCGCGTATCTTTATCGCGATTAGGAGCTCCAGATGGAGGAGCGCCATGCAGATCGTCGCTGCGAGCACACTGGTCGTATTGCTCGGGACCGGCAATCCGGGCCCGTTGCCGGAACGTTCCGGCCCGGCGACGGCGATCGTCGTCGATGACGTCGCCTATCTCGTCGACTTCGGCCCCGGCGTCATTCGCCGCGCGTATGCGGCGTTCCGCGACAAGAAAATCGAAGCGCTCGACCCGGTGAAGCTGCGCGTTGCCTTCGCGACGCATCTCCATTCCGATCACACCGTCGGCTATCCCGACCTGATCTTCACGCCGTGGACGATCGGCCGCGAAGTGCCGCTCGAGGTGTACGGCCCGAAGGGCCTCAAGGCGATGACCGAGCACCTGATCGCGGCGTACAGCGTCGATATCGAGACGCGCACCAACGCCGACGGCAACCAGCACGATTTTCCGCAGGGCAGCCGCGTGAATGCGCACGAGATCGGGGCGGGCGTCATCTACAAGGACGCCAAGGTCACGGTGACGGCGTTTGCAACGAAGCACGCGATGGAGAGTTACGGTTATCGCTTCGATACGCCCGATCGCAGCATCGTCATCTCCGGCGACACGAATCCGACGCAGGCGACGATCGATGCGTGCCGCGGCTGCGACGTGCTGATCCACGAAGTGCAGACGCCGGCGTGGCGCGCGACGCGGCCGGAGCGCTTCCAGCGCTTCGCGGACAAATTCCACACCTCCACGCCGCAACTCGCGGATCTCGCCAGGCAGGCGAAACCGCGCCTGCTGATCCTGTATCACTACAACGCGCTCTCCGACCAGGAGCTGTTCGGCGACCTGCAAGCTCGCTACCCGGGACAGTTCGTCATCGGGCGCGATCTCGACGTCTACTGACATATATATGAGGCGTTAACGCGCGGTAACAGACTGCGGCAACCGTAAATTACTCGCGGCATGCGGCTGCGGTGCGGATGCTTGTTCGACTATGAACAAGCGCTCCACGTTTCTGCTCGCCGCCACTTGCTTCAGTCTTGCTGCGCAGGCCGCCGACAAGTCTCCGCCGCTCGAAACCGTCGAGGTTTTCGGTCGCAGGATCGAGGGTCTCGGCTTGAGCGAGACGAGCCCGGGCACCGGCTCGCGGCTCGATCTTTCGCCGTTGCAGACCCCCGCCAGCATCGAAGTGCTCGCCGGCGACGTGATCCGGCAACGCGGCGATCCGAGCATCGTCGAATCGGTCACGCGCGCGGCCGGCATCACCAGCGAAGCGACGCCCGGCGACGGCGGCACGGCCTTGAGCACGCGCGGCTTCGTCGGCCACAGCTCCGTGATGTACCTGTTGGACGGCGCTCGCCTGTTCGTCGGCGCCGGCACGGTCACGTTTCCGTTCGATCCGTGGTCCGTGGACCGCATCGAAGTGCTGCACGGGCCGGCGTCGGTCATGTACGGACAAGGCGCGATCGGCGGCGTCATCAACATCGTGTCGCGACATCCGAACACCGAACAGCAGGAGGCGCAGGTCGAGCTCGCATTCGGCGAGGACGAGCGCAGCCATGCCGCGGTGGATCTGAGCGGGCCGCTCAGCGACGACTGGGCCTATCGTTTCGACGCCAGCTACACGCAGTCGGACAACTGGGTCGACCGCTCCGATTCGGATAGCCTCGCGCTCGCGGGCACGCTGCAATGGGACGTGTCGGACACGCTGCGGCTCTCCTTGTCCTACGACTACGGCGATCAGAACCCGATGGAGTACTTCGGCACGCCGCTCATCGACGGCCGGCTGGACGAGTCGCTGCGTCGTCAGAACTACAACGTGCGCGACAAGAAGATCCACTACCGCGACGCGTGGACGCGCTTCAAGGCGCAGTGGCAGGCGAGCGAGACCGTGCAGGTCAACAACCAGGCGTATTGGCTCGACGTCGACCGCCAGTGGCGCAACGTCGAGGAGTACGAGTTCAACCCGGACACGCAGCAAATCGATCGCTTCAGCTACATCGGCATCCTGCATCACCAGGAGCAGATCGGCGATACCGCCGACGTGCGCGTCACCCACGAGTTGTTCGGCCGCGAGAACCACGTCGCCGCCGGCTTCGACTTCAACCACGTGCGCTTCACGCACGTGAACAACTTCGACGATCCGCAGTTCGACGCGGAGTCGAGCGTGCCGCTGCGCAATTTCGATCCCGGCGTGTTCCTCGATCTGTCGCCGACGATTGCGCGCTTCCGCACGCAGACCGATCAATATTCGCTGTTCTTCGAGGACCGCCTGGTGCTCAACGAGCGGTGGTCGGTGATCGGCGGCGCGCGCTACGACCACGCGCAGTTCGATCGCACCAACCTCATCAATCCCGCTGCTTCCTTCGATGCAACTTTCAGCGACACCAGCTGGCGCGGCGGCGTGGTTTTCCAGCCGGCGACGACGCTGGCGTTCTACGGCCAGTATTCGACCGCAGTCGATCCGGTCGGCTCGCTCATCACCACTTCCGCACAAGCGGCCCGGTTCGACCTGACGAAGGGCTCGCAGATCGAAGTGGGTGTGAAGCAGTCGCTGTGGGACCAGCGGCTGGAGTGGACGCTGGCTGCGTATCGCATCGAGAAGAAGGACCTGCTCACGCAGAATCCTGCGAGCGCGAACCCGCAGGACATCCTGCAGATCGGTCAGCAGTCATCGCGCGGCGTCGAGGCTTCGCTCGCGCTGAACATCGACGACCGCTGGCGCATCGACGCGAACGCTGCGGTGCTGACCGCACAGTTCGACAAGTTCGGCGAGGAAGATGACGACGGCAACATCGTCTCGCGCAATGGACTGCGCCCGCCGTCGGTGCCGGAGCAGGCAGCGAACCTGTGGGTGAGCTGGGCCGTGACCGATCAATGGAGCGCGCGCGCCGGCTTGCGGTACGTCGGCAAGCGCTTCACGGACACCGCGAATCAACTGGAGCTGCCGGGCTACACAGTCATCGACGCCGGCGTGGACTGGGCGCCGACGCAGCAGCTCGCATTGACGGCGGCGCTGCGCAATGTGACCGACGAGGTCTATGGCGTGGCTGCATACACCACGCAGGAGTGGATTCTCGGCCAGCCGCGCACAGCGGAGCTGACGGCGCGCTATCGCTTCCGCTAGTTGCGACATGCCTGTATGACTGCCTGGCGCCTGGTCCGCTACTGGCTCTACATCGGGCACCGCTGGCTCGGAATCGGCGTGTGCCTGTTGTTCGTGCTCTGGTTCGTCTCCGGGTTGGTCATGTCGTACGTCGGCTACCCGGAAGCGCAGCCGGCGCGACGCTACCAGGCGCTGCAACCGCTCGAGTGGAGTCAGGTGGGGCTCGATCCCAGCAGACTGCTCTCGTACCTCGGTCTGCAGCGCTATCCGCGCGAGCTGCGACTGGAAATGCTGCTCGGCGATCCTGTCTATCGCGTCATCGATTGGGATGGCTCGCGCACGACCGTTTCGGCGCTCAGCGGCGAGCGCGTCGAGGGAGTCGATAAGGAGCAAGCGCTGACTATTGCGCAGGCGTATGCGAACGCGCATGGCCATGTGCAGGCGACCGTCGAGCGCGATCAATGGACCGTGCCCGAGCGATTCAAGACGCTGCGGCCGCTGCACCGGATTGCAATCGACGACGCGGCAGCGACCGAGGTCTACGTTTCCGCGCGCAACGGCGAAGTCGTGTTGTCGACGACCCGCACGCAGCGCCTCTGGAACTGGGTCGGTTCCGTCATTCACTGGACTTACTTCACGCCGCTGCGCGCGAATGCGCCGTTGTGGCGGCAAGTCATCTTGTGGACTTCGGGTCCAGCGATCCTGATCGGGGTGTCGGGCATCTGGATCGGGATCCTGCAGCTGCGCATCCAGCGTCGGCATGCGGGCGGCCTGTCGCCCTATCACGGCTGGAAGAGCTGGCATCACTGGACCGGGCTGCTGGGCGGCGTGTTCCTGCTGACGTGGATCTTCAGCGGCTGGCTTTCAGTGGATCCAAACGGCTGGCTGAGCGGCGGCAGCCTCACTGCCGATGCGCAGCTGCGCTATGCCGGCAGTGCCAGGCCGACGCTCGTGGTCGACTTCGAGAAGCTGGCGCACGAATCGGCGCGCACGGTGCGCTTCTTTCATGTCGATGGAACGCCGATCGCTGCGGTGGTATCAGCGGATGGCGTTGAGCGATTGCTCGATGCTCGCACGGGCGAGCACGTCGCTTTCGATGAGCAGCGACTGGTGGATGCCGCGCATCGATTGATGCCGCATCGCCAGCTGATCGGCCACGAGCGCGTCGAGCAATACGACTCTTATTGGTATGCGCATCACGATCATCCGCCGCTGCCCGTGTTGCGCGTCGCGTTCGACGATCCCCAGCGCACGTGGTTCTACATCGATCCAGCGAGCGGCCTGGTGCTCGATCTGCTCGACGACGGCGGTCGTCGCTACCGCTGGTGGTTCAACGCGCTGCACCGCCTGGATTTCAGCGGGCTCGTCGGCAATCGCGTGCTGTGGCACGCGACGATCTGGGTGTTGTGTCTCGCGGGCCTCACCATCTCGGTGAGCGGCACGGTCATGGGCTGGCGGCGCTTGCGACGCAAGCGCCACGCTGCCTAGTCATCTCACGGCACGACGATGTCGTGCGAGAAGCCCAGTCGCCAGGTCTTGGCGTCGCTCGAACGCCAGACATCGTTGAGCGGCGACAGTCCATAGCCGCCGATCAGCCACAACTCGGTGCCGTGGTGGATCAGTGCAGGACTCCAGCGCGCCGGAAATGGCGTGACCGGAGACTCCTGCTGCCACAGCACGCCGTCATCGCTCGACCAGACGTCGTCGTAGTTCGTGTTCCCGAAATAGTCTTCGGTGCTCAGGCCACCGATCATGTACATGCGGCCGTTGAAAACTTCGAGCGCGTGCCGCGCTCGCGGCGGAAAGCTGACCGATTCGGACGTCCACGAGGCGCCGTCGGCCGAGTGCCACACATCCGCCGTGCCTGCGTCGGCGCCGGCGGCCGTTTGCGTCGCACCGCCGATCATCCACATTTCGCCGTTGAACGCGACCACGCGCTGCGAGCGTCGTGCAGTGAACGCATTGACCTGGTTCACCTGCGTCCACGTATCGCCGTCGGCGGAAGACCAGACCTCGTTGCTATCCGTCTCGGTCTGGAGGTTCCCGGCGATGACCCAGAGCTTGTCCTGAAAGACGAGCGCGTCGTGCCCGACGCGTCGCGAGAAAATAGTACCGTTCGTGGGCTCGTGCTTCGTCCACGCTACGCCGTCGCTGCTGGACCAGACGTCGTTCAAACGCACACCCGTACCGCCAGCGACGATCTCGTCCTCCCAGCCGCCGATCACCCAGAGCTTGTCCTGAAATACGACTACGGCGTGGCCACTGCGCGGCGGGAAGATCGTCGATGGCACCACGCGCGTCCATTCGGTGCCGCTGTCGCTGCGCCAGATCTCGTTACTGACTCCGCCCTCGGGCTTTTCGGTCGTGGTGCCGCCGATGATCCAGAGGTGCCCGGCGAACGAGACGCCGCTCGTGGCCCGCGGCGAAAACTGGGCGTTCGCGGACAACGCGCTCCAGTTCGCGCCGTCGGTTGTCTGCCAGACGTTGTTCGAATATCCGCGCTGAATACCACCGATCAGCGTCACGCGATCAGGCCCGCTCTGCTCCACGACCTTGGCCAAGAACGACGCGTCGAGACCACGCGTGGACTCGTCCCGCACCTGTACGCCGTCCGTCGACCACGCATCGAGCGCCCACGCGGTGCCGCCCGCGCCATCGGAGATCTGACCGCCGAACACCCACAGTCTTCCGTTCAGCACGAACGCAGCGTGACGAATGCGCGGTGGGAACGCGTTGCCATTGGTGAGCGTCCAGTTGATCCCATCGCTCGACTTCCACATGCCCGGGCGGGCATTTTCCGGCAGTGCGTTCAGCCCCGGCGAGCCACCGATGTACCACAGGCTGCCGTCATAGACGTTGAGCGATGCGTAGCCAACGCCGTCGATGCCGCCGATCGCACCGGTCGCCGAGCGCCGTATCCAGGTCACGCCGTCCGTCGACGAAAAGGTCGTGCCGCCGGAGACGGCCCACATTGCACCCGCGAACACGGCGACGTTCAGGTGCGTCGAGTACCAGGGCAGGCCGATATTCGTCGCGCGCTGCGTCCAGGTCACGCCGTCCGTCGACGACCAGACGTCCGTCAGAAAGTTCGACTGAGTGTTGGCGTCAGTGCGCGCGCCGCTGATCACCCACATCGCTCCCTTGAAAACGACGGCCTGGTGAAACCAGCGCGGTCCGAACGCAGCGGCGTCGGTTTCGAGCTTCCAGGTTTTCCCGTCCGCCGAAGACCAGATGTCAGAGAGAATCGTGTGCGCCGCCGGCGTCGTAACGCTGGGCAGATCCGGCTCGCCGCCGCCGAGTACCCAGTAACGGTTGTTGAAGAAGAGTGCCGCGTGACCGATGCGTTCCGAGAAGCGCTGCGCCGAGACGAGCGTGGCATTCTCCACGACCGTCCCGGTGGCCAGGGCGTGGTAGGCGGGCGTCGTCAGCGTTGCGTTGAAATCCGTGAACAAGTGGACGCCGAGGCCGCCAAGTACCGCAAGGTCCGGGCACGAGGTGATGTCCTGCGGCGTGCTGCAAGTCTCGGCCGGCGCGCTCACGTACTCGTCGGGGATGACCTGCGGTACGGTCACTTCCGTGCGTGTCTCGCCTATCCATGCACTCATCGGCGTCGTCGTCCGCACCTTGACCGTGTACGTCGCCTGCGCCTGCGAGAAAGTCGCGTCGGCAGCTTTCGTTGCCGTCACCATCGCTGTGCCTTTCGCGACGCCGGTGACAACGCCCGATGCTGTATTGACCGTCAGCACGCTCGTGTCGGAGCTCGCATACGTAATCGCACCGGTGCCGCCGCCGCCGCTCGCGGTGTTCTTGAGCGTCGCGCCGATCAGCACTGTGATCGGTCCCGGCTGTGCAAACGCAATCGCCTGCTGTGCAGGAGTCACGTTGAGCGTGTACGTCGCCTGCGCTTGCGAGAAGCTGCCGTCCGCGGCCTTGGTCGCAGTCACCGTCGCGGAGCCGACCGACATGCCTGTCGCCAGCCCCGACGTCGCATTGACCGTGAGCACGCTGGCGTTGGAGCTCTGATAGGTGATCGCTCCGGTGCCGCCGCCGCCGCTTGCAAGATTCGTCACGGTGGCGCCGATCGGCAGCGTCAGCGGTCCCGCCTGCGCGAACGCAATCGCCTGCTGCGCAAGAGTCACGTTGACCGTATAGGTCGCCTGCGCCTGGGTGAAGCCGGTGTCGGCAGCTTTCGTCGCCGTCACCGTCGCGGAACCGACCGACATGCCCGTCGCCAGTCCCGACGTCGCATTGACCGTGAGCACGCTGGTGTCGGAACTCTGGTAGGTGATCGCTCCCGTGCCGCCACCACCGCTTGCAAGATTCGTCACGGTGGCGCCGATCGCCAGCGTCAGCGGTCCCGCTTGCGCAAAAGAAATCGTCTGCCCTTGAGGCGGTGGTGGCTGCTGCGGACCACCGCCGCCACCACCGCCGCCGCACGCGGCTATTGCAAACGACAAGACGATCGCGAACTGCATCCTGAATGCGCGGATGTTCATCGTGGACCCCTGATATTCCTGCTGCTGCTTCCGTGTTTGACGCAATATTCGGGTCGTCTCAGGGCACGACGATCTCGTGAGAGAAGCTCCGTTGCCAACTCGTGCCGTCGATCGAGCGCCAGACATCGTTGCGGAATGACCGGTCGTAGCCGCCGATCAGCCACAGCTCGGGTCCGTGATGGATCAATGCAGGCAACCAGCGCGGCGGAAACGGCGTGACTGGGGTTTCCTGCTGCCACTGCACACCGTCGGCGCTCGACCAGACGTCGTTGTAGCGGGTGCCCTTGAAATAGTCTTCGTTGCTGAGGCCGCCGATCATGTACATGCGGCCGTTGAACACCTCGAGTCCGTGGCGCGCTCGCGGCGGATAGCCTGCGGACACGGTCGTCCACGACGCGCCGTCGGCCGAGTGCCACACGTCGTCGGTGCCGTCATCAGCGCCGACAGCCACTTCGACAGCGCCGCCGATCATCCACATCTCGCCGTTGAACTCGACGACGCGATGTGACCGGCGCGCACTGAACGGATTGACCTGGGTCACCGGTGTCCAGGTATCCCCGTCGGGAGAAGACCAGACTTCGTTGCTGTCGGTATCGTTCTGCACGTTGCCGGCGATGACCCAGAGCTTGTCCTGGAACACGACCGCATCGTGTCCGACGCGCGGCGAGAAGATCACGCCGCCCGTCGGCTCGTGCTTCGTCCAGGTCACGCCGTCGTCGCTGGACCATACGTCGTTGAAGCGCGTGTTCGTGCCTCCTGCCTGGATCTCGCCGTCCCAGCCGCCGATGACCCAGAGCTTGTTCTGGAACGCGACGAGGGTGTTGCCATCGCGCGGCGAGAAGATCGTTCCGCTCGTTGCGACGCGTTCCCACTCGGTGTCGGCGCCGCTGGAGCTGCGCCACACCTCGTTGCTGCGCGCGCCGCTCCCCGCACTGTCGGTTGTGGCACCGCCGATGAGCCACATGCGTCCGGCGAACGAGACACCGCGCGTCGCGCGCGGGGAAAACTGACCGTCGGCGGACAAGGCTGTCCAGTCAGTGCCGTTGGTGGTCCGCCAGACGTTGTTGGAATAGCCGCGCTGAACGCCGCCGATCAGCGTCACTCGCTCGGGCCCGGTCTGCTCGACGACGCGACCCAGGTAGGTTGCGTCCAGTCCGCCGGTGGATTCGGCAGTCCAGGTCGCACCGTCGGTCGTCGACCACGCATCGAGCGCCCATTGCGTCGTGCCTCCGACATCCGGCAGCTGGCCGCCGAGCACCCACAGCCGCCCGTCCACGACGAATGCCTGATGGCGCATGCGCCTCGCGAATTGCGCACTCGGAGTGACCTGCACCCAATTGATGCCGTCGTCCGACTTCCATACGTCGTTGACGGCATTCGCGGGCAACGCGCTCAGGCCCGGTGCACCGGCGATGTACCACAGACTGCCGTCGTAAACCGTGAGCGACGCATATGCGCGTCCGTCGTTGCCGGCGATCGCACCGACTGCCGAGCGCTGCGTCCAGGTCACGCCGTCGGTCGAAGAGAAACTCGTGCCGCCGGAGACTGCCCACATCGCGCCGTCGAACTCGACGACATTCAGGTGAATCGAGTTCCAGGGCAGTCCGATGTTGTCGGTGCGCTGCGTCCACGTGACGCCGTCGGTCGACGACCAGACGTCCGTCACGAAGTTGGTCGGCGTGCTCCCGCCGCTCATCACCCACATCGCGCCGTCGTGAACGACGGCCTGATGGAACCAGTGCGGTCCGAACGCCGCGGCGTCGGTTTCGAGCTTCCACGTCTTGCCATCGGGCGAGGACCATACGTCCGAGAGGATCGTGTATTGCGGCGTAGCGGCGTTGGTGGGGATTTGCGGCTCGCCGCCGCCGATGACCCAATAGCGATTATTGAAGAACAGCGCTGCGTGGCCGATGCGCTCGCTGAAACGCTGCGTGGAGACCAGGGTTGCGTTGCCGATGGAAGAGCCGCTGCGCAATGCGTAGTAGGCCGGGCTCGTGAGGGTCGAGCCGATCTCGGTGAAAAAGACGGAGTTGATGTTGGCAGGCACCGCAAAGGGACAGCTGCTGACGTCTGCAGGCGTCGCACAATTGTCGGCCAGCACGCTGAAGAACTCCTTACCGACGGCGAGGTCCGGCACGTTCACCAGCGTGTCCGTCTCGCGGATCCACGCACCGAGCGGCGCGGTGGTCTGCACATTGATCGTGTACGTCGCCTGCGCCTGAGTGAAGCCGGCGTCGGCAGCTTTCGTCGCCGTGACGGTCGCTGAGCCGAGCGCGACACTGGTTGCTACTCCTGACGTCGCATTGACCGTCAGCACGCTGGTGTCGGAGCTCTGATAGGTGATTGCTCCCGTGCCGCCGCCACCGCTCGCGGTGTTGGTCAGCGTGGCGCCGAGCATCAGCACCAGCGGCCCCGCCTGCGTGAATGAAATCGTCTGCCCTTGAGGCGGTGGTGGGGGTGGCTGCTGCTGACCGCCGCCGCCGCCACCGCAGCCGGCCATCGCCAACGACAAGACGATCGCGAACTGCATCCTGAATGCGCGGATACTCATCGTGGACCCCCAGTGTTCCTGCCGGGCGGTTGCCGCTCGCTGCGGAGCGTTTCGTTGTGTGCCCAGCTGCCGGCGCAGCGTAGCAGAGCGGCCGGGTGCTTCCGAGCGTGTTGACGTAATTTCAGGCTTGGAAAGAGTCCATGGCCTGCGTGGCGATACCGCTGCCCCATTCCTGCAGGAAGTGTCCGCCCTCAGCGATGACGAGCGGCTCGCTGCAGTTGCGAATCAACGCGTGCAGCTTGCGCATCACGTCGACGCCGAGCACAGGGTCGGCGGCGCCGATCGCCATGAACGCTTTGCCGTCCCAGTCTTCCGACCAGAACTTCATGGCTGCGCGGCTCTCGGAGACTCCCGGCATCGATGGGTCCGTCATCACCAGTTGCGGGAAGGCGCGCACGCCGGCCTTGTAGCGCACATCGGGAAATGGCGCGTCGTACGCGGCCACTTCGGCGTCCGTGAGATGCGGTGTGCCGCGCTTGATCAGCTTGCCGACCGCGAGGTCCGGGTTCGCCGCGCAGTAGGCGCGCCACGCAACGAATCCCGGCGTCGGCGCAGTACCCACCGCCAGCCCGGTGTTCATTGCGATCAGCCGCGCGAGGCGCGGGCGGAACTTGGCGTCCACCGGCAACGTCATTCCGATGAGGCCGCCCCAATCCTGCACGACCAGCGTGATGCCCTTGAGATTCAGCCGCTCGACCAGGCGCAGCACGAAATTGCGATGAAAGTGAAAACTGTAGTCGGAGTCGCTCACCGGCTTGTCGGAGCGGCCGAAGCCGTAGAAGTCCGGCGCGATCACGCGGCAGCCGCACGCGACGAACACCGGGATCATGCGCCGGTAGAGGAAGCTCCACGAGGGCTCGCCGTGCAAGCACAGGCACACCTGCTGCGCGTTGCGTGGCCCGGCATCGATGTAAGCGGCGCGCAGGCCTTCGTAGCCAGGCAGGTCGTCGACGTACTGCGGCGCATACGCGAAGTCGGGCAGGCGCGCGAATCGTTCTTCGGGTGTGCGGAGTGCTTCGATCGTCATCGGCGGAGCCTCCAGATTTTTCACGATGCTAGACTTCCGGGATGAAAATCGCGACTTACAACATCAACGGGATCGGCGCGCGCCTGCCGCGCCTGCTCGAATGGCTCGAACGCGAATCGCCGGACGTCGCGTGTCTGCAGGAGCTCAAGGCGCCGGACCAGAATTTTCCGATCGTCGCGATCCGCGCCGCGGGCTACGGCGCGATCTGGCACGGTCAGACCTCGTTCAACGGCGTGGCGATCCTGGCGAAGAACGCCGATCCGGTCGAGATCCGCCGCGGCCTGCCAGGCGACCCCGACGACACGCACAGCCGCTACATCGAGGCGGAAGTGAACGGCATCGTCGTCGGCTGCCTGTATCTGCCCAACGGCAATCCGCAGCCGGGGCCGAAGTTCGAATACAAGCTCAAGTGGTTCGAGCGGCTGAACGAGCACGCGAAGACGCTCTACTCGTCGGGCAAGCCGGTGGTGCTGCTCGGCGACTACAACGTCGTGCCGACCGACTTCGACATCTATGACCCGAAAGGCTGGAAGAAGGACGCGCTATTGCAGCCGCAGACGCGCGATGCCTATCAACGGCTGCTGGCGCAGGGATGGATCGACTCGCTGCGCAGGCTCCACCCGGAAGAGCGCATCTACACATTCTGGGATTTCTTCCGCAAGCACTGGGAACGCAACGCCGGCCTGCGCATCGATCACGTGCTGCTGAACGCGACGCTCGCGCCGCGGCTGGTCAGCTGCAGCGTGCATTCGTGGGTGCGCGGGCAGCAGAAGGCGAGCGATCACGCCCCGGTGTGCGTGGAGATCTCCTGACGCCGATGCCCAAGTGGATCGAAGACTACGCTCTGATCGGCGACTGCGAGACCGCAGCGCTCGTCGGGCTGGACGGCTCGATCGACTGGCTGTGCTGGCCGCGTTTCGATTCCGACGCCTGCTTCGCCGCATTGCTCGGCACTCCCGAGCACGGCCGCTGGCTGCTTGCGCCGCGCGCCGCCGACGTCAAGGTCACGCGGCGCTATCGCGAAGACACGCTGATTCTCGAAACGCGCTTCGAGACGGAAGAGGGCAGCGTGTGCGTCATCGACTTCATGCCGCCGCGCGATCGCAGCTCCGACCTGGTGCGCATCGTGGTCGGCGAGCGCGGCCAGGTTGCGATGCGTACCGAGCTGGTGATCCGCTTTGGTTACGGCACCGCGGTGCCGTGGGTGACGCACATCGCGGAGGACACGTGGCGCGCGATCGCCGGTCCCGACATGCTGCTGTTGCGGACCCCTGCGCAGATGCACGGCGAGAATCTCAAGTCAGTCGCCGACTTCGTCGTCAGGGAAGGCGAGTCGGTGCCGTTCGTGCTGCGCTATGCGCCCTCGCACTTGCCGGACGTCGAGCTCGCGGATGCGCAGGAGGCGCTCGCAAGGACCGGGCATTTCTGGCGCGAGTGGGTCCACGAGGGTCGGCGCCGCGCGCATTGGCCCGATGTCGTGACGCGCTCGCTCATCACGCTGCGAGCGCTGATCTATGCGCCCACTGGTGGCATCGTCGCGGCGCCGACGACTTCGCTTCCCGAGCACATCGGCGGCCAGCGCAACTGGGACTATCGTTTTTGCTGGTTGCGCGATGCGACGCTGACGCTGCTCGCACTGATGGACGCGGGTTACTACGACGAAGCGGTCGCATGGCGCGAGTGGCTGCTGCGTGCGATTGCGGGTACGCCGGGCCAGATGCAGATCATGTACGGCGTTGCGGGCGAGCGCCGGCTGAGCGAATGGGAAGTGTCGTGGCTGCCCGGTTATGAAGATTCGAAGCCGGTGCGCGTCGGCAATGCCGCGCACAGCCAGTTGCAGCTCGATGTGTACGGCGAAGTGATGGACGCGCTTCACCAGGCTCGCGCCGGCGGCATCTCGAAATCGGAGAGCGCGTGGGCTCTGCAGCGCGAGCTGCTGCAGCACCTCGAGGAAATCTGGGAGAGGCCGGACTGCGGCTTGTGGGAAGTGCGCGGGCCGCCGCAACACTTCACACATTCGAAGATCATGGCGTGGGTCGCCTTCGATCGCGGCATCAAGGATGCGGAGGAGTACGGGCTGAAGTGTCAGATCGAGCGCTGGCGCAAGATCCGCGCTCGTATCCACACCGAAATCTGCGAGCGCGGCTACGACGCGCAGCGCAACTGCTTCGTCCAGTCGTACGGCTCGCGCTTGCTCGATGCGAGCCTGTTGCAGATTGCGGAGCTGGGCTTTCTGCCGCCCGACGATCCGCGCGTGCTCGGCACGATTCGCGCGATCGAGGAGCGCTTGCTGCACGACGGTTTCGTGATGCGCTACGACACTGAGGATACCGACGACGGCTTGCCGCCCGGCGAAGGCGTCTTCATCGCCTGCAGCTTCTGGCTCGCGAATGCATACGCGATGACCGGCCGGCACGAAGAAGCGCAGCGCATGTTCGATCGGCTGCTGGCGCTCGCGAACGACGTCGGGCTGCTCGCCGAGGAATACGATCCGGCGGCGAAGCGTCTCGTGGGCAACTTCCCGCAAGGCTTCTCGCATCTTTCGCTGATCGTGACGGCGTTCAACCTCGTGCATACTGCGAAGCCGGCGGAGCAGCGCTCGAAGGACGGTCACCGAGCGTGATCCATCCTGTACCCGTCGCTCGCATGGCGGCTGTACTGGTCAACTCGACAGGGCCAGACCCGGGTTGACCAGTTCGTGGCGCTGGTTGGGGGCGAATCCGCGCCGCGCAGCAGACAGGCTAGAATGCGCAGCCATGAACGCACCCCCCGCCGACCACCTCAGCCTGGCCGCTATTCGTGACGCGCATGAGCGCATCCGCGATCGTATCCATCGCACCCCGGTTCTGACGAGCACGACGCTGGACGAGCAGTCAGGCGGCAAGCTGTTCTTCAAGTGCGAGAACCTGCAGAAGGGCGGCGCCTTCAAGGCGCGCGGCGCGACCAATGCCGTGTTCTCGTTGTCCGACGCTGAAGCGGCGCGCGGTGTCGCGACGCATTCGTCGGGCAATCATGCCGCAGCGTTGTCGCGCGCTGCGAAGCTGCGCGGCATTCCCGCGTACATCGTGATGCCGAACAATGCTCCGAAGGCGAAGCGCGCGGCCGTCGAGCGCCTCGGCGGCAAGATCGTGTTCTGCGAGCCGACGATCCCGGCGCGCGAAGCGGCCGCAGCGAAGGTCATCGCTGAAACCGGTGCGACGCTGATCCATCCGTTCGACAACCTGCGAGTGATGGCGGGGCAGGGCACTGCGACGCTCGAATTGCTCGAGCAGGCGCCCGATCTCGACGTCATCGTTGCGCCCATAGGCGGCGGTGGTTTGATCAGCGGGACGGCAGTTGCAGCGACGAGCCTCAAGCCCGCGATTCGCGTGATCGGGTCCGAGCCGGCTGGTGCGGACGACGCGAGCCGCTCCTTCAAAGCCGGCAAGCTCATTCCGCTGGCACAGGCGAACACCATTGCGGACGGTTTGCGCAGCTCGATGAGCGACCGTACGTTCGCCGAGATTCGCAGCCACGTTTCCGATGTCGTCACGGTGACCGAGGATTCGATCGTCGCCGCGATGCGCGCGGTGTGGGAAGTGCTGAAGATCGTGATCGAGCCTTCGGGCGCGGTGTCGTACGCAGCCATCGTGGAGAACAGAATCGATGTGCGCGGCAAGCGCGTCGGCATCATCCTGACCGGCGGCAATCTCGATCTGGATCGGCTGCCCTGGCAATGAGCGCCGAGCGCGAAACGGTTCTGCACAGTTGGTGTCGGCAAGTGGACTGGGCGGCGCCGACGATCGTGGGCGGCGCCGGTGCGCGGATTCATACAGAGGATGGCCGCAGCATTCTAGACATGAGCAGCCTCGCGGAGTGCAATGGCCTCGGTCATCAGCATCCGCACGTCGTCGCTGCGATCAAGCGGCAGGCAGACCAGCTCTGTTTCGTGACCAACGCATGGGGCGCTCAGCCGCGAGCGCGGCTCGCTGAACTGCTGCTGGAGAAATCCGGTTTCGCCGGCGGCCGCGTCTTCTTCACGCTGGCCGGCGCGGATGCGAACGAGAACGCCGTGAAGATCGCGCGCCAGGCGGCACGCAAACCGCGCGGCAAGATCATCGCTCGCGACCGTTCGTATCACGGCGCGACCTACGCGACGATGGCCTTGTCGGGCGATACGCGCACCAGCCATCAGGTCGATGCGCAAGCATTCGGAGTCGTGCGCGCATTGCCGCCCTATGCATATCGCTGCCCGTTCGACAGCACGAGCGCGGCGGAATGCGGCGAGCGCAGCGCGGCGCACATCGGCGAGTTGATCGACACTCAGGGTGCAGCGCAGGTTGCCGCCGTCCTGATGGAGCCAAACGCCGGCACCAACGGCATCGTCGCGCCCGAGAATTACTGGCCCTTGCTGCGCGCGACCACGCGCGAGCGCGGGGTCTATTTGATCGCCGACGAAGTGATGAGCGGCTTCGGCCGCTGCGGCGAGTGGTTCGCGTGGCAGCGCCATGGCGAAGATGGCCGGCCGGATCTGATGACGCTCGCGAAGGGCCTGACCGGCGCGCATCTGCCGCTCGGCGCTGTCGTGATGTCAGCCGGGATCGCGCGCAAGATAGAAAGCGAGATGCTGTACACGGGCCTGACCTATTGCGGGCATCCCTTGTCGTGCGCTGCGGGTGTCGCCGCCATCGAGGCGTATGAGAGCGAGGGGCTGATCGAGCGCTCGCGCCGGTTGGGCGCGCAGATGTATCGCGAGCTGCAGAAGCTGCAGGACCGGCATGCGAGCGTCGGCGACGTGCGCGGCGGTCACGGCCTGTTTGCGGTCCTCGAGCTGGTGCGCGATCGCGCGTCGAAGGCGCCGCTGAGCGCGTGGCCCGATGCGCATCCGTCTCTGATCAAGCTCGTCAAGGATGCCCTGGCCCGGAACGTTTCGTTGGCGACGCGCGGGAACCTGATCATTCTCGCGCCGCCGCTGGTGATCGAGGAAAAGGAGTTGCAGGACGCTTTGTCGTTGCTGGATGCGCTGCTCGGCGAGATGAAGTCATGAGCTACAAGCTGACGTATTCCACGATGTTCGATCCGCCGCCCGAGATGCACGCGCGCTTCGACGCCGCCATGCGCGAGGTCCGCTCGCAGCTCGGGCGCAGATATTCGCTGCACATCAACGGCGCCGACGTCGACACGGCGAATGCGCGCGACAAACGCAGTCCCATCGATCGCGAGTGGCTGCTGGGCTCGTTCGCTCAAGGCGGTCCCGAGGATGTGGACCGCGCAATGGCGGCTGCGGCCGCTGCATTTCCGCAATGGCGCGCGACGCCGCCGCAGGAGCGCATGCGATTGTTGCGCAAGGTTGCGCAGCTGATCGAGCAGCGCGTCTATCACATCGGCGCCGCGCTCACGCTCGAGGTCGGCAAGAACCGCATGGAGGCGCTCGGCGAGGTGCAGGAGACCGCGGACTTCTTCAACGTCTACTGCGACGACTTCGAGCGCCAGCAGGGGTTCGATCACAAGCTGCCGAACGACCCGCTGCCGAATGCGGTGTCGCGCAATCGCAGCGTGATGAAGCCGTACGGCGTGTGGGTCGTGATCAACCCGTTCAATTTTCCGTTCGCGCTCGCGGGCGGTCCGGTGGCGGCCGCGCTGGTAACGGGTAACACGGTCGTACTGAAGGGTGCGAGCGAAACGCCGTGGGCCGGCCGCATGCTCGCGGATTGTCTGCGCGACGCCGGGCTCCCGCCTGGCGTGTTCAACTATATGATGGGTCCGGGCGGCGCGATCGGCGACGCACTGGTGCAGGATCCGCGCACGGCCGGCGTGACGTTCACCGGCTCGTACCAGACGGGCATGCACATCATCCGCACGCTCGCGAACGGCAAGTATCCGCGACCCTGCATCGCCGAGATGGGCGGCAAGAACGCCGGCATCGTGACCGCGGCGGCCGATCTCGAGCGCGCGGCGACAGGCATCGTGCGCAGCTCCTTCGGCATGGGCGGGCAGAAGTGCTCGGCATTGTCGCGCCTGTATGTGCAGGCGTCCGTGGCCGACGATCTCATCGAGCGAGTCGGCAAGAAGATCGCGGCGCTCGGCGTCGGCGATCCGACGCGCGCGGAAAACTGGCTCGGACCCGTGGTCAGCGAGAAAGCGCAGCGCGACTACGTGTCCTACATGGAGCGGCTGCGCAGCGCGGGCGCGAATATCCGTTTCGGCGGCCGCGCACTGTCGGAGGGAGATCTCGCCCGCGGCTTCTATGTGCTGCCGACGCTGGCGGAGGCGCGGGACGACGATCCGCTGTGGCGCGAAGAGATGTTCCTGCCGATCGTCATGCTGCGACGGATTCGCGACCTGGACGAAGGCCTGGCGCTCGCCAACGATTCGGAGCTCGGGCTCACCGCCGGCATCTACGGCTCGCAGCCGGAAGTCGAGCGATTTTTCCAGAACATCGAAGCCGGCGTAGCCTATGCGAACCGTGCGCAGGGCGCGACCACCGGCGCCTGGCCCGGCTATCAGCCGTTCGGTGGCTGGAAGGGCTCGGGCAACACGGGCAAGGCGATCGCATCGTTTTACTATCTTGCGCAGTACATGCGTGAGCAGTCGCAGACGGTTGTCGAATAGAAGCGCTTAGCGGTTAGTCAGAGGGTTCTCTCATGAAGTCACCTCATATCAAGACGGCGTTGCCCGGCCCGAAGGCCGAGGCGATGCTCAAGCGCGACGCGGCGGTCGTGTCGCCTTCCTATCCGCGCGACTATCCGTTCGTCATCTCGCATGCGAAGGGCGTCGAGGCGTGGGACGTGGACGGCAACCGCTTCCTCGACTTCATGGCCGGCATCGCGGTGACCGGCACGGGCCACAGTCATCCGAAGGTCGTGCAGGCGATCACCGAGGCTGCGCAGAAGTTCGTGCACATCTCCAGCGACTACTGGCACGAGAACCAGATCGCGCTCGGCGAGAAGATCGCCTCGCTCAATCCGGTCGGCGAGCCGGCGATGAGCTTCTTCTGCCAGAGCGGCACCGAGGCGGTCGAGGCCGCGCTCAAGCTCGCACGCGCGGTGAGCGGACGCGGCCGTTTCATCGGATTTCTCGGCGGCTTTCACGGCCGCACGATGGGCTCGCTGTCGTTCACGTCGAGCAAATACACGCAGCAGAAAGGCTTCTTCCCGTCGATGCCCGGCGTGACGCACGTGCCGTATCCGAATCCATACCGGCCGCTGCTCGCGGGCAGCGATCAGGGCGCGGCGGTGCTCAACTACATCGAGAACGTGCTGTTCAAGGCCAACGTGCCGTCGAACGAAGTCGCGGCGATCCTGATCGAGCCGATCCAGGGCGAGGGCGGCTATCTGGTGCCGCCGGACGGTTTCCTGCAAGGATTGCGCGCGCTGTGCGACCGCCACGGCATCTTCCTGATCTTCGATGAAGTGCAGTCCGGCATCGGCCGCACCGGCAAGATGTTCGCGGCGGAGCATTTCGGCGTGAAGCCGGACATCATGACGCTCGCGAAAGGTCTCGGCTCGGGCCTGCCGATCGGCATGGCGGTCGCGAAGAAATCGATCATGGAGCGCTGGCATCGCGGCGCGCACGGCAACACGTACGGCGGCAATCCGGTGTGTTGCGCGGCGGCGCTCGCAACGCTCGATCTCGTGTCTTCCGAGTACTGCGCGAATGCTGCGCGGGTCGGCGAATATTTCATCGGCAGGCTGCGCGAGCTGCAGGGCAAGCATGCCTGCATCGGCGACGTGCGCGGCAAGGGCTTGATGCTCGGCATGGAGCTGGTCGAGGACCGGACGACCAAGGCGCCGGCGACGAAGCTGACCGAGAAGGTGATCACGCGGGCTTACCAGAACGGCATGCTGTTGCTGTCGTGCGGAGTGAGCACGATTCGCTTCATGCCGCCGCTGCTGGTCACGAAGGAGCACGTGGACGAGGCGATCACGATCCTCGACGCCACGCTCGTCGAATCGCAGAACGCGTGAGCAGCGCCCTGCGAACGGCGGCAGTTTCGATTGGCGTGCTCGGGCTGGCGGTTGCCGCTGCCGCCTTCGCCCAGCGCGAGCCGGTGCTGAAGCAGATCGATCTGCCGCACACCTATTACTTCCGCGAGATGTACCTGCCGCAGCTGACGAGCGGCCCGTCGAGCGTGGCGTGGTCGCCCGATGGCGAATCGCTCGTGTACAGCATGGCGGGCTCGCTGTGGCGGCAGAAGATCGATAGCGACAAAGCTGTCGAGCTGACCCATGGGCCGGGCTACGACTATCAGCCGGACTGGTCGCCGGATGGCAAGCACATCGTCTTCGCGCGTCATCACAACGATGCGATCGAGCTGTGGCAGCTCGATGTCGCTTCAGGCGCGGCGCAGCAGCTGACGACGACGGACGCAGTCAACGTCGAGCCTCGCTATTCGCCCGACGGCACGCGACTGGCGTACGTATCGACGGCCGGCAGCGGTCACTTCAACTTGTTCGTCGCGCCGCTCGATGGTGTCAGGCTGGGGACGCCGCGTGCAGTCGTCGCGCCGCACGAGAGCAAGATCGCGCGTTACTACTACTCGAAGCACGATCACACGATCAATCCGGCGTGGACGCCGGACGGCAAGCGCCTCGTATTCGTCTCGAATCGCGAGATCGCTTACGGCACTGGCGATGCATGCAGCGCGGCCGCCGACGGGACCGGGGGGATGGAGTGCTTCCTGCACGAAGAAACCAGCTGGCGCGCGCGCCCCGAGGTCGCGCCGGATGGCCGGCGGGTGCTCTACAGCAGCTACCAGGGTCGTCAGTGGCATCAGTTGTGGCTCACGACGCTCGCCGGCGATGCGCAGCTCCCGCTGACATTCGGCGACTTCGATGCGACGGCCGCGCGCTGGTCGCCGGACGGGCGGCGCATCGCATACGTGAGCAACGAAGATGGCAACGTGTCGTTGTGGGTGCTCGAAGCGGTCGGCGGCGAGCGCACGCGAATTGTCGCACGCGAGCGGCAGTACGCGCGCCCGATGGCGACGCTCAAGATTCAGCTCACCGCGGCCGGGCGAATCAGCGTCGTCGGCAGCGACGAGCGCTACTACGGTCCGAACGATCGCTGGATGCACGCGGACGACGGCTTCGATCCCGTGCGAGTCCCGTCCGAGGTGCGGTACTTCCATTGCCCCGGCGAGTGTGCCGTGACGGTTCCCGTGGGCGAAACGTACGTCACTGCGTGGCGCGGCCTGGAATCCTCACCCATTCGCCAGAAAATCGATGCGCGCGCAGACACCGGTGTCGTGAGTCTTGCTCTGCAGCCGCTGCGGCTCCCCGACTGGGCGCCGCGCAGCGTCAGCGCCGATCTGCACGTGCACATGAACTACGGCGGCCACTACCGGAACACCGAAGAGAACCTGATCGAGCAGGCGCGCGCCGAAGATCTCGACGTGGTCTACAACCTCATCGTCAACAAGGAGCAGCGAATTCCGGATATCGCGCGCTTCGATCTATCTGCGCGCCGCGATCCGAGCGGCATCACCCTGTTCCGCAACCAGGAATATCACACCAGCTTCTGGGGTCACCTCGGACTGCTGCACACGCAGCGCTACCTGACCCCGGACTTCAGCGCGTATCAACACAGCGCGCTGACTTCACCCTATCCGCACAACGGCGTCATCGCCGATCTCGTTCACAAGCAGGGCGGGCTCGTCGGTTACGTGCATCCGTTCGACACCGTGCCCGTGCCGGAAACCGAATCGCTGACGAATGCGATGCCTGTGGATGTCGCGCTCGGCAAGGCGGACTACATCGAGGTCGTCGGCTTCGCCGACCACAAGGCCACTGCCGAGGTCTGGTACAAGCTGCTGAACCTCGGCTTCCGCGTGCCCACCGGCTCGGGCACCGACGCGATGGCGAACTACGCGAGCCTGCGCGGACCGGTCGGAATGAATCGCGTGTATCTGGCTACGGGAGGCAGCGTCGAGCCCGCAGCGCTCAAATCCGCGCTCAAGGAAGGACGCACCTTCGCCACCAACGGACCGCAGCTCGCGCTCGAAGTGGATGGCAAGGCGCCCGGCGACACGCTGGCGTTGCCGGTCACGGGGCAGGTCGTTCGTTATCGCGCGGCTCTGCGCTCGCCGGTGGCGATCGATCACTTCGAGCTGGTGCAGGATGGCGTCGTCGTCGCGCGCCATAAGCTTGGGAAGGGGCGCACGCAGGCAGACGTGTCCGGCAAGCTGAAGGTGACGAGCAGCGGCTGGATCGTCGCGCGCGCCTGGAACGACGGTGCGGACCCGCTGATCCTGGACTTGTATCCGTATGCCACGACCAGCCCCATCTATGTCGACGTCGGCGGGACCCGGAGGAATTCCCCTGCGGACGCGCAATATTTCGTACACTGGCTCGATCGCACGATCGCGGCGGCCGAAGGCCGCACCGACTACAACGACGAGCGCGAGAAGCGCGAGACCCTCGAATACCTGCAGGCGGCGCGGGCCGTCTACGTGCAGAAGGCGCAACAGCAGTGATGTCATGAGCGAACCGCAACCGACGACAGCGCCGCAGCGCCAGCTGGGCTTCTGGATGTGCCTCGCTCTCGTCGTCGGCAACATGATCGGCTCAGGCGTGTTCCTGCTGCCGGCCTCGCTCGCGCCCTACGGCCTCAACAGCATCTTCGGCTGGATCTTCACCGCGACCGGCGGCGTGCTGCTTGCAATCGTTTTCGCCCAGCTGGCGCGTATCTATCCGCAGGCGGGCGGTCCGTATCTCTACCCGCGAGTCGCGTTTGGCGAGTGCTGCGGCTTCGTCATGGCATGGGGCTACTGGATGTCGGTGTGGGTCGGCAACGCCGCGATCGCGATCGGCAGCGTCGCGTATCTCGCCGAGCTCGTGCCTGCGATCAAACAGACACAAGGCGCGCCGGCGCTGGTCTCGGTCGCGCTGATCTGGATCCTGACGTACGTGAACCGGCGCGGCGTGAAGCAGATGGGCGTGTTCCAGCTGGTGACCACCGTGCTGAAGCTCATGCCGCTGCTCGCGGTGATCGTGCTCGCGTTCCTGCTGCTCGGGCGGGGCGATGCGTCGGTGATCAGAGTCGAGCCGCAGCCGTTCACGGTCTCCGCAATGACCGCGGCTGCGATCCTGACGCTGTGGCCGCTGCTCGGGCTCGAATCCGCGACCGTGCCGGCGGAGAACGTCATCGATCCCCAACGCAACATCCCGCGCTCGACCCTGTGGGGCACGATCGTCACTGCGCTCATCTACGTGATCGCCTGCTCCGCGGTGATCCTGCTGATTCCGGGCTCGCAGCTCAAGAGCTCGAGCGCGCCGTTCGCCGACGTGATGCGGCTGTTCTGGGGAGACTGGGCCGCGAGCGCGCTCGCGCTGTTCGCCTTCATCAGCGGCTTCGGCGCGCTCAACGGCTGGATCCTGATCCAGGGCGAGATGCCGCGCGTGCTCGCCAAGGAGAAGATCTTTCCGCAGATTTTCGCGCACGAATCGCGCCACAAGACACCCGACTACTCGCTCTTCATTACCAGCACGCTCGTGACGATCGTCCTGCTGATGAATCTCAGCAGCTCGATGGTCGACGTGTTCACGAAAATCATCCTGATCGCCACTTTGGCGTACCTGGTCATGTACCTGTTCTGCGCGGCCGCGGCCTTCCGGCTGGCACTGCGCGGCGATATGGGCCTGCGAGGCCGGCGGCTGCTGTGGCTGATGGCAGTCGCGATCCTGGCTGCGCTCTACTCGGTGTGGACGCTATGGGGGGCTGCCGCCTTTCCAGTGGAGAAGGGCGGCGTCGGCGTGGAAGCGTTCTGGTGGGGCATGGGGCTGTTCGCACTCGGTCTCCCGCTGTATTTCCTGCTGAAGTGGTGGCAACGCCGCACCGCCGCCGACGCCGCCGTCGCACCTTCCCAGCTCTAGTGTTCGTGTCTCCATGCAACGTGATCCGCGTTACGACATCCTGTTCGAGCCCGTGCGCATCGGCCCGGTCACCGCGAAGAACCGTTTCTTCCAGGTCCCTCACTGCAACGGCATGGGTCACACCATGCCGGAAGCGCACGCCGCGATGCGCGCCGCGAAAGCCGAGGGCGGCTGGGCCGTCGTAAGCACCGAAGAGTGCGAGATTCATCCGACCGGCGACCTGTCGCCGTACGTCGAAGCGCGGCTCTGGGACGATAGCGACATTCCCGCGCTGGCGTTGATGTGCGAGAAGGTGCATGCGCACGGCGCGCTCGCGGCGATCGAGCTGACGCACAACGGTCCGACGTCTTCGAATCTGTATTCGCGCGAGGTGGCAATCGCTCCCTCGCATCAACCGTTGAAGTACCGCTATCCGCAGCAGGCGCGCGCAATGACGTTGCGCGATATCCGCGACTACCGGCGCTGGCACCGCGACGCAGCCCTGCGGGCCAGACGCGCCGGTTTCGACATCGTGTACGTGTACGCCGCGCACGACCTGTCGCTGGCGATGCACTTCCTGCAGCAGCGCCGCAATCATCGCAACGATCAGTACGGCGGCTCGCTCGAGAACCGCGTGCGTCTGCTGCGCGAGCTGATTTCGGATACGAAGGAAGCGGTCGGCGACAAGTGCGCCGTGGCCGTGCGTTTCGCTACCGAGGAATTCATCGGTGTCGACGGCGTGCGCGAGGTCGAGGCGCGCGAGATCGTGCACATGCTCGCGGATCTGCCGGATCTGTGGGATGTCAACATCGCGGGGTGGCACATGGACTCGCAGACCTCGCGCTTCGCAGGCGAAGGCTTCCAGGAGCCGTTCACGGGCTGGGTGAAGGGCGTCACGAGCAAGCCGGTCGTCGGCGTCGGCCGCTTCACCTCGCCGGACACGATGGTCGGGCAGATCCGGCGCGGCGTGCTCGACTTCATCGGCGCGGCGCGGCCCTCGATCGCCGATCCGTTCCTGCCGCGCAAGATCGAGGAAGGCCGCGTCGAGGACATTCGCGAGTGCATCGGCTGCAACATCTGCGTGACCGGCGACATGACGTCCACGCCGATCCGCTGCACGCAGAACCCGACGATGGGCGAGGAGTGGCGCAAGGGCTGGCATCCGGAGCGCATCGCTGCCGGCAAGAGCAGCAAGCGCGTGCTGGTGGTCGGCGCAGGACCCGCGGGACTGGAAGCCGCGCGCGCACTCGGGCAGCGCGGTTACGAAGTGCATCTGGCGGAGGCTTCGCGCGAGCTCGGCGGTCGTGTGAGTCTCGAAGCGCGGTTGCCGGGCCTGGCGCAGTGGGCGCGAGTGCGCGACTGGCGCGTCACCCAGCTGCAGAAGATGGCGAACGTTGCGATCTATCGCGAGAACGACATCGGCGCCGGCGACGTGCTGGAGTTCGGCGCCGAGCGCGTCGTGCTCGCGACGGGTTGCCACTGGCGTCGCGATGGCTACGGTCGCAGCAACGGCGCCGCGATCCCCGGTTTCGCCGCGGGTCGCGTTTTTACGCCGGACGACCTGATGCGCGGTCGCATTCCCGACGGGCCGGTGCTGCTGTTCGATGATGACGCTTTCTACATCGGCAGCGTCATGGCTGAAGTACTGTGCGCCGCGGGTCGCGAAGTGATCTACGTGACCGCCGACGACGTGGTCGCTTCGTGGACAACCAACACGCAGGAATTCAAGCAGGTGCAGAAGCGACTGCGCTCCCTGGGAATGCAGATCATCACCGGGCACAACATCCGCTCGCTCGACAGCGAGGGCGCCGATCTCGTCTGCGTATACAGCGATCGCGAACAGCGGGTGAGCTGCGCTTCGGTCGTAGCCGTGACGGCGCGGCTGCCCAACGACAAGCTGGAAACCTCACTCCTGGCGCTGGCAGCCGACTGGCAGTCGGCCGGCGTCGAAGCCGTTACGCCTATCGGCGATTGCCACGCCCCGGGCCTGATCGTGCATGCGGTGTATGCAGGTCACCGCTATGCGCGTGAGCTGGAGGAGCCTGCCGAAGGTGAAGTTTGTTTTCGGCGGCGCGCATCGCAGCCACCGATGACGTAAAGTCCGTGTCGGGGGTACGGGGGACGCTATGGCGACAGATTCGAGCGCTGCCAAAGACCATTCCTACGATGCCATCGTGATCGGCACGGGTATCACCGGCGGCTGGGCCGCGAAAGAGCTCACCGAAAAGGGCCTGAAGACGCTGGTGCTGGATCGCGGCCGGGACGTGAAGCACGGCGACTATCCGACCGCGACCAAGGACATCTGGGAATTTCCCTACGGCGGCCGTGCCACCGACGAAGATCTGAAGCGCCAGGCCATCGCGGCGCGCAGCGGCTATGCGATCACGCAGGCGTCCAAGCATTGGTTCGTCGACGACACCGAGAGTCCTTACGTCGAGATCAAGCGCTTCGACTGGATCCGCGGCTATCACGTGGGCGGCCGCTCGATCATGTGGGGCCGGCAGAGCTACCGCTGGAGCGACCTGGATTTCGGCGCGAACGCGAAGGACGGCATCGCGGTCGACTGGCCGGTGCGCTATGCCGAGATTGCGCCGTGGTACGACCACGTCGAGAGCTTCATCGGCGTCAGCGGCCGCGCAGAAGGGTTACCGCAGCTGCCCGACGGCAAGTTCCTGCCGCCGATGGATCTCAACTGCGTCGAGACTCATCTGCAGCAGACGATAGCGGAGAAGTTCAAGCGCAAGCTCACGATCGGCCGCGCCGCACATCTTACGGCTCCGCTCGCGCACAGCCCGCAGCGAGGCACGTGCCAGTACCGCAATCTGTGTATTCGCGGCTGCCCTTACGGCGCCTACTTCAGCAGCAACTCGAGCACGCTGCCGGCGGCGGAAGCCACCGGCAACATGACGCTGCGTCCGAATTCCATCGTGTCCGAGATCATCTACGACGAGGCCAAGGGGCGCGCGAGCGGCGTGCGCGTGATCGACACCGAGACCCGTGAACAACACGAGTTCAACGCCAGGGTGATCTTCCTGTGCGCATCGACGTTCGGCTCGACGCACATCATGCTGAACTCGGTGTCGAAGCGCTTCCCGAACGGGTTCGGCAACGACAGCGGCGAGCTCGGTTGCAACATCATGGATCATCATCTGGACGTCGGCGCCGGCGCGCTGGTCGAGGGCTACACCGACGAGTACTACACCGGCCGGCGGCCCAACGGTTTCTACATTCCCCGTTATCGCAACCTCGGCAGCGAGAAGCGCGACTACATCCGCGGCTTCGGCTACCAGGGCGGCGCGGGACGTCTCGGCTGGACGCGCCTGATGCTCGACACGGCGCTCGGTGCGGATCTGAAACAGCAGGCGGCGACTCCCGGCCCGTGGCGCATCGGCATGGGCGCATTCGGCGAGATCCTGCCGAATCACGCCAATCGCGTGACGCTGGACCGCACGCGCAAGGACAAGTGGGGCCTGCCCCTGCTGGCATTCGACGCGACGCTGCGCGAGAACGAGCTGAAGATGCGCAAGGACATGAAGAACGATGCCGCCGAGATGCTCGAGGCTGCCGGCTTCCGCGAAGTCGAAACGTACGACGAAGAGACCGGCGTCGGCCTCGGCATTCACGAGATGGGCACCGCGCGCATGGGCAAGGACCCGAAGACCTCGGTGCTCAACAAGTGGAATCAGGTGCACGCCTGCCCGAACGTGTACGTCACCGATGGCTCGTTCATGGCGTCGAGCGCCTGTCAGAACCCTTCGCTGACCTACATGGCATTCACCGCGCGCGCGGTCGATCATGCGGTTGGCGAGCTCAAGCGGATGAACGTATGAGCGACCACGATCTCATGAATCGTCGCGAGCTGATCCAGCGCGTCGCGATGTTGATGGGCGGCGCGATTTCCGCGCCGGCAGTGCTCGGCGTGCTCAGCGGCTGCTCGCCGAAACCGAGCGGTGCCAGCTGGACTCCACAGTTCCTCAGCAAGGAGGAGGGCGCGGTCGTCGAAGACGTCGCCGACCTGATCCTGCCGCGCACGGACACGCCCGGCGCTCGCGACGTCGGCGTGCCCGCATTCATCGATGTGATCCTGAAGGACGCGTATCCGGCCGACGACCAGGCGCGCTTCGTCAGCGGCCTGAAGGATTTCGACGCGGAAGCGCAACGCGCGCACGGCAAGCCGTTCCTCGAGCTGCCGCAGGCGCAGCGGCTGGCGTTCCTGCAGAAGGTGCACGACGAGGCTGCAGTTGCCGAGAGGAAACAGGCGGACAACGAGGTGCCGCCGAGCGAGCGCAACCGGCCGTTCGTGCTGATGATGAAGGAGCTCACGATGCTGGGATTCTTCGTTTCGAAGCCCGGCGCGACGCAGGTGCTGCAGTACGTAGCGGTGCCGGGCGGATTCCAGGCATGCATTCCGCTAGCGCAAGCGGGAAATGGCAAGCAATGGGCGACGGAGACCAGCTTGAGGTTTTGAAGGTGTCGGGCTTCAGCCCGACTCACTGCTCGTCTTTCTCCTTCTCACAATCCCGGCCTTGTTCGTCGTCTCATAAATCAACAACAACACCAGCGCCACTCCCAGCGGCACCAGCTCGTACACCGCGCGATAAGCGAGCACCGAGCCAACCAGTTTCCCGGGCGGCACGTGCGGCAGCATCAGGAACAGCGCCGCCTCCAGCACGCCCAGTCCCGCGGGCACGTTGCTCATCTGGCCGGCGACGAAGGCGATGCAGTACACCGCGACGAATGCGGGCCAGGTCATGTTCAGCTCCGGCGGCATGAACAGGTACAGGATCGTCGTCATCAGCGAGATCTGGCTCAGGCCGAACGCAATCTGCACCAGCGCGTCGCGCAGCGACGGCAGGCGGATCGGTTGGCCGCGCAGCACGATGGGTTGCGTGCGGGTCGCGACGAAGGCCAGCCAGCCGACATCCTTCGCCAGGCCGAGCACGCCGAATACTGCGACTGCGGCGACTGGCAACTGGAATGCACGGCTCGCCTCTTTCAGGTGCAATAGCAGCGACACATCGATCAGCCAGCCGACGCCGAATACGTACGGCATTGCGACCAGCAGGATCACCGCGCCGATCTGCTTGAGCGACAGACCTTCCGGTGCGTACATGCGATAGCGCAGCGCGCCGCCGCTGACCATCGCGACGCCAATGGCGCGGCCGATAGGATTGGAGATCACCGCCGTGCGGAATGCCTGCCAGCGCAGGTCGCGGCCGCTGGCCAGACGGACAGCGATGCCTTCGTACAAGCCGATAGTGATGTAGACGCCTGCCGCGCACAGCAACGCCGTGACGATGGTCGGCAGCGGCACGCTGCTCAGATGCTGCGCGACATCCTCGAAGTCGATCTCTTCGATGCGCTCGACCAGTACCCACGCGGCGCCCGCGGCGATCGCAACCCACAGCAGCGGCAGCAATCTGCGCAGCGCTGATTTAGAAGCTTCGGGCATACAATCGCAGCATGAGCCTGTTCGCCGAATTGGTCGCCGTCTCGCGGCGCGTAGGCGCAACGTCCGCGCGCCTCGCGAAGGTCCGTGAGCTCGCTGCGCACCTGCGCGCCGTGGAGCCTAGCGAGATCGACACAGCCGTGCATTATTTATCCGGTGAAACCCCGCAGGGGCGCTTCGGCATCGGCTACGCCGTCTTGCGCAAGGCCGTCGAAAGCGGCGGTGCAGCTGCCAACGCCACGCTCACGATCGCAGACGTGGATCGAAGCCTGGCGGACGTCGCTGCGATTCGCGGCTCCGGATCGGCGACGCTCCGCGCACAGGCGCTGCAGGATCTGTTCACGCGCGCCACCCAGGACGAGCAGGACTTTCTGATCCGGCTGCTGACGGGCGAGTTGCGGCAGGGTGCACTCGAAGGGGTCATGGTCGATGCGGTTGCCGCGGCGGCGGACATACCCGTGGAGCAAATCCGGCGTGCGGCGATGTACGCAAAGAATCTCGGCGCCGTGGCGCGAGCTTCGCTGACCGAAGGCGAGTCATCCCTTGCCCAGTTCCAGCTCGCGCCGCTGTCGCCGATCGCGCCGATGCTGGCGCAGGTTGCAGCGGACGTCGGCGAAGCGCTCACGCAACTCGGCGGCGAGGTCGCATTCGAATGGAAGATGGACGGCGCGCGCATTCAGCTGCACAAGGTCGGCGAGTCCGTGCGCATCTACACGCGCAGCTCGAACGAAGTGACCGCGGCGGTGCCGGAGATCGTCGAGACCGTGCAGGGCCTGCCGGCGCGCGAGATGATCCTCGACGGCGAAGCGATCGCCTTCACCGCGGCCGGCCGGCCGCACGCGTTCCAGGTCACGATGCGGCGCTTCGGCCGCAAGCTCGATGTCGAGCGGCTGCGTGGCGAGCTGCCGATCCGGGCGTTCTTCTTCGACTGCCTGCACTTCGAAGGCGAAAGTCTCACCGCCCGCCCGACGCGTGAGCGTTTCGCTGCGCTGGCGCGCGCAGTGCCCGCGGAGTTGATCATTCCGCGCTTGATCACTGCTTCCGCCCCTGAAGCGCAGGCGTTCTACGACGCGGCAATTGCGGCCGGGCACGAAGGCCTGATGGCGAAGTCGCTGGATTCGCCGTACGAAGCCGGCAATCGCGGCGCGAGCTGGCTCAAGATCAAGCGCGCGCACACGCTCGATCTCGTCGTGCTGGCGGCGGAATGGGGCCACGGCCGGCGCACCGGCAAGCTTTCCAATCTGCATCTCGGAGCGCTCGATCCCGCCACCGGCGAATACGTGATGCTCGGCAAGACCTTCAAAGGACTCACCGACGCAGTGCTCGAATGGCAGACGAAAGAGCTGCAGGCGCGCGAGATCAGCAACGACGGCTATACCGTGTACGTGCGCCCGGAGCTGGTGGTGGAAATCGCGTTCAGCGATCTGCAGGCGAGCTCGCGTTATCCGGGCGGACTCGCGCTGCGGCTCGCGCGCGTCAAGCGCTATCGCACGGACAAGCGCGCCGACGAAGCCGATACGATGCCGACTGTCTGGAAGATCTTCGAAACTCAGCAACAGTGACGAGACTCGGCGCTGCTACGTCACCTGTGTCGCTTGTGTCGCATGCGTCACGTCACTGCGCATCGGCTGCTTCTTCCAGTACGTCAATGAGCGCCACACCCATTCCGCGGGACCGAAGCGGAAGCGGCGCAGCCACAGCGGGCTCCAGATCAGCTGCGCGATCCAGATCGCGAGGACGACGTAGTACAGCTCGTGGCGCTCGAGATGCCCGAACAGCGCGAGCCCGGCGCCGGTGAACAGGAACAGGCAGATCAGGCTCTGCGACAGATAGTTCGTGAGCGCCATCTGACCCGTCGCGGCGAGCGTGCGCATCGCGCTCGCCAGCGCCGGCATTCGATACACCAGGCCGATCAGGCCGACATGACCGAGCGTCATCGGGATGCGCCCGAGGTCGTAAGTGAGATACGAGGTCATGATCGCCTGGACGCTGAAGTGGTCGCGGACCAGGTTGGTCGTCTCGAACAGGTTGACGGCCAGGCCGATCGCGTAGCCCGCGAGCATCATCGCCAGGTACACGCGCCGCGGCGCTGCGCCGGTGAGCACGCCGTATTTCAGCAACGCCATGCCGAGCAGCATCATGCCGAGACATTCCAGCAGCCCGTGCTCGAAGAAGAACACGGTCTCGAAGTGCCAGCTCTCCGGCGCGACTTTGCCGAGCGCGCTGACGTAGCTCTGGCGCACGCGCTCGACGTCCTTCTCGAGATTCTCGCGCGGGGGCTTGAACTGCTCGTTGATTCTCGTGAAGGTGTCGATCGCCGCGGTCTGCTGCTCCGTCAGAACTTTGCCGTTGCTGCGTGCTTGCTGCGCGGCCGCCGCCGCGGCGCCGGCATCCTCGTAGTCATACCACTCGCTCACGGTTACGGCGGTCTGCAGGATCATGATGACCGCTGACGCAGCGACGAGCTTGCGCGGCGCCACGTTGCGGAAGACGAAGAGCAGCAGTCCGACGAGGCCGTAGTAGTAGAGGATGTCGCCGGACCACAGCAGCACGTACGCATTCACCAGCCCGAAGACGATCAACCACATCGTGCGCCGGAAAAACAGGTCCGCCGGCAGCAGACCGGGATTGCGCGCCGCGTGTCGCTGCAGGAACAGCAACGCGCCCGCGCCGAACAGCAGCGTGAACATGCCGCGCATCGTGCCTTCGAAGAACAGCGCGGCGATGCGCCACACGGTCAGGTTCGCGCCCTCGCTGCCGCCCCAGTTGGTCGGGTCGTCGTAGGCGTTCGGCAGGCCGAAGCCGGTGATGTTCATGATCAGGATGCCGAGCACGGCGATGCCGCGCGTGGTGTCCAGCATCCCGATGCGCTCTTCGCGCTCGGTGGGGGCCAGGGAGGTACTCATTGGCTGCGCCTTTGTTATCGCGTCCCGCTGCAGAAGTCTGCGCGCCGAGCCCCTGGAAGTCATCCTGTACGCAAGTCCGTCCGCGGAGCAGCGCGGACGTTCGGCGCGAAAGCGCGCGCGTTCGCCGCGAATCTTTGACCCGTCGTCGCAGCTTCGCTTGACTCGCAGCCATTCCAATTCAGGAGACGGCCATGCTGTCCCGCGCCCTGTTCATTGCCGCCGCAGTTATCGCGGCAACTTCCGGCGTCGCGCGCGCCGCGGAGACTTTCCAGTTCGACGACATCGCCGGCTGGTGGTCGGCGGAGCCGCAGTACGGCGGCGAGTCCTCGCGCGTCCTGTTGCACTTCCTGGAAGAGGACGGCAAGCAAGCCGTGCGCATCTCGTTGCTCGGGATCGGCGGTTACGACGTGCCTATCGGCACCGTCACGATCGACGGCATGACGCTCGACATGAAGCCGTATCCGTTCCCGCTGCGCTTCGATCGGCAGGCCGGCACGCTGAGCGGCTTCCTGGCCGAGGAAGCCGTGCCGGTCTACAAGATTCCGGTCGAGTTCCGCCGCACCGAGCCGTTCGCCAAGCCGGTTCCGCGCACGTGGGACTTTCCGCGGCCGCAGGTGCGCTGGACGTTCGATACCGGTGCGGCAGTGTGGGCCGGCATCGAGCGCGATGCCGACAGCGGCCTGATCCTGGTCGCCAACGACGCCGGCACATTGCATGCGCTCGACGCCCAGGGCGCGATGCGCTGGAAATTCGCGACCGACAAGCCGATCAAGGCGCGGCCGGCGGTGATCGGCGATTCCGTGTACCTCGCGTCCGATACCGGATTTCTTTACCGGCTGGACAAGCGCAGCGGTCGGGAGCGTTGGCGCGCGAAGATCGATCGCGGCAGCCCGGAGCGCATTTCGCCGTACCAGGAGGGCTCGCGCTGGGATCGCTACGGATCGAGCGTCGTTGCGGATGGCAAGCGCGTCTATGTCGGCAGCCGCGACAAAACTTTGTACGCACTGGATCTCGCAACGGGCAAGGAGCAGTGGCGAGTCGAGGCGCAGGACATGATGACGGCGACGCCTGCACTGTATCGCGACATGGTCCTGTTCGCGGACTACAAGGGCGTCGTGCAGGCGGTCGGCGCCAGCGATGGCAAGCCGCGCTGGACCTATGACGCCAGGCTGCCGGTTGCAGGCGATCTGATCGTGGATGCAGACCGTGTATTCGTGGGCAGCCGCACGTACGACCTGATCGCGCTCGACGCTACCAGCGGGACGGAGCTGTGGAAACACTACTACTGGTTCTCGTGGATCGAATCGCCTCCGGTCGTGCGCGACGGCGTCGTTTACACCGGCTCATCGGACGGTGTCGGCGTATTCGCAATCGATGCACGCGACGGCAAGTTGCGATGGAAGGCGGCAGTCCCGGGCTGGGCCTGGCCGCGCACCGCAGTCAGCGACAAGCTAGTTGTGGCCGCAACTGTAGGGGCGGGCGCCTATCCCGGTGCACGCGCTGGCTCGGTGATCGCCATCGATCGCGCAACCGGCGCGATCCGCTGGCTGTACCTCGATCCACCCAGCGCCGAGACTGTGGCGAAGAAGGCCGAATGGGGCTTCGCGGCGGCGCCTGCGGTGGGCGACGGCGTCGTCTATGCAGCGGACCTGCAGGGCCGCGTGCACGCGATCGAATGCGAGCGCCAAGCCTGCGGCGGCTGAATCCGGCACAATGCGCCCTCGTCGGTCACCGTCGGGGTCAGTGGCACTGTGGGTCTGCAACTCTCGGGCGCGCTCATTATTTTCGTCGCCACCATCGTCATCAGCCTGATCGGGTTCAGCTCGCCGCAATTCCTCGAGCGCAACCTGTTCCGGCCCTACTGGCTGTTACGGCGCAAGCAATACGACACCGTTGTCATGAGCGGATTCGTGCATGCCGACTTCATGCACCTGCTGTTCAACATGATGACGTTCTTCTTCTTCGGCTTTCAGCTCGAGCGCTACATCGGCACGGCGCAGTTCATCGTGCTGTACCTGGCGGGGCTGCTGATCAGCCACGCCGGCACGTACTACAAGCAGCGGCGTAATCCGGAATACGCGAGCCTCGGCGCCTCCGGCGCGATCTCGGCCGTACTGTTCGCGGCTATCGTTTATTTCCCGCAGATGTCGCTGTACGTGATGTTCATCCCGGTACCGATCCCGGCGCCGCTGTTCGCAGTGCTGTACCTGCTCTACACGTACTACGCGGCCAAGCATCCGCGCGGGCGCATCAATCACGATGCGCACCTCGGCGGAGCGATCACGGGCCTGGTGTTCGTTGCGCTGACCGAGCCGCGCGCCTACGGCTATCTGGTGCAGTCGATTCTCTGATCGGAAAATTCCGGACGCAGAAAAAAGCGAAGCCCCGTCGCAGAAGGCGGGGCTTCGTGCCGCAGACCGTTACTTCAAGAGAAGGTCGCGATCTCGCGGCGGCGGAAGAGCTTGGTTTTCGTATTGCGACGATAACTTTGCTGCTTCCGAGAACATGACGCGCGGGCTTCCGCCAAGGTTCCACCTCGTCGAGCAGCAGTCGCTGCGTGCGCAGAATGGACGCTCTCGAGCCGCGCGGACCCTTGCACCCACGATTGCGCAAGGAAGTCATTTGCCCGTTGTATTCCTGCATCAAAACGATTAATTCGCGGGCGAGCGCGGCCCCCCCGTCTTGCTTCTTTACAATATCGAGTGCTAGCGTCAGCGCCCTCTCTCGGGAGGTCGTTATGGATATAAGAACGTTTCGTACCCTGGCCGGTAAGAATCGCTACGCCCTGTTCGCATCGGCGTGTCTGATCCCTGCCACATGTATACATACCGCGTGGGCTGCCGAGCAGCAGCCGGAAGAGGTCGTCGTCACCGGCTCGCGCATTCGACAGAGCCCGGTCGAACAGACGGCTCCGGTGCAGACCACGACTTCCGCTGACATTGATCGCAGCGGCGAAATCTCGGTCGCGGATTACCTGCAGCGGCTGCCCATCTCCGGCTCCGCCATCAACCGCTCGAACAACGCGAGCGGCAACCTCGGCTTCCCGCCGGACGGCGGCGGCATCGGCGCGGGCGCGAGCGAAATCGATCTGCGCTACCTGACGTCGAAGCGCGTGCTGGTGCTGGTGGACGGCAAGCGCTGGGTGCGCGGCTCGTCCGCGAGCGGCGTGTCCGGCGCGGTCGACCTCAACACCATTCCCACTGCGGCGATCGAGCGCATCGAAGTGCTGCAGGACGGCGCATCGCCGATCTACGGCTCCGATGCGATCGCCGGCGTGGTCAACGTCATCACGAAGTCGGATGCACAGGGCTTCGAGTTCGAGACCAACCAGGCTGCGTACGACGAAGGCGACGGCTACACGCAGGACTACAACCTGTCGTGGGGTGCGAGGGGCGACAAGACGCGCACGTTCCTGAGCGTCGGCTATTCGCGCCAGGACCCGGTGATGTCGGGCGATCGTGAGCTGTCGCGGTGCGTGGTCTTCGGCGCCGACCCGTGCAACCTCGGCGGCAGCTCCGGCACGCCACAGGGCCGCTTCATTTTTCTTGATCCGCGCGGCGACGGGCCGGATGCCGACACCGATCCCGATGTCATCGACATCACGCTGAACGACGGTGCGACCGGGGCCAACTACGATCCGAACAATCCGGCGAGCGGCGACTGGCACGCGTTCGACACCCCCGACCGGTTCAATTTCCGGCCGTTCAACTACCTCTCGACGCCGAATCGCCGCGTCAACGTGTTCGGCAAGTCGGCGTATGACCTCGCCGACAACGTCGAGCTGACGTTCACCGCGTCGTTCACGAATCGGCGGTCACACAACCAGGCCGCCCCAAACCCGCTGTTCATGGGCTCCGACGCCGGCGCCGGCTTTTATCTCGACAACATCGTGATCCCGGCCGATCAACCCTACAATCCGTTCGGCGTCAACTTCGGTCCGGGCTTCGGTCCCAACGGCAGCAACAACCTGATCACGATCGGCCGCCGCCCGCTGGAAGCCGGGCCGCGCATCTTCGACCAGAACGTGGACAGCTGGATGCTGTCGGGTGGACTGAACGGCAACGTGGAGTTGGGCAGCCGTACCCACTACTGGGACGTGAGTCTGAACTGGGGCCGCAACGACGCTTCGCAGACCGGCCACAACATCTTCAACGCGCGCAAACTGGCGCTCGCGCTGGGTCCCGAGGAGGAGTGTCTCGCCAATCCGGGGTGCGTGCCGTTCAACGTCTTCGGCGGCTTGGGCAGCATCACGCCCGAGATGCTCCAATGGGCGACGTTCACGCAAAACGACCACAGCGACCAGGAGCTGAACGACATCGCAGCCAACCTTTCCGGCGAGCTGTTCGATTTGCCGGCCGGCGCGTTCTCGTACGCGTTCGGTTTCGAATACCGCAAGGAGCGCGGCTCGTTCACGCCCGACTCGATCGCGCAGGCGGGTGAAACCGCCGACGTGCCGGCTTCGCCGACGGCGGGCGAGGTCAAGGTCACCGAGGAGTATCTGGAGTTGCGCGCGCCGCTGCTCGCGGACGTCCCGGGCGTGCAGCGCCTGGAGCTGTCGGGGGCCGTGCGCTCGTCGGACTACGACACTTTCGGTCGCGATGAAGTCTACAAGGCCGGCATCTACTGGCGCGTGTTCAACGACCTGTCGATTCGCGCGAACTGGGCAGAAGGCTTCCGTGCGCCAAACATCGGCGAGCTGTTCAACACCGGCTCGCGGTTCGACAGCGCAATCGACGATCCGTGCAACGATTACCTTGCAGCCAACGATGCGGCACTGACCGCCGCATGCCAGGCCCTGGGCGTCCCGACCACGTTCCGCCAGCTCAATCAGCAGATCAGCGTGCAGACCGGCGGCAATCCGGACCTGACGCCCGAGACTTCGGAGACCTACACGTTCGGCATCGGCTACAGCCCGGCGTGGGCCCGCAACGCCTCGTGGATCGACGAGCTCACGTTCGACGTGAACTATTACAACATCAAGCTCGACAACGCGATCCAGGCGCCATCGGCTCAGGCCCAGCTGGTCAGTTGCGTCGAGACGCTGGCCCCGGCCTTCTGCGACGGCATCGTGCGCGGTCCGGGCGGCGCGGTCATTGCGTTCGCCAACCAGCTGACGAACATCGGCGGCATCGAGACGGACGGCATCGACTGGACGATCACGTTGTCGACGCCGGAGGCGAGCTTCGGCGCGTTGCGCTTCACGTGGGCCAACACCTATCTGGCCGGCTACAAGGAGTTCACCGCAGGTGCGACTCCAGGCTCGGTGGTCGGTCGCGAGCTCGCGGGCATCGAGCTCGGCTCGCCGATGCGCGGCTACGTGCGCTACAAGTCGACGCTGGCCACGGACTGGCAGTTCCGCGAGTTCGTCACGTCGCTGACGCTTCGTTATCTGAGCGCGCTCGACGGCGCTTGCATCACGAACGCGCGCAACCAGAACCTGTGCAGCGACCCGCCGGACATCGATCAGCTCGATTCGCGGGTGTACGCGGACTTGCAGGTCGCGTGGACGCCGTCGTTCTTCGATCAGAAGATGCAGCTGGCGCTCGGCATCAACAACATCCTGGACGAGGATCCGCCGCCGTGCCGCGCGTGCGATCTGAACAACTACGACGGAACCGTCTATCCGGTGCCGGGCCGCTACATTCACGCCCGCGCCGCGATCAAGTTCTGAATGGAAACCACTTCAGCCAAGAGGTAACTGCCGGAAAGGGGCGCGCTCGCGCCCCTTTCCGCTTTTGCGATTCGAGTGTTGTGTTACATGGGGGAAACCAGGACATGTACAGAACGAAGACCTTGACCCGAAGCGTGGTCGCGCTGGCGCTGGCTGCGCCCGCCGTGACCTTCGCCGCCGCGCCGAGCGACGACAGCATCATCGAGCAGATCATCGTGACGGCGCAGAAGCGCGAGCAGGCGCTGCAGGACGTGCCGTTCTCGGTGGCTGCGCCGAGCGGTGAACAGATCCGCAATGCCGGCGCGACCAGCCTGCCCGAGCTCGGCCGCATGGTGCCGGGCCTCGCGATCACCGATCTCGGACCCGGCCAGAGCCAGGTCGCACTGCGCGGCATCAGCGCCGGACAGGTCGTGCGCGACCAGCCCGGTGTCAAAGCGCAGGTCGGCGTGTACCTCGACGAGTCGCCGATCTCGGTGGCGCTGTTCACGCCGGATCTCGACCTGTTCGACCTGCAGCGCTTCGAAGTGCTGCGCGGACCGCAAGGCACGCTGTTCGGCTCCGGCTCGATCTCGGGCGTGCTTCGCTACATCACCGCGCAACCCGAGCTCGGCCTGTTCGGCGGCACGGTCGAGGCCTCTGCCTCCACGGGCACCGACAGCGAGTTCGGCGGATCCGTCAAGGGCATGCTGAACGTGCCGGTCGGGGACATCTCGGCGCTGCGCATCGTCGGCTATCACGATGAGCTGCCGGGCTTCATCGATTCCGTGTATCCGGGCCGCGGCAAGAAAGAGGACGTCAACAGCGGTCAGAAGAGCGGCGCGCGTCTCGCGTGGCTCATCCAGCCGACCGAGAACTTCTCGATCACGCCGCGCATCGTGTACCAGAAGCTCGAGACCGACGGCTATCCGCGCATCGACGTCTACAACGTGCTCGGCAATCCGTTCACGACCACCGAGCCGCCGGTGGATCCGGGACGGCGCGGCCAGGTCACGCAGATCCAGGAAGGATTGACGGACGAGTTCCGCCTCGCCGACATCAAGCTGGAAGCGGACGTCGGCCCGGTGACGCTGACTTCGATCACGACGTACACCAATCGCGACGTGCTCGTGCTGCGCGATGCGAGCCAGCTGACGGGCAGCGTTACGATCGATATCGGCGGTACGGCGGCAGAGGCGCGCCTCAATTCGCCGCTCTACGATGAGACGCAGCTGGAAGCGCGCTCGCAGGAGTTCCGCATCGCGTCGAACGGCAACTCCACTTTCGAGTGGCTGGTCGGCACGTTCTTCGAGGATGTCGACCGCAACTACGGCCAGACGCTGCCGACCCCTGGCTACGACGCGATCACGCAGCGACTGTTCGGCGTGGGCAGCGAAGAGCTGCTGGCCCCGCCCGACACGCCGTTCTATTCGCGCCTGAGCTACAACCTGCAGCAGTTCGCGCTGTTCGGTGAAGGGACGTGGCACTTCTCCGATGCATGGGCGGCGACGCTGGGTGCGCGCTACTACGACTATGACGAAGATCGCGTGCTGAACTTCGGCGGCTTCTTCGCCGCGCCGCAGGCCAACGTGCCGGGCTCGGTGGACTCCGACGGCTTCTCGCCGCGCTTCATCATGTCGTACGAGATGAACCCGGACGTGCACCTCAACGCGCAGATCGCGCGCGGTTTCCGTCTGGGCGGCATCAACGATCCGCTGAACGATCCGATCTGCAGCCCCTCCGATCGCACGCTGTTCGGCAGCATCCGCAAGACCAACTGGGAGGACGAGAAGGCCTGGAACTACGAGATCGGCGCCAAGACGCAATGGGCCGACGGCCGCATCACGTTCAACAGCGCGGTGTTCTATTCGGACATCGAGAATCTGCAGGCGAACGTCGACGCCGGCAGCTGCTCGTCGCGCATCGTCGTGAACGTGCCCGAGGCGCACACGTTCGGCGTCGAGGCCGAGCTCTTCGCACGGCCGACCGATAACTGGGACTTCAGCATCGGCGCCACCTGGGTCGAAGCGGAGATCGACAGCAGCGTCACGGGCACGGGCACGACGCCGCTCGCCGGCATCCGCAAGGGCAACCGGCTGCCGACGTCTCCGGAGCTGCAGGCTACGGCAAGCGTCGGTTACACGCAGCCGGTCTTCAGCAACCTGGAAGGCTTCGGCGTGTTCACGGTGCAATACGTGGGCTCGTCCTTCACGCAGCTCGCCGATCAGGAGGCGCCGTTCGGTCAGATCGGCGGCGCGGGCCCGCCGTTCATTCCGTTCGGCGATCCGACGATCGACAGCTTCACGTTCGATCCGGAGCTGCCGTCGTATGAGATCGGCAACCTGCGGGTCGGCGTGCGCTCCGAGGTCTGGGAGACCGCGCTGTTCATCAACAACGTGTGGGACGAGCGGGCCTTCCTGTCGCTCGATCGTGAGCGCGGCACGCGCGCGCGTGTCGGCTATCTCACCAACATGCCGCGCACGTACGGTGTGTCGTTCCGCATGAACTTCTGAAGCGGTCCTTGCAAGACTTGCCCTCCCCCGTGCTGGGGGAGGGCGAGTATCATTCGCGCCTTTCGTGCACTTCTTTCCCGTGAGGTTCTGCACATGGCGCATCTCCGCCCCCGTCATCCCTATTTCGTAGTACTCGTTGCTGCGACGCTGGCAGCGCTCGCGGGATGCAGCAAGTCGCCCTCGCCGGAGCACAAGAGCGAAGCGCCTGCGCCGGCGGTCAACGTCGAGTGGACCAAGTTCGTCGACGAGTTCATCGAGTCGTACTTCGTCGCCAATCCGTCCTTCGCAGTCGCGAGCGGCCGGCACGAGTTCGACGGCCAGATCGGCGATTGGACGCCGGAAGGCATTCAGAAGGAGGTCGCGCGGCTCGAGCAGGTGCGGCAGCGCGCCGTCGGCTTCCAGGACGGCTCCCTGTCGCCCGAAGAGCGTTTCCAGCGCGACTACGTGATCAGCCGCATCGACAACGATCTGTTCTGGATGCGCGACGTGCGCCAGCCGTTCACCAATCCGAGCTGGTATTTCAACAACGGTCTCGATCCGAGCACGTACGTCACCGTGCCGTATGCCGCAGCCGATCAGCGGCTGCGCGCATTCATCAACTACGCGCAGCAGATTCCCGGCGCGGTGGCGCAGATCAAGAAGAATCTGCAGATGCCGCTGCCGAAGACCTTCCTCGATTTCAGCAGCAAGAGCTTCGGCGGCTTCGCCGATTTCTATCGCAGCGACGTGCCGCAGGCATTCGCGGAAGTGCAGGACGCGGAGCTGAAGAAGCAGCTGCAGGACGTCAGCGAGCCGGCCGCGAAGGCAATGCAGGATTTCGGCAAATGGCTGGCGGCGCAGAAGCCCGGCAAGAGCGACGCGTACGTGCTCGGGCCGGAGCGCTTCGCGACGATGGTGCGCATGACGGAGAACGTCACGACCTCGATCGACCGCCTCGAGGAGATCGGCCGCGCCGACATGGAGCGCAACCTCGCGGCGCTGGACGAGGCATGCAAGAAATTTGCACCGGGCGTCTCGATCGACGCGTGCATCGAAAAGATGAACGCCGACAAGCCGACCGGCGGCGCCGTCGACGGCGCGCGCGAGCAGCTCTCGCAGCTACGGCAGTTCATCGTCGATCATGAAGTCGTGACGATCCCCGGCACCGAAGAGGCGAAAGTGATGGAGGCGCCCGCGTACCGCCGGCAGAACTTCGCGTACATCAACATTCCCGGGCCGTACGAGAAGAACCTGCCGTCCGTCTACTACATCGCGCCGCCCGATCCGTCGTGGTCGAAAGCCGAGCAGGAAGCGTATGTGCCGGGCAAGGCGGATCTGCTGTTCACGTCGGTGCACGAAGTGTGGCCGGGCCATTTCCTGCAGTTCCTGCATTCCAACCGTTCGTCGTGGCGCTTCGGGCAGCTGTTCGTCGGCTACGCGTACGCAGAAGGCTGGGCGCATTACGCCGAGGAGCTGATGGTCGAGAAGGGCCTGGCGCAGGATGCGCCGGAGCGCCACATCGGCCAGCTGCTGAACGCGCTGCTGCGGAACGTGCGCTACATGTGCGCGATCGGGCTGCACACCAGGGGCATGACGGTCGAGCAGTGCGAGCAGATGTTCAAGGAGAAGGGACATCAGGATGCCGGCAATGCGCGGCAGCAGGCTGCGCGCGGCACGTACGATCCCGCGTATCTGAACTACACGATGGGCAAGCTGATGATCCGCAAGTTGCGTGCCGACTGGTCCGCGACGCGCGGCGGCGAGCAGTCGTGGCGGCAGTTCAACGATGAGTTCCTGTCGTACGGCGGTCCGCCGATCCCGCTGGTGCGCGCACAGATGCTGAAGGGACCGGCAGGCGAGCTGTTCTGACGCAGTGTCGGGCTTCAGGCTGACAACGCCAGTCGGAGTCGAGTCCGACCTGCAATGAAGCAAGTCATTGTGGTGAACGAAGCACTCAAGCTGCCACGCGGCAAGCTCGCGGCGCAGGTCGCGCACGCGTCGGTTGCTGCGCTTCTCGAAGCGACGGCAGATGCGCGCCGTCGGTGGCTGGAAGCAGGGATGCCGAAAGTCGTGCTTCGCTGCGAATCCGAGCAGGAGCTGCTGGCGCTCGAAGCGGCGGCCGAGCGCGCAGGTCTGCCGAACGCGCTCATCAGGGATGCGGGTCACACGGTCGTCGCCGCCGGCACGGTGACGTGCCTGGGGCTGGGACCGGCGCCGATCGAAGCGATCGACGCGTTGACCGGCGAGCTGCGACTCGTCTAGCCGTTGCGGCTCAGTTGTGCTTCACGAGCCCGGCGGTCTTCGTGCCGGTCAGCTCGTTGTACAGCGTCTCGATGAACAGGTCGGTCGAGACGAACGGCCCGGAAAACTTCTGCCACGGCGCCAGCACTTTCGCCTGCTGGATCTGCGCCAGCGTCCTGCCGGCTTTGACTTCCTTCTCAACGGCGGCGCGCGTTTCCTTGAGCATCTTCACGAAGTCGCGCACGTCGTCGACCGTCGACAGCGCGCCGTGACCGGGGATGACCTTCACGTCCGCCGGGACCTGCGCCATCGCAGTTTCCAGCGCTTCGATCATGCCCTTGCTGCTGCCGCCGCTGCTGATATCGATGAAGGGAAAGCCGTAGCGCACGAAATCGTCGCCCGCGTGCAGGACGTTCGACTTCGGAAAGAACACCAGACTGTCACCGTCGGTATGGCCGCTCGGCGCGTGCAGCGCGTGGATGTCCTCGCCGTTCACGTGCACCGTAACGTCATGCTGGAACGTGATCACCGGCAGTGCTTCCGGCGGGCTCGCGGGCTGCTCCATCTTCATCGAGCCGCCGTTGCCGGCCATGTTGCTCTGGGCGAGGCGCTTGCGCACGTTGTCGTGCGCAATGATCGTCGCATCGTGCAACGGCAGATTGCCGCCCGTGTGATCGAAGTGATAGTGCGTGTTGATGATGAAGCGCAGCGGCTTGTCGGTGATGCCCTTGAGCGCCGCGCGGATCTTGTCGGCCAGCGGCGCGAACTGATCGTCGACGATCACGATGCCGTCGTCGCCGACAGACGCGGCGATGTTGCCGCCCGCGCCCTCCAGCATGTAGACGTTGCCGGAGACCTTCGTGACCTTGATCTCGACCTTGCTGAAGTCCTGCTGCTGAGCGAATGCGGCGCCGGCAACTGTCGCCAGCGCGCCGACCAGCGCGGCGCGGATCGCGTTGTTCATGGAAGGCTCCCCGTCTCGTTTGCGTGTTATTCGACGTTGTGCGGCGCCAGATTCTAGCTCACGCCCAGCTGCTGCGCTTGGGCCGCGACTTGATCCACGCGCCCAGGATCAGGCCGAGCAGCACCAGCGCGCCGCCTGCCAGCAGCCACTTGAGCACGACATTGCGGTCGAGATCGCGTACGCGCGCGCTGAGGTCGGTGACCTGCTTCTGCAACGCCTCGTTGGACGCCTTGAGCTGCTTGTTCTCTTCGTAGTTCGCGATCGAGGTCGCGGAGATCCGCCGCACCTCGGCCAGTTCGGCCTGCAGTTTCTCCGTCTGCTTGCTCAGATCGGTCACGCGCCCTTCGCTCTGGGTGCGGGCGCCGCGCGTTTCCTGGTACGTCTCGCGCAGCGTCTTCAGCTGCTGCTCGAGCGACTCGACACGGCGATTCGCAGCTGCGAGGCGGTCGCGCGCGATCGGCTCGTTCGAGAGAAATTGCGTGGGCACCCAGCCTTCGGTGCCGTTCGCCGTGCGCACCTGGGTGAATCCAGCTGCGGTGTCTTCGCCCAGCACTTCGAGAGCGGTGCCGCTCGGCAGGCCGGCGTGCAGGATCTTGTGCGAGTTCGACGGCCCGCGCCGCAGCGGCACAGTCAGCTGGTCGGATACGTAGACGGTGGCAGCGGGTGCGGGGACGCAGATGAAGGAAGAGGCGACCAGCAGCAATCCCAGCACGATTTTTCGCATAGGGCCGCGACTATAGCGAAACTCCCGATACGATGAAGCCCCGTCCTTACGGACGGGGCCTCAAGCGGAAGTCCTCGATTTTCGGCTCAAACGGCGCGAGTCGAAATTGCTTTCTCATCGCGCCGCGTCACCCAAAACGTTGAGTCCTTCCATGGACGAAACGCATCGGTTGCTTACAGGGTTCCTGCCGGCGGCGGGTCGGCTGACAGCGCGATGCCTACATCAGTCGTTGGCGGCCGTCTTCGTCACCTGCGCCGGCGCGGGCTTGCCCACTTCCTCGTCGAGGTAGCGATAGCGCACGAAGCCGATGCCCATCTCCTCGAAGGTCTGGTCGCCCCATTTCACCGCCTTGGTCGGATCCGGGTTGCCCGGGTTCTGCGGCGAATTGTCCCAATTGAAGTTCCACACCAGCTTGGAGCCGGCCGGGATCTTCTTCGGCTCCTGGTACTCGTACACCGTCTGCCAGTTGAAGTCGTATTTCGGCACGTTCAGCAGGATCTCCTGCTTGCCGTCCGGGTATACGACGCTCATGGTCCCGGACTTGCCGCGCAGGTGCGAGTGCGGCATGAAGTTGTAGATCAGCATGTCGCGCGAGATGTCGCGCGTGACCGTCGTGCCGTACTCCTTGGCGCCCGGCGGAATCTCGAAGCGGAAGTCCGTGAGCGCGGTCAGGTGCAGCGGATACTTCGGCGGGTTGTCGACCTCACGGAAGTAGAAGCCCACCTTGCTGTGATCGGTCACGGCTTGGCCGTTCGGCGTGTAGTGCATCTGGAACACGAAGTCGCCGTTCTTCGGGAACAGCACGCCGGTGTCCGACGGATAGACGATCGGCGACATGCCCGGGGCGAAGCCGCCGAGGTTGCCGCCCGCATTGTTACGCTGCTCGCCGTTAACGAAGACCGGCTCCTGCGCGATGATGTGATGGATCGCCTGCCTCGCGCCCGGATGGATCTCGACCGCCGTGATCCAGACATCGCGGCCGAGCGGGTTCTTCACGCGCGGATACTGATACTCGATCACGCCGGTCGCAGGAATGTCGTACGCCGGGATCTCGACGATCAGGTCGGGCTTGCCGTGCTTCCATTCGTTCGTATCCGGCTTGACCTTCAGCAGCGGATCCGGCCCGGTGCCGCGCGGCGCGCCGGCCTCGATCCAGTGCACCAGCGTCTTGCGCTGGTCATCGGTCAGCGCCCGCGTGTTCTGCCACGCGCCGTAGTGCGGATCGGCGTGCCACGGCGGCATGCGCTGCGTGCGCACGACTTCGCGAATCATGGGCGCGAAGCCTTTCACCATGTCGTAGCTCGTCATCGCCCACGGACCGACGCCGCCGGTCTGGTGACAGGCCGTGCACTTGTCGACCAGCATCGGCGCGATCTCCTGGGAATAGGAGATCTTCGAATGCGACACCTTGCGGTCGCGCTCCGGGAAGTTGACCAGGCAGCCGACGCCGTCGGCCTTCGCGACCTTCACCGGCTTTCCCGCCAGCACCGAGTCGAGTGCGTCAGTCAGATAGTGCTTGGATGCCGGGCGCTGTTTCTCGTACGAGAGCCGGTCGTCCATCGGGCCGCGGTACACGAGCTTCCAGCCCTTCGGATCGATCACGAACACCTCGGAGGTGCGCACCACGCCGAGCGCTTCGCCGATGAGCTGCGCCTCATCGAGCAGGATCGGGAAGTCGACGTTGAATTCCTTCGCTTCGGCCGCGACCGCGTCGCGCTTGTCCTGCAGGTTCGAGTTGAGCAGCAGGAACTCCACGCCCTGCGCCTGGTACTGCTCGCGGATCTCGCGCAGCGCCGGCAGCGCCTGGCGCACGATCGGGCAGCCGTTGCCGTGGACCATCAGCACCACGGCTTTCATGTCGGACGAGTAATAGAGCTCGTGCGACTTGCCGTTCTGGTCCAGCAGCCGGAAGTTGTCGACCACTTCGCCGGGCTGGATCGCCCAGGCCTGGCCCGCCAGCCCAAGGGTCATCATGAGCGCCGAAATCATCGCTCCAGCATTCAACCTGGGCACCGTCTTCATCGCGCAACCCTCTGGAGAAAACGCTCGGAGAATAGCTGCTCCGCCGTCTTATCTACAGTGTTGTCAGCGGCTCGTTCCGTGGCGGAAGTCCCTCTGCGGGCAAAGATTTGTAAGCCCGCGATTCCGCAGACTGGAATGGCGGCGCCGGCGTCGAAAGATCAGTACTGGAGGGCCGCCCGCACCGGCGGACGATCCCAGCGGAACGGCGGATCCAGCCGCAGATCGAGCAGCACGATGCAATGAAGAATGGTGTAGCCGGCCCGCTCCGCCAGCGCCGCTGTCGCGTACAGGGTGCCGCCGGTGGCCAGCACGTCATCGACCAGCAACAGGCGGCCGGCGCCTGGCTGCATCTCCAGCACGCCCTCTCCGTACTCGAGGCCGTAGGGCAGCTCGACGACGGGGGGCGGCAGCTTGCCCTTCTTGCGAACGAGCACGACTCCCTTGCCGTGCCGCAACGCCAGCGCGGACGCGAGGATGAAGCCGCGGGACTCGACGCCGGCGATCGCCTCCACCTGCGACCACTCGTCCGCGTCGAGCAACGCGCTCAGTGCGCCGATGGTCTCGCTGAACTTCTGCCGCAGGAGCGGCGAGATGTCGCGAAACAGGATGCCGCGCCGGGGAAAGTCCGCGACATCGCGGATGTAAGACTTGAGGTCGAGCATGAGGATAGTATTTCACCATGCCTACGCACTTTCCGTCCGCGTTCCGCGCCCATCCGTGGCACGGCGTCGAGCTCGGCGCCCAGGCGCCGCAGATCGTCACCGCCTACATCGAGATCGTCCCCACCGATACGGTGAAGTACGAGATCGACAAGGCCACCGGCCTGTTGAAGGTCGACCGGCCGCAGCGATTCTCCAATGTCAGCCCGTCGCTGTACGGGTTCCTGCCGCGCACGCTGTGCGCGGACCGGGTCGGGGCGTTCTGCAGCGAGCGCACGGGCCGGGCGGGCATCGTCGGCGACGGCGACCCGATGGACGTGTGCGTGCTCACGGAGAAGACGATCGGGCATGGCGACCTGCTGATGCAGGCAATCCCGATCGGCGGGCTGCGCATGATCGACAACAACGAGGCCGACGACAAGATCATCGCAGTCATGCGCGACGACGCGCTGTACGGTCAGTTGACCGACATCGCGCAATGTCCGGCGTCGGTCACCGAGCGCCTGCGCCACTACTTCCTCACTTACAAGCACGCCCCCGGCTCGCCCGAGCACAAGGTCGAGATCACGCACGTCTACGGCCGCGACGAAGCCTATGAGGCGATTCGCCGCAGCCAGGCCGACTATGTGGCGGCCTTCATGGGAGCAGGGATGCTGAGATAGGCGTGCGCGCACAACGGCTCATTTCCATCCTGATGGCTCTGCAACGCGGCCACCCGCTCACCGCGGGCGAGCTGGCCCAGCGCCTCGAAGTATCGATTCGCACGATCTTCCGCGACATCGATGCGCTCTCCTCCATGGGCGTGCCGGTCTACACCGAAGCAGGGCGCGGCGGTGGCATCCGCCTGGTGGAGGGGTACAGCTCGGATCTCACCGGGCTTTCGCCCGGCGAGGCCGAAGCGCTCGCACTCATCGCGAGTCCCGCATCGATCGGCGTGCGCGAGCTGTCGATGCCGGCGCACTCCGCGCTCGACAAGCTGGCTGCCGCGGTCCCTTCGATTCATCAGCTGCGCGCGCAGCACGCGCGCGGCCGATTGCTGTTCGATACCAAACCGTGGTTCCGCTCGCTCGACGCCTCGCCGTTTCTGGACGAGCTGCGCACGCTGATCTGGAAGGATGCCTGCCTTGACATCCGCTACGAGCGCAGCAACCACGAGCATCGCGACTATCGGGTCGAGCCGTATGCGCTGGTCGTGAAAGTCGACACCTGGTACCTGATCGGGCGCGTGCAGCGCGAAATGCGCGTGTTCCGCGTCTCGCGCATCCAGACGCTCGCGCCGACCGGCACGACCTTCACGCGCGATGCGGACTTCGACCTGCAGAAGTTCTGGAAGAAGTGGTGCGAGAAGTTCGAGAGCAACCCGCCGGCGCGCAAATTCCCGGTCGAGCTGAACATCAGCGCACGCGGGCGTCGCCACCTGCTGGACGCCTTCGGATCGTGGCTGCAGGCGCGGCTCGAGCCGCTCGGCGACAGCTTCCGCGGCCGCAAGCCGGTGACGCTGGAGTTCGATCGCGAGGACACCGCGCTGCGCGTGCTGTTCGAGCTCGGGCCGGAAGGGGACATCGTCAAGCCGCGCGCGCTGCGACAGAAGCTGCAGCGTCAGGCCGCGAAGATCGTCGCCGCGACGCGAAACTGATCAGGAAATTCTAAATCGTTATGGTCCGGCGACCGTGTACTCACCGCCCGCGGTGAATCTGTACCTGTCCCGCCGGGCGCGCGTGTGGCGACACTAGGCAATGGACGACACGACCGCTCCGACATCCCGGCGACAGCTGTACACCCTCGTGTTCGCTGCGAGCGCGATCCTGCTGATCACGATGGGAGTGCGGCAGACCTCCGGCCTGTTCCTCATACCGATCACGCAGTCGAGCGGTGTGACTGTCGTCGCGATGAGCTTCGCCCTCGCGGTCGGGCAGCTGATGTGGGGCGCGACTCAACCCATCTTCGGCGCGATTGCCGACAAGTACGGTGCGGTGAAGGTCGTCATCGCGGGCGCAATCCTGCTCGCGCTGGGCAATGCGCTGACACCCTTTGCGGCGTCCGACATCGGATTGATCGCCACCATGGGCGTGCTGTCCGCGGCGGGCGCCGGCGCCGGCAGTTTCTCGATCCTGATCGGCATTGCCGCGCAGCGACTGCCGCCCGAGAAGCGCTCGTTTGCAGCGGGCGTCATCAACGCGGGCGGATCGATCGGTCAGTCCGTATTCGCGCCGCTCGTGCAGCTCATCATCGGCGCGGCCGGCTGGGCGAGCGCGATGTTCGCGACCGCGTTCGCCGCGCTGCTGACGATCCCATTGGTGCTGCCGCTGCGGCGGCCGGCGGTGTCGAGCGCCGCGAGTCTCGCGCCCGTGCCGCATCTCACGCTCGGCGAGCAGCTACGCGTCGCGATGCGCGATCCGAGCTACCTGTGCCTGCACGCCGGCTTCTTCACGTGCGGCTTCCATATCGCATTCCTGGTCACGCACCTGCCGAACGATCTGCGACTGTGCGGCTTGCCGGCGAACGTCGCGCCCCTGTCGCTGATGCTGATCGGCCTGTTCAACGTCGCCGGCAGTCTTGCGGCCGGCTGGCTCGGGCAGCGTTATCGCATGAAGTACCTGCTCGCGCTCATCTATGCGAGTCGCGCGCTCATCGTCGCCATCTACGTCGTGATGCCGAAGACGGCGCTCAACGTGTATATGTTTGCCGGAGCGCTCGGGTTCACGTGGCTTGCGACCGTGCCGCCGACCTCCGGGCTGGTCGGCAAACTGTTCGGCACGCGCTATCTCGCGACGCTGTTCGGCCTCACGCTGTTGTCGCACCAGATCGGCGGCTTCCTCGGTGCGTGGCTCGGCGGCGTCGCGCTGGCGCAGACCGGAAACTACGAATGGATCTGGTACGCGGACATCACTCTCGCGCTGCTGGCCGCCGCGGCGAACCTGCCGATCCGCGAGGCGAGACTTACGGCGCAGCCCGTTACCGCTTGATTACAGCGCCGGCCGTTGACCGGCGCGTATCGGCCGTTCGCCGATCCGGCATCACGACCCCCCTCGCGGCGTCGTACACTCGCCGCCGCTGAAAAAACATCCGCGGTGCGAGGGTGAGCTCATGACTGCAGTCGTCTCGTTGCGCAACGTCGCCAAGAGCTATCTGCGCGGCAGGCAGCAGGTGGAAGTCCTGCACGGCGTCGACCTCGACATTACAGCCGGCGAATTCCTGGCGCTGATGGGTCCGTCCGGATCGGGCAAGACGACGATGCTGAACCTGATCGCCGGTCTCGATCAGCCGACCAGCGGCGAGGTGCAGGTCGCGGGTCAGCGGATCGATCGCCTGTCGCGGGCCGCGCTGTCCTCCTGGCGCGCGCAGCACATCGGTTTCGTGTTTCAGTTCTACAATCTGCTTCCCGTGCTGACTGCGGAAGCGAACGTCGAAGTGCCGTTGCTGCTCACCAATCTTTCACGCAAAGAGCGCAGCAAGCGCGTGCAGACGGCTTTGCAGCTGGTCGGCCTCGCCGATCGCGGCAAGCACAAGCCCAACGAGCTGTCGGGCGGTCAGCAGCAACGTGTCGCCATCGCACGCGCGCTGGTAGCGGATCCAACGCTGCTCGTGTGCGACGAGCCCACCGGCGATCTCGACCGGCGCAGCGCCGAGGAGATCATGAACCTGCTGCAGGCGTTGAATCGCACGCAGGGCAAGACCATCGTCATGGTGACGCACGATCCGAAAGCGGCGGAGCATGCCTCGCGTGAGCTGCACCTCGACAAGGGCCGGCTGGTCGACGAGGTGGCGAGAAAGGCGGCATGAAATATTTCGGTCTCATCTGGGCGGGGCTGTGGCGCAAGCGCACCCGCACGTTCTTCACCATGGCGTCGATCGTGGTGGCGTTCCTGTTGTTCGGCCTGTTGCAGGGACTGAACCAGGGCTTCAACACCGTCGTCACCAATCTCAACGTCGATCGCCTGTACGTCTCGGCCAAGACCAACATGACCGACGGCCTGCCAATCGCCTATGCCGCGCGCATCAAAGCCGTGCCCGGCGTGCGCGCCGTCTCGCACTGGACCTATTTCGGCGGTTATTTCCGCGACGCGAAGAACGCGATCCCGGCGTTTGCCACCGATGCGGAACCGCTGTTCCAGATCTACCGCGAGCTGAAGATCAAACCCGAGTACCTCGAGGCGATGAAGAAGACGCGCACCGGCGTGCTGGTCAGCGAGCAGCTGGCGAAGCAATACGGCTGGAAGATCGGCGACCGCATTCCGCTCGGCACTTCCATCTGGACGACGAAGCAGGGCAGCAGCACCTGGATGTTCGACCTGGTGGGCACGTTCGACGCGTCGGCGTTCGGCGGCTTCCCGTCGTTCTACATCAATCAGGACTACTTCGACGAGAACGCCGCGTTCGGCGCCCACACCGCGCACTATTTCCTGGTGGGCATCAAGGATCCGCACCAGGCGACGCAGATCTCGAAGCAGATCGACGCGCTGTTCGCGAATTCGACCTACGAGACGCGCACGCAGACCGAGTCGGCGCTGGCGCAGATGCAGCTCAAGCAGCTGGGCGACATCAACTTCATCGTCAACGCAATCGTCGGCGCCGTGCTGTTCACGCTGCTGTTCCTCACCGCCAACACGATGATGCAGTCCGTGAGGGAGCGCACGCCCGAGCTGGCGGTGCTCAAGACGCTCGGGTTTTCCGACTCCAAAGTGCTGACGCTGGTGCTGATCGAGGCGCTGATGCTGTGCGTGTTCGCAGCTGCGATCGGCCTGGCGCTGGCGACATTCGTTTTCGAGTCCGGCGCGCTGCGCCGGATCTTCGGCAATTTCGGCATGCCGCTGATCGTCATGGCGATGGGCGGGGGCACCGCGCTGGTGCTCGCGCTTGTCAGCGGTCTGCCGCCGGCGTGGCGCGCCCGCCAGCTGAACATCGTCGACGCGCTCGCGGGGAGATAGGCAGCTCATGACTCTGTTCAAGCAGATCGGCGCGGTCGCGGTGATGAACTTCAAGAGCCTGCCCCACCGGGTCGGCACTTCGATCGTCATCGTGATCGGCATTGCCGGTGTGGTCGCGGTGCTCATCTCCGTGCTCGCGATGTCCACCGGAATGATCGAGACGATGGAGCACTCGGGTCGTGACGATCGCGCTATCGTGATGCGCAACGGCTCCGCATCCGAGACCGGCAGCGCGCTGGGGCGCGACGCCGCGCGGCTGGTCGCAGACGCTCCCGGCGTCAGGCGCGATGCTGCCGGCAAGCCGATCGCTTCGGCCGAAGCGCTGCGGCTGCTCAATCTCTTTCGCAAAGAAGACAACGCGGAAGTGAACGTGGCGATGCGCGGCGTCGGGCCGCAACTGCAGGCGTTGCGTCCGGAGCTGAAGATCATCGAGGGCCGCATGTTCCGGCCCGCAGTCACCGAAGTGATCGTCGGCAAGGCGGCGCACGCCGAGTTCAAGGGTCTCAACATCGGCGATACGTTCAAGACGCGCGGTGCGACCTGGACGGTAGTGGGCATATTCACGACCGGCGGCGACTCCCACGAGTCGACGGTCCTCACCGATGCCGAGACGCTCATCAACGCCGAGCAGCGCGGCGGATTCCAGAGCGTCACCGTGCAGCTCGAATCGGCGGCAGCGTTCCAGAAGTTCAAGGATGCGCTCACCTCGAACCCGGCGCTGGCCATCGACGTGAACCGCGAGCGCGACTACTACCGCCGCCAGTCGGAGACGATCAGCAAGGTGATCTACGTCATCGCCTACGTAGTCGGCGGCATCATGGCCGTGGGCGCGATTTTCAGCGCGCTGAATACGATGTATTCGGCCGTGAGTGCGCGCCTACGCGAGATCGCGACGCTGCGCGCGATTGGATTCGGCGCGACTGCGATGGTGATGTCGGTGCTCGCCGAGGCGCTGCTGCTCGCATTGGTTGGCGGCGCGATCGGCGCTGCGATCGCCTGGCTGTTCTTCAACGGCCACCAGGTCAGCACATCCGCCGGCGGAGCGGGGGTCGGTCACCTCATTTTCGAGCTCAGCGTCAGTCCGGCGCTGATCGCGATCGGCATCATCTGGGCCTGCTCGATCGGGCTGCTCGGCGGCCTGTTCCCCGCCATTCGGGCGGCGAGGCTGCCGGTCGCGACTGCATTGCGCGCCATCTGACGGCGGGGCGGCCCTCACTTCGAGTATTCTTCGGCCAGCGGCGGTTGGCAGCCCGCCGCCCCTGGCCTCCATGCAGCAAACCATCCGGTTCATCAAGTCCGCCGACGGCGTGCGCCTGGCGGTCGCGACCTCGGGGAGCGGTGCGCCGCTCGTCAAGTCGGCGAACTGGCTGTCGCACCTCGAGTTCGACTGGCAGAGCCCCGTGTGGCGGCACTGGTTCCGCTTCCTTTCGTCCGGGCGCCAGCTGATCCGTTTCGACCCGCGCGGCTGCGGCCTGTCGGATTGGAACGCCGCGGATCTTTCGCACGAGGCGCAGGTCGCCGACCTCGAGGCGATCGTCGCGGCCTCGGATCTCGATCGCTTTCCGCTGCTCGGCCTGTCGCAGGGCGGCGCGGCCTGCATCGAATACGCCGTGCGGCATCCGGAGCGCGTCACGCAGCTCGTGCTCTACGGTTGTTATGCCGAGGGTTGGGGGCAGCGCGGCGCAGAGGCGCGTCGCCACGGCCAGGCGTTGATCGAGCTGATCCGCCAGGGCTGGGGACAGGAGAATCCTGCGTTCCGCCAGCTGTTCGCCTCGCTGTTCATCCCGGATGCAAACGCCGAGCAGGTGCGCTGGTTCAGCGACCTGATGCGCACCACGACGCAGCCGGAGATCGCGGCGCGCATCCTGGAATCGTTCGGCGAGATCAACGTGCGCGCACTACTGCCGAGCGTGCGAGTGCCGACGATGGTCGTCCATGCGCGCGGCGACGCACGTATTCCGTTCGAGCAGGGCCGGCTGCTCGCCTCCGAGATCCCGGGTGCGCGCTTCGTGACGCTGGAGAGCCGCAATCACATCCTGATCGAGTGCGAGCCGGCGTGGGAGCGTTTCTGCGAAGCGTTCGTGGACTTCCTCGGCCCGGCCGAAGTCGCGACGGAATCGCCGCAGCGCGGCGACCTGCCCGAGCTCACCGCGCGGGAGAACGCAATCCTGCGATTGGTGGCGCACGGCGAGGGCAACAGCGAGATCGCCCGCAAGTTGTTCATCAGCGACAAGACGGTGCGCAACCACCTCACCAACATCTTCGAGAAGCTCCACGTCGATTCGCGCGCTCGCGCCATCGTTCTGGCCCGCGACCGCGGCCTGTTCTGACAATCGTCCGAAGGTACGTGGGACATTTGTCCCGGGCGCAGTGCGGCCAAAAATGAGGCGCCTGCCTCATGTGCCTGTTGCGCGGTTCGTTCACGATTCGCTTCGTCCCCGTCAAAGCCTGGACGTAAGCCCATGAACGCCGCCGTCGATCTCGTCGTTTCGCCCGCCGCCGAGCGCCTGTTCCAGGAGAACAGCGACCGCGCCCGCTATGCGCGCTGTATCAAGGCTTCCAAGCGCGTGCGCTGGGACATCGATGCGGACGTGTTCCGCGGCCGCAGCTTCGATTTCCGCCGCAAGTTCCTGCCGGACGGGCTGACCAAGGTCAACGACCTGGCGTTCCTCACCCCCGAAGAGAAGCGCACGATGAGCCACGTGCAGGGCCGCAGCTATGCCTCCATCTTCGGCCTGCTGGAGCGCTTCATCAGCACCAAGACGCTGGAAATGGCCATGCGCTACGGCCTCGGCGACCAGGTCGCGCTCGAGGGCCTGGTGCGCTTCAGCGACGAGGAGATCAAGCACCAGGAGCTGTTCCGCCGCATCGAGGCCGCGCTTGCGACCAAGATGCCGGGCGGCTATGTGCTGGTCGCGGACGCCAACGAAGTCGCACGCGCCGTGCTCGGCAAGTCGAGCTGGGCGGTGCTGGCGATGACCTGCCACGTGGAACTCTTCACGCAGGTGCACTACCGCGAAAGCATCGAGCGCGACGAGGAGCTGTCGGACCTGTACCGCGACGTCTTCCGCTTTCACTGGCTGGAGGAGTGCCAGCACGCGGTGATGGATGAGATCGAGTGGTGCCGCGAGGACCGGACGCTGAGCCCGGAGGCGCGCGACGCCGCGGTCGACGACCTGATCGCGCTGATCGGCGGTCTGGACCACCTGCTGCAGGGCCAGTCGGCTGCCGACGCCGGCTACTTCATGCGCCTGTGCGATCGCACCTTTACGCCGGCAGAGCAGCACGCGATCCGCGAGACGGTGCTGCGCGCGTATCGCTGGCAGTACATCGCCTGCGGTTGCCAGCATCCGCACCTGATGAAGCTGCTCGGCGGCATGGTCACGCAGCCGCAGATGCGCCGGATCCGCGCCGCGGTCGCCCCGATCATCGACTGCTGAGCCGGTTGACCTTTCGCTGCGAGCGGCCGACGCTAACCCCTCTCAGGGGTTTCTCTGCCGATCATGCAGCTCAGGAAGTTTCGGCTGGTTGCGGCCCTGGTCGCGATCCTGTCGTTGACAGCACGCGCGGACGATCCGCAGCAGTGGCGCTCCATCGCCCTGTCTCGTGCGCTGGCTGCGGCCGACACCATCGAAGACCCGTATCGGCGCGCCGAAACCCTCGCAAGCATCGCCCGCGTCCAGACCGTGGTTGCCGAGTCCGCGGTCGACCGCACGATTCACCAGGCGCTGACGGCAGTCACGCAGATCCGCGAGCCGGCCTTTCGCGACTGGGCGCTGAACGACGTCGTGCTCGCGCAGATTGCCGCCGACGATCTGGCCGGTGCGCGCGAGACGGCGAATCGGATCGAAGCGAAACGCCAGCAGGGCGCCGCGCTCGTGCAGATCGCGACAGTCCAGCTGCGTGGCGGCAATGTTGCAGGCGCGCAGCAGACCGCGGCGAGCATCCGCGAGCAGGAAGCGAAGAGCGAGATCCTGCGCCAGATCGTCGCCATCTCTGCGTCGCGCGGTGAGCTGGATGCGGCGCGCGCCATGCTGCGCGACATCGACGATCCGTTCTATCAGCCGCTCGCCGTGGGCGACATCGCCGTTGCGGAAGTCCGTGCCGGTCGCAACGACAAGGCCAACGCGATGGTTGCACGCGTGCGTCGCTCCGATCGCGGTCAGGTCCTCGGACGCATCGCACTCGCACGCGCCGACAGGGGCGACATGACTGGCGCAACCGAAACGCTGCAGAAGATCGACGACGATCTGTATCGCGCTGTGATGCAGGGGCGCCTGGCCGCGACGTGCGCTGTCGAAGGCGATATGGAAGCCGCACGGAAAATGTTTGCGGCCGCGATCGACGGGGTGCAAGCGTATTCCGGCGAGCCCGAGCGCCGCGCGCTGACGTTTGCGCAGATCGGACGCCTGCAAGCTGTCAGCGGCGACAGTCAGTCAGCAGTGCAGACGCTCATGCGCGCGTTGCGTGCAGCCGAGAGCCTCGCGAAAAGCGACCAGCGCGAAGACACGCTCGATCACATTGCGCGGGGTCTGGCGCGCGCCGGAGATTCGACCGGTGCGTTGCAGGCAGCGCTGCGCATGAACGATCGAGTCGCGCGAGCGCTGCTCGTGCGCGATGTCGTCTCGATGCAGACCAACGCTAGCAGCGCCTCCGCGTCGGCCAGCGCAGCCGAGTTCGACGATCCGCTCATCGAAGCGGCCGCTCAGTTCGGCGTGCTCGGGATGCAGCTGCTGCGGACGACTGCGCCGCTCTCGCCGGAGACGATCGAATCGGCGCGGCGTGCAATCAGGAACATCGAGGAGAAACAACCGAAGCCGGCAGCGTTCGCGGCGCTGGCCGCGGCGCGCGTCAAGAGCGGCGATGTCGAACAGGGCTCCTCGATCTTCAAGGAGGCGCTGGATGCGGCCGACGCGATTACGCGCAACGATCAGCGCGCGACAGCGTACGTCGACATGGTCACGGCTCTGAACGACCGTCTAATGTTTTTGGGGAAGCCTGCCAGCGAAGAGAAGTGACGAAGTGACGCGATGCTTCGTCGCCCGTCACCTCGTCACGTTCATCTCGTGGCTTTGTCAGCTCACGCGGCCGAGATAATCCGCCTTCCCGAGCTCCACTCCGTTCTGACGCAGCAGGTTGTACGCAGTCGTGACGTGGAAGAAGAAGTTCGGAATCGCCCAGTGGCGCAGGAAGATCAGCCCTGGGAACGTGAACGTCTGGCGCGGGGTCTGGATCGTGATGGTGCGGTCGTCGGCGCCGTCGAACTGCTCGGGCTTGAAGCCCTCGAGGTAGTCGATGGTCTTGCTGACGCGCGCGATCAGATCGGCCAGCGTCGTCTCGTTGTCCTCGAACTTCGGCGGATCGACACCGGTGAGGCGCGCCGCCGCACCTTTCGCTGCATCGCTCGCGATCTGGATCTGGCGCGTCAGCGGCAGCATGTCCGCCGTCAGGCGCGTCGCGGCGAGCAGGTTCGGGTCGTACTTGCGCGCCTCGGCATGCGCGATGCCCTTCTCGAGGAAGGTCTTCAGGTTGCGCAGGGTGTGCAGGAACGTGGGAATCGAAGCCTCGTACATGGAGATCTTCATGGTCGTGCTCTCTCGTGCCGCCAGGATGAGTGGGACGCGGATTATAGGTGGACCTCCGTGTCACCGATTAATGACCTTTTTGTCACGACTGAAGTGATCCGCGACGCTACTTCGAGTCCCTAACGAACGAGCACCCCGGTTTGGGCTTCGCGGCCGAGCTCGACGAGCCGCAAGCGTCCGGCGGCCGTATCGAAGACCGTCACCGATGCATGGTCCGGCCGGAAGCAGATGACGTCGTCGCGCTCCTGCGCAGCGCCGACTGCGACGTTGATCGCGATGTAGTGCGTGCAGATGATGCAGTCGCTCGGCAAGGCGAGCAGAGCGTCGACGACACTGCGACGCCACTGCAGGTAATCCACCGATCCGTGCGGAGCCTGATCGTGCAAAGCCCGCCACGTGCCGCGCATCGCTTCAGTCAGCCACTCGCGACGCGCAGCAGAATCCATCGGCGGCGACGGCACCTCGGCGACCGCAGGGAGCACTGTTGCTGCGCATTGCCACAAATCGCAGAGCGGCTGCGCAGTCTCGCGGCAGCGGCGCAGCGGACTCGTGTACACGGGCGCCCGAGCGATCGCGTTCGCCAGGTGTTGCGCGACGGCTGTCGCTTGCGTTGCGCCAAGCGGATCGAGGCCTGGGTCCGGCTGGTCGCCCCAGGCAGCCGCGGGCTTGGCGTGTCGCACGAGATAGATTCGTGGCATGCGCTCGCGGGACGCTTACTTCGGAGGCTTGAGCTTGTCCTTGGTCTGCTGCGCCATGCTCTGCAGGCTGCGTTGCGGCTCCGGCAGCTCTTTTCTTTCTGCGGGCACCGGCGCGGCCTTCCGGTCCGGCGCATGCGACGTGTCCGCGCGACGCTCGACTTCGACGGGCGGCCCGGTGGCGGTAAACACGTCTACCGACACCATGACCTGCCGGCCCTCATTCGGCGCCAGCGCGCCGACACCGACGACTTTGCGCGCCAGCTCTTCGCCGCGATCGTTGCGGATCGAGACGACGACTGCGTACTCCCAAGGTTCACCGCCGGCAGGATGCTTGAACCCGCCCTCCACCCGCAGCGCCGAGAACGCCGGCTGCAGCCGGCGCTCGACGATCGCCTTCGGGTCGAAGCGCAGATGGTGCTGGCACGCCGGGCAGACGCTCGCGCTCTCGAGAATCGTCGCCTTGCAATGAGGGCAGGTGCGCGTCTTGCCGGTCAGTACGACGCGGCCGGTGTTCACGAATCCGGCCCCTTAACCCTTGCCGCCTTTCTCGTCCCAGCCGAATTCCGCGCGGCCGCGCATGCGCGAGCCGGCGGCGACGGTCAGCGAGCCGGCTTTCAGGTCGCCGTTCAGCACGCCGGTCTGCAGCAGCTCGACTCGCGCCGCAGCGTCGATGTTGCCTTCCAGCTCACCGCCGACCACAACCGTGTTGGCGCGCACGCCGCCCGTCACCTTCGCGCCGGACTCGATCGTGAGATTGCCCTGGACATGCACGTCGCCCTTGAAGTTGCCGGCGATGCGTACGTGACCGGAGCCTTCGATCTTGCCTTCGATCGTCAGTCCCGCCGCCAGCAGCGATTCCTTCGCGTCGCCGCGCGGCGCGCTGGGTGCCGCCGCCGGCTGCCGGGCCGACTCGATGCTCACGGGCGTGGCTGCGACAGGTTTGTCCGGCGCCGGCTCCGGCGTGTTCTGTTCGCGGCCGTACTGGTCTTTCCACAACGCCATGGCGAGTCTCCTGAATTGAATTCGAGCGGTGGTAATTACACAGGCAGCAAGTGAGTGTCAAACGTACCAACCGTGGCGTCGCGATGCGCCGACACTAGCGCCCGCCGCGTTTTTGAGGCAGCGCTGCGCTGCGCTCCCCGTGCGACCGCGGCGTATAGTACGCACCACAACGATGAGTCAGCGTGGGGGGACTGAACATGATCAAGCTCACGATCAACGGTCAGGCTCAGGATGTCGATGTCGCCGGCGACACGCCTTTGTTGTGGGTGTTGCGCGATACGCTCGGGCTCACAGGCACGAAGTTCGGATGCGGCAAGGCCTTGTGCGGCGCATGTACGGTGCACATCGACGGCGCACCGACGCGCTCGTGCATCACTCCGGTCGAAACCGTTGCCGGTAAATCCATTACGACGATCGAAGGCCTGTCGAGCAATCGCAGCCACCCGGTGCAGCAGGCGTGGATCGAGCTCGATGTGCCCCAGTGCGGCTACTGCCAGTCGGGGCAGATCATGTCGGCTGCAGCGCTGCTCGCGAGCAATCCCAAGCCCTCCGACGCGGACATCGACAGCGCGATGTCCGGCAACATCTGCCGCTGCGGCACGTATCCGCGCATCCGCAAGGCGATTCACCGTGCGGCCGAGCTGACGGGCACGAGCAAGGGGAGCGGCTGACATGAGCAGCAAATATCTACCTGGGAATGATGACTCGCCCGTGACGGGTGGCGAGTGGTCGCGCCGCGGCTTCCTCAAGACTGCAGCGGCCGCGACCGGCGGCCTCGTCGTCGCGGTCTACCTGCCCGCGTGCAGCAAGCCCGAGAACGCTGCGAAGAACGCCGGTCCGCCGAAGCAGGTCACTGCGAACGCGTGGCTGCGGATCGGCACCGATGGACAGATCACGGTCCTGTGCGATCGCTCGGAGATGGGGCAGGGCGTCTACACGGCGCTGCCGACGCTGATCGCCGAGGAGCTCGGCGTCGCACCTTCGACCATCAAGGTCGAATCCGCGCCGCCCGGTAACGAGTACGTCAATGCGCTGCTCGGTGGCCAGGTGACGGGCGGCAGCACCAGCGTGCGCGATGCGTGGGAGAAGTTGCGCATGGCCGGCGCGGAAGCGCGCACCCGACTGATCGCAGCAGCCGCAAAAGACTGGGGCGCGCCGCCGCAGTCGTGCTCGGTTGCCGACGGCTACGTCGTGTTCACGAGCCGCCGCAAATCTTTCGGCGAGCTCGCCGAAGCAGCGGCCGCGCTGCCGAAGCCCGAGAACGTGCAGCTGAAGGGGCGCAACGAGTGGAAGTACATCGGCAAGCTGCAGCAGCGTCTCGACACGCCGTCGAAAGTGGACGGCAGTGCGCAGTTCGGCATCGACGTGCGCTTGCCGGGCATGCTGTACGCAGCGCTCGCGCAACCGCCTGAGCTCGGTGCGAGTGTCAAGAGTTTCAAAGCGGACAAGGCGCAGGGCATGCCGGGCGTGCGCCAGGTGCTGCAGACGTCATCCGGCGTCGCGGTCATCGGCGACACGTGGTGGCAAGCGCGCCAGGCCCGCGATGCCCTGGAGATCGAGTGGGCGCCGGGCGCGAACGCGAAGATGACGAACGCTTCGATCAGCGCGGGCCTGAGGGCAGCTGCGGGCGGCAAGGGCAAGGATGTGCGTAAGGATGGCGACGTCGACGCAGCGCTGAAGTCCGGCAAGCGTTTCGAGCAGACGTACGAGCTGCCGCTGCTCGCGCACGCGACGCTCGAGCCGCAGAACTGCACCGCCGAGTTTCGCGACGACGGCTGCCACATCCACGTGCCGACGCAGGTTCAGCAGTTCGCGCAGAACGCAGCCGCTCAGGCTGCAGGACTGCCGCCGGAGAAAGTGTTCGTGCACACGACGTTTCTCGGCGGCGGCTTCGGCCGGCGGCTCGAGTCCGACTTCATTCCGGCGGCCGTGGAATGTGCGAAGGCGGCAAACAAGCCGGTGAAATTGCTGTGGACGCGTGAAGACGACATGACGCACGACAAGTATCGTCCGCCCGCGCGCAACACGCTCACCGCCGCGTTCGACTCCGAGAAGAAGCTCAACGCGGTGAAGATCCACCTGGTCGCGCCTTCGATCACGTCGCGCTGGGCGCCCGCGGCCGTGGCGAACGGTGCGATCGATCCGTTCTCAGTGGAGGCCGCCCACAACTTTCCGTACGCAGTGCCGAACGTATACGTCGATTACCTGCAGCACGAGATCGGTATCGACGTCGGCTACTGGCGCTCGGTGAGCCACGCGCTCAACTGTTTCGCCGTCGAGAGCTTCATGGATGAGCTGGCGTACGAGGCGGGGGCCGACCCGTACGAGTTCCGTCGCAACATGCTCGACAAGGAGGCGCGCTGGCAGATGGTGGTCGATACCGCGGCGAAGAAGGCGGGATGGGGCCACGCGCCGAGCGGTCACTACCACGGCATTGCCGCGATGTCGGGCTACGACACGTACCTGGCACAGGTCGCCGAAATATCGGTGCAAGGCAAGCAGCTGAAGGTGCATCGCATCGTGTGTGCAATCGACTGCGGCCAGATGGTGAACCCGGGCATTGTGGAGGCGCAGGCCGAAGGCAGCATCATCTTCGGCCTCACCGCGGCGCTGTTCAGCGAGATCAACATCGCCGGCGGCCGCGTGAAGGAGCAGAACTTCGACGACTATCGAATGCTGCGCATCAACGAAGCGCCGCAGATCGAGGTGTACGTCGTCAACAGCAACGAGAAGCCGGGCGGTATGGGCGAGCCGGCAACCGCGCTGGTCGCGCCAGCAGTTTGCAACGCGATCTACGCGGCGACGCGCAAACGCCTGCGCACGCTGCCGATCGCGAAGCAAGGCTTCACGGTGTAGGTCAGCAGCAGCGCGAGACGCCCGTCCACTTGCGCTGCTGCTCTCCCAGATAAAACTCGCGCCGCGACAGTGGTGCCGCGCCCGCGTGCGCCTGCCGGTGGTGATCGAGATAGCGTTCGTACGCGTCGTCGGTCGCGAGCGCGCGCACCAGACTCCACAGACCGAGCAGTCGCTGTTTCATGTGCGCACCTCCGCGAGCCCCACAGCCGGCGCTTCCGAGCTCGGCGGCACGGGCAGTCCCTTCACGACGCGCCAGCTCACGCGCAGCATGTCCGCAATCACGATCCATAGAATCGCCGTCAGCATTAGCGCGAGCGCGGCGTCTAGCCGCTGATTGAAGATCAGCTGCGGCGCGACTGCAGCCTGCTCAGGCGTGAGCGCGCCCGATGCCAGTTTGCCGGCCAGTGCCTCGGCCGCGGCGAGGAAGCCGATGCGCACATCGGTCGATACGACTTTCTCCCACGTTGCCCAGGTGCAGACGACCGCGATCCACGCGAGCGGCACGGCCGTGACCCACGCATACCGCAGTTTGCCGTGCTTCACGAGGATGCCGGTGGCAACGCATAACGCGATGCCGGCGAGCAGCTGATTGGCGATGCCGAACAGCGGCCAGAGAATGTTGATGCCGCCGTTGGGATCGACGACGCCGATGTACAGGAAGTAACCCCAGCCGGCGACGACGAGCCCGCTCGCGAGCAGCACCGACGGATACCACGAGGTCTGGCCAAGCGGCTTCCACACGTGGCCGAGCGCGTCCTGCAGCATGAAGCGGCCGACGCGCGTGCCGGCGTCGAGCGTGGTCAGGATGAACACCGCCTCGAACATGATCGCGAAGTGATACCAGAGCGCGAGCAGGCTCTGGCCGAACGCGCTCGAGAAAATGCTCGCCATGCCGACCGCGAGGGACGGCGCGCCGCCGGTGCGTGCGAACAGCGTCGACTCGCCCATTTCTCGCGCCAGTGCGTGCATCTGCTCCGCAGTGACGGGGTAGCCCCACGAGCTGATCGTGGCGACGGCAGCATCCGCAGTCGCACCGACGACGCCGGGGCCGCTGTTGATCGCAAAGTACACGCCGGGGTCGAGCAGCGTGGCGGCGATCATCGCCATGATTGCGACGCACGACTCCAGCATCATGCTGCCGTAGCCGATCAGGCGCGCGTCGGTCTCGCTGCCGATGAGCTTCGGCGTCGTGCCGCTCGACACCAGCGCGTGGAAGCCGGAGATCGCGCCGCACGCGATCGTGATGAACACGAACGGGAACAGCGCGCCGCCGAAGATCGGCCCGGTGCCGTCGATGAACTGCGTGACCGCGGGCATCTTGATCTCGGGGCGCATGATCACGACCGCGATCGCGAGCAGCAGGATCGTGCCGAGCTTGAGGAACGTCGACAGGTAGTCGCGCGGCGCGAGCAGCAGCCACACAGGCAGCACGGCCGCGATGAAACCGTAAGCGATCACGAACCACGCGAGCGGCTGGCCGTCGAGGTCGAACAGCGTGCGCAGTGTCGGATGATGATCGACCCAGCCGCCGCCTACGACAGCGAACAGCAGCAACGCCACGCCGATGAGCGACGCTTCGAGCACGCGCCCGGGGCGGATATTGCGCAGGTACAGGCCGATGAGGACCGCGATCGGAATTGTCGCGAACACCGTGGCCGTGGCCCAGGGGCTGTGTTTCATCGCGTTGACGACCACCAGGCCGAGCACTGCGATCAGGATGATCATGATCGTCAGCGTGCCGACGATGGCGGCCAGGCCGCCGACCGGCCCGAGCTCGTCGCGAGCCATCTGGCCGAGGCTGCGGCCGTCGCGCCGCGTGGACAGGAACAGGATCGTCATGTCCTGCACGCAGCCGCCGAGCACCGCGCCGACCAGGATCCACAGCGTGCCGGGCAGGTAGCCGAACTGCGCCGCGAGCGTCGGCCCGATCAGCGGACCGGGCCCGGCGATCGCCGCGAAGTGATGGCCGAACACGATCCAGCGGTGCGTCGGCATGAAATCGCGCCCGTTGTTGAGGCGGATCGCCGGCGTCGCCCGGGTGGCGTCGGCGCTCAGCACCTTCGCCGATACCCAGGCGCTGTAGAAGCGGTATCCGATGGAGTACACGCAGATCGCCGCCACGACGATCCACATGGCGTTGATGCTTTCGCCCCGGTGCAGGGCGATGCCGCCGACGGCAAACGCGCCCGTCAGGGCGACCAGGATCCAGAGGAATTTGCGCATCGGGAAAGAATACCAAGAGTCGGGCTGAAGCCCGACCTACACAACAGCCGCCTGGAGGTGGGGCTTTAGCCCGACTCCCTAGCCCCGAGCTCCTCGCTGGGAATGCCGAGCCAGTCGAGGCAGAACAGCCGGCTGTCGCGCAGCTCGGTCTTGACGATGCCGGTGTTCGGCAGCGGGTGGAGCAGGGCGTAGTCCGGCGGCACATTGCCGGCGAGCATCGGCAGCATGAAGCCGATCGTGGCGGCGTGGGCCACGATCATGACCACGCCGTTGTCCTGCGCGTGCCGGTTCATGACTTCGCGCACGAACGGCAGGAAGCGGCGCTGCACGTCCGCAAAGCTTTCGCCTTCGCCGTGGCGCGCCTCGAAGTCCTTTTCGACGGTCCACTTGCGTGCGAGCTCGACGTATACAGCGCGCGGATCTTCCTGCGAGCCGGGCTTGATGCCGAGATCGACTTCGACCGCCTCCGGGGCCAGCGTCAGCGTCAGCTCATGGCGGAAGGCGACGGCGTCGGCAGTCTGAACGGCCCGCAGATACGTGCTCGTGTAGATCGCGACCAGCGGCGCCGCAGCGGTCGCCTCGGCCAGCGCCTTCGCCTGCTCGACGCCTTTGCGGGTCAGCGGATAGGACACCCCGCCGTCGGGCACGGGCCGTGGATTCCCCGGCACATTGATCTCGCTCTCGGCGTGGCGGACGAACCAGATCTGCAGTGCGCCGGCGGTCTGCGCCTTCGTCGGCAGAGCCGCGACTGTCACCACCGCACCCGCCGCCGCTACGAACGCCCGCCGTGAAAGCCGCGGGCCTCCCATCGTTGTCATAGTTGTTTTTGGCATGGTTGTAAGCGCGCGCAGTGGCCAGCTGCGCGAGTCGTGTTGTACCTCATCGCCGCGTTTTGGCAAGCCCCGCACGCTCGCGCCCGCGACGTCCTTACATTTGCGGCGGCGAGCAGAGTATGCTCCGCCGCTCACGTTTTTCGATCGACTGACGTCGCCCAACAATCAACTTTACTCTCGAGGGAGATCGTGATGGCAGACAACACAGTACGTGGACGCTTTGTCTGGCATGAGCTGATGACGCCGGACACGAGCGGCGCACATGCCTTCTATTCGAAGGTGGCCGGCTGGAAGACGCAGCCGTTCGAGCACGATCCCTCGTACCAGATGTTCGCCGCCGCCAGCGGGCCGCTGGGCGGCTCGGTCCAGGACACCGGCGCGCCGCACTGGCTGCATTACATCGGCACCAACGACATCGACGCCACCGTCGCGCAGGTCAAGAGCCGCGGCGGCAGCGTCAAGAAAGACATCACCGCCATACCGAACGCCGGGAAGTACGCCGTGCTCGCCGATCCGCAAGGCGCGGTCTTCGGCGTGTACTACTCGCCCATGGATACGGGCAAGGAATCGCCGCCGAAGCGCGGTGAATTTTCCTGGCACGAGCTGGCGACGTCGGACTGGCGCGCGGCCGTCGATTTCTATTCGGCGGTGTTCGGCTGGACGAAAATGGCCGAGCACGACATGGGCCCGATGGGCATGTACGTGCTCTTCGGCAGCAACGGCGTGCAGCGCGGCGGCATGTTCAACAAGCCGGCGGACATGCCGGGCGGCCCGTCCTGGCTCGGTTACGTTCGCGTCAAGGACGTCAACGACGCCGTGAAGAAAGTGAAGGGCGCGCGTGGCACGCTGGTCAACGGCCCGATGGAAGTCCCGGGCGGCGACTGGATCGCCCAGTTCGTGGACCCGTACGGCGCCATGTTCGCCGTACACACTCTCGCGGCTGACCTGAAGCCTGCGCAGCCCGCTGCAGCGGCTGCCGCACCGGCCGCTCAGACACCCCCTGCGCCTGCAGCGGAGCCTGCGAAGCCGGCGGC
>JBIOUH010000011.1:0-35926 GCA_044866955.1 Steroidobacteraceae bacterium
GTGCGGGAGCCGTAGAGACCCGCGAGCTCGCCACCCGCTTCGTTCCAGGCGAAGGTGGGTGTCTGCCACTCGAAGTGCTCGACCCGGCCCAGCTGGACGTTGCCGATCTCCGGATTCAGGTCCGCGACTACCGCCAGCCGCCGTGTCAGGAGATCAACCGTCACCAGATGCGCCGCCCTATCGGGTGTTTCCCGTACGCACAGCACTCTGTCGTGCTCTGCCGCGGCACAAAGCCGCAACATGTCGTGAGTGCGGAAAAGAGGCATGACCTTGTCGTCGTCGGGTGACCACGCGTAGAAAACGTGGTCGAGATCGTTCATGCCTTCCGTTCGCCAGAACAGGAGACGCTTCTGATCCTCGCTCCACCACCGGCCGTGCACTGAGCTCGTGCACTCCTGCGAAGAGCATCCAACAGATATCCGCTCCGACCCATCCGCCATCCAGTTCTCATCCATCGGCGCCTGCGATGGCCGCGGTGAAAGCTGATCCTGGCGTCGCTCGGAACGATCGGCCAATGAGACCTGCCACACGACCTCTGGCTGCGATGGCGGCGCCTGGATTTCCCGCTGGAAGAGATCGGTGAACGAAGTGAGATCCTCGTCGAACTCGTAACCCTGCCTGAACTTCAGCTGCTGCTGAGCCTGCTGCTGGTTCCGGGTCAGTCCGGTGGAGAAGTAGAGGAGCTTCCCATCACGACTCCAGCTGAAGTTCCGCACGTCCGCCGGATTGTGAGTCACCTGCCGCTGAGTCGAACCGTCCGCTCTACTGATCCACAGCTGCACCTCGCCGTCACGACGCAGCGTATAGGCGAACGCACTGCCGTCGGGCGACCATTTGCTTTCACCGCCCTTGACCTCACCTTCCTCCTGACCATTCGGCAAGATCCGCGGCCGGACGACTCCACCTTCGCCGGCCAAGATCAGGTTGCCGGTTCTGACGTCACCGACATACCACGCAGTCCGGAAGTCATTCGTCCTCGGATCGGCCTGACGAACGAAGATCGCGAACCTGCGGCCATCCGGAGCAACGCTCAGAGAGTCCACCTGGCGCAGCCTGATCACATCATCAACAGTGATCGGTCGCTGCGGAGCTGAGCGGACCGCCGGGATGACCAGGCGTGCAGTCGATGCATCCTTCGCGGCGGCACAAGCGACCGACGCCGCCAACAGACACAGCGCATGGCAGGCGAGAATGCTCGCTCTTTTCACCAGAACCATCACCAGACCTTGGTCAAGCCCACGCCGACGAACCGCCCGAGCGGATTCGCATTGGTCGGATCGAATCCCATGTCCCTGAAGGATTCCAGAATCGCTGCTTTCGGCGGATCCTCATCGAACAGGTTCTGCACACTGAGGAAGGCGGTGAGGCCGGAGAGAACGCCCTCCGGGAAAACGCGCTTGAAGTCATAGGCGAGGTGCGCATCCACAGTCGTGTACGCGTCCATGCGTGCGTGTGTACCGAGACGGTTGTCGGTGTACGAGTCCGTGTGGTTCACGAACAGGTTGGCTGACCAGGAGCCGTACTGCGTTCCCAGCGAGCCGCGCAAGCGAAATGATGGAGGGTTGTAGAACGTGTCGACGGTGTCGAACGGCGCACTAACCGTGGTGGTCTGCTGCTCGAACTCGAACACGTAGGTGCCATCGAGTCCGAGCGTTATCGCCGCACCTCCCACATCGAAGCCATACCGCGCGGACGCGTCGAGGCCACTCGTCGCCAGGACGCTCAGATTGCGCCGTCGCAAGTCGACGATCACATCGACGTCGTCCGGGGTGAACGCCGGATCCGGATTGCCCTGAGAATCGTATGCGACGAACGGCAGTCCGCCCAGCTCACCGATCGCAATGAACTCGGCGACCTGATCGGCGGTGGGATCGCGAATGAACAGACTGGAGAAGCTGTCCGGATTGGCCAGAATCACATCCGCGAACGGCGGATTCGTGATGCGGTTGCGATACTCAATATTGTAGTAGTTCAACGCCATCTGCAGACTCGGCATGTCGACCGGTTTGAACTCCAGTCCGAGCGACCAGCTGCGAGATGTCTGTGCACGCAGATTCTCGTTGGCGTTGCCGTAGACCTGCATCTGCTCGGACAGGCCGGTCGGGCTGGCCGGATCGAATTGATCGGCAAAGGCCAACGCCGCATTGCCGGCGACACTGTGGTCCGAGAGCTTCGGCGCGACGAACGAGGTGCCGTAGCTTCCCCTGAAGAGCAGACCTTTGAGCGGCACCCACATCAAGCCGTAGCGCGGATCGATGGACGAACCGAACGTCGAATAGTCGTCCGCACGCGCGCTCACGGAGAGCTCCAACCTCTGGATTCCAGTTCGAGCGTTATCGGGTCCGACGATGGGGACCGACAACTCACCGAATGCGCTGCGAACGATCTGGCTGAGCTCCTGATCCTGGAGCATGGGTCCATTCGTGAACCCGACCGAAAAGTGCAGGGATTCTTCGCGCCACTCCGCGCCTATGGCCGCGCGTACGAGCCCACCGCTGATCTGGAACAAGGGCCCGTCTGCTTGCATCCGCCCGGTCTCGACAACCGACTCATTGTCGGCGACTGTCGCCCCCAGGCCGGTCTGTGCGTCGAAACTGCTACTGTGCACCACTTCCGTGTCATTGCTGGCGTAGCCCCCTGATGCCTCAACGCGCCAATCGCCCCCCACCTGCCAATCAACCCCGCCGTTCGCGGTGAACTGTGGGTTGTCGACATGAAACTGGTCATTGAACAGCGTCAGACCGCCCTCGTTGTAGCTCTTGCGCTTTGTATAGAGCGCGTCTGCAAATATGCCGACGGTATCTGTGAGCTCCTGGCGTCCGGAGAACATGCCTGACACGTTCTCATCTCTGGGAAAAAGCGAGCCGATGAACGAGTCGCTCGGCACAAAATCACGCTCGCTGGCGCGCAGCAAATCGCGCTTGTAGTACTCCATCGACACGAGTGCGTTGCCCGTCTCCCAGGAGCCGCCCAGCGACTGACTGATGCGATGCTCATCGACGCCGCCCTTCGCGGAGCCCGTCTCCAGGAGAGTCTCGGCGCCGTCGAAGTCGCTCTTGAGGATGAAGTTCACCACGCCGCCGATCGCGTCCGACCCGTAGATGGCGGACGCGCCATCGGTGAGCACTTCCACCCGATCGATCGCCGACAGCGGGAGCGCCGAGATGTCCACTGCCGAACCCGCATAGCCGAGCGCAGTCCTGTGACCGTTGATGAGCACGAGAGTCGTCCCCTCGCCGATGCCTCGCAGGTTGATGCTCGCACCCTGCGCGCCCGGATCGCTGACGCCCGGCACAGCCACACCTGCCTGGTTCGAGAGAGCGAAGTTCTGGGGGATCGATTCAACCAGACTCGCGACCGTGTTGAGACCGGTTGACTCGATGTACTTCTTGTCCAACACGAGGACGGGTGCAGTCCGGTTTTCGACGCCACGGATATGGGTTCCCGTAACAACGATCTCTTCGAGACTTGTCACGTCGTGCTGCGAGCGTCGTGACGACGTGGCCGCTTCGCTCGCTGACTCGGGCGATCGATTGTTGGCCCCAACGTACAGGGTGTCTGCTTCGTCTGCGAACCGCGCAATCGGCGCTTGACTCCTGGCGCTTTCGTCGCCAATCGTACGGAACGTCGTCGGCGCGACCTGCTTTCTTTCTCGAATCGAGACAGCCCGATCGCTCAACCATACGCCGGTCAGCGGGGTACCCTCGAGCAGCTTTTCGAGTGCCGCCTGGGGCGTAAACGTGCCGTTCAACTCGGGCGCGGACAACTTCTTGGCAGTTTCCCAACTCTCAGGGGGGACAAACATCTGCAAGCCCACTCGGGCAGCCCACAGATCGAGCGCTTCTGCGAGCGTTGTGGACTTGATCTCGAGAGCGACCTGCAGTTCTCCTGCCGCTGTCTGAGCATCAGCTTCCATGGCAGACAAAGCCAACGTCGCACCGATCACGGCGGACAGGATGGATTTCATTGTTCTTTCCCTCTGGCTCGAGTCACCCCGGCAAGCGCGCAGGCCTCCTTCCAACGGCGCGTGCCACCTTGGGCGCATCACGTCCCGCCAACTCCCGTTGCCGAAACGTTACGACATACTGCCCCTGCCAGTTAGACCGGATAACTCGGGTATTTAACCCCATTGGGTTAAGAGCTCGCTCCGCAGTCCGGAGACGACGCTTGGGCGCGACAGCGGCGCCGGGAAGCCAGTACTTATATATGTGTCCGTCCCCGCCTCTACGGGCGGTCCGGCACGAACAGCAGATCCTGGAAGTCGTAGCTGAAGTCCGCCAGCGGCGAAATCGCCCGCATCGTGACCCGTTCTATCGTTCCATCCGGGTTGAGCGCAAACGTGACGTACGCATCCTCGATATTCCGATCCGTCCATCTCGTGCGAAACGTGTCGTAGCGCACGTGCTCGAGTTTTCCCTTCATCGACGGCGTGCGATCGAAACTGATGTTCATTCCGTCCCCGTCCCGCTCGATCGTCACCGTTCCATACCAGGCATCGCGATAACGACCCGCATACTTCTCCATCGGCAACGACGGCCCCTTGCTCTCCTCCTCCTTCCCTTGCTCCCTGCTCGCCTGCAGCTGCTCCTGTGCCTTCGCGAGTCTTCCCTTGAATGTCTCGCTCACCGCAGCGATCCAATCCGGGCTCTTCAACCCCAGATAGTGATCGAGCAGCCGGTACTGCATCGAGGACAGCACCCCCGGCTCCTCCGAATTGGTGAACAACGCGAACGCGACGTGCTTCTCTGGAACGAGCACGAACAGCGTGACCATGCCCGGTACGCCGCCAGCGTGCGACAGAATCGTCTGCCCGCGATAATCTCCGAGGCCCCAGCCGAGCGCGTAGGCACGGAAATGCCCTTTCGCCAGCTCGAGGCGCGGCGGCGCCGGCGAAACCGGCAGCAGCGTTTGCGGCGTCCACATCTCGCGCGACTGATCTTCGCTGAACAGCCGCGTGCCACTCTTCGCATCCATACCCGCGTTCAGCTGCAACTCCAGCCAGCGCGCAATCTCCAGACCATTCGAGTTCAGCGCGCCCGCCGCGGCCGCGACATCCACAGTCGTAACTTCCGAAAGCGCACTCATCGGTCCGGTTCCGCGCACCTCCTGCGAAGCTCGTGCGTGCGGCCACGCGCGATTCGCGCCGGCCGGCAGCACCGACGTCGTGGTCGTCTCGTTCATCTGCAACGGCGCCAGGATTCGCTTGCGTATCGTATCCTCCCAGCTCGACTTCTCGAGCGTCGCGATCACCTCGCCTGCCACGATGTACAGCAGATTGTCGTAGGCGAAGCTGCTGCGAAAACTGGTCACCGGCTTGATGTAGCGCAGCCTGTGAATGATCTCGGCGCGCGTATAAGTCGTCGGCGGGAAGAACAGCAGATCGCCCGCGCCGGGGCCGAGGCCGCTGCGATGAACGACGATATCCCGTATCGTCATCTCGCTCGAGACATACGGGTCGTACATCTTGAAGCCCGGCAGCACGTCGGCAACCTTCGTCTCCCACGTGAGCTTGCCTTCGTCCACCAGCATCGCAAGCAACGCGGTCGTGAACGCCTTCGTCGTGGAACCGATAGCGAACAGCGTGTGCTCGTCGACCTTCGCGGCATCGCCCATCTTGCGCACGCCGTAGCTGCGCACCACGTATGGTTTGCCTTGCTCGACGATCGCAACCGTCATGCCGGGCGTGCCAAATGTCTGCAGCACCCTTTGCGCATATCGATCGAGATCGGCCGGAGGCGCCGCGAACGATGCGCTCGCGACGAGCAGCGTGGCAAACCACAGGACCTGGAACGCCAGCCGCTGCATCACTTCGACCCTCGCAGACAATTGTCGAGCAGTCTCTCGAACTCTTCGCCCCCGCGTACCGGATCGGCGACTGGCAGCCCCAAACGCTGCGACTCGCTCGCCATCAACCGCTGCGCTTCCGCGTCCGACAACTGCGACGTATTGAAGGAGACACCGCTGCAGCGGATCGCGGGATTGGTGCGACGACCCATGGTGAGATTGAGATCGATCGTGTGCTCGACCGTCGGCATCGCCAGTTCCGGATGGCCGATGACATGAGTGCGGCCGGGCTCGTGACAGACCACGATCACGTCGGGCTGACTTCCGTGCAGCAGGCCGAGCGAGACGCCTGCATAAGACGGATGCGAGAGCGACCCCTGCCCTTCGATGACATCCCAATGATCCGGCGCCGCGTCGGGACTCAGCATCTCCGCGGCACCTGCTTCGAAATCCGAGACCACCGCATCCATCGGCATTCCCGCCCCCGCGATCATGATTCCCGTCTGTCCCGTCGCGCGGAAATCCGCATCGACGCCGCGCATCTTCAGCGCGCGTGCGATCGTGAGCGCAGTGTATTTCTTGCCGAGCGCGCAATCGGTGCCGACGGTCAGCAACCGCATGCCGCTGCGTTTACGGCCGTTCGCGATCTGAATGTTCTGCGGCGGCGTGCGGACATCGATGAGCCGGCGTCGATGAAGTTGCGCGGCGGACTTCAAAGCCGGCGTATCGCTGAGCCGCGCGTGCATGCCGCTGACGACGTCGAGCCCCGCTTCCAGCGCGTTCAGCAGATGCGGCAACCAGCTGTCGACGATCTTGCCGCCGATGTTCGCCACGCCGATCACCATCGAGCGCGCCCCCGACGCGTGCGCCTGCGCCGGGCTCAGGCGCGGCAATCCCAGCGTGACCGTACGATCGGAGCACGACCACTCGCCGACGCAACGCTCGCGCGCCCAGTCGCGCAGCCCGAACGCGGTCTTCGCGTACGTCGGCTCAGTGACATCGCCGAGGAACAACAGATACGGCTGCGGCAATTCCACGCGCTTGGCTCCCAGGCTTCAGATCCACGTCGCGCCGAGCAGGCGGCGGAAGTTGCCGCCGAGAATCGCGCCGATGTTGTCGTCCGAGTAGCCGCGGCGGATCAATGCCTCCGCCAGATCGAAGGTCTTCTTCGGATGATCGAAGCCCTCGATGTCGATCTTGTCGCGGAATCCGTAACTCGCCTTGTACGACTCCTTCAGCTGCTTGTACTGGTCCGGCGGCATGTCGTCGTAGCCCCAGAGGTCGGAGTCCGAGCCGATGCCGACGTGCTCGACGCCGACCAGCTTCACTACATGGTCGATGTGATCGACAATATCCTCGAGTGTCGTCGGCTCCTGGCCCTTCACGAACATGCGCACGCCGGTGATACCCATCACGCCACCTTTCGCGGCGAGCTTCTGGATCGCCTCGTCGGTCTTGAGCCGCGGATGGTTGTTGAGCGCGCGGCAGTTCGAATGCGTGATCGCTATCGGCTTCGGCGACAGCTCGATGGCGTCGAGCGTGGTGCGGTCGCCGCAGTGTGAGACGTCGACCAGCATGCCCACCTCGTTCATCGCCTTGATGATGTCCGCGCCGAAATCGCTGACGCCGCCGTCGACGCGATCCGTGCTGCCGGAGCCGATCAGGGTCTGGCTGTTGTACGTCAGCTGCGCGCAGCGCTGGCCGAGCTGATAGAACTTCTTGACGTCGCCGGGCTCGCGAAAGTGCTCGGCATTCTGCACGCCCATGATGACGGCAATCTTGCGCTCCTTCTTCGCGCGGTCGAGATCGGCCGCAGTGCCGACCAGCGAGAACACGTGCGAATTGCGACCGGCGTAGCCCTGCCAGGCCGCGATGAAAGCCAGCGTCTCCTCGACGGCCGTCGGTCCGCCGGTGCCGATGGAGTTGTGGAAGCCCGTGATGCCGCTGGTCCGGAACTCCTGCGCCATTTGTTCGCTGATCGGTCCGGCGTAGGCTTCCGGCTTGAAGTCGATCTTGAGCGGCGCGAGCATGTCGATCACGAGCGTGCGCTCCACGATCTTCATGGCGCGCGCCGAGTAGCGCGGTGCATTCGCGCCGAAAGCGCGGTAGCTGCCGAGGTTCAGCATCGGCGGCGCGAGGGTCGCGACGCCGGTTGCAAGAGCGGCCTGCAGCACGCGACGGCGGGACAGGCGGTCGGAAGTCTTGTGCATGAGCGGTTCTCTTTGAAGTTCTTGACGCATTCTAGACAAACCGAGCCCAGTGCCCCGCCGACCGTGACGAGCGGCCACGCCGCATGCTGACCGGTCAAAACTGACTGATCAGATTCACTCCAATCGTTCGCGGCTGCACCAGGCTCACCCATACCGGTCCGCCGAGCGCCGAGAAAGCCGTCGTCGCCGACAGCTGGCCGCGCTCGTCGAACGCATTCTTCACATACAACTGCAGCCGCGTATCTCCCAGCTGCAGCCCGGTTCGCAAATCCACTGTCGTGTATTCCGGCAGATCGTATTGCGGGACGCTCGCGCTCGCGTCGTAGCTCACGACGCGATCCGTCACGTGCCGCACGGTCGCGCCGACGAACGCATCGCGCCGGCCGAGATCGAATGCGTAGTCACCGGAAAGCGAGCCCGTGAACTCCGGCGTATCGGGCAGGCGATCGCCTTTCGCGCCGCCAAGGTCCGGAGCATCCTCGCTGAGCTCCGCGTCGGTGTACCCGAATGCAGCGACCAGGGTCAGCGCCGAGGTCGGCGCGAGGGTCAGAGTGAGCTCCGCTCCTTTGCTCTGTGCCGCCGCCGCGTTGTCCACCACGCCCAGGCCGTTACGTACCGCGTTGATCTGCAGATTGTCCCACTCGATGTAATAAATCGCGGCGTCGACACTGAAGCGCCGGTCTTCGCTGCCGGCCTTGATGCCGCCCTCATAGCTGCGCAGCTTGTCGGCGTCGAACAGCGGATCGGCGAGCGGCTGGCCGCTCAGGTCGTTGATGACCGCATTCGGGCCGCCGGGTCGATAACCAGTCGCGTAGCGCAGGTAAGGCATGAACCGCTCGCTTGCGCGGTAGCGAATCGTCCCCTGGTACGTGACGATGCTGTCCGTCTGACTGCGCTCCGGAACAGAGAAGACCAACGGACCCGAGCCGATCTGCTCGAAGCGCTGCGAGTTGTGCGCGTAGCGCAGGCCGCCGGTGAGATCGAGCTTCGGCGTCGCATGCCAGGTGAGCGTGCCGAAGCCGGCGTATTCCTCGTAGGTGCTAGGCAGCTCGACGGTCAGCAGGTTCACCGGAAACACGTCGCCGTTCGGCAGCGAGGAGTTCAGCGTCTGGAACTGATCGCTGTCTTCGTCGGTGTAAAACCCGCCGATCGACCAGTCGAGCAGCGCGCCGCTGGCGTTGAGGCGCACTTCCTGCGTGAACTTGTCGGTTTCGTTCTGCTTCTCCACCTCGATCGAGCCGAGCACGATGCCGCTGCCGGCGAGCGCCGGGACGAAGAACGCCGAGACATCGGTGATGGCGTGGCTGCGCACCGTCTGGTAGCTGCTGATCGAAGTCAGCGTCACGTCGCCGAAGTCGTAGCCGAGGGTGCCGCTGCCGAGCCGGAACTCCTGCTCGAACGGCTCCGCGCGCAACCGGCGCTGGTCGAGTTCGCCATCGATCGGCTTGCCCGTCGCGAGCGAGAAATCCGCGGAGGCGGTGCCGTCGCGATCGATGTCCTGTGCGAATGCGGTGAATCGCAGCGAGAGCTTGTCGGATGGCTTCAGCGACAGATCCGCGCGTCCGCCGTACACGTTCGATTCGTTCACGTCATCGCGCCCGGCAGCGAGATCGTCGACGAACCCGTCGTCGTGAGAGTAGAACCCGCTCACGCGCAGTGCGGCCTTGTCGTCCGCCAACGGGGCGTTGATCGCTGCCGCGCCGTCGTAACCGACGCCGCCACCCTCGGTGCTGGCGACTCCGGCGCGCATCGTGGCGCCGAAGGCAGTCGGGTCCGGCTGCACGCTCACATACTTGAGCAAACCGCCCATCGTGCTCGCGCCGTAGAGCGTTCCTTGCGGGCCGCGCAGGATTTCGATGCGCGAGACGTCGAACAGACCGACGTCGAGGGCGAGTTGCGCGCCGGAAGCGAACGGTGTGCTCGAGCCGTACGGCACCTCGTCCACGTAGATGCCGACAGTCGGCGAGATGTTGTTGCCGGTCGTGATGCCGCGCAGATTGACCTGCGTCGAGCCGACGCCGCTGGTCGTGAAGCTCAGGCTCGGCACGGTGCTGGCGAAGTCGCGGAACTGAGTGGCGCCGAGCGCTTCGAGGTTGCGGGCGGAGATCGCCGTCACCGACAGCGGCGTCTCGCTCAGCTTCTCCTCGAACTTCTGCGCCGTTACCACTACTTCCTCGAGCACGGACACGCTGGTCGAAGTCTGCGCAGTTGCGGCCGCGGCCAGGCCGCAGCCCAACAGGCCGGCAGCCGCGGATACACCCCGGCGCCGGAGCAATTCGGTCGAAATCGTCATGGCGGGCTCCCCTTTGTCGTCGTCTGTCGGTGAGACGACCGGGAAGCCCAATCCGGACAAATTTTTCTGATAGTATCGTTTTTGGCCGTTAAAGCGATAGGCACTAAAACCCGACGTCGACGCTGATGCCGACGGTCCGCGGCTGCAGGGCGTTGAGGTCGATGCCGTAGGGCACGTTGTCCGCGTCGACGCCAAGTCCGCCGCCGATGTAGGCGCGCCGGTCGGTAGCGTTTCTCGCGAACAGCCGGATCGTCCAGTTGCCCCGCGTGACGTCGGCCGCCAGATCGAGAGCGGTGTACGACGGCAGCACATACGAATTGTCGGCGCCGGTCTGCGCGGCAATCGCCGTGCCTTGCTCTCCCACGTACCGCCAACCGCCGCCGATGTGCGCAGTCCAGCGATTCGCGAGCGCGAATTCGTAGTCGAGCACCGTCGATCCGCTCCAGCGCGGCGTGTTGCCAAGCCTGGCGGCGGCAATGCCTTCAGCGGGCGCAGTCACCTTCGCGTCGCTGTACGCCGCATTGACGCCGATCCGCATGCCATCGATGGGCAACCAGGCCGTTTCGAGCTCGAAGCCTTTGCTCACTGCGTTGCCGGTGTTGTCGATGCTGCCGATGCCGCCGCGCGTTACCGACTGTTGGATGTCGCGCCAGTCGATGCGGAACGCGGCGACGTTCACTTGCGCGCGCCCGGCCAGAAACTGCGTCTTCATGCCGAGCTCGTAGTTCGTCAGCGTGTCGGCCGCGACCGTCGGCGGCAGATTCAGCGCGCGAGGATTGGGACCACCCGGACGATAGCCGCTGGCCACGCGCGCGTAGAGCATCGTGTCCGCGCTCAAACGCCAGCGTGGACTCGCGCTATAGGTGAGCACGTCTTCGGACGAACTGCCGGAAACATCGGTGGGCGGGCCGATCAGGGTTTCGAAGCCGCCGCTGATCTGACGGAAGTGCTGCCGGTTGCGGGCCCAGCGCACGCCCGCGGAGATATCGAAGCTCGCAGTGAGCTGCAGCGTCGCCGAGCCGAAGCCGGCACTCTCCTCGTACTGCGACGGAAACTCGACGAACAGAAAGCGCGGCTCGAGCTGCGGGATCGGCTGGCCTGCGGTGTCGACTGCGAACACATTGCGCACCTGCTCGCCGTCTTCCTTCGTGTAGAAAGCGCCGACCAGCCATTCGATCGATCCGCCGCGCCGCGAGGCGAGACGAATCTCCTGCGTGAGCTTGCGCAGATCCACATCGATGTGCGACGGCGCGTAGCCCGCAGCGGCCGCTCCATCAGTAGCTTCAGGGAACAGAAACCCGAAGATCGGCGACGCGTCCTGCACGTGTCGCGTGCGCGTACGCGAGTAGCTGCTGGCCGACAGCAGACTCGCCCAACTGAGCTGCCACTCGAGCGTCGCCGAGTAGTGATCGATGTCCTGGCTGAAAGGCTGGCGCAGCGGATGGAAGCTCGTGAGCGCACCGTGATCGGGGAATCCGGTGGGCGGATCCAATCCGGTCAACCTCAGCGAGACTGCGGCGTCGTCGCTCGAATGGATTCGCTGCCACAGGCCGCCGAGCTGCAACGACAGCGCATCGTCGATCTGCCACAGCAGTGCGAGCCGTCCGCCGCGTTGATCCACGTCGTTCAGGTCACGCTCGCCGGTCTGAGCATTGTCCGCATACCCTGGCGCCTGGTGTTCGAAATAGCTGCCCCACAAGCCGACGCGCTCCGCTGACAGCGGCACGTTCGCTCCTGCGCGCACCCCCCAGCCCGGATCGCTCGCCGATGCGATGTCGAAGGTCGTCGCGCCGGCCCAGGCTTCGAAATCGCTCACGCTCGGACGCCGCAACACGTACTTGAGCAAACCGCCCATCGCGCCCGCGCCATACAGCGTTCCTTGCGGGCCGCGCAGCACTTCGATGCGCTCGACATCGTAGGGCATGAGATCGAGGCCGAACTCGCGCGCCGCGCCGTAGTTGGAACTGGAACCGAGCGGCGTATCGTCGACGTAGTAGCCCACCACAGCACCCGGCCCGACCGGAGCGATGCCGCGCAGTGTGATCATGGTCTGGCCCGGACCGCCGCCGCCGCTGACATTCAGACCCGGGATGTAGGCGGCGTAGTCGGTGATCGTAGTGGCGTACAGTCGCTGCAGCTGCCTGCGATGCAGGACGCTGACGGACGCAGGCACGTCCTGCATGTTTTCGGTGCGCTTCTGCGCCGTCACCAGCACTTCTTCGATCAGCACGTCGCCGCCAGCATCGACGGCGCTTGCCTCGCTCGCAGGCTCGGCCTCCGGCGTTCGTCGGCGAACACGGCGCGCTTCGCCGATCGTGATCGCACCCGAAGCGGTGAACGAAGCTTCGAGCCCCGTGCCGCGCAGCAACCTCGTCAGTGCGGCCGATGGCGTGAGCTCACCGCGAATTTCCGGCGCGCGCCTATTGCGTACGAGCTGCGATGGCGCGGTGACGATCACATCCGCTTGTCTGGAAAACTCCAGCAGCGCCTGCGACAGGGGCTGCGCCGCGATCTGGAAGGTGCGCTTCGTTTGTGCCGGCTTCGCCCAGGTCTGGATGGATGCGAGCAGGAGTGCCGGGAAGGCAGCGACGACGATTCGAACCGCCAGTCGCATGAGTGACCTGTTACTGGCGCGCGCGCAGCAGGATTTCGCCGTTCGCCCGGCGCTCGGCAACGAGCGGCAGCGCGGCTTGCAGAGTCTCGATCATGCCGTCGATCTGCGACGTGCGGAACGAAGTCGTCAGACGCAGCACCTCCAGCTGCGGATCTGCGATCACGATGCGCGTGCGCGTGTAGCGATTCGCGTCGGCGACGATGTCGCGCAGCATGGTGTTGTCGTAAAAGAGACGGCCCCTGCGCCACGCGCCGACGTCGAACGCATCGACCGGATGAACCTCCACCCCGCTCTCGTCCGCTGTCCACGCCGCGCCGCTCGGCAGGACCGACGCGTCGCGCTCGCCCGCGCGCCCCACCGCAACCCGACCCTCGCTGACTGCGACGCGCACCGTCCCCGGCCGCCGGCGAATCTCGAACTGTGTGCCGACGACACGCACTGTGTACTCGCCAGTAGCGACGGTGAACGGCCGCGCCGAATCGTGCACGACCGCGAAGAAGGCGTCGCCGGAGATGACCGTCGCGCTGCGCTTACGCCGCGTCACGACGTAGTCGATTTGCGATTCAGCACCGAGCGCGATGCGAGTGCCGTCGGGAAGGGTCAGCTCGCGAACTTCGGCGACCTGCGTGGCCACATGGGTCGGACGATGCAAGAACGGCAAGGCATCGAGCGAGAACGCCAGCCACACCACCGCGACGATTGCGGCGAGCCCGGCCAGGGCAAACGCAGGACGTCGCGAGCGCAGAACGCCGACGAGCCTTTCCCGCAGCGTCGGCCGGCCAAGCAGCTGCCGGTATTGCTCCATGCGGCGCATTGCCGCGAGATCACGCCAGGTCTGCAGCGCCTCCGCGTAGGCCGCTGCATGATTGGGACCGCGACCGATCCAGTCCTCGAATGCGGCGCGCTCGGCTGCTGCCGGCGATCGCCCCTCGAGGCGAGCTACCCATGCAGCCGCTTCGTCCTGCACGCTATTCATGCAATGCGCGCAGGCACTCCGCCAGCGTCCGTTCGATGTGCTTGCGCACGTTCTCTGCCGACATTCCGAACTGCTCCCCGATCTGCGCGTAACTCAGGCCCTCGAAGCGATTCAGCAGCACCAGCCGCCGCCGCTTGAGCGGCATGCGCTCCAGCGCCTGCGCCAGGATGCGAAACCGCTCGGCCTGCAGTAAGACGTTCTCGGGAGACAATTCGTACACCGGATTTTCGGCCGCTGCGGCGTGCGCGGCGCGCTCGTGGGCCGAGGCGCGCTGTGCCTGCCGGTAATGGTCGATGACCAGGTGTCGCGCCGTGGCATACAGAAAAGCGCGCGGGTTCTCGATGTGCGCCGGGTCGGCGGCGGCAAAACGGATGAAAGCGGATTGCGCGACGTCTTCCGGCTCCGGCGGGCCCGGACCGAACTGCGCGCGCACGTAGCCGCAAAGCCCCTGCCAGTGAACCCGATACAGGTCGGAGAGCTGCTGCCGGCGCTCGCGGTCGGCCGGCGCTGCGGCTTCGAGCAGATGGACCAGGCGCTGGGCGAGCGCGTCGGTCATGACAATCCCGCTTGGAAAATAATGGCCTGAGCATACCTCAGGCGCCGACCGGTCGTGCAACCGGCGATGTCGCCGGAAAAATTCGCGCGAATGTGCGCCGCCATGCATCGCGTGCCCGACGCACGAACCCAAGCCTGACGATCACGCGAGCGGCGCCGACAATTTTTCGCGCGCCCGTGAGGGAAGCCGTCGCGCCGCTGTCGTTGGCAAGCGTTGCTCGCGGGGGGCGCGAGCGTAGCGCTAACGCCTACGTATTCTCCCGTTGACAACACAATCGAAAGTGCTAAACCGGCGGCCCTCGGGGAGTCACGACACAAGGAGCGCCATCATGAGCCGATCTCTCGGGTTCCCTGCTTCGTTGTCGTTTGCAGTCGCATTGTTGTGGAGCTCGGCCGCCGCCTCGCAAGGCGCAGCCGACGCCGAGCGCCACTACGACGCCCGCACCGACTACAACGCTGCCTTCATCGCTTCACAACGCGTTCTGCCCGCGCAGACCGACAGGGCCTTCGCGGCCAATCTCGAGGAGGCCTCGGTCGAAACCGACGCGACGACGGGCGCGGTCACCGCGCTGACCAGCCAGCGCGGCTATCTCAGCGACAAATCGAGCGGCGCGCCGATGACTCTGGCGATGACTTTCGTGCGCAACAATCTCGCGGCGCTCGGGCTCGAAGCCGCCGATCTGCAAGGCTACGAAGTCACGGACGTCGTGCAGTCGAAGGCGACCGGCGCGACGCACATCTATCTGCGGCAGCGCTATCGCGGCATTCCCGTGTACAACGCGCAGCTGCACATCAACGTGAATCGCGACGGCCGCATCATCAGCGTCAACAACTCGTTCCTGCCGGGCATCGCGCGTGCCGTGAAGTCGCTGTCGCCGCGCATGCAATTGGGCGGCGCAGTCAGCGCGGCCGCGCAGTTCTTTGGCACGCAGCTGCCGGCCCAGCCGAAAGCGCTGCAGGCTCCGCGAGGCACGCAGCAGGCTTCGCGAGTAGAGCGGGCCGGCATTTCGCTGGCGCCGATCGACGGCAAGCTGATGCTGCTGCCGATCCGCCAGGGCGAGGCGCGCCTGGTCTGGAATTTCCAGATCCACACGCTCGATGAGGAGCACTCCTGGGACTTCACCGTCGATGCCGAGTCCGGCCAGGTGTGGACGCGCTTCGACTGGGTCGCCGGCGACAGCTACCGCGTTTACCGGCAACCCGCGGAAAGCCCGAACCATACTAGCCCGCTGCCGCCCTCGGACGGCCGCGTCCTGGTCGTGAATCCCGCGAACACGACCGCATCACCCTTCGGCTGGCATGACACGAACGGCGTTGCCGGGGCCGAGTTCACCACGACCCAGGGCAACAACGTGCAGGCCTACACCGACGTCGATGCCAACAATTCTCCGGACGCGAATTCCAGTCCGAGCGGCGGCGCGGCGCTCGCCTTCGATTTCCCGCTGAGCCTGGCGCAGGCGCCGAGCGCCTACCGCCCCGCTGCCGTCACGAACCTGTTCTACCTGAACAACTTCATCCACGACGTGCAGTATCAGTACGGATTCGATGAGGCCGGCGGCAACTTCCAGGTCAACAACTACGGCCGCGGCGGTCTCGGCAACGACTCCGTGCGCGCGGAAGCGCAGGACGGCGCCGGCACCAACAACGCGAACTTCGGCACGCCCCCCGACGGTCAGCGGCCGCGCATGCAGATGTTCGTGTGGACCAGCCCGAATCCGGATCGCGACGGCGATCTCGATGCCGGCATCGTGTTCCACGAGTACGGCCACGGGATTTCCAATCGCCTCGTCGGCGGACCCGCCAACGTCAACTGTCTGACGAATCGTCAGCAGCCGGGCGAAGGGCTGTCGGACTGGTGGGCGCTTGCACACACCGCCGAAGTGGGCGATCAGGGCACGGACCCGCGCGGCATGGGCACGTACGCGCTCGGTCAACCGACGACGGGCCTCGGCATCCGCACGCAGCGTTACAGCACGGATGCCGCGGTCAACACCTGGACGTACGCGAGCATCAACGGCATGGCCGTGCCGCACGGCGTCGGCTCGGTGTGGGCGCAGGCGGCGTGGGAGGTGTACTGGAAGCTCGTCAACGCTCACGGCTTCGACCCGAATCTCTTCAACGCCGCAGGCAACGCCGGCAATCAGCGCATGATGCTGTACGTCGTCGAGGGCCTGAAGAACACCGCCTGCAATCCGACGTTCACGCAAGTGCGCGACGGCATCATCCAGGCTGCAGTCGACAACCACGGCGGCGAAGACGTCTGCCCGATGTGGGAAGCGTTCGCAGCGTTCGGCCTCGGCACCAACGCAGTGAGCAGCGGCTCGAATGGCACGACGCCGACGAACGGCTTCAGCATTCCCGCCTCCTGCCAGGGCGGCGGCGGCACGGTCGTGTTCAGTGACGACTTCGAGGCCAACCTCGGCTGGGTGACGAACCCGAACGGCACGGATACCGCAACCACCGGCATGTGGGAGCGCGGCGATCCTCAAGCCACGAGCGACAACGGAGCGAAGCAGCTCGGCACGACTACGAGCGGCGTCAACGACCTGGTCACGGCACGGCTCGCGGGTGCGAGTGCAGGCGTGAACGACATCGACAGCGGTGTCACATCGATCCGCTCGCCGGCCATCACGCTGCCCGCCACCGGCACGCTGACGCTGACGTTCAACCAGTACCTCGCTCACGGCTCGAACGCGACGAGCGCGGACTTCCTGCGCGTCAGCGTGATCGGGACGACGACCAGCGTCGTCTTCCAGCGCGTCGGCTCGGCGACGAACCTCAACGGCGCGTGGGCCGCGGCCTCCGCGAACCTGACGCCGTTCGCCGGTCAGACCATCCGCCTGCTGATCGAAGCGGCGGATGCCAGCACGGCGAGCCTGGTCGAAGCCGGCATCGACGACGTGCGGATCACCCGGCAGTAAGATGAGGGAATGATCCGTAACTGGTGTGTCTCCATACTGATCGCCGTCGCGCTCGCAGCTTGCGGGCGCGGCGGCGCGGCCACGCTCAACGACCCCATCCAGCTCGCGCCCGGACAGTGGGTGCACTTCAAAGCCGAGAAGCTCGAAGTGAAGTTCGTCGGCATCGACGACGATTCGCGATGTCCGAACGACGTGACGTGCGTCTGGGCAGGCGAAGTCGTCGTGCGGCTCACGCTGCGCAGGGACAGCCGGAACAAGGAAGTCTCGGTCAAGGAAACGCAGGGCCTCACTGTCGACGGCTATACGATCAGCATTCTCCAAGTGCTGCCGCCGCGCGCCTCGTCCGGTCCGATCCCCCCGGCGGACTATCGAGTTACGCTGAAAATCACGCGCTGAAATCTGTCTGTAATCGGCGTCGGCTTATGACGCTGCGTGCCGCGGCGTCCGCAGCTGACACTATTGGTCACTGTTGGCCAGCGCATAACTCATTGTCCGGGATGACAATAACCGCGTGGCACGGCGGTTGCACCGGTCAGGGCAAAGTCTTGGCAACAGGTGCAAAGCCGATGGCGACGAAATGCGAAGTGTTCGGGTGGCTGCTGGTCGATGATGCGGCCCGCGTGCTGGTCCGCGAGGAAAGCGGCCACATCTCGCTGCAGTCCGCGAAGCCTGACAGCGCGCCCGGTCACTGGGCGATCCAGACGGGCTCGTTCCGGCGCGGCAAGCCGATCGTCGATCCGGTCACCGGCCAGAGTCTCGGTTACGAGATGGAATGGGTCGCGAGCCCGCTGGCCGAGGTCGTCGCCTAGGCTTCACTGGCGCATTCTGAAGATCGCGGTGTGCCAGATCTCGGTGGCGATCTCGCCGCTCACGACGTACGCGACGTACAGCCTGATGAACTGATGTCCCTTGCGCTCCCACTTCTCCAGCGGGACCGCGCGCACTTCGATTGCGTCGCCGACGCGCAATAGCCTGCGAAAGCGAATGTCCGAGCCGGTGTGAATCCACGCCGGCATGACGAACCTGCGCACCAGCACCAGGTTGGCCTGCGACAGGATCGCGTGTGGATGCAGCAAACCCTTGCGAAACAGCTCCGTGTCGTCATCGACGCGCGCTGCGTATTCGCGGTTCAGCGCGTCATCCGGCTTCCACGCATACGTCGCAAACGGCTGCTCCACGTGGACGGTGTCCCAGGCGATCGCGACGCGCTCGTCGGGCCGTTGCGGCCCGCTGACCTGCGCATGCGGATCCGCAGCCGGCAGCGGATCCTCGATCCTGCATTCCAGCGTCGCCAGCAATACGTCGCCGGCGTTCCTGCAATCCACGGCGACACTGTCCGCGCCGGTTTCGCGATCCAGCAGTGAGATCGTCTCGGCGTGGTAGGCGGGCTTGATGAAGCGCGTCGTCACCCAACTACTGTGCAGCCAGCTCTCGCCGAGTCGCTGCGTCAGCGGCCACGCCAGGTGACCGAACACCGTGACTCCCGGCACGAGCGCGCCCGTGAACCCGAAGCGCCGCGCGATCTCGTCGCTGTGAATCTTGTTCTCGCTCGCCTCGTTGAAGTTGCGTGCGACAGCAGCGTGCACGGCCATTCCTACGGCTCCCACGCGTCGCTGGAGCACGACACGATAACCGTCAGGATCCTCGAACGTGACTCCGAGTCGATCCCAATACGGGTTGAACGACCGTACAGGCTCGTAGCCGGCGCGCTTGAGGCGAGCGACGGACCCGTCCCACTGCGCCCGGTCGGGAAGATAGAACACCAGCAGATTGTCCGGCGTCGGTGCGCGTCCCGCGCTATGGCCATGCGCGCGCGTGAATTCAAGGTGATAGGGCGCGCCCGGCAGGCCGAGCATCACACCGTCGAACCCATCGTGATCCGCGAAGCGGTACAGCTCGGTGAAACCAAGTCCGTCGCGATAAAACCTCGCGACGGCTTCGAGGTCGTCGGTCGGCCGCGCGACGCGCAACTTTGTCGTCTTCTGCATGCTCATGGGACGGCAGAGTAAACCGCTGAGCGTTGTGGCACCATCGCCAGGCCCAACGCCGGGCGCACCGCTGACTTCCACATCGTGATCGTCCATCTCATCGACGGGACCTACGAGCTGTTCCGTCACTTCTACGGCCTGCGCCGCTTCAGCAAGGGCGAGGACAAGCCCTTCGGTGCGGTCATCGGCGTGCTGAATACCGTGCTGGAAACGATCGAAGGCGGCGGCACGCACATCGGCGTCGCGACCGATCACATCATCGAGTCGTTCCGCAATGAGTTGTGGCCGCAGTACAAGACGGGCGAAGGCATCGAGCCCGCGCTGTGGTCGCAGTTCCATCCGCTCGAGGAGGCGCTCGCCGCGATGGGCGTGGTCGTGTGGCCGATGATCGAGCTCGAAGCCGACGATGCGCTTGCTTCCGCCGCGGCGCTCGCTGCCGCCGACGAACGCGTCGAGAAAGTCTGCATCTGGACGCCCGACAAGGATCTCGCGCAATGCGTGCGCGACGATCGGGTCGTGCAGATGGATCGCCGCGCCAAGGCGATTCGCAATGCCGCCGGCGTGCGCGAGAAGTTCGGTGTCGATCCCGCGCTGATTCCCGATTGGCTCGCGCTGGTCGGCGATACCGCCGACGGTTATCCCGGCATCGACGGCATCGGCAAAACGGGCGCCGCGCGGCTCGTCAATCGCTACGGTCCCCTGGAAACCTTTCCGGCGACCGTGCTCGGCGAGCAACGCGATCTGGCGCTGCTGTTCAAAAAACTCGCGACGCTGCGCACGGATGCAAAGTTGTTCGCCGACGTCGACGAGCTGCGTTGGCGCGGTCCGCCCGCTGCTTTCGCAGCGATGGTCGAGCGCCTTGGCGATGCGCGATTGCTCGCGCGGGCCCGAAAAGCGCCCGTCGCCTGAACTGCATCAGCTCGCCTCGCTCAGCCGCGCAGCGCGCATCAGCAGATAGTTGCGCTCGGGCGTACTGGTAGTTTTCTCGGCTGCGGCGCGATACAGCGGAATCGCCGCCTGCGACTCACCCGCCCGCTCGAGCAAGTGCGCGCGCACCGCGAGGAGCCGATGACCGCCGGCGAGACGATCGTCGCGGTCGAGCGGCGCCAGCAGCGTCAAGCCCGCGCGCGGACCGTCAACCATCGCCGTCGCGATTGCACGATTGAGCGCGACGACCGGACTGTCCGACATCCGTTGCAACACGGTGTACAGCGCCAGGATCTGCGGCCAATCGGTTGCTTCGTAGCGCGGGGCTTCATCGTGCAGCGCTGCGATGGCCGCCTGCAGCTGATATTCGCCGACGGAGCCGCTCGACATCGCCGTCTCGACCAGAGCGAGACCTTCGGCAATCGCTTGCCGATCCCAGAGCGTTCGATCCTGCTCGTCGAGCGGGATCAATTCACCCAGCGGGCCCGTGCGTGCGGCCCGGCGCGCATCGGTCAGCAACATCAGTGCAAGGAGCCCGGTGACCTGCGAGTCGCCCGGCAAGAGCTCGTGAACGGCGCGCGTCAGGCGGATCGCCTCGTTCGACAAGTCGGTGCGATGCAGGCTCGTGCCGGAGCTGGAGGTGTAGCCCTCGTTGAAGATCAGATACAGAACGTGCAGCACTGAGTTCAATCGGCCGGCACGCTCGGCCGCGTCCGGCATGCTGAAAGGCACGCGCGAGGACTCGATGCTCTGCTTGGCACGGCTGATCCGCTGCGCCATCGTCGCCTCGGGAACGAGGAACGATCTGCCGATCTCGGCCGTCGTCAAGCCGCCGACGGCTCGCAGCGTCAGCGCAATCGCAGACGCGGACGAGAGCGCCGGATGGCAACACATGAACAGCAGCACGAGCGTGTCGTCGGGATCGATCCCGGGTTCGGCGTAGACAGCCGGAGCGACGACGATCGGTAAGTCTTCGACGGCGACCTGTTCGCGATTGCGCCGGGAGATTTCGCCCCGCACGTGGTCGGTCATGCGGCGGAGCGCGACGTGGATCAGCCAGCCGCGAGGATTGTCGGGAATGCCGTCGCGCGGCCATTGCGTGGCGGCAGCGATCAGCGCTTCCTGCACGGCGTCCTCGCATGCTGCGAAGTCGCGAAACCGTCGCAGGGTCGCGCCGAGCACCTGCGGCGCCAGATCGCGCAGCAGCTGCTCGGCCCGACGGTCCAGCGAGGGGAAGGTCACTTCGTCTCGGGTGGTCCGCTCATCACCTGGCGGACCTCGATCGCCATGTTGAACGGCGCACCGCCCGGCCCCGGCGCCGCCGAGGCCTCGGCCGCGATCTCGTAGGCGCGCTGCGGGCTGTCCACTTCGACGATCCAGTAACCGGCCAGGTACTCCTTGAACTCGGGGAACACCCCGTCGGTGATCGGCTTGCCGTCTTGGCCGGCGCGCACGACCTTCGCCTGGGTCGGCGCATCCAGCCCCTGGCCGTCGACCCACTCGCCGGTCCCGTGCAGCTTCTTCGAGAACGAGATCATGAAGGCGATGTGCGCCTCGATGTCCTTCTTGGGCCAGCTGGTGAACTGGTCGTAGCCGTCGCGCGGGCAATTCATCATCAGCATGTATTTCATGACGTAGCTCCTGTTTCCGCTCGGCGCCCGAATTGGGCTGCCGTTCACCCCCTAGTCGGAGCCGCCGGCGGCTTCTCGACATCGCCGCCGCGAATTTTCTTTGAAACCCGGGCTCAGGTCATCCATCCGGCCTGACCAAAGAGAGCGCGGAAATGGCTATCCGTACCGTTGTCGGCGCCAATCGTGCTCACCATGATCCTGCACATGGGCTTCCTGATCGCCGCCGTCGCGAAATACCGCATGGACAACGTGCCGGCGCTGTTGCAGCCGTGGTTCATCCTGTACGGATACGGCGTCGGCCTCGTCCAGTTCGCCTACCACTGCCTGGTCCACTGGACGTGTCGCATCCACTACGAAGGCCGCGAAGCGCTGCCTCGCCGCAACGTCATCTATTGCGTATGGCACTGCGACCTGCAGTCATATTTCTCTGTATTCCTGCGCCACCGTCGCCATACGTGGATGATGCATCCGAGCTGGTACATGCAGCCGATCAAGGTCTGCATGCGCCTGGTCGGCATCGACAGGATCATCCTCGGCTCGACGGGCCACGGCGGCCGCGAGGCCGCCCAGCAACTCGTGCGAGAGCTGCGAGACGGCCGCTCGACGGGTATCGCGCCGGATGGACCGGGCGGCCCCGCACGCGTGCCGAAGCGCGGAGTGTTCCACATGGCCGCCCAGGCAGGCGTGCCGATCGTGCCGCTGCGCTTCACGCTGTCGCGTGCGTGGGAGCTGTCGACGTGGGACCGCAAGCGGCTGCCGCGACCGTTTTCTACGATTCACGTGCGCTTCGGCGAGCCGATTTTTGTCAATGACGGCAATTTCGAGGACGCAATCCGCGCAACTGCCGACGCCCTTTGAATGTACACGCGCCAGCGGGCCTCGGTTAGTATCGGCGCTCCCTTCGCCGAGCCCGGGAGCCGCCGATGAACCGCTCGATCTCCTCGCGCCTGTCGCGCCGTGACGTCCTGTGTGCCGGCATCGCCGGCGGCGTGGCCATGGCACTGGGCGCAACCGTTGCACAGTCAGCAGACAGCGCTCCGATCCTGAAAGCGATTCCGTCGAGCGGCGAAAAGATTCCCGTCATCGGGCTCGGCACGAACGCCTACGGCGTAACGGATGCCGCCGAGCTGGCTTCACGCAAGGAAGTTTTACAACGCATGTCGTCGCTGGGCGGGCGCGTCATCGATACCGCGCACCAGTACGGCAAGTCCGAGGAAGTCATCGGCGAGATGCTCGCCTCGCTCGGCAACCGCAAGGATTATTTCCTGGCAACCAAGACGCCGATGGGCCCGATCGCCGACGTCAAGGCCGCCATGGACGAGTCGTTCCGCCGGCTGCGCACCGACCACCTCGAGCTGCTGCAGGTCCACAACATGAACAATGCGGATCAGCAGCTGCCCGCGTTCCGCGAATACAAGCAGTCCGGCAAGATCAAGTATCTCGGCGTCACCACGTCGCAGGACGGGCACTACGACGAGATGCTGCGCGTCATGCGCGCTCACAAGCTCGACTTCATCCAGGTCGATTATTCGCTCGGCAATCGCAGCGCCGAGGACAAGATATTGCCGCTCGCGCAGGAGCGCGGCATCGCCGTGCTCGCGAACGTGCCGCTCGGCGGCCGCCGCGGCTCGATGATGTCCAGCATCGGTAACAAGCCGCTGCCGCCGTGGGCAATGGAAATCGGCGCGACGTCCTGGGCGCAGCTGCTGCTCAAGTACGTCGTCTCGCATCCCGCAGTCACGTGCACGATCCCCGGCACCACGAAATTGAAGCACGCGGAAGATAACCAGGCCGCGGGTCGTGGTGTGCTGCCGGACGCGGCGATGCGCAAGAAGATCGAGCAGCTGTGGGAGTCGATGCCGGCTTAGGAAGGACTGAGAAATATCTCTCGCCAAGACCGCCAAGGCCAGAGGTGAGAGATTTTGGGGTTGGTAGATTCGGAATCTTGAAACTTCTTCCTTCCGACCTTGGCGGTCTTGGCGATCTTGGCGAGAGACACTCTTCTTCCGAAGAACCTCACTCGCGCGAGTAGACGCCGGCCTTCTGCATACCACGCATCATCTCAGCGAGTTCTTGTTTAGCATCCGCGCTCATTCCCGCTCGCGTACTGAAATCATCCAGGTTGCGGAACAGCCCGTCGTGACGGCGGCTCGCCAGCAGCTTGTCGGCGGAGGCGGCGTCGATGCCGGGCAGTTTCAGCAGCTCGTCGCGCTCGGCGGTGTTGAGATTGACGGCGGTCTTCGCGTTCTTGTCCGGGCCTCCCATCGGCGCTTCGCTGAGCAGCCAGAGATTCGGACCGAGCGCCGCGCCGGCCTTCGCCGGATGCTTCAGCACTGACTCGCGGACTTGCGCGAGCGCCTTGCGAGAGGTCGTCAGCTCGCCGATGAATGTCTCGATGTCTCCGGAGCGGCCGCGCGCGGCAACACTCTCGACGGTGGGAGTCAGGCTCGCGTCGGCGGTGGCGCCGTACGTCGTGTCGAGCAGGATCGTCAGCATCCGCTCGCTCTCCTGCGCAAACTGCGAGCGATAGCTGTCGACGAGTTGCAGCATGAGCGGCGCATCCGGTCCGGGCTTGCGCTTTTCGAGCGCCGCAAACGCATCGAACATCTTGCCGTAGCGCTCGAGCAGCGCGCGCTCGTCTCCTGGGCCTGGCGCCAGCCAACGATAGAACAGTGTCGCGACGACGCCCTCGGAAGCGAGCATCTGGTTGCCGTTCTTGAGTCGCTCGATGTCGAACAAGGTGCTGCGCTCCGCTGAGCCGGCAATTCCCTGCGCAGCCTGCAGTTGTACGAACCAATTGCGTCGCACCCCGTCGGTGCGCGCAGCGCGATCGAGGTTGCTGAGCCAGTACGGGGTGAACGGTTTGGAGATGAGTCCGAGATCTTCGTCGTGCAGCGCCGCGTTGCGCGTCAGGCGTCGGACGAGCGGCTGGAAGTGGGTCGCGAACCCTTCGTCGAACGCGGTCGGGTAGTCGGTGATCGCCAGGCTCATGTGCGGCGTGCGCGAGTAACCGAACGGCAGGCTCGGAAACAGCCGGCGCAGGAACGCGTGCCCCATCTCGTGCGCGAAGATTTCTTCGAAACCGCCGCTCGCAATCGTGTCGCCGTCCACGACGAGATCGATGTACACATCGGGCACGAAGCGCTCGCCGCGCTCGTCGCGCAACCAGAATCCAGCGCGGGCGAAGCCGCCATCCTCGACCGCCAGGAACAACCACGTCGGCACCGGCGCAGTGCCGCTGCGTCGCTGCGCCAGCTCGTCGAGCGCAAGCACCGTCGCGGTGAATCCTGCGCGCGCCTCCTTCTGCAATTGATCGTAAAGCGGCCCGCTGGTTACGCGCGTCACGACCGGCACTTCGCGGTTCTTCGAATCGACCTTCGTCAGCGGCTGCCCGTCGACGATGACCGGCGCGAGCACGCCTAGCTCCGCAGCCGCGGCGGGAGCGCACAGCACGAACAGCAGCATTGCCAAGCGCTGCAACATTCTAGTCGTCCCGCTTTTCTGCGCTGCCGACTTATCCCTCATTTTTTCTCCCGGCACCGCGCTTGGCGGCGCCCTGCAGGAGCCGCTCGGTCTCGATGATCGCGCGGGAGTGCTCGCCGTCTCCGACCGGGCCGGCGTCGTCGAACGCCTCGACTTTGAAGATGAAGAGCTTGCCGTCGTTGCGCTCGTAGGTCGCGACGGCGCGAACGCGCACGCCGACGGGTGTCGCGGCGGTGTGTTTCACGTTGAGCGACACGCCGACCGAGAGCTGACCCGGCTGCAGCGCGGGGCGCATCGCGCGCGCCGCGGCCAACTCCATGAGCGCAATCATGCGCGAGGTCGCAAACACTTCCGGGAACGAATCTTCGCTCGACAGAGCCAGCACCTTGGCGGTGTCGCCGGGTTGCACGACCATCTCGGCCTGTCCGGTATCGCCTGCTTTCAGCATGTGATTCACCCCGTGAACATTCGGGACGGCGGCCAGATTTCCCACGGCGACGGATCCGCAACGACGAGGTTCGCCGCGGCAGCGCGCACCTCTTCCGGCAGCGGACACGAGCGGCGAGCTACGGTATCGATGTGCACACCCTTGAGCATGCTCGTCGCGACGTGCTCGCCAGTTTCGTCCCGCTGCATCTCATGCACGAACCGTACGCTGCTCTTGCCCAACTCGATGATCGCAGAGCGGACGCTGATCACGTCGCCGGCATACAGCTCGCCGCGGTAGCTCAGTCGTTGATCGACAGCAACCATGCCGCGCTGCTGCGAGCGCAGGTACGACGGCGTGATGCCTGCCGCCGCAAACAACTGCCAGGTCGCCTCGTCGAACTTGCCGACGTACCACATGACGTTCATGTGACCCATCTGGTCGCAATGCCACGGATAGACCGTGCCGCGATACGTCAAGGTGTGCGCCGCCATCTGCAATCGACCTCCGGGCCGTTCAATGGCCCACCTTCGACATGTCGACCACGCGCGCCGAGCGTGGCGCCAGCCAGATCAACAGCGCCGCCGCACAGAATGCTATAGCGCACGTCGCCATGACCTCGTTGGTCGCCAGCATGACACTTTGTCCCTGGGTCATGCCATCGAGCACGGAACGGACCGATTCCAGGTCCAGGCCCGAGCCGAGCAGCGAGCGCGTCGTCTCGCCGGTGCGGTCGATCTGGCCGGCGAGCTCGGCGTGCGCGACCTGCGCCTGGTTCTCCCAGGCAGTCGTCGCGATGGAGGTGGCGAATGCGCCTGACAGTGTGCGCAGGAAGTTCATCAGGCCCGCCGCCGAAGCAGTCTCGCGCTCGTCGACACTGGCCAGCGCATGCGCCGTGATCGGCAGGAAGAAGAACGGCAATCCCAGGCCGAGCAGCATCAGCGGCACCGAGACCTGCCAGAACGTCATGTCCGTCGTCGCGCCCATGCGCCAGATCGAAACGCCCGCGATCCACAGCAGGCCGAAGCAGACGAGGCGGCGTGGATCGACCTTGGTCATGAGCATGCCGGCGATCGGCGCCATGAAGATCGCGAGCAGACCGGTCCACGCCGTCGCCAGCCCCGCCCACGTGGACGTGTAGCCCATGTAGCTCTGCAGCCAGAGCGGCGTCAGCACGTTGGCCGCGAAGAAGCCGCCGAAGCCGATGCTGATGGTCAACACACAGGCGCTGAAGCCGCGATGCCGGAACACGCGCAGGTCGACGATCGGATGACGCTCGGTCGATTCCCAGATGATGAAGGCCGCCAGGCCGACCACCGCAACGATCGCGAGCGCGCAGATCTCCGCGGACTCGAACCAGTCGTGCTCCTTGCCGAGGTCGAGCATGAGCTGCAGCGAGCCCACCGCGACGATCAGCAGCGCGAGACCGACTTTGTCGATCGGCAGCCGCTGCAGCTTGTCCTCGTAGCGCTTGAGCATGCGCCACGCCACCGGCGCACAGAACAGTGCGAGCGGTACGTTGATGAAGAAGATCCACGGCCACGAATGGTCGTCGCACAGCCAGCCGCCGAGGATCGGGCCGACCACCGGCGCAATCAGCGTCGTCACGGCCCACAACGCGGTCGCGGCAGCTGCCTTCTCCTTCGGGAAGATGCGCAGCAACAGCGTCTGCGACAGCGGAATCATCGGACCGCCGCAGACGCCCTGCATGATGCGGCCGAAGACCAGCATGCCGAGCGAATTGGCGAAGCCGCAGACCAGGGAGAACACGCCGAAGAGGCCCATGCAGGTGGTGAACACGCGCACCGCACCGAAGCGCGCCGCCAGCCAGCCGGTCAGTGGCACGAAGATGGCTTCAGCGACTGCGTATGAAGTGATGACCCAGGTGCCCTGGCTGCTGCTGATGCCCAGGCTCCCGGCGATGTTCGGCACGGAGACGTTGGCGACCGTCATGTCGAGCACGGCGATGAAGTTCGCCGCGGCGAGCACGATGGCCGCCATCCACAGCATCGGCCCCTTCAGCGGACCTGCGAAAGTCGAGCCGGACATCTGCGTTCCCCCTGTTGAAGTTGAGTCGCGCTCAGCCGTCCGAGCGCGTATCGATCGTGGCAGTCATCGAAAGACCGACCTGCAGCGGACGCGCCGCGAGCTCAGCCGCATCCAGCTCGATGCGCACCGGCACGCGCTGCACGACCTTGATCCAGTTGCCGGTCGCGTTCTGCGCCGGAATCGCGGCGAAGGTCGAGCCCGTGCCGCCCGCGAGCCCGGCGACCTTGCCGTGATAGGACACGGAGCTGCCGTACAGATCGGAGCGGACCTCGACCGGCTGGCCGATGCGCACGCGTTCGAGCTGCACTTCTTTGAAGTTCGCGTCGACGTGCACTTCGTGCGTCGGCACGATCCACAGCAGCGGCGAGCCGGCCTGCACCTGCTGTCCGACCTGCACCGAGCGGCGCGCGATCACGCCCGCCGTCGACGCACGAATCACCGTGCGCTCGAGATTGACGAGCGCCTGGTCGCGGCGCGCCCGCGCCAGCTCCACTTCGGGATTGGTCTGCTCGCTCGCATCGGCGATCAACACCGCATTTGCTTCACGCGAGCCGAGCGCCGCTGCGACATTGGCCTGCGCATTTGCGAACGCGTTGCGCGCCTTCGTCAGCTCGTCGCCGGACACGGAGCCGGAGCTCGCGAGCGTTTCGCGGCGCTCGAGATCGACCTTCGCGCGCTCGAGATCCGCCTTCGCCGCCCGCAGTTGCGCAGCGAGGCTCGCATCGTTGGCTACGTAGCCGCGCACGCGGCGCGACGCGCGTCCGAGCTCCGCTTCCGCCTGCGCGAGCGCGAGCCGCGCGTCGGTGTCGTCGAGAACGACGATGACATCGCCCCTCTGCACTTGCTGCGTATCGCTGACGTGCACCTCGCGCACGATGCCGCTGATCGCTGGCGTGATCTGCGCATTCTCAGCGGCCGTGTATGCGTTGTCGGTCGAGATGAACTTCGAGCCGTAGTAGTGCGAGTAGAGGCCATAAGCGATCGCATTCGACAGCACGGTGCTGCCGAGGATGATCAGCCACTTCTTGCGCTTGGCGCGATTGCGCGCGTCTTCCGCGGCACCGGCCGCCGCATCGAGCGTTTCGGTTTCGAGCTTGGTCATAAAACCTCCTGAGATGTCTGTCTGAATTTGTCGCCTGATTTCCGTGTGGGTCAGGCTTCAGCCTGACTCTTTGGATCGATAACCGCCGCCGAGCGCGCGAACGAGCGCGACATCGAGCGCAAACGACCGCGACTGCAGATCGCTCTGCGCTCGCAGGTTCGCCAGCAGAGCGTCCTGGGCGGAGAGCACATCGAGATAGCTCGCCAGTCCGCCCTCGTAGCGATTGCTCTGGATGCGCCACGCTTCGCGCGCCGCGTCGACAGCATCGGCCGTGCGATCGAGCTGCGGGCCGAGCGATTTCTGGCCGACTGCCGCATCTGCTAGCTCCTGCAATGCCTGGATCACTGCCCGGTCGTATTCGGCGACAGCGGCGGCGTAATCCGCCTCCGCGCCGCGCAGCTGGCCGCGCAGCGCACCGCCGCTGAAGATCGGCAATGAGATCGCCGGCCCGCTGCTGCCCGTCGAGGAGCCGCTGCGCGTGAGCATGTCGAGGCCTTTGGACTGCAAGCCGATCACCGACGACAGGTTCACGTTCGGATAGAACTCCGCCTTGGCCTGATCGATGCGACGCGTTGCAGCCTCGGCGCGCATGCGCGCAGCAACGATGTCGGGACGACGGCCGAGCAACTCCGCTTCGAGATGCTCGGGCAGCGCGAACGAGCGTGCGACGTCGACGGTCGGTCGCGTGATCGAGAGCCCGCGATCCGGGCCTGCGCCGACCAGCGCGGCAATGCTGTTTCGTTGCGTCGCGAGCCGCTCTTCGACCGCGAGCACGTCAGCTTCGGCACTCGAGCGGCGCGCCTCGACCTGGCGAACGCTGCCCAGCGTTTCCAGACCGTTCTCATAGCGCTGACGGAACAGCTCGACCGTCTTCGATCGAACTTCGAGCGCCGCGACGGCGGTGTCGTGCGCCGCATGCTGGCGCGCGAGCTCGGCGTACGCCGCTGCGATTGCCGTGGCGATCGTGAGACGCGCCTGCGCCGATTCCGCGCGAGCCGCGTTGGCCTCGGACGTGGCAGCAGCGATCGCGGCGCGATTGCGGCCCCAGAAATCCAGCTGCCATGTGAAGCTCAGCGATGCGGAGCCGTAGTCGTCCCAGCCTTGCGGCGTGAGCTCGCGCGGCGTCAGGTAGTTGTAGCTGTGCTTCTGCTGGATCGCGGCTGCGCTGGCTGTCACCTGCGGTTTTCGTGCAGCGTCTGCGATCTGCGCGCCGGCTTGCGCACGGCGCAGGCGCGCTTCGGCCGCGGCGATGTCGGGCGATCCGGCCAGGCCTTCGGCGATCAGCGCGCTCAGTTGCGGGTCGCCGTACGACTCCCACCAGCTTTCGGCAGGCCACACACCGACCGGTGCGGCGAGTGCCTGCGAGCTGACGTAGTCAGCGGGTGAAGAGATTTGCGGGCGCGCTCCCGGAGTGGGCAGTGCGGCGCATGCCGACAACGCGGCGGCGATCGCCAGAGTGAGAACGCCGCGCGCCGCGAGACTCGCGAGCACGGGGCCCGCCCGGCTGGCCCGGTGCCGTCCTCCGTCAGACATCGGTAGGACATTCGGCACCGGGTCAGCACGCAATGCCGTGCCGTCAGTATCGGTCACGGGCAATTGCTGGCGATCGTTCGCAGTCATGGCTCGCTCTCCTGCGCCGTCCGGCCCTGCAGCTCGGCGGCGTCGATCAGGCAGGCGAGCAGCTCCTCGCCTGACGTGAATTGAAACTGGCGTCCCGAAGCCACGTGTTCGAGCCGGCCGACGATCCGGCCCTGACGGGGGGAGGCGTCGCAGTGCAGCTTGAGCACGTAGGAGCGGTCGTGCGGGTAGCTGGCATGGGGACTCAAGACCATCGATTCGACTCTCGCGTGACGATCGGGACGGGAGACAGCGTAGGGACGCCGCCGTCCGGAGTCGTCACGAAGCGGTCTGGTTTCGGTCTGGATTCAGGCGGGAAGGTGGGTCAGGCCGAGACTGCTGCGCAGGGATGCGCGAATGGCGCGGGCGCAGGATGCGCTGGAGTAACCTGACCCACGAGGGAGTCGGGCCGAGGCCCGACCTATGGGGGAGGCGATTTCAGGCCGCGGCGCGTGATCAGCGCGATCGGCAGGCCGATCAGGAACATGTGGACGAGCACGCCCGTGATCCGGATGTAGGCCGGGCCGCTGTCGCCGATGCTGTGGATTGCGGAAAGCGGCATGACGACGTAGTTCATCACGCCGTACGTCGCGAGACCGTACACGATGCCGAATGGCACAGCTTTGTCGACGAGCAAGCGGATGTTGCGCGCAGCGCCGTAGTAGATCGCCGCGATGATCGTCGCCATGGCGAAGTGCAACAGCAGGCCGAACAATCCGAGCCCGACGCCGCCGGCGCGGGCGGCATCGACGCCCACCAGTCCCGCTGCGACGCTTCTACCGATCCGCAGCGGCGTGACGCCCTGCAGGCCCCAGATGATGAACGCATACGTGATGTCGAGCGCGCCGGCGACGAGGCCGGCAGTCACGATCGTTCGCAGCGCGCGACCGCCGCCTCGCACCTCGTTGCCGGCGGCAACGGCTCCTGCTCCACTGTTCACAGCTCGCACTCCGGTTCAAGAAGTTGAATGCGGCTGAGAATACGACGCGCAACGGCCGGCCGGACGCGGCCTGCGCAGGCAGGTTGGCCGATCGTGCTGCGACGGATCCTCGCGTGCCCCGCCCACGTCAGCGCGATCAGACCGGCCGAGTCGCGCCCTTATTACGCGACAAGAAAGTAAGGGTCCTGCGGCCGGGAATCGTGTCAAGCTTTCGCATGCGCAATGAACAGCTCGCTCGACCGGTCTGTTGAGATGACCGCCGCTATCGGTCGCGGCAGCGAGCGGCTGCGCTTCGAAGCGCTCTGCCTGCCGTTTCGCACGGACCTGCTGCGGTTCGTCTACTGGTTGTGTCGCGACCGCTCGCTCGCCGAGGACGTCGTGCAGGAGGCGCTGCTGCGCGCATGGCGTTCATTCGATTCGCTGGCCGATGAGCAGGCCGCGCGATCATGGCTGCTGACGATCGCCCGGCGCGAGCTGGCGCGGACTTTCGAGCGGCGCCGCCTGGAGACTGTCGACATCGACACACTTGCTGAGCCTGCTTCCGACGCCGTGGCCGTGAACGATCCGCACGAGGTGCTGGAGATGCGTCGGGAGATCCTGCAGCTCGACCTGATCTATCGCGAGCCGCTGGTGCTGCAAGTGCTGTTCGGTTATTCGACGAGCGAGATTGCGGCGCAACTGCAGCTCAGCGTTCCCGCAGTGCTGACTCGTCTCTTTCGCGCACGCGAAGCCTTGCGCAGCCGGTTGGTGCGCGACTCAGCGGGCAAGCCGTCATGTCCATGAACTGTCAGGAAGCAAGATTGCAGATCGGCGCGGATCCAGGCGCCGACGACCCGCAGATTGCCGAGCACATCGCGCAATGCGCGGAGTGCGCGCGCTACCGCCAGGAGCTGCGGGACATGGATCGGATCGTGGCCGCGGCGCTGCGTGTGGATTTCCCCGCCGCTCGACCGGCTGCGCGTATTCCGCCGCGGCCGTTGTGGGCAATCGCCGCGAGTCTGCTCGTCGTGCTCGTCGGGGCGCTGGCGTGGTTCCTGAATCCGCGCGACACCTTCGCGGCGCAGGTCATCGATCACGTGAACGGCGAGGCGTTCTCGCTGGTGCGAACTTCGCAAGCGGCCGATGCGGCGGAGCTCGAGGAAATTCTGGCGCGCGCGGGCATTCGCCTGAAGCCGGACCAGATGCTGGTTTCTTACGCGGCGCGGTGCGAGTTCCGCGGCCACGCCGTCCCGCACCTGGTCGTGCAGACGGAGCATGGTCCGGTCACAGTGCTGGTGCTCGCGGACGAGACCGTGAAGTCGAAGCGCATCGACGAAGAGGGCTTCGAAGGCGTCGTGGTGCCGGCGCCGCGCGGCTCGCTCGTGGTGCTCGGACAGGACGGCGACGTACAACCCGTCGCCGCCACTGTACTGAACGCGTTGGATTACACGGTCAAAGCGTGGTGATCAGCTCTTCTTGTTCGCGGCCTTGGCCGCATCGCACTCGGCCTTGCTGAGCTCGACATAGCCCTGGCCCTTGCACGAGTTCTGGCCGGCGCATGAGTTCTTGGCCGTCGCACACGCAGACTTGCCCTTGCAGGCATTGGCGCCTTCGCACTTGACCTTGGCTTCGTCCGCAGCGCTCACCGGCGCCGCCGCGATAGTGCCGAACAGCAATGCAGCGGCCGTGGCGATCATGGCGGCCTTGGTGGGATTCTTCATAAGACTTGGCTCCTCTTGAGTGCCGTGGAAAACGTGCGGTGCAGACGCACGGCACGGGCGTCCCGGTGAGCAGACCGGCCCCGGCCGGGTTTCATTACAGCATGCGCACCCAGCGCACCCGCCGGTGACGCCGGAATTCCATGCGCTCGTACAAACGCTCCGCGGCCTCATGACCTGCGTCGACTTCGAGATCGAGCGCGATGCAGCCGCTGTCGCGCGCCACCTGCATTGCCGCCTCGACGAGTTTGCGGCCGATGCCGGCGCCGCGCCGCGCGGGCTCGACATACACCTCGTCCAGCCACGCTGTGGGACCGCCGTGCTCCAGCGTCCACAGGAACGAGATGACGGCGACGCCGACGAGCTCGCCGCCGAGCCTCGCAGTGAGAATGCGGCCGAGCGCATGATCGTCGATCAATCTTTGCGTCGCGCGCTGCAATACCTGCCCAGTGAGCACGATCTCGTGCTCCTCCAGCTGCGTGCGCAGGAGCTGCACGATCGGCTCGAGGTCTGCAGGTTGCGCGGTCTGGATCTCGAGCATCATTTCGCCGTGGCGGGAAACGCCGGAAGCTTGTCGATGTCGCGCGGGTCGTGCTGGATGATGACCGTGGCGTTGAGGTTCTTCGCGATCTGCTTGAAGCGGTCGAACGAAGCAAGCGTGTCGGCACGATTGAAGTTGAACGTCGGCACGCCGTTCGACTCGTAGTTCTCGCGGAAGTGCGCCTGGTCGCCGGTCAGCAGCACGTTGCCCTTCTCTTTCAGTTTCACCAGCAGGCTGTGATGGCCGGGCGTGTGGCCGGGCATGTCGAGCATCACCACCGTGCCGTCGCCGAAGACATCCTTGTCTTTCGCGACCGGCTCGGCCTTGCCCGCGCCGTCGAGCCAATGCTTGAGCGGCGCCGCATTGGTCGTGCCCGAGGGCGTCGGTCCCTTGAGCACGTCCCAGTCACCCTGCCCGATCAGCAGCGTCGCCTGCGGGAAAGACGCGGCCTGGCCGGTGTGATCACCGTGATAGTGACTGATGCCGACGTAGTTGATCTGCTCGGGCTTGAGCTTCAGCTGCGCGAGCTGCTCGACCAGCGTGACCTTGACCGTCCGATCCGCGGGCGGCGCACCGGGAGCCGTCGCGGGATAGCCGGTATCCCAGATCAGGTAATGATCTGCATGGCGGATGAGATAGCAGCTCGCGGTCAGCTGCAGCTTCTTGCCCTCTTGCGCCATCGTGTCCGAGAAGCGCCCGATGTCGGCCGGCCCCGCGCTGCTCGAGCAGTCGAAGCGCATCAGCGAAACCTCGGCCGGCGCCTGCGCGCAAGCCGGCCAAGCGGCGGCGCAAGCGAGTGCACCCACGACTGAGCAATGAATCGCACGGAACTTCATGCCGCTCTCTCCTGCCTTCATTAGAATTCGCGGCAGTATGTCAGTCTCGAACGGCTATCGCACTTACATTGTCGACCAGCTCGCGGCGCTGCCGGCATTGAGCACGCGGCGGATGTTCGGCGGCATCGGTCTCTACAGCGGCGAGTGGTTTTTCGCGCTGATCGACGACGACGTGCTGTTCTTCAAGGTCGACGACGTCAATCGCGAAGACTATGTGTCGCGCGGCATGAAAGCGTTCATGCCGTTTCCGGGACAGCCGAGTCTCGGCTACTTCCAGGTGCCGGCGGAAGTGATCGAAGAAGCCGAGGAGCTGACGCGCTGGGCGCACCGCTCGGTGGAGGTCGCGCAGCGCGCCGGACTCAGGAGGCAGAAGAAGGCGCCGGCTCGCAAGACTCCCGCCCGTAAAAAATGAAGGACCCGCGGTCTTGCAACCGGGAGCGCGAGTCCGCGCATTCGCGGGCGCCGGCACCTTGGGGGACTGCGTGCCGGCACCCGCTCCTCAAACCGCTTCCCGGCGCTGCACCCAGCCGCGAGCCGGTGCGGTCGCTGCGGGTTGCTCCGGGAAGAAGCTGTCATGCGTCGGCGCGGCGGCGGCATCGGCGGCGACCTTCTTCCGCATCGCCTGCATGACCTTGATCACTTCCTGCCAGTCCGAGGCGTCCACGAGCGGATCGTAGGACTGCGGACGCAGCCCCATGCCGTGCATGACGAAGAACCAGCTCAGCTCGACGAACATCTCGTGACGCTTCTGGAAGATGCGGCCGGTGCGCCGATAGATCTCCATGCGCTCTGCCAGGTACTCCGGCAGCTCCATCTTTTGTCGCTCCTGCCAGTAGGACGTATCCGTCCGCTTGCTCGTGCAGTAGTGCAGGATGATGAAGTCGCGCACGCGCTCGAACTCCTCGATCACCTGGTCGTTGTAGTGCGCGATGTTGACCGGATCGAAACTGGCGTCGGGGAAATGGTCGAGCAGCGCGTACACACCGCTGCAGATCAGATGAATGCTCGTGGACTCGAGTGGCTCGAGGAACCCGGAGGCCAGCCCGAGGGCGACGCAGTTTCGGTTCCAGAACTGACGGCGACGCCCGGTCACGAAACGAATGACGCGCGGCTCGGTCAAGGGCGCGGCGTTCTCGGGCATGCTGAGCAGATCCCGCAGCGCTTCGTCGTCGCTGCTGTGCTCGCTGGAGTAAACGTAGCCGGTGCCGATACGGTGTTGCAGCGGAATGCGCCAGTGCCATCCAGCGCCGCGCGCGGTCGCCATGGTGTATGGCGTGCGTGGAGTGCGGTTCGGCACCTGCACGGCCACCGCGCGGTTGTTCGGCAAGTAGTTGC
>JBIOUH010000012.1:0-14736 GCA_044866955.1 Steroidobacteraceae bacterium
GCACCGGCACCAGGATCGTCTCGGCGCGACGCACCAGCTCGTTCATCTCCGAGCCGTGCGTGCGCGCGGGCGCGTCGATCACCAGGACTTCCGTGTCGCGCGGCACGGAGCGCAGACCTTCGTCGAACGCAGCGACACCGCCGATGCGCGGCAAATCCTCGGGACGCATGGCCAGCCAGTCGAGGCTGGTCCGCTGCGGATCGTAGTCCGCGATCGCCACCTTGAAGCCCTCGCCGGCGAAGTGGCTCGCCAGGTTGGTGGCGATCGTGCTCTTGCCGCACCCGCCCTTCGAGTTCATCACCATTACGTGGCGCATGCCGGCCTCGCGTCGTTGATGTTGTTGTCGCTGCGCGCGGGAATGTTCGCACATTTCGCACATCCTGTATGCTTGCGGCCCATGCGGCTGGCGTTCACGAAGATGCACGGGCTGGGCAACGACTTCATCGTCTTCGAAGCGCCCGCCGATTCAGCCCTGCCGACCGCCGCCGCCCTGCGCAGCCTCGCCGATCGCCACACCGGCGTCGGCTTCGACCAGGCGCTGGTGCTGGCGCCGCCGCGTGCGAAAGGCACCGACGTCTTCTACCGCATCTTCAATTCCGACGGCTCCGAGGTCGAGCAGTGCGCCAACGGCGCGCGCTGCATCGCCAGTCTGGTCGCACGCAAGCTCGGGCGCAGCAAGGTGCAGCTCGACAGCGCCGGCGGCCGCGTCGCCGGCGAGCTGCACGCCGACGGCAGCGTCTCGCTCGACATGGGCGTGCCGAACTTCGATCCCGCCGCGCTGCCGTTCGAAGCGTCGCGCGAGGCCGATATCTACCCGCTGCGCGTCGGCGACAAGGAGTTGCAGATCGGCGCGGTGTCGATGGGCAATCCGCACGCGGTCATCCAGGTGCAGGACGTGCGCGCCGCGCCCGTGGACACTCTCGGCCCTGCTGTGGAGAATCATTCCCGGTTTCCTCGCCGCACCAACGTCGGCTTCATGCAAGTCGTCGACCCGGAGCACATTCGGTTGCGCGTTTACGAGCGCGGTGCAGGCGAGACGCAGGCGTGCGGCACCGGTGCTTGCGGTGCAGTGGCGGTCGGGCGCAGGCTCGGGCTGCTGCAGGAGCGAGTGCAGGTCGATGCGCCGGGCGGCAGCATGACCGTGCGCTGGGCGGGACCCGGCGAGTCGCTGTGGCTCACCGGGCCGGCGGTCAGCGTATTCGAGGGGACGATCGACGTTCGCAACGAGTCGGGCTGAAGCCCGACCTCCATGAACCACGAGGGGACGATGAGCAAACAACCTGTCGGCCAGCTGGACGAGGACGCCATTGAAGAGACCGCGATCGCGGACTACCTGCAGAGCAATCCGGATTTCTTCGAGCGTCACGCGACGCTGCTGACCAAGCTGAAGCTCCCTCACAACCGCGGCACCTCGGCGATCTCGCTGGTCGAGCGCCAGGTCGCGGCATTGCGCGACAAGAACGAGAAGCTCGAGAGCCGGCTGCGCGAGCTGATCGAGGTCGCGCGCGGCAACGACGTGCTGGCCGCGAAGATCCATCGCCTCGCCTGCCGTCTGGTGCGCGCCGACGATGCAAGCGGCGTGCTGGAGGCGATCGAAGCGTCACTCCGCGAAGACTTCGGTGCGTCGGAGTGGCTGCTGCTCATCCCCGCCGGGAGCGCAGCGGACCTGTCGCAGCTGAGCAGCCGCCACCTGCGCATCATCAAGACCGGCGCAGCGGAGCTGAAGATGTTCGAGACGCTGTTCGAGTCCGGCCGGCCGCGCTGCGGCCAGATCCGCGACAGTCAGCGCGACTACCTGTTCGGCGCCGGCACGGTCGAGATCGGCTCAGCGGCGCTCGTGCCGCTCGGCAGCAAGGCGGCGGGCAAGCAGCCCGGCATGGCGCTGCTCGCCATCGGCAGCCCCGACGCGGAGCGCTTCCATCCGACCATGAGCACCGAGTTCCTGGCGCGCATCGGCGACCTGGTCAGCGAGGCCATCGGAGTCGCCTGAAGTGAGTGCGACCGATGGATGAATCAGCGCTTGCGTGGCTGCCGCGCTTCCTGGCGCATCTCTCGGTCGAACGCCGCCTGTCCGCGCACACCGATACGAGTTATCGCGCCGACCTGCAGCGCTTCGTCGCGTATTGCGAGCGCAATCGCGTACGCGACTGGCGCCGCGTCGACAGCCAGCACGTGCGAATGTTCGCCGCCGCCGAGTTCCGGCAAGGCTCCTCGCCGCGCACGATTCAACGGCGACTGAGCGCGTTGCGCAGCTTCTTCAACTTCCTGTTGCGCGAGCGGGCGCTGGAAGCAAATCCCGCTGTGGGCGTGCAGGCGCCCAAGGCGCGCAAGCGCTTGCCCGAGACGATGGACGTCGATCTCATGACGCGCCTGCTCGAGTTCCGCACCGACACGCAGCTCGGCGTGCGCGACAAGGCGGTCATGGAGCTGTTCTATTCGTCCGGCCTGCGTCTGTCGGAGCTGGTCGGTCTGAATCTCGGCGACGTGGATCGCGGCGATCGCACCGTGCGCGTGCTCGGCAAAGGCCGCAAGACGCGCATCGTACCGGTCGGCAAGCACGCGCTCGATGCCATCGCGCGCTGGCTCAAGGAACGCGCAACGCTCGCGGCGACGGGCGAGCAGGCTCTGTTCGTCGGATCTCGCGGCGAGCGGCTCGGACCGCGCGCAATCCAGAAGCGCATCGCGGGCTGGGCGAAGCATCAGGGCCTCGGTCGCCACGTGCATCCGCATCTGTTCCGTCACTCGTTTGCAACACACCTGCTCGAATCGAGCCAGGACCTGCGCGGTGTGCAGGAATTGCTCGGCCACGCGAACATCTCGACGACGCAGGTCTACACCCACCTTGATTTCCAGCACCTCGCCAAGATCTACGACGCTGCCCACCCCCGCGCGCGACGCAAGGCTTGACCCCATGACCGATCTGCACGGCACCACGATCCTCTCGGTCCGCCGCAACGGCGTCGTCGCTGTCGGCGGCGACGGTCAGGTGTCGCTCGGCAACACCGTGATGAAAGGCAACGCGCGCAAAGTGCGCCGCCTCTACGACGGCAAAGTGCTCGCGGGCTTTGCCGGCGGCACCGCCGACGCGTTCACGCTGTTCGAGCGCTTCGAGGCGAAGTTGCAGCAGTACGGCAACCTCACCCGCGCGGCCATCGAGCTCGCGAAAGACTGGCGCACCGACCGGAGCCTGCGCCGCCTGGAAGCACTGCTGTGCGTCGCCGACGCGAAGACCTCCTTCATCGTGTCCGGCAACGGTGACGTCATCGAGCCGGAAGACGACATCATGGCCATCGGCTCGGGCGGTGCGTACGCGCAGGCCGCTGCACGCGCATTGGCGCAGAATACCGACCTCGACGCCAGGACGATTGTGGAAAAAGCGCTCAACATTGCTGCGGACATTTGTATTTACACGAACCGCAACCTCACGATTGAGGTATTGGAATAGGCTGTGGGCTGTAGGCTGTAGGCTGTAGCCAGAGCCCGGAAGGAGCGTTCTTTTTCTGGCTACAGCCTACAGCCCACAGCCCACAGCCCTTCTTCTTATGTCCATGACCCCCAGAGAAATCGTCCAGGAGCTCGACAAGCACATCGTCGGGCAGAACGCCGCGAAGCGCGCGGTCGCGATCGCCTTGCGCAACCGTTGGCGGCGCATGCAGGTGACCGAGAGCCTGCGCGCCGAGATCACGCCGAAGAACATCCTGATGATCGGCCCGACCGGCGTCGGCAAGACCGAGATCGCGCGGCGCCTTGCCAGGCTCGCGCGCGCGCCGTTCATCAAAGTCGAGGCGACCAAGTTCACCGAGGTCGGCTACGTCGGCCGCGAGGTCGATTCGATCGTCAAGGACCTGATGGACGTCGCTGTGAAGATGACGCGTGAAGAGGAAGTCGAGAAGGTGCGTCAGCGCGCCATGGACGCGGCCGAGGAGCGCGTGCTCGACGTGCTGCTGCCGCGTCCGAAGTCGCTCGGCTTCGTCGAGGAGCCGCAGCCCGTGCCGCGCGACGCCGAGACGCGGCAGAAATTCCGCAAGATGCTGCGCGAGGGCCAGCTCGACGATCGCGAGATCGAGATCGAGGTGCGCGCGCTGCCCGTGGGCGTGGAGATCATGGCGCCCGCCGGCATGGAGGACCTGACGCAGCAGCTGCAGAGCATGTTCTCCAATCTCGGCGGCACGCGCACCAAGACTCGCAAGGTCAAGGTGAGCGAGGCGTTCAAGCTGCTGACCGACGAAGAAGCGGCGAAGATGATCAACGAGGAAGAGCTGAAGCTGCGCGCGCTGACCAATGCCGAGCAGAACGGCATCGTGTTCATCGACGAGATCGACAAGATCGCGCGTCGCCAGGAAACGCATGGCGCTGATGTCTCGCGCGAAGGCGTGCAGCGTGACCTGCTGCCGCTGGTCGAAGGCAGCACCGTGAGCACGAAGTACGGCACCGTGAAGACCGACCACATTCTGTTCATTGCTTCCGGCGCGTTTCACATGTCCAAGCCCTCGGACCTGATTCCGGAGCTGCAGGGTCGCTTCCCGATCAGAGTCGAGCTCGACGCGCTCAAGGTCGAAGACTTCATCCGCATCCTGACGGAGCCGGACGCATCGCTGTGCACGCAATATCGCGCGCTGCTCGAAACCGAAGGCGTGCAGCTCGAATTCGCCGCCAGCGGCGTGCGCCGCATCGCCGAAGTTGCGTACCAGGTGAACGAGCGCACCGAGAACATCGGCGCGCGGCGCCTGCACACGGTGCTGGAGCGCCTGCTCGAGGTGCTGTCGTTCGAAGCCGCGGACCGCAACGGCATGACCATCACCGTCGATGCGAACTACGTCGACGAGCACCTGGGCGAGCTAGTGAAAGACGAAGACCTCACCCGATACATTCTCTAGCTCTGGCTACAGCCTGCAGACCATAGCCTTCTCTTCATGCCGCATCCGACGTCCATCAAAGCCCGCACTCGCTCGCGCCTCCTGGCGGTCGCGTTCGACGACGGCTCGAGTTTCGAGCTGCCGTTCGAGTACCTGCGCGTGTACTCGCCGTCGGCCGAGGTGCGCGGCCACGGCCCGGGCCAGGAAACGCTGCAGCTCGGCAAGCACGAGGTCGGGGTCAAAAGCGTCGAGCAGGTCGGCAACTACGCCGTGCGCATCGTCTTCGACGACGGCCACGACACCGGCTTGTACACCTGGGCGTACCTGCACGAGCTCGGCCGCGAGCGCGAGGAGAAATGGCGGCAATACCTGGCGCGGCTGCAGGAGCTGGGGATTCCCTATCCGACGGTGCGGTAGAATCCCGCTCCGCATGAGCGACGCCCGCGACCCCTCCACCACCGACTTCGGCTATCAGCAGGTCCCGACCGGCGAAAAGGCCGCGCGCGTGCGCGCCGTTTTCGACTCCGTCGCCGGCAATTACGACCTGATGAACGACCTGATGTCGGCGGGTGCGCACCGGCTCTGGAAACAGTTCACTCTGGCGCAGACCGGCTTGCGTCCGGGCCAGCGCGCACTCGACGTGGCCGGAGGCACCGGCGATCTCGCCGCGGGCATGGCGCGTCAAGTCGGGACGGACGGACTGGTCGTCCTCAGCGACATCAACGCGGCGATGCTCGCAGTCGGTCGCGATGCGGTCACCGATCGTGGCTTCGTCGGCAATGTCCGTTACTCGCTCGCGAACGCCGAGCGCCTGCCATTCGCCGACAGCAGCTTCGACTGCGTGACGATCGGCTTCGGCCTGCGCAACGTCACCGACAAGACGGCGGCGTTGCGCTCGATGGCGCGCGTGCTCAAGCCCGGCGGCCAGCTGCTGATCCTGGAATTCTCGAAGCCCGTCGTGCCCGGACTGAAGCCGCTCTACGACGCCTACTCATTCTCGGTGTTGCCGTGGCTCGGCAAAGTCGTCGCGAAGGACGAAGCCAGCTATCGCTATCTCGCCGAGTCGATCCGCCGCTTTGCGGACCAGGCGACGCTGGTCGGCATGATGCAGGAGGCGGGACTCGAGAACTGCCGCTATCACAATCTGAGCGGCGGCATCGTCGCCCTGCACCGAGGCTATCGGTTGTGAGGCTGGCGCCGCTCGAATCGCTGCTGAATCGCAACCTCGCCGCTTCTGCGGCGGCGCGTGCGCTCTGCCAGCGACTCGATGCGAAGGTGCTCGCGTTGCACGTCGAAGGCGTTCCGCTCAGCGTCTATTTCAAATCGCACGGCGAGAGCATGACGCTGCACACCGAGCATCAAGGCACCCCCGACGCGACGCTGTCGGGCTCGCCGCTTTCGTTGCTGCGTCTCGCCGGGCCCGCGCCGGAAGCGGCGTTGCGCGGCGGCTCGGTGCACATCGAGGGCGACGCCGAAGTCGCCCAGACGTTCAGCGAGCTGCTCAAGGCTGCGCAGCCTGACCTGGAAGAAGAGCTGTCACGCGTGGTGGGTGACGTCGCGGCACGCCAGATCGGCAATGCCGCGCGCTCGGCGCTCGGGTTCGCGCGCCGCGCGAAAGACACCTTCATGCAGAACATCGCCGAATACCTGCAGGAGGAAGGCCGCGACGTGCCGAATCGCACCGAGGCCGAGGAATTCCTGCAGGGCGTCGACAAGGTGCGCGACGACGTCGAGCGGCTCGAGGCGCGCTTGCGCCTGCTGGAAAAAAGGCAGAAAAAGTGAGCCTGACATGAGGCCGCGCGTCCTGTCGCGCCTGCTGCAGATCCAGCGCGTGCTCGTGCGGCACCGGCTGGACGGCATCATTCGCGCGACGCACCTGTTCCGCCCGCTGCGCTTCGCTTTCTATCTCTCTCCCGCAACCTGGTTCCGGCGCGCGAGCGATGCGACGCGCGGCGAGCGCATCCGGCTCGCGCTGGAAGAGCTCGGTCCGATCTTCATGAAGTTCGGCCAGATGCTCTCGACGCGCCGCGACCTGTTGCCGCGCGATATTGCCGACGAGCTGGAAAAACTGCAGGACCGCGTGCCGCCGTTTCCCGGCGCGGACGCGCAGCGCATTGCCGAGATCGCCTACGGGCGCCCGCTCGCCGAGATGTTCGCGACCTTCGAGGAGCAACCGCTGGCGGCGGCGACGATCGCGCAGGTGCATCCGGCAACGCTGCCGGACGGTCAGGAGGTTGTCGTCAAGATCGTGCGACCCGGCATTCGCGCGTTGATCGAGCGCGACCTGGAAGTGCTCTATGCGCTGGCGAACCTCGCGAATCGTTACTGGAGCGACGCGCACCGCCTGCGGCCGGTCGAGCTGGTGCGCGAGTACGAGAAGACGATCCTCGATGAGCTCGACCTGCTGCGCGAAGCAGCCAATGCTTCGCAGCTCCGTCGCAACTTCGAGGGCTCGCGGTTGCTGTACGTGCCGGAGGTGTACTGGGATCACTGCCGCAAGAACGTCATGGTGATGGAGCGCGTGCGCGGCGTGCTGATCTCGGACATGGCGGAGTTGCAGCGGCGCGGCGCAAACATCCAGCGCCTGGCCGAGAACGGCGTCGAGATCTTCTTCACGCAGGCGTTCCGCCACAATTTCTTCCATGCCGACATGCATCCGGGCAACATCTTCGTGCTGCTCGACGATCCGCAGCAGCCGCGCTACGCCGCAGTCGACTTTGGTATCGTCGGCACTCTCGATCCGCGCGATCAGCACTACCTCGCGGAGAATTTCCTGGCGTTCTTCGAGCGCGACTACCGGCGCATCGCACAGCTGCACATCGATTCGGGCTGGATCCCGGCGCACGTGCGCGTCGACGAGCTGGAGTCCGCGGTGCGCACAGTGTGCGAGCCGATCGCCAACAAGCCGCTGCGCGAGATTTCGTTCGGCCAGGTGCTGATCAGCCTGTTCGAGGCGGCGCAGCGCTTTGACGCGCAGATGCAGCCGCAGCTGATGCTGATCCAGAAGACGCTGCTGCAGATCGAAGGCGTCGGCCGCCAGCTGTATCCGGATCTCGACCTGTGGAAGACGGCGCAGCCGCTGCTGCGTCAATGGGTGCATGAGCGCTGGAGCCTGCGGGCGATCGCCAAGGACGTGCGCACGCACCTCCCGGACATGGTGCAGGCGCTGCGACAAGTGCCGCCGCTCGTCGAGAACGCGATTCAGCGCGCGCGCGACGGGCGCTTGAGCGTGCCGGTGACAACGCAGGACCTCGAAAAACTGCGCCTGCAGATTCAGCGCGACGGCCGGCGGCGCGACCTCACGTTGCTGACGGCAACCTGCGCGCTCGGCGGCATCCTCTGGCTCGCGCTCGCCACTCTACCTTCGTGGCCCGGCTACGCATTGCTCGCCGGCAGCATCGTCGGGTTGCTGTCGCTGCGGAGATGAGTCTCAGAATCGGAGAAGAGAAGAGATAGACAGGATGAACAGGATGGACAGGATGTGAGAACCGAGAAAAACAAACTTCGGTGCGCCCTTATCTGACCATTCCGTCAATCCTGTTCATCCTGTCCAATCTTCTCCTTCTCTCAGGCCGCCTGGCTCTTCGGCTTGCTCAACAACCCCCACACGACTGGCAGGACCGACACCACGACGATGCCGATCGTCACCAATCCGAAGTTCTCCTTGACGAGGGGTACGTTGCCGAACAGGTAACCGCCCCACGTAAAGATCGTGACCCAGGCGAAACCGCCGGCGACGTTGTACGCCGCGAAGCGCCGGCGCTGCATCTGCCCGACCCCGGCGACGAACGGCGCAAACGTGCGAATGATCGGAACGAAGCGCGACAGGATGATGGTCTTGCCGCCGTGCTTCTCGTAGAACTGCTGCGTGCGCAGCAGATATTCCTGCTTCAGCCAGCGCAACCCGCCGCTGAACGCGCGCGGCCCGATGGCGCGGCCGATGCGGAAATTCACCTCGTTGCCGAGCACGGCCGCGAACGTCAGCAGCACCCACACCCAGGTCGCGTCGAGCGTGCCGGTCTGATCGACTGCGGCGAGCGCGCCCACGGCGAAAAGCAGCGAATCGCCGGGCAGGAAGGGCGTCACCACCAGCCCGGTCTCGCAGAAGATGATCAGGAACAGGATCAGGTAGACCCAGATGTGATAGTTGGCGACGAGCTCGGTGAGATGCTTGTCGAGATGCAGGACGACGTCGATGAACCAGCTGATCAGTTCCATGAGCACCCGCGAGGCGTGGAGTTGCCGGGCATAGTATCAAGATGCCGCAGCGGCCAGCCTGTGGAGGGCCGTCTCTAGATCGGTGGCAACGAGCAGCGCACGCCGGTAACGCTGCTGCAGGAATCCCTGTTCCACTGCGCGATCCAGAAACTCCAGCAACGCGTCGTAGTAACCGTCCTGGTTCAGCAGCGCGCACGGCTTGCGATGCAAGCCCAGCTGCGTCCAGGTCCACGCTTCGAACAGCTCGTCCATGGTGCCGATGCCGCCGGGCAGTGCGAGGAACGCGTCCGAGAGATCGCCCATCAGGAGCTTGCGCTCCGACATCGTGCGCACGACGTGCAGCTGCGACAGGCCCGCGTGCCCGACTTCGCGATCGATGAGCATCTGCGGAATCACGCCGACCACGCGTCCTCCGGCCGCCAGAGCGGCGTCGGCGAGCGCCCCCATCAGGCCCACGCGCCCGCCGCCGTACACCAGCGTTAGTCCGCGACGCGCAATCAAGGCGCCGGCCGCCGCCGCCAGCGCGGCGTACGCCGGACGGTTGCCGGAGCTGGAGCCGCAAAACACACACAGGGATTTCATGAGGGCATTCTGACCGAGGTGAGAAGTGAGATGAAGCTCACACTCCGCAAGTCGCCTGGACCGGTCTTGACGTTTCCACACTCGACCCGCCTCAAGGTGTTCGACAGGCGCCCGATACCCTGACGTACGCAGCGCGACCGCGTCACGGGCTATTTTGTCGAATGGAAGGTCCAAACCTACTCTTGGCGGCTTCGAGCCTCATTGCCGTGGCCGCTGCAGCCATTGCCGCCTGGCTCGCCTGGCGATTGCGGCGCCTGCAGACGCGGCACGCTCTGCCCGCTCACGGATCCCCGAACAGCCATGACGCCCTGACGGGCCTGCCGACACGCGTCGCTATCGCGGCGACGGCCGAGCAGAGCATCGCTGCCGCCCAGAAGACCGGCGCACCGTTTGCGGTCACGGTCATCAACATCAACCGCTTCAAATCGATCAACGATTCGTACGGCCACGAGGTGGGCGACGAGTTGCTGCGCCAGCTTTCCACGCGGCTGAGCGGCGTGCTCGCCCGCGGCGACGTCCTGGGACGGCTCGCCGGCGACGAGTTCTTCGTGCTGGCGCGCGTCGGCACCGCCGCCGTTCCTGCCGAGGTGACGGTCGAGACGATCTTCGCAGCGCTGCGTGACCCGTTCGCGATCGAGGGGCATGACATCGAAGTCGCGGCAAACGCCGGCATCAGCATGTTCCCCCGCGACGGCGGCACGTTCGACCTGCTGCTGCGGCGTGCCGAGACTGCAATGCGCTCCGCGCGCAGCGTCACTCACGGCACGTTCCGCTTCTATTGCGAGGAAATGAGCAAGTCCGAAGAAGAGCGGCTCGCACTCGAAGCCGACCTGCGCCACGCGATCCGCGACGGACAGCTGGAGCTGCACTACCAGCCGAAGGTCGACATCGCGAGCGGCCGGATCCGCAGCGCCGAGGCGCTGCTGCGCTGGCGTCATCCGCAGCGCGGCATGGTGCCGCCGAACGTGTTCATTCCGATCGCCGAAGAAGCGGGCCTGATCCTGTCGATCGGCGAGTGGGTGCTGCGCCAGGCGTGCACCCAGATGCGCTCCTGGCTGGATTCCGGCCTGCCGCCGCTGCGCGTCTCGGTGAACCTGTCGGCGCGGCAATTCCGGCACGGCGATCTCACCGCGGTGGTCTGCTCTGCGCTCGAAGACGCGCAGCTGCAGCCGGGCTATCTCGAGCTCGAGCTGACGGAAAGCTCGATCATGCACGACGCTGAAGCGAGCGCTGCGACGCTGCAATTGCTGAGCACGATGGGCGTGCACATCTCGATCGATGACTTCGGCACCGGCTACTCGAGTCTCAGCTACCTGTGGCGCCTGCCGCTCGACAAGCTGAAGATCGACCGCAGCTTCGTGCGCGAGCTGCTCTCGAATCCCGATGACGTCGCGATCGTCAAGGCGATCATCTCGCTCGCACACAGCCTGCGACTCGGTGTGGTCGCGGAAGGCGTGGAGACGCTGGAGCAGCTGGAGCATCTGCGCGAGCTCGGCTGCGATCAGTACCAGGGCTTCTATTGCAGCCCGGCGGTGCCGCCCGACGCGTTCGTCGCTTTGATCAAGCGGCTGCGCGCAGAGAAACCGGCGCTGACGGAAGCGGACATGCTGCGCACGCAGAGCAGGCTGTACGCGTACACGCCGGAATTGTCAGGCTGAAGCCCGACCCATAACAGGGTCTGCTGTAGGTCGGCTTCAGCCCGACTCTTTATACCTCTGCTGCAGCCGATTCATGCCCGCGATCCACCTGTCCCGGTCCGCCGCCTTCCTCTGCATGTACTCCGCCACTTCCGCGTGCGGCAGGATCAGAAACTTCTCCGCCGCCAGCCCGGCGACCACGGCGTCTGCAACCTGCTCCGGCTCCATGATGCCGTCGACGCTTGCGACGTCGCCTTCGTTGCCGGCGATCATGTCGGTGCGCACCGCCTGCGGGCACAGCACCGAAACCTTGATGCCCTGGTGACCGTGGGTGATCGCAATCCATTCCGCGAGCGACACGGCTGCGTGCTTGGTCACTGCGTAGGTCGCGCTGCCGATCTGCGATAGCAGTCCGGCCGCGGATGCCGTGTTGAGGAGATATCCGCCGCCGCGCGCGATCATGCGCGGGACGAGGTGACGCGCGGCATACACGTGCGCCATCAGGTTCACTTCCCAGATCTTCTGCCAGGTCTCGTCAGGCGTCTCTAGCCCGCGGCCGACGCCTATGCCCGCGTTCGAGCAGAACAGGTCGATGGGGCCGTGAGCGCGTTCGGTGGTCTCGATGAATGCGGCAACCTCGCTCTCGTGGCTGACGTCGACGCGCATGCCCGATCCGCGCAGCTCCGTAGCCACGGCGCGTACCCCTGCTTCATCGAGATCGGCGACAGCAACGTGCCGCGCGCCTTCTTGTGCGAACCGGCGCGCGAGCGCGCGACCAATACCGCGCGCGCCGCCCGTCACGGCGACGACTTTCCCACCGACTTTCATGGAGACCCCTTTGCAGGTCGGGTTTCGACCGACTCTTATCCTGCCCGAATAATTCCTACGCCGCTCGGCCTAATGCTTGTCATCCGCCCGCCGCCCGCGCGTGCGCCGGCGCTCCGTGCCGGTGTATTGCGCGACCATCGTGCCGCCCCAATCACCGCGCCGCCGCGGTCCGGCGCGTCGATCCTTGTGGTGCTTGTAATGGCACGTGCAATGGGCGGAATCGCAGGTGGGGAGCGGCAAGCGGGGAGCGTACGCGGACAGGAAGCGCTGCTTGGTAAAGCGGTGCGCGGCTGCGCAGGCGTTGTCGCCTGGAATTATCGAGACCGCGTGGAATTTCTTTTCCGGAGGACGCGGTTTGGTGGGCGGCTGCTTTTTCCGTCCGAACAGCCCGCCCAGCGACCATCTCAGGGCCATCGCTGTCACCGTATCCGTTGCAGGGCGTACCTCTACAAGGAGGGAAGCGACTACATTGTTCCTGCGACGCGTGCGGACAATCGACCCAAGGTGCCGGCACGTTGCTTCGGGCAGTAGGGATTCAGCCCGGCGCTCTGAGGCTCCGCAGAAACGCCGCCGGATCGCCGCCGCGCTCCTGCACTTCGATCAGCGCCGAGGCGACGACCACGCCATCCACGTGCGGCGACAGACGATCGACCTGCTCGCGGCTGCGAATGCCGAAGCCCGCGCACACCGGCAGCGGCGAGAGGCGCTTCACGCGCGCGAAATACTCCAGCGCTTCCGGCGGCAGCTCGACGTTCCTGCCGGTGGTGCCGGTCATCGTGACCGCGTAGATGAAGCCGCTGCTCGCGGCGGACAGCATCTGGATGCGCTCAGTAGGAGTGACGGGGGTGACGAGCTGCACGAGCGCGATGCTGCGGGCGGCGAGCGCGTCGCGAACGTCGGCGCATTCCTCGAACGGGAGATCGGGCACGATGAATCCCGTGATGCCGGCGCGCGCTGCATCTTCCGGCAAGCGGTCGAGGCCGTAAGCGAGCAACGGATTGAGATAGCTCATGAGGAGCAGCGGGGCGCGCATCTGGGCGCGCGGGCCGGAAAGCTCGGAGAGAATCCAGCGCAGCGACGCACCTTGCGCGAGCGCTACGCGGCTCGCGCGCTGGATCGTCGGGCCGTCGGCCATCGGATCGGTGAACGGCACGCCGATCTCGACCACGTCCGACGCGTCGGCGATTGCTGCCAGCTGCTCCAGGAAGATCTCGCGCCGCGGAAAGCCTGCAGTGACCCAGCCGACGAGCGCAGGACGTCCGGCCGACGTGGCTTTGCGTATCGCCGAGCTGATCACGTCTCCTGCAGCCATCACTGCGCATCCTTCAGCAGAGTTCGCTGCAACGTCGGCATATCTTTGTCGCCGCGACCGGACAGGCCGATGAGAATCTTCGCGCCGCGATGTTCTGCCGCGTAGCGCTTTGCGCCGGCGAGCGCGTGAGCGGATTCGATCGCTGGCAGGATGCCTTCGGCCGCACAGCACTCGGCCAGCGCTTCGAGCGCGGTAGCGTCATCGACCGCTTCGTATTTCACGCGACCGATGCTCATCAGCAGCGCGTGCTCCGGTCCGACGCCGGGATAGTCGAGGCCCGCCGAGACGGAATGCGTTTCCTGGATCTGGCCATCCTCGTCCTGCAGCAGCAGCGAATAGCTTCCCTGCAACACGCCGGGCTTGCCGTACGCGAGCGACGCGGCGTTTTCGCCGAGTCCCGCGCCTTTGCCGCCCGCCTCCAGTCCGAGCATGCGGACGTCGCGATCGGCTATGAACGGATGGAACAGGCCGATCGCGTTCGAGCCGCCGCCCACACACGCAATCACGATGTCGGGCAAGTGGTCGGTCTGCGCGAGCATTTGCTCGCGCGCTTCTCGGCCGATCACCGCCTGCAGCTCGCGCACGAGATACGGATACGGATGCGGACCGATCGCCGAGCCGAGACAGTAGTACGTGCCGTTCGGGTCGGAGACCCAGTCGCGCAATGCTTCATCCACCGCCGCGCGCAGAGTCTGATCGCCGCTCGTGACGGGCACGACGGTCGCGCCGAGCAACTTCATGCGTCCGACGTTGGGCGCCTGGCGCTCCATGTCGACCGAGCCCATGTAGACGGTGCACGGCATGCCGAGGCGCGCGCACGCGGCGGCCGATGCCACACCGTGCTGACCCGCACCGGTCTCGGCAATTACGCGCTTCGCGCCGAGCTTCTTGGCGAGCAGCACCTGGCCGATCGAGTTGTTGATCTTGTGCGCGCCCGTGTGCGCGAGATCCTCGCGCTTCAGCCACACCTCGGCGCCCCAGCGTTGCGACAAGGTGCGCGCATGCGTGAGCGGCGTCGGCCGCCCGACCCAGCTGCGCAGCTCGGCGTGAAATTCGTCGAGGAAAGCGCGGTCACGCAAGTAGCGATCCACTCCGGCCTGCAACCGGTCGAGCGCGGGCACGAGTGTCTCGGGCACATAGCGACCGCCGAACGGCCCGAAGCGGCCGCGCGCGTCGGCCTGCCCTGTGTCGTCTACATGGGCGCCGTCGACGTCGAGCGCCAGGCGCCGAACGTCGATCGCATGCGCCGCCTCGGCGCTACGGTCGTGCCCGTGACGTCGGGCGACAGGACGCTCCGCGCCGC
>JBIOUH010000013.1:0-7105 GCA_044866955.1 Steroidobacteraceae bacterium
CTCATTGAGGTTCTGTCTCCTGGTGCCGGTTCATCGCGCGACGACTTTGATGCGAAATGCAGTGGCGGATGCGGCGGTGCGGTCTTCAGCTGGCGTGATCACCAGCACATACGGACCGGCTTCGAGCCGGGAGGAATCGACATAGAGCCGCACGAACCCGTCCGGTCCTGTCGTCAGCTCCGTGAGGTTGCCGATCTGTGTGACGGAGCCGTCGGGTTGAATTCGGGACAGGGCGACGCCGTAGCCAGGCGCCGGCACCTCAGGGAGCACGCGAAGCTCGAGAGCGCGCGGCTCTGGCGGCAGCTCTATCGCTGCGTCATATGCGATCGCCGCGTCATATGCGGATGAGCGCGTGCGAAGCAATGCGTAGCTGGCACCTGCGGAAAGAGGCCGGCCCGACCTGTCAGTCAGCTCGGTTACAGCAGCGACCAGCGTTGTCCCATTCGGTGCATCGGCGCCGCGCCAGAGACCCACTGCAATCACGATCAGTGCTGCAGCAGCGGCGAGCGCTGGCCACTGCCAGCTGAGCGTAGTGCGCGCTTGCAAGAGCTTGTCGAGCTGCCCCGTATCGCGCAGGTTCGCCATGCCGACTTTCATGCGCGCAGTGGCCTCGAGCTCTTTGACCGCATCGGGGTTCTCGAGGAGATGCTGTTCATACGCTTGCAGCTCGTTCGGCGAGAGCTGCCCGGCCAGGTAGCGGCTCGCGAGACCTGGATCGTCCTGAATGCGGCTTTCCGTTTGCATGGTGTTCCCCTGGAATGCGGTCACAGGCAGAGCATGAACAAGTCCGACCGCTGCAGACCGGACGCTTCGAGCAGTTCCCTGAGCCTGGTCCGCGCGCGATGCAGTACCTTGTCGAACTGGTCGGCTTCGAGCGCCAGGTCGCGGCAGATGGCGTCCTTTTCTTCTTCGCGCAGATAAAAGCGCACCAGAATCTCGCGGTCGCGCGGCGAGTTCAGCTCCTGCAGCACGCGCTTGACGCGCGCGGCGATCTTCTTTTCCAGCCAGCGATCCGTCCCGTCGGCATTGCCGGGCAGGTTCTCCAGGACTTCCGGGTCGACGCGGCGATCGGCGCGCTCGGCGATACTGCGGCGGCGATTGCGCAGCAGATTCATAGCGACCTGGAAGATATAGCCGCCGATTTCCTCGGGGCGCCTGACTTGCCCGCTCTGCCACTTTTCCCACGCAGTACAGGCAGCCTGGTTGAGGATGTCCGCCGCGACCTCGGCGTCGCCCACGCGGCGCTGGATGAGAAGGCGCAGACCCGTGTAGTGCTTGGCGATGAGGGTTTCGACAGCAGCCCGATCCATGCCGGGCGGCGAGGTGGCTGTCGGTGCGACAACTTGGGTGTCGGGATTGGCCATCGGCTGCTCCGCGACCGCCGGGCGCAGTGCCGGAGGTTTTTGCAGAACCCAGTGCGCGGAGCGATTGAGCGCCAAATCACGTTCACTTGCAACATCTGTCATGTGCCCTCCAACTCTCGCAGCTGCGCCGAAACCGTCGCGTCCCGATGAATGCGGACGCGACGGGTCCTGCTGCGCATGCCTTCAGCCACTGACAGTGCGCGTCTCCTGCCTGTGAAGCGCCGTCAGCGACGGACGGTCCACCTGGGCAACTGCATCCGCGATGGCCTTGTCGTAGCACTTACGGAACGACTGAGGCGATACCACGAACGTGTACCGATCGGCCGGCCCGCACACGTGGCGCGCAGCCGCCTTGATGCGTTTGTACAGCGTCTGTGCGCCGGCGGGTTTGGACAGATCGAGATCGGCAAAGCTGACCGCCTGCGACTTCACGCTCGGCTCGGCAGACGCGCTGAAGGCAGTGAAGCAGGTGCAGACAGCGAACGCGACGATGCTCGCGCGCGCCAGCCGCTGAGTTCGCAATGTGAAGCTCGTCATGACACTCTCCTGGTTATTTCGGGGCGCAGTGGATCCTGCACTGATGTTCTGTGCATCACTTCCTACGGATCGCATTGCCCGAAAGAACTAGGAGGCGGCTTTACCGTGCCGGCGCAGGTATGGCAAAGTCCCACACGACGCCGCGCCCCGCGCGGCGTTTTGCTTGTGGACCATTCGTGACTGTAAGACCGCACCGAACGAAATCGCAGCGGCGCCTGACACCCAGCCGCCTGTTCGTCTATCGGATGGCGGCGTGGCTCGCGTACGCGATCATCGAGACGATGTGGCGCACGTGCCGGCTGCGCTTCGTCAACCTCGACCGCCTGACGACGCTGGTGCGCGAGCAGGGTGCAGTCGTGCCGGTGTTCTGGCATCAGCACCTGCTGATGTGTGCGCGCTTCATCGCGGACCGGCGTGCCGAGCTGAAGACTGGTTTCATGATCTCGCCGTCGGTCGACGGTCAGGCACCGACGATGCTCGCAGGGTTGTACGGCGCGCACGTCGTCCGGGGTTCCGGCTCATACACCGGCATGCGAGCAGTGCGCGGCGTCTACCAGGCGATCGTGAAGGACGGCATTTCTCCCGGCATCACACCGGACGGGCCGCGCGGGCCGCGCTTCAAATTCAAGCCCGGCGCGATCTTTACTGCGCAGATCAGCGGCAAGGCGGTCGTGCCGATCGCGTACGCCGCGAAGCCTGCGTGGATCCTCAGGACCTGGGATAAGTTCATCATCCCACCGCCGTTCGCCAGGGTCGCGATTGCGATCGGCGAGCCGTATTTCCCGTCGAAGAAAATGAATGATCAGGAGATGGAGGAAGCTCAACGCGAATTGGAGCGACGCATGCTGCAAACCTACAAGGAAGCAGCCGCTGCGCTGAACGCCAAACGCTAACCGCCCACCGCTTCCTTCTTTCCGAGACAATCCTCGTCCACGCAATCCTCGACTTCGATCTGAATCGTGGCGTGCGTGATGCCGAAGCGCTCGGCCAGCAGCACCTTTGCATCCTTCAGCACGACGGCGTGATCGGCAGCGGCGCTCACTGACGCGTGCATCGTCAGCAACGTCTCCTGCGGTCCGACCAGCCAGGCGTGGACGTGATGAACATCGCGGATCGCCGGAATGCGCTGCTCGAGCGTGCTGCGCAACTCGCCGAGGTCGAGCCAGTCCGGCGAGCCTTCCATCAGGATGTGTGCGGACCGTCGCACCAGCGCCAGCGCGCTGCGCACGATCAGCACGCTCACGAACAGCGACAACAACGGATCGATCGGCAGCCAGCCGGTGAACAGGATCACAACGCCGGCCAGCACTGCGGCGGCCGAGCCGAGCAAATCGCCGATCACGTGCAGCGTCGCCGCCGCGATGTTCATGTCGTGCGAGTCGCCTCGCCGCAGCATCGCAAAGACGATCACGTTCACGCACAGCCCGAGTCCGCCGACCCACAGGATCGCGCTCGCATTCACGTCGACCGGGTTCAGCAGACGCTGCACCGCTTCGACTGCAATCCACGCGACGATGAACAGTAGCGCGCATCCGTTCACGAAGGTCGCAAGCACTCGCAGTCGCTGATAGCCGAACGAGCGCCGCGTATCGGCGGGACGGGAAGCGATGCGCGTCGCAGCCCAGGCAAGCGCCAGCGCTGCGGTGTCCGTCAGCATGTGTCCGGCGTCGGCGAGCAGCGCGAGCGATCTGGCAAAAATGCCGCCCGCGAACTCCACCAGCATGAAGGCGCCGGTCAGCGCGAGCGCCGCGCCGAGCAGGGCGCTGCTGCTGAGGCCGTGATGGTGCCCGTGGTCATGCCCGTGATGGTCGCCGCTCATGGGGGCAGTATACTGCGCACCCGCCATGAAGCTTTCCGTCGTCATCCCGGTCTGTAACGAGGCCGAAAACGTCCAGCCGCTCGCGCGCGAGATCCAGGCCGCGCTCGCGGCGCATCGGCCGTTCGAGATCATTTTCGTCGACGACGGCAGCACCGACGGCACTGCGGCCGCGGCCTGCGCCGCGCGCGACGGGGGGATTCCGGAGATCCGCTTGCTGCAGCACTCGCGGCGCAGCGGTCAGAGCACCGCGGTCTGGACTGGCGTACGCGCTGCTCGCGCCGACTGGATCGCGACGCTGGACGGCGACGGTCAGAACGATCCGGCGGACATTCCTGCGATGCTCGAAGCGCTGCGCACCGGGGATGAGTCGCTGCGGCTGATCATGGGCAATCGCTCGGCGAACCGGCGCGACACCTGGCTGCGCAAAGTGTCGTCGCGGATCGCCAATTCGGTCCGCGGGCGCATGTTGCGCGATGGCACGCCGGACACGGGCTGCGGCATCAAGCTGCTGCACCGGGCCACGTTCCTCGAGTTGCCGCGCTTCAATCACATGCATCGCTTCCTGCCGGCGCTGTTTCAGAGAGCGGGCGCGAAGGTCATCTCGGTGCCCGTGCGCCATCGCCCGCGCACACAGGGCACCTCGAAATACGGCCTTCACAACCGATTGTGGGTCGGCATAGTCGACCTGTTCGGCGTGCGCTGGCTGATCGTTCGCAACCCGCCGCCCGTGACGGTGAGCGAACGATAGGGGAAAACCCCTTGTCCGCCAGCGCTCTGCGCTTTCTTCTGCATTTTCGCTGTGACACAATCCGGCAAGGGCCTGCCGCGCTTACAACGATCCCGAGACGCGCCGGCAGACGGGAGGAAGGAATGATCGAGCAAACCCACGCCATGTTGGGCCTGCGTCGCTGACGTCTAGCGGAGCAGGGGCGAGTGTCGAGCCAACCCAACAAGCCGCCGATGGCATCCCTGCACAGCGCCGAAGCGCTGTTCCCTTCGCATAGCGGCCAGACGCGGCGGACCAAGGCGGGACTCGACGTCCTGCTCACCAAGGCCGCGATCGATTTCCAGAATCTCTCCAACGAACACGCTGACGCGCTGCTGCGCCTGAATCTCGAAGCGCTGCGCGAGGCCGCGGGACTCGATGCGTTGCTGATCGCAACCTTCGACGCGGGTCATACCGCCATCGAGCACGTCATCGGCGTGACCGGACTGTTTGCGACGTTCAATCCCGAGACCTTGCGCGGCGAGCCGCTCGAGCGCTTCCCCTATCTGCGCAATCGGCTCGAACACCTGCGCGTAATCGAGATCCGCGACACGTCGCAACCGCGGCCTGACGTCGCGCCTGAAGCGGCACAACTGGCGGCGTTGCGCATCGGCGCTGCACTGATCATCGGGTTCGCGGCGCAGGGTCGCACCAGCGGCTTCATCGCGCTCTGCTCGACGCTGCCGCGCGACAGCTGGGACGCGAACCTGCACCTGATGCTGAAGCTGCTCGGCTCCAGCTATGCCACCGGCATCGAGCGTGTGCGCTACCAGCGGCACCTGAAACAGATCGAAGAGCGCGACGCGCTCGCGCTGTACGGCTCGAACGACGGGCTCTGGGACTTCGACCTCGATCGCAAGACCACTTATTTCTCGCCGCGCTGGAAAGCGATGCTCGGCTACGGCGATGACGAGGTCGAGCCGCTGACCGACTGGCAGCAGCTGGTTCATCCCGACGATCTGGAGCGCGTGCGCGCCGCACTGCGCGATCATCTCGCGGGTATCGAGCCGCTGTTCGAGAGCGTGCATCGCTTGCGGCATCATGATGGCGTCTGGTTGTGGGTCGTCAGTCGCGCCAAGGCGCGCGTCGACGAGCAAGGCCGCGCGCACCGCATCGTCGGCGTCGACCTGGACGTCACCGAGCGCAAGCTGTTCGAGGACGCGCTGTTCAAGGAGAAGGAAAGCGCGCAGATCACGCTGCAGTCGATCGGCGACGGGGTGATCACCACCGATTCGAAGTGCCGCATCGAGTATCTCAATCCGGTGGCGGAGCAATTGACGGGTTGGCGCCTGGAGCATGCGCAGGGCCGCATCGTCGATGAGATCTTCCGCAGCTTCCACGAAGAGACGTGCGAGCCGCTGGAGAATCCGCTCGCGGTTTCGATCCGGCGGACGCGCGCGATCAAGAGCGTGCGGCCGACGCTGCTGATCCGCCGCGACGGCAACGAGCTGTACATCGAAAGCTGCGCCTCGCCCATCCGTGATGGCGCGGGCAACGTGCTCGGCGGCGTGCTGGTGTTTCACGACGTCAGCGAGAGCCGCGAGCTCAATCGCAAGCTGTCGTATCACGCGAGCCACGACATCCTGACCGGGCTGGTCAATCGGCGCGAGTTCGAGTCGCGGCTGGAGCGCGCGATCAAGAGTGCGCGGGCCCGCGAGGCGTCGTACGCGCTGTGTCACATTGACCTCGATCAGTTCAAGATCATCAACGACAACTGCGGCCACAGCGCCGGCGATGCGCTGCTCGGACAGGTCGGTGCGCTGTTGAAGTCGAAGATCCGCTGGCGCGACACGGTGTCGCGGCTCGGCGGCGACGAGTTCGGCGTGCTGCTCGAAAGCTGCTCGCTCGAAGAGGCTGTGCGCAACGCCGAGGCGCTGCGCGAGGCGATCCGTAACTACAAGTTCGTCTGGGAGGAGCGCACGTTCCGGCTCGGCGCGAGCATCGGCGTGGTGCCGATCTCGCCGGAGAACGAGGACGTGGCGGCGCTGCTATCCGCTGCGGACAGCGCCTGTGCGGCGGCGAAGGAGAACGGTCGCAATCGCATCTACAGCTTCCAGGAAAACGACATCGACCTGATGCGGCGCAGGCGCGAGATGCAGTGGGCGGCGCGCATCAACAACGCGCTCGAGGACGGACGGTTCGAAATCTTCCGCCAGGTCATCTTGCCGCTGCAGGATCCGCAGCAGCACGGCCTGCACTACGAGCTGCTGCTGCGCATGCGCGACGAGGCCGGCAAGATCGTCACGCCGGACCAGTTCATCGCTGCGGCCGAGCGCTATGGCCTGACGCCCAACATCGACCGCTGGATGATCGAGCACGCGCTGCGCTGGCTGGTCTCCGAGGCGGACGAGCGCGAGAAGCTCGAGCTGTGCTCGATCAACCTCTCGGGACAGAGCCTCGGCGACGACAAGTTCCTGCCGTTCGTGATCGATCATTTCCATCGCAGCGGCATCGACGCCTCGAAGATCTGCTTCGAGATCACCGAGACCGCAGCGATCGCCAGCTTCTCGCAGGCGAACCGCTTCATCCACGCGCTCAAGGAGCTCGGCTGCCGCTTCGCGCTCGACGACTTCGGCACCGGCCTGTCGTCGTTCGGCTACCTGAAGCACTTCCCGGTCG
>JBIOUH010000014.1:0-36181 GCA_044866955.1 Steroidobacteraceae bacterium
GGCGAGATTCTCGAGCTCAAGAACACCATCAACACGATGGTGGACCAGCTCATCAGCTTCGCGGCCGAAGTGACGCGCGTGGCGCGCGAAGTCGGCACCGAAGGCAAGCTCGGCGGCCAGGCAAACGTGCCCGGCGTCGGCGGCACGTGGAAGGATCTCACCGACAACGTCAACTCGATGGCGTCGAACCTCACCGGTCAGGTCCGTAACATCGCCGAAGTGTCCACGGCCATCGCGCGCGGCGACCTGTCGCGCAAGATCACGGTCGACGTCAAGGGCGAAATCCTGCAGCTGAAAGAAGCCGTCAACACGATGGTGGACCAGCTCAACACTTTCGCCTCGGAAGTGACGCGCGTGGCGCGCGAGGTCGGCACCGAAGGCAAGCTCGGCGGCCAGGCCGAAGTGAAAGGCGTCAGCGGTGTGTGGAAAGACCTCACCGACAACGTCAACTCGATGGCCTCGAACCTCACCGGCCAGGTGCGCAACATCGCGGACGTCGCCACGGCCATCGCGAACGGCGACCTGTCGCGCAAGATCACGGTCGACGTGCGCGGCGAGATCCGCCAGCTGAAGGAAACGATCAACACGCTGGTCGACCAGCTGAATGCGTTCGCGGCGGAAGTGACGCGCGTGGCGCGCGAAGTCGGCTCCGAGGGCAAGCTCGGCGGTCAGGCCGAAGTGAAAGACGTCAGCGGTGTGTGGAAGGACCTCACCGACAACGTCAACTCGATGGCATCCAATCTCACCGGCCAGGTCCGCAACATCGCCGAGGTGGCGACAGCCATCGCGCGCGGCGATCTGAATCGCAAGATCACGGTCGACGTGCGCGGCGAGATCCTGCAGCTGAAGGAGACCATGAACACCATGGTCGACCAGCTCAACAGCTTTGCGGCCGAAGTGACGCGCGTGGCGCGCGAAGTCGGCACCGAAGGCAAGCTCGGCGGCCAGGCGATCGTCCCGGGCGTCGCGGGCACCTGGAAAGATCTCACCGACAACGTCAACTCGATGGCCTCGAACCTCACCGGCCAGGTGCGCAACATCGCCGAAGTGTCGACGGCCATCGCGCGCGGCGACTTGTCGCGCAAGATCACGGTGGACGTGCGCGGCGAAATCCTGCAGCTGAAAGAAACCATCAACACGATGGTCGACCAGCTCAACGGCTTCGCGGCCGAAGTGACGCGCGTCGCGCGCGAGGTCGGTACCGAAGGCAAGCTCGGCGGTCAGGCGCAGGTGCCGGGTGTCGCAGGCACCTGGAAAGACCTCACCGACAACGTCAACACGATGGCGAACAACCTGACGAACCAGGTGCGCGGCATCGTGAAGGTCGTGACCGCGGTCGCGAACGGCGAGCTGCGCCAGCGTCTCACGGTGGAATCGAAAGGCGAAGTGGCGGCGCTCGCCGACACGATCAACAGCATGACCGACACGCTCGCGACGTTCGCCGACCAGGTGACGTCGGTGGCGCGCGAGGTCGGCGTCGAAGGCCGGCTCGGCGGCCAGGCGAACGTGCCCGGCGCGTCCGGCACGTGGAAGGACCTCACGGCAAACGTGAACCTGCTGGCTGCGAATCTCACGACGCAGGTGCGCGCAATCGCCGAAGTCGCAACCGCCGTCACCAAGGGTGACCTGACGCGCTCGATCCAGGTGGATGCCCGCGGCGAAGTGTCCGAGCTGAAGGACAACATCAACGCGATGATCGGGAACCTGCGCGCCACCACGGAGCGCAACACCGAGCAGGACTGGCTGAAGACCAATCTCGCGAAATTCAGCCGCATGATGCAGGGCCAGCGCGACCTGGTGACGGTGGGCCAGATGCTGCTCGCCGAGCTGGCGCCGCTCGTCAACGCGCAGCAGAGCATCGTCTACGTCATGGACTTCGACGAGCGCGGTCCGATGCTCAAGCAGCTCGCGAACTATGCCGACGCCCAGGTCGAAGGCGAGGAGCCGCGTCGCTATGCATTGCGCGAGGGCCTGGTCGGTCAGTGTGCCGCAGATGGACGCCGCCTCCTGATCAACGACATTCCGAGCGAGGCGGTCCACGTCCGCAGCGGCCTGATCGCCGCGCGTGCGCGCAACCTGATCGCGCTGCCGGTGCTGTACGAAGGCCAGGTAAAGGCCGTCATCGAGCTCGCCTCGATGCACGAGTTCACGGCTTCGCACCTCGCGTTCCTCGAGCAGCTCACGGGCTCCATCGGCGTGGTGCTCAACACGATCGAAGCGACGATGCGCACCGAGCGCCTGCTGAAGCAATCGCAGGAGCTGGCCGGCGAGCTGCAGGCACAGCAGAAAGAGCTGCAGCAGACCAATGAAGAGCTCGCCAACAAGGCGCGGCTGCTCGCCGAGCAGAACGCGGAAGTGGAGCGCAAGAACCAGGAAATCGAGCTGGCGCGGCGCGCGCTGGAAGAAAAGGCCGCCGAGCTGGCGCTCACCTCGCGCTACAAGTCCGAGTTCCTCGCGAACATGTCGCACGAGCTGCGCACGCCGCTCAACAGCATCCTGATCCTCGGCCAGCAGCTGGCCGACAACGCCGACAGCAACCTGAGCCTGCGCCAGGTCGAATTCGCCAAGACCATCCACGCGGCCGGCACCGACCTGCTGAACCTGATCAGCGACATTCTCGACCTGTCGAAGATCGAGTCCGGCACGGTCACGGTCGAGTCCGAGGATCTGCTGTTCACGCACCTGCGCGAGACCATCGAGCGCAACTTCCGCCACGAGGCGGAAGCCCGCACGCTGTCGTTCGTCACTGACTTCGACGCCAACGTCGGCCGTCACATCACCACCGACTCCAAGCGCCTGTTGCAGATTCTCAAGAACCTGCTGTCGAACGCCTTCAAGTTCACGTCGCACGGCAGCGTGCGTCTGCACGTGGGACTCGCGAAGGGCGGCTGGAGCGTGGATCACCCGGTGCTCAACCAGGCAGCGTCGGTCGTCGAGTTCGCCGTCACCGACACCGGTATCGGCATCGCGATGGAAAAGCAGAAGATCATCTTCGAAGCGTTCCAGCAGGCCGACGCCGGCACCGCACGCAAGTACGGCGGCACCGGCCTGGGGCTCGCGATCAGCCGCGAGCTGGCGCATCTGCTCGGCGGCGAGCTGAAGCTGACGAGCGTGCCCGGCGCCGGCAGCACGTTCACTCTGTACCTGCCGATCGGCTACATGGGGTCGGCCTACATGCCGAGCCCGCTGCAGTCCGGCCGCGTCGAGGCCAAGCCGATCTTCCAGCCGATCGCGCTGCCCGCCGCGCGTGCGGAGGAGTTGAACGACGATCGCGAGGACCTGGAGCCCGACGATCGCGTGCTGCTGATCATCGAAGATGATCCGCACTACGCGAAGGTGCTGCTGAACCTCGCGCGCGACACGGAGTTCAAGGCAATCGTGGCGAAGACCGGCATGGAGGGCCTGAGCCTCGCGCGCAAGCACCGGCCGACCGCGATTTCGCTCGACGTGTTCCTGCCCGACATGCTCGGCTGGACCGTGCTCAATCAGCTCAAGCGTGACACGGCGACCCGGCACATTCCGGTGCAGATCCTCACTGTCGAGGAAGAGCGTCAGTACAGCCTGGAGCGTGGCGCCTTCGCGTTCATGAACAAGCCCGCGACCACCGAGGGGCTGGAAGCAGCGCTCCACCGCATCAAGGAGTTCGCATCGCCGCGCATCCGCGAGCTGCTGGTGGTCGAGGACGATCCGACCGAGCAGATGAGCATCGCCGAGCTGATCGGCTTCGACGACGTGAAGATCACCGCTGTCGGCAGCGGCGCCGACGCACTCGAGGCGCTCAAGGAAAAGTCGTTCGACTGCATCGTGCTCGACCTGCGGCTGCCCGACGTCTCGGGCTTCGAGCTGATGGAGAGCATCCAGCAGGACGAGCGGCTGCGCGACACGCCGATCGTGGTCTTCACCGGCCGCGAGCTGTCGCAGGCCGAAGAAGAGGAGTTGCGGCAGAAGGCGAAGAGCATCGTGCTGAAGGGCGTGCGCTCGCCGGAGCGGCTGCTCGATGAGACCGCGCTGTTCCTGCATCGCGTGATCACCGATCTGCCGCCCGCCAAGCAACGCATGATCGAGACGCTGCACCAGTCGGACGAGCCGCTGCAGGACCGCAAGGTGCTGGTGGTCGACGACGACATCCGCAACATCTTCGCGCTCAACAGCCTGCTGGAGCGCCACAAGATGGCGGTGATCAGCGCGACCAACGGCCAGGACGCGATCAACCTGGTCGAGGGGACCGACGACCTGGCGCTGGTGCTGATGGACGTGATGATGCCGGAGATGGACGGCTACGAGACGATGCGGCGGATCCGCAGCAACCCGAAGTTCCGGCTGCTGCCGATCATCGCGTTGACCGCCAAGGCGATGAAGGGCGATCGCGAGAAGTGCCTGGAAGCAGGCGCTTCGGACTACGTCGCGAAGCCCGTCAACACCGAGCAGCTGCTATCGCTGGTGAGGATGTGGCTGCACCGCTGAACGTATGACCGTATCGCACGACAACAGCGTCCTCGGATCTCGCCTGCCGCGCGCCCGCGCTGCGGACCGGGTGAACATCCTGCTGGTCGACGATCAGCCGGCGCGCCTGCTGTCGTACGAGACGATCCTCGGCGAGCTCGGGCAGAACCTGATCAGCGCGCGCTCTGGCGTCGAGGCGCTGGCGCGCCTGATGAAGGACGAGTTCGCGCTGGTGCTGCTCGACGTCAGCATGCCGGGCATGGACGGCTTCGAGACGGCCGCGATGATCCACGACCATCCGCGCTTCGAGCGCACGCCGATCATTTTCATCACCGGCGTGCACGACTCGGAGTTCGACCGCCTCAAGGGCTACAAGCTCGGCGCCGTCGACTACGTGTCCATCCCGGTCGTGCCCGAGATCCTGCGCAGCAAGGTGTCGGTGCTCGTCGAGCTCTATTGCCAGCGGCTGGAGCTGCAGAAGCTGAACCGCAGCCTCGCCGACGCCAACGAGCAGCTGGAGCAGGCGAACACGACGCTGCAGGCGGAAAAGACCCGCGAGCTCGAAGCGCTGAACCAGCATCTGCAGAAAGCGAACACCGAGCTGGAACAGTCGAACGAGGCGCTGCAGGCCGAGATCGCCGAGCGCGCCCGCGCCGAAGCGGCGCTGCTCGAAGCCGATCGTCACAAGGACGAGTTCCTGGCCATCCTGGCGCACGAGCTGCGCAATCCGCTGGCGCCGATCCGCAACGCCGTCGAGATCATGTCGCGCTTCCCGATCGACAACCCGAAGCTGAAATGGTCGCGCGACGTCATCGATCGGCAGGCGATGCACCTGACGCGGCTCGTCGACGATCTGCTCGACATCTCGCGCATCACGCGCGGCACGATCAGGCTCGCGCAGGAACCGGTGCGCAGCGAGACGATCATCGCGCGGGCGGTCGAGGCGCTGCAGCCGATGATCGCCGAGCATCGCCACGAGCTGTCGATCGACTGTCCCGACGGCTCGCTGATGGTGCGCGGCGACCTCACGCGCCTGGTGCAGATCCTCGGCAACCTGCTCAACAACGCTGCCAAATACACCCACGACGGCGGCCGCATTCACCTGAGCGTGCGGCGCGACTCCGGCTTCGTCGAGTTCCGCGTCAAGGACAACGGCATCGGCATCCCGCCGGGCTCGCAGGCGAAGCTGTTCAACCTGTTCTCGCGGCTGGAGACGACCGACGATCGCACGCCGGGTGGACTCGGCATCGGCCTCGCGCTCGTGCGCAAACTGGTGGAGATGCACTCCGGCGAAGTCGCGGTGCGCAGCGCCGGCGTCGGCGAGGGTAGCGAGTTCGTCGTGAGGATTCCGCTGCTGGCGAACATGCCCGCCGCGGCCGCGCTCGCAGCCCGAAGTACGACGCCGCAGGCGCGGCATCGCATCCTGGTTGCCGACGACAATCCGGATGCCCTCGAGAGCCTGGCGCTGCTGCTGGAGTGCGACGGCCACGAAGTGTGGAAGGCCGCGAACGGCGCCGAAGCGTTCGAGCTGGCGGAAAAGTGTCAGCCGCACCTCGCGCTGCTCGACATCGGCATGCCGGTGCTCGACGGCTACGAAGCCGCGCGCCGCATCCGCTCCGAAACCTGGGGCAAAGGCATGATGCTGGTGGCGCTGAGCGGCTGGGGCCAGAGCTCGGACGTGCAGCGCTCACGCGAATCCGGCTTCGACACGCACCTCGTCAAGCCCGCGAGCTTCGACGCGCTCGCTCAGCTCTTGAGCCGCGTACCGGGAACGACCGGCGGCAGGTAGTAATGCGCGACGCCGGGCTTGCCGCGCGCGACGCACGCCGGATCCGCTCCTCCCTTCACCAGGAACCACTCGCTGCGATTCGCGGCGCCCAGCGACTGCGCGGGTGCCTCGCGAAAACAAGCCTCGCGCGCGTCGTCGTTGATGACGAGCTGCCGACCGGGCTTGCCCGAAAGCCATAGCGCCGCATCCGCCATCTCCTGCTCCGCTTCGCGCCAGCGTGCGTGACCGAAGTGCACGATCTCGCGGCGCGCGTTGAGGACGTACTGCTCCTTGAACGCGACCAGCCCGAGCTCCTGCCGCGGATCGGCCGCCCGTTCCACGCGGGCCACGAAGTCGGCGCCGGAGCGCGCATCGTTCAACTCCGGATTGATCCAGAAGCTCACGATGAGCAGCGAAGCCGCCAGCACGCCGGCGTATGCGAAGAATCCGCGCCAGGGTCGCGCAATCGCGCACACGACCATCGCGGCGATCGCGATCAGCGCCAGCGGTCCGAGCGGATCGAGGTCGTAGCTGGCGATCACGTCGACGCGCTTCTCGGGCCGGATCGCCAGGTAGATCCACGCCAGCACCGACAAAGCGCCGATGACTGACGCGAGCACGAACATCGCGCGTTGTACGCCGCGCCGCGTACCGATCTGCTTGAGGTATGGAGAACAGAGCAGCGCGAACGCAGGCACGGCCGGCAGCACGTACACGCCGCGCTTGCCCGAGCTGAGAGTGAAGAACAGCACGACGAGCACGATCCACGACGCGAGCAGCGCGATGCGCAAATCGAACGAGCGCAACGCCGTGCGCCAGTAACCGAACAGCCACGGCACCAGCAACGTAAGCGGCAGCCACAACACCGGGATGACGTTGACGATGAAGTACCAGAACGGCTCGCGATGATGCCAGGCGTTGCCGTAGCGATGGATGGTCTGGTTGAAGAGGATCTCGTCGCGATACGCCGCGATCGTCGGATCGCCGTGCGCGGCTATGAGCATCGGCACGAGCCAGATGCTGACAGCGGCGAGGAAAGCCAAGGGTCCAATGAGCCAGCGCATACCTCCGCCGGATGACATGCGTGGCTTCCACTTCGGGTTGCGCAGGATCGCGAACGGCACCAGCACGAGCAGCGGCAGGAAGCCGACGCCCTTGGTGATGACCCCGAGCCCGGCGGCGGCCCAGCCAATCGTGTACCAGCGCCACGCCGGGCCGAGCAGCAAATGCCGCAACAGTCCGTACAAGCTCAGCGTCGTCCAGAAGCACAGCGCCGCGTCGATCTGCGCCTGCCGCGCCTGCCACACGAATTGCACGGTGAACAGCAGCGCGAGTCCCGCCGCGAGCCCGGTCTCGCGATTCCACAGGCGGCGGCCGAGGTCGTAGACGAGGCCGACGCAGCCGAGCCCGGCGAAGAATGACGGCAGCAGGAACGCGACGCGCAGCGAGCGCGTCGCCTCGAGGCACACCGCGATCAGCCAGAAAAATAACGGCGGTTTGTCCGCGTAAGGTTGGCCACCCACCCGCGGCAGCAACCACTGGCCGGTTGCGACCATGTCGCGGGCCACGAGCGCGAAGCGCGGCTCGTCTGCCGGCCAGGGATCACGCAGGCCGATGCCCGTAGCAATCAGCAGCAGCGCGAGCGCCGCAAGCCATAGAAAATCGGTCAAAACCGTGTTGGACGTCAGGCCCGGAAAAATCAATCGCGATTGATCCCGGGAGAGCGGTACGTCAGACATCTGATGAATTCCAGTCGCTCATTGGCGTCGACCCGATTCGGCGCGGCATTCTACGCATGGTTGCGCGCCCGTTGGACAGCGCGCCCGGCCCTTCATTCCGACGTCGCGCTGGCGCTGGCCGCCTCGCTCGCCTGGGCCGTGTTGTACAACCTGCAGTTCTGGGACCAGGCGATCCGCGCGATGTGGCACCCGACGCCCGGCGCAGTACTGTTCCTCGTCTCGCTCTTCGTCCTGGTCGTGTGCGTGCAGGCGTTGCTGCTGGCGCTCGTGCCGACGCGCCTCGGCCTACGCGCTGCAGCGAGTGCATCGTTCGTCGTCGCCGCGCTCGGCTCGTACTTCGCCAGCGCGTACGGCGCGGTGATGAACCAGGACATGATGCGCAACGTGATCGAGACCGATCCCGCCGAGGTCGGCGGGCTGATCAACTTCGATCTGCTCGCGCATGTCGTGCTGCTCGGGGCGATCCCGGCGATCCTGGTCTGGCGGATCCGGTTGCCCTCCTCTTCGTGGCGTATTCGGTTGCGGCAGCGGCTGGTGTTCATCGGCTCGGCGCTGGCGCTGTGCGCCGTGGCCTTGTTCGCTTGCTCGTCGAACTACGCCGTGTTCTTCCGCGAGCACAAACCGGTGCGCTACTCATTGAGCCCCGCCGCGCCGATCCTCAGCATGGCGGGCGTGCTGTCAGCGCGAGAGCGCGATCCGCACGCGCCGCTGATCAACGTCGCCGGCAATGTGCAGCGCACCGTAGCGTCGGGCCGCAAGCCGCTGGTGCTGTTCCTCGTCGTCGGCGAGACCGCGCGGGCCGCGGACTTTCAGCTCGGAGGCTACGCCCGCGCCACCAATCCACGCCTCGAGGGCGTGCCCGGGCTCGTGTATTTCGATCACGCGACGTCCTGCGGCACGTCCACCGCGATCTCCGTGCCGTGCATGTTCTCGCATCTGCCGCGCGCCCGATTCGACGTGGAGCAGGCCGATCGCTACACCAATCTGCTCGACAGCCTGCAGAAGGCGGGTCTCGCCGTCGAATGGCGCGACAACAATGCCGGCTGCAAGGGGGTCTGCGCCCGCGTCGTCGAGACGTCGTATCCGGGCGAGTCCGACCGGGTGCACTGCCCGAACTCGTACTGCTACGACGAGGTCATGCTGAGCGATCTTCCCGCGCGCCTCGACGCGCTGGAGCACGACACGGTGGTGGTCTTTCACGCCATCGGCAGCCACGGCCCGGCGTATGCCGCGCGCTATCCGCCGCAATTCGAGACCTTCAAGCCGGCGTGCCGCTCGAACGAGCTGCAGCGCTGCAGCAACGAAGAGATCGTGAACGCGTACGACAACTCGATCGCGTACACCGACTACATCCTGTCGCGGCAGATCGAGCTGTTGCAGGCGCGTGCCGACCGCTTCGACAGCCTGCTGCTGTACGCGTCGGATCACGGCGAGTCGCTCGGCGAGCAGGGAATCTATCTGCACGGCATGCCCTACAGCTTTGCGCCCAGCGTGCAAAAGGAAGTGCCGATGCTGTTCTGGGCTTCGCCGGGCTACGTGGAGCGCAGCGGGCTGAGCATGGGGTGCATGCGCACCCATGCGCACGATGCGGTCAGCCACGACAACGTCTATCACACGGTGCTTGGAGCGTTGGGAGTGCAGGACGCGGTTTACGATCCGGCCCTGGACCTCCTCGCCGGCTGCCGCGCCGCCACGCCCCAGCTCTCCGACGGCAGGCATTCATTGCAGGATCCGATTGCTTTTGTCGCGAATCAGCGTCTTAAGTAGCAGATATGTACTCGACCGACCGTGAGCTGATCGCCGCCATGCTGGCGGGCGACGAGGCTGCGTTCCGCAGCTTCTTCACGGCGTATTTTCCGCGGGTGTACCGCTTCGCGCTGCCGCGGCTGAGCGGCGAAGTCGAAGCGGCGAAAGAAGTCGTGCAGGCGACGTTGACCAAGGCAATCCGCAACCTCGCGGGCTATCGCGGCGAAGCCGCATTGTTCAGCTGGTTGTGCCAGATTTGCCGGCGGCAGATCGTCGACTACCTGCGTGCGAACAAGCGTCATGCGGAGAACGTAGTTTTGATCGACGACAGTCCGGAGCTGCGCGCGGCGCTCGAAGCGGTGGAAGCGCCGGCCGCGGACGACCCGCTGCAGGGCTACGGCACCGCGGAGACGCGCCGGCTGGTGCAGTCGGTGCTGGATCGCCTGCCGGCGCGCTACGGCGACGTGCTCGAATGGAAGTACATCGAAGGGCGGAGCGTCGAGGAGATCGGCGAGCTGCTGGGGATCGGTCAGATCGCGGCGCAGTCAGTGCTGGCTCGCGCGCGCACTGCATTCCGGGAAGCACTGGAGACGGTATTCGGTTCGACTGCGCAGGACGTCCTGGCTGGCCTGCGGGGAAAGTAAACGTATGACTAGCGGAATCGACAAGAGCGGTCCGCAAGGTATCGGGCCGCTATCAACACCCGCCGACGAGGCCGGCATCGAGGAGTTGCTGCGCCAGGTCGGCGCGCGCGACGAGCCTGCCGCCGACATGATGCGGGAGGTCGAAGCGGCCGTGCATGCCGAATGGCAGAGCATGGTGCGGGAACGCCGGCGCAAGCGTGTCTTCATGACGGTCGGCGTCGCGGCGAGCGCGGTGCTCGCGATCGGCGTCGCAGTGCTGGGCGTGCGCTACCTCGAATCGACGACTCCCGTCCAGGTCGCGGAGATCACGCGCATCGATGGGCATCTGCTGGTGCGGCCCGAGTCGCAGGCCGCACGCGAGATCGCCGTGGCGCAGAGCGTTGCCACCGGCGAGACGATTCAGACTGACGACCGCTCGCGCGCCGCGATGCGGTTCGGCGACGGCGTATCGCTGCGCCTGGACCACGACACCATCGTCAAGGTCGCATCGGCGGACGAGCTCGTACTTACTGCGGGCGCGCTCTATGTCGATTCGGGTATCGACTCGCAGGGCCGGAATTCGCAGCCCCTGACGATTCGCACGGATGCGGGCTCGGTCCGCCACGTGGGTACGCAATACCAGGTGCGCACCCATGCAGACGAGATGGAAGTCAGCGTGCGCGAAGGCCGCGTAATGATTGCCAACGCTGCCGGCACGAGCAGCGGCGTTGCGGGCGAGCGCATCCGCGTGACGCCGCGCGGCGAGGTCGTACGCAGCACGGTCCCCGCTCACGATCCGTCGTGGCGGTGGGCAGCACACACCGCGCCGCTGTTCGACATCAACGAGCGCACATTTGCAGCGTTTGCCGAGTGGGTCGCGCGCGAGACCGGCCGCAAAGTGGTGTATGAGTCGAGCGAGGCGCAGCGCACCGCCAATGAAGTCACGTTGCGCGGCTCGATCGCCGGCCTCGACCCGGATACCGCTCTGAACGCCGTGCTTTCCACGACGCAGTTGCGACGGTATGAGACGCAGGATGAATTGATCGGCATCGCGCTCGCGAGCGACTGATTCGGGTCGCAAGATCCGTCCAACCCTGCAGCACACGAGCAGGGGGTTGGATGAGCGGATTCTGGCGAGGCGCGACGACGTTGCTGCTGCTGATGCCGTTGTGCGCGCATGCAGGTCCGGTCGCGAGCGATGCTGAGCTCCAGCAGCGCGGCGCACGCATCGGCAATATCGCAATCGAAGTCGACGACGTCTTCGAGACCTCGACGCACCTCGCCGCGCCGTATCGCGTCGCGAACAATCTGCACATCTCGACGCACGACACGACGGTGCAACAGCAGCTCCTGTTCCACACAGGCGACGTGTTCGATCGGCGCGTGCTCGATGAAACGGCGCGCATGCTGCGCGCTCAGCGCTATCTCAACGAGGCTTCGGTCGAGCCGGTGCGCTACAACGAAGCCGACAACACCGTGGACGTGCTGGTGCGCGTACACGACGTCTGGACGCTGAGCCCCGGTCTGTCGTTCGGTCGCAAGGGCGGCGAGAACAGCTCGCGCGTGAAATTTGCGGACACGAACTTCCTCGGCCTCGGCAAGGAGCTGTCGCTGGCGCGCTCCAACAACGTCGATCGCTCGGCGTGGGAGCTCGGCTACGTCGACCCGAATGTGTTCGGCAGCTGGTGGCGGCTGGAGGCCGGCTACTCCTCGCTGAGCGACGGCACGGAGAAGACGTTGTCGCTGCAGCGTCCGTTCTACGCGATGGATACCCGCTGGGCCGCAGGCTTTTCCGGCGCGGACTCGACCACTGACGTCTCGCGCTACTCGCTCGGTCACGCCGTCGAGCGCCTGCAGATGCAGGAGCGCAAATTCGACGTCGGCGGCGGATTCTCGGAAGGTCTGCACGACGGCTGGACCACGCGCTATCTCAGCGGCTTTCGCTACGACGCGCGGGACTTCGCGGCGTTGCCCGATCAGCCGGACGCTTCGATCCCGGCCGACCGCGTCGTCGCCTATCCGTGGGTCGGCATCGAAGTGATGCAGGACGAGTTCGTCGCCACGCGCAATCTCGACCAGATCGGCCGCACCGAGGATCTCTATCTGGGTCTTGCCGCAAGGCTCGAGGCGGGTTTCGAATCCACGGCGCTCGGCTCGACGCGCAACGGCGCGATCCTGAACGGCAAACTGCAGGCGGGCGCGGATCTCGGCCACGAGCAGTACCTGATCCACTCGCTCGGCTTCAGCACGCGCATCGAGGGCGACGCACTCGCGAACGCGTCGCTCGACTGGTCGACCCGCTACTACCTGCGGGAATCGGTGCATCGCGTGTTCTTCGCATCCGTGAGCGGTACCGTCACCTCGCATCGCGACCCGGAGGAACAACTGCTGCTCGGCGGAGACAACGGCCTGCGTGGTTACCCCCTGCGCTACCAGGCCGGCGATCAAAGTGCACTGGTCACGCTCGAGCAGCGGTTTTATACCGACTGGCAGCCGCTGAAGCTGTTCAACGTCGGCGCCGCGGTGTTCGTCGATTCCGGCCGCACCTGGGGCCGCGACGAATTCGCGGCCCCGCCCGCCGGCTGGCTGACGGACGTGGGAGTGGGCTTGCGGCTGGGCAGCGCGCGCTCCGGCCTCGGCAACGTGCTGCACATCGACCTGGCGTTTCCGCTGAACGCTCCCGACGACATCGACAGCCTGCAGCTGCTCATCGAAACGCGGAAATCCTTCTGAGCCTCATGCAGTCATGCAAATTCTGGTGGGCGCACCTGCAGGTGCCGCTCGCGCTCTTCGCCGTCCTGGCCGTCGTCTTCGCAACCACGTCGCTGGACGTAACCATTGCACGCGCCGTTTTCTTCGATGCCGCCCATGCGCAGTGGATCGGCGCGGACAGCTGGACGATCAACGAGCTGCTGCACACGGGCGGTCGCTGGGCAGTCCGCGTGCTGCTCGCAATCGTGCTGGCCTTCTGGGTCGCGAGCCGCGTCGAACGCGACTGGCGTGAGCTGCGCCGGCCGGCAGCCTACTTCCTGATCGCCGCGCTGCTGTCGATCGGCGTCGTCGGCCTGCTCAAGACGCTGACCAACGTCGACTGCCCGTGGGATCTCGCGCCGTTCGGCGGCCGGTTCCCGTACATCGAGCTGTTCGGGGACCGACCCGATGCCCTGCGGGCCGGGCGTTGCTTCCCAGCAGCACACGCCAGCTCCGGTTACGCGCTGCTCGCCCTATACTTCACGTTCCGCGAGCGGCATGCGGGACTGGCGAAGCTGGGCCTCGCGCTCGGGTTGTCGACCGGATTGGCGTTCGGCCTGGCGCAGCAGGCGCGCGGCGCGCATTTCGTATCGCACGACTTGTGGAGCGCGTTCCTCGTGTGGACCGTCACGCTGTCGGTCTACGCGTTCGCGTTCCGGGCTCGGTTATGGGATTGCTCCGTTTACGATGCATCGAATGAAGGATCGGTTGCGGCTCGCCAGCTGGCTCCTGGTGTGCGCGTTGCTGGCGGCTCCGGCCTCGGCGCAAGAATTGCGCGGGCGGCGCATCAGCGACGTGCTCGACGAGCTGCGCTCGACGGGACTCACCTTCATCTACAACACGCAGATTCTCCCGAACGACCTGCGGGTCGAGACTGAGCCGCGCGCACGAGAGGGCGTGGAGCTCGCGCGCGAGATTCTCGCAGCGCGCGGATTGTCGTTGTCGCATGTTGCACCAGGCGTATTCGCAGTCGTGGCTGGCCAGCCCCCGCAGCCGCCGCCCGAGACTGCGGCCGAAACAGCGGCGGCGACCGTCGAAGAAGTCGTCGTCCAGACCAGCCGCTATCGGCTCGCGACCGCCGAAGTCGCGCAGCGCACGTTCCTCACGCAGGAGCAGGTGAAGAACATGCCGCGCCTCGCGGACGAAACGCTGCGAGCAGTGCAACGCCTGCCGGGCACGACCACCAACGGTTTTTCGAGCATCGGCTCGGTGCGCGGCGGCGAGCCGAACGAGACGGCGATCGTGCTCGACGGCCTGCGCCTGTACGAGCCGTTCCATCTCAAGAATTTCCTGAGCCCGGTGAGCCTGCTCGACTCGCGCATCATCGACAGCATCGAGTTCTACTCCGGCGGCTTCCCCGTGGATTACGGCGATCGCATGAGCGCGATCATCGATGCGGCCACGGTGCGGCCGGCCGAGCCGCTGTATTTCGAGCTCGGACTGAACCTGTTTCATGCGAGCGGGCTCGCGGCCGGACAGTTCGCCGACGGCCGCGGGCACGCGCTGCTCTCCGCGCGTCGCAGCAACGTCGGCGATCTCGCCGACCTGAGCGAGAACGATTTCGGCAAACCGGAGTACTCCGACGGCTTCGGCCGCGTCGACTACGAGTTCAGCGACAGCACGCGGGGCGCGCTGGAGGCGCTGGTGTCGAGCGATTTCGTCGATGCGCGGCAGGACTCGGGCCAGCAGAATGCACACGCCAAGTATCGCAACATCTATGCGTGGGCGACGCTCGATCACGATTGGCAGAGCGGCGCGTCGAGCCGACTGATCGCTTCGTACACGGATCTGGAGAATCGCCGCCAGGGCACGGTGGACGATCCGGGCGTGCGCACCGCGAGTGTGCGGGACGAGCGACTGTTCCACATCATCGGACTGCGTCTCGAGAACAGCCTCGCAACCGCGATGCTGGAGCACCGCTTCGGCGCGGAGGTGCGCCGGCTGTGGGGCGACTACAATTACTCCAGCGAAGTGCACGCGCAACCGGGCTTTCCGTTTCCGGGATCGCCGGGATTCGACACGTCGCACGCCACTGCGCCTTCACCCGAGGGCTACGAGAGCTCCGGCTATTGGGACGTGCACACGCAGCTCGGCGAGCGCTGGGCCCTGCAGGGCGGCGTGCGCATCGATACGCAAACCTACGACGGCTCCGACGATGGCGAGCAGTGGAGCCCGCGCATCAGCGTGCTCTATACGCTTTCGCCGCGGACGCATCTGCGCGCGAGCCTCGGCCGTTTCGTGCAGTTTCAGGGGATCAACGAGCTGCAGGTGGAGGACGGCGTCGACACTTTCTACGGTGCGCAGCACGCGCATCACGCGATCGTCGGCTTCGATCACTCCTTCGATCACGGGCTGGACCTGCGGGTGGAAGCGTTCCGCAAGGACTACCGGCACATCAATCCGCGCTTCGAGAACATCTTCGATCCGCTGGTGCTGCTGCCCGAAGCGGAATTCGATCGCGTGCGGATTGCGCCGGAGAGCGCGCTCGCGACCGGCGTCGAGCTGATGCTGCAGCTGCGGCCGCATGGCTCATGGAGTGGCTGGCTGAGCTACAGCTGGTCGCAGGTCGACGATCGCGTGGACGGCGAAGATGTGCCGCGCAGCTGGGATCAGCGTCACGCCGTGAATCTGGGCATCGTCTGGGCGAAGGGTCCGTGGAGCGCGACGCTCACCGACAGCTTTCACACCGGCTGGCCGACCACGGTGCTGGAAGTAGCGGACTCGCCGTCGGGCACGCCGCAGATCGTGCTCTCGCGCCGCAATCGCTCGCGCCTCGGCGAGTACAACTCGCTCGACTTTCGCGTGACGCGCACGTTCGCATTGCCGCGCGGCGCGCTGGATGTCTTCGTCGAAGTCAACAACGCGCTGGACCGCGAGAACCCGTGCTGCGTGCACTACGACGTCGAGGAGAATGAGGACGGGTCGCTGCTCTATACGCGCGATCTGGATACGTGGCTGCCGCTGATCCCGTCAGTCGGCGTGCTGTGGAGGTATTGATGCCCCTTCCTGCGCAAGACGCTACTGCGCACCGGAAGGTCGGCCCGGTTCTTCGCATCGCGAATGCCTCCATATGGAAATCATCGCGTCTAAAGATTTTACATTTCGGGCGTATATCTACCCTGCCGATCGATAGGGTTTGCCCGCCGCGAGCCGTTCGGCCCAACTGGTCCCTTGCGCTGCGCCTCCATTGCGGACGCCCTGTCGCGAAGCAGGCTGCCAACGAAAAGACGGTATTGCCTCAAAGCGTTGCCTATCCCAGACTGAGCTGTGCAGCTTCGCCGAGGTGGGCGTGATCAAGCGAATTCTGGCCGACCTGCGGCGCGTGACCTCCAGCGGGATGTACGACGCGCGGCTCGACGGGCTGCGCGCCCTGGCGATCCTGCCGGTCGTGCTGTTCCATGCTTCCCTGCGCGGGGAGCGCGTGGTCGCCTCGGGACGGCCGCTTACCGATGCGGAACACGCGCTGATTGAAATGGTCCCGCGCGGCGAAGCGGGCGTGATGCTGTTCTTCTTCATCAGCGGCTTCATCATCACTTTCCCGTTCCTGCGCGCCGCCGCACGCGCACAGCCGCCGCCCAGCGTCGGATCGTTCTACAAGCGCCGGCTGTTGCGACTGATACCGGCCTATCTGATCGCGCTGACCGGCTGCTTTCTCGCGCTGCAGTTGTCGGGCTATGCGCCGGCCGATGCGCCGAAATTCAACGCCATCGCGACTCCGCTACCGCTCAGCTATCTCGCCAGCCTGTTCTACCAGCACAACATGATCTTGGGCGCGTCTTCGCGCATCCTGCCGCCGCTCTGGTCGCTCGAGATCGAGTTCCAGTTCTACCTGGTCGCGCCGTTCCTGCTGACCTGGTATGCCCGCGCGGATGTCGCCCGGAGGCGTTCGGCGGCGGTGATCCTGATCCTGCTGGGCATCGCGCTGGCCAGCCTGCCATGGCTTGGGAACCTGCTCGGCCGGCGCCTGTCCTTGTCGGTGCTGGGCTACATCCATTTCTTCGGCGCAGGCATTCTGGCGAGCGACATCATGTTCACACGCAAGCCGGCGCTTTCAGTGGGGGGCGACCTGCTTTGCGTGGCGGGCTTCACAACGTTGCTCGTCACTTCGACCTTCGCGGTGCATGGCGCATTCGAGGCGGCGCTCCGTGAAGCCGCGATGCTTGCGGGCGTTCTCGCAACCTATTGGGGCGGGATGCTCGGCCGCCATGCGTCGAAATTCCTCGCCGCCGCGGCCGTCTCGGTGATCGGCGGGGCCTGCTACTCGATCTATCTGGTGCACGTGCCGATCATTCAGGCATGGTCGGAGCTGGTGAAACGCGCGGTGGCGCCTCCCGCGAGCCTCGCCGAAAGCTGGCTGCTGATGCTGCCAGCCATTCCGCTGGCGATCGCTGCCGGGCTGGTGTTCTTTGCGCTGATCGAGCGCCCTACGATGAAACCCGACTGGCCGCAGCGCCTGTCGCAGCGCCTGGGGCTTCTGTCGCAGCGCTTGGGGCTTCGTGCGGAGCCCTGAAGAAAAAACCCGGCTCCAAGTGCCCGGTGTGGCGGATGCAGTTCGATGACCCGCAACGCACGGCGCTGCACCTCGCCGCCGATCTCCGGAATCGTGCTGCTGACGCGGAGCTTCCGGTGATCTACTGCTGACGCAACGTCTGGTGTTGCAACCGCAGATCGAAGCGCACGTGTACGGCAAGGACGATCCCTCGCGCCGCATCGGCTCGGGACTGTCCGATATCGAAGCAGGCCTGCGGTTGCGCTATGAAATACGCCGCGAGCTCGCTCCTTATATCGGCGTCCACTGGGTGCGGCGCTTCGGCGAGACTGCGGATCTTGCAGCCGACGACAGCGAAACTCGGTTCGTGGCGGGAGTACGGGTGTGGTTCTGAAAACGATCGTCGCGGTTTCGCTCGGCGCCAGTCTCGGTGCGCTGTTGCGCCTTGCCCTGAGCGAATCGCTCAACGCAACGTTCCCCGCGATCCCGCCCGGCACGCTGCTGTCGAACCTCATCGGCGGCTACATCGTCGGCATCGCGATCGCCTTCTTCGCCACTGCGAATCTGCCGATCGAATGGCGGCTGTTCGTCATCACCGGCTTCTGCGGCGGTCTGACGACGTTCTCGACGTTCTCGGCCGAGCTCGTGATCCTGCTGCAGCAGGGTCGCGCGGGATGGGCGATCGCCGCCGCCGGCGTGCATCTGCTGGGCTCGGTGGCGATGACCTTCGCCGGCATCGGGACGGTTTTTTTGGCCCGCAAATTAGGGGGTTAGCACTCTTCATGGAAGTGAGAACGATTCTCATGTAGTCTTGCGTCCATGTCTGCAGTGCCCTACGACGATTTCAGCGGTGCCAGTACCTGTCAGGCGCTGAGCGACCTGGCCAAAGGCCAGTCCGCACGCGTCGTCGGCGTCGTGCCGAGCGCACCGGACGTTCCCGCCGATCTCACTCGTCGACTCGCAGACCTCGGCTTTCTTCCCGGCGAGCGCGTGCACGTGCTCGCGCGCGGCCCTCTCGGTGGGGAGCCTGTCGCAGTCCGCGTCGGCACCGCCACCTTCGCTCTGCGCCGGTTGGAAGCGGACTGCATCCGAATCGCGCCGCTGGAGTAAATCGTGAGTGCCGTCGCAGCTGGCGCCCCGCAGGTGATCGCGCTGGTCGGCAATCCGAACTGCGGTAAGACCGCGCTCTTCAACCTGCTGACCGGCAGCCGTCAGAAAGTCGCGAACTACGCGGGCGTCACCGTCGAGCGCAAGGAAGGCGTTGCGATCACGCCGTCCGGCAAGCGCGTTCGCATCCTCGATCTGCCCGGTCTGTACAGCCTCGAAGCGGCCACGCCTGACGAGCAGGTCACTGCCGACGTGCTGCTCGGGCGGCGCGAAGGTGAGTCCAGACCCGACGCCGTCGTCTGCGTCACCGACGCGACCAATCTTCGCCAGAACCTGCGGCTCGTGCTCGCGCTCAAGCGGCTCGGCGTGCCGCTGCTGCTCGCGTTGAACATGAGTGATCTCGCGCGCAAGCGCGGTATTCACGTCGATAAGGATGCACTAGCCCGTGAGCTTGGCGTTCCGGTCGTCGAGACCGTGGGCGTAAAGCTTTCGGGTGTGGCGGAGCTGATGGGGCGTCTCGATGCGGTTTGGCCGGCGGCGGCAGCACAGGCCGCAGCGAACGTCGGCAGCGGCGATGTGGTGCGCGATCACGCCGAAGTGCGCCGCATTCTCGCGCTAGTGGGCGGCGAGGCACGGCCGGGCGAGACGCTGAGCGATCGCGTCGATCGGGTCGTGCTGCATCCCGTCGCAGGCTTCGTGCTGCTCATCGTCACGCTGTTCCTGATGTTCCAGGCAGTATTCGCCTGGGCCGAAGTGCCGATGGATGCGATCGAAGGCGGCGTCAGTGCGCTGGCCGGGATGCTGCGCTCGGTGATGCCGGACAATGCGCTGCGCAGTCTGCTGCTCGACGGCGTGCTTGCCGGCGCGGGCAGCGTGCTGGTGTTCCTGCCGCAGATCATCATCCTGTTCTTCTTCATCCTCGTACTCGAGGACTCGGGCTATCTGCCGCGCGCGGCGTTCCTGCTCGACCGCCTCATGGGCGGCGCCGGCCTGTCCGGCCGCTCGTTCATCCCGCTGCTCTCGAGTCACGCGTGCGCCATTCCCGGCATCATGGCGACGCGCACGATCGCCAACCCACGCGACCGGCTGACGACGATCATGATCGCGCCGTTGATGACCTGCTCGGCGCGGCTCCCCGTCTACACGCTCATCATCGGCGCTTTCATTCCCCAGCGCAGCGTCTGGGGTCCGATCGGGCTGCAGGGCCTGATCATGTTCGCCCTGTACGCCGTCGGCATTCTCAGCGGGCTGCTGGTTGCGTTCGTGCTCAAGCGCACCGCCAAGGGCTCGCGCTTTCAGCCGCTCATGCTGGAGCTGCCGGCCTATCACTGGCCGCACCTGCGCAATCTAGCGATCGGTCTGTGGCAACGCGTCCAGATCTTCCTGACGCGCGTCGGCACGATCATCCTGGCATTGATGGTGCTGCTCTGGGCGCTCAGCTCGTTCCCCGCGCCGCCGCCGGATGCGACCGGCCCCGCGATTCAGTACAGCATCGCCGGCAAGATCGGCGCCGGGCTGGCCGTCCTCTTCGCGCCGCTCGGCTTCAACTGGCAGATCTCGATCGCGCTCGTACCGGGATTGGCCGCACGCGAAGTCGCGGTGGCCGCGCTCGGCACTGTCTATTCGCTGGCCGCGACGGGCGATGACGTGGCGGCCGCTCTCGATCCGCTGATCAAGGCTTCGTGGTCGCTGCCCACCGCCCTCTCGCTCATTGCGTGGTACGTCTTCGCGCCGCAATGCCTGTCGACGCTTGCGACCGTGAAGCGCGAAACCAACTCGTGGCGCTATCCGTTGATCATGGCGGGCTATCTGTTCGCGCTCGCGTACGCAGCTTCGTTCGTGACTTACAACGTCGCGATGTGGCTCACGGGGAAAGCATGAGCGAGGTGCTTGCCAACTCGATCGTCGTCATCGCGATTGCGATGAGCCTCTGCTACGCCGTCTGGCGGCTCGGACCGCGCAAGTGGCGCGATGCGCTGCGCACGCGCTTGCGCACGACATGGCCCGGTGTGTTCGGCAATCTCGGCGACAGCTCGCCGGCCAGTGGCTGCGATGCCTGCAGCGGGTGCGCACCGACGACCACGAATAGCGAGTCAGCGCCCCGGCCCGCTCGCAAAGAGCACTCGGTCTTCTGGCGCAAATCGACGCGCTGATCTTCAGGACATCGGTTCGGGCGGAGGCGGCGGCTCTTCCGGCAGCGGGATGAACTCGTCGGCGTCGCCGACCGGCAGCGGAATCTTCTTCGCACGCCATTCCGCTTTCGCCTGCTCGATGCGCTCCGGCCGCGACGATACGAAATTCCACCAGATGTGCCGCTCTCCCAGCGGCTCGCCACCGAGCAGCATCACCGTCGCGGGCGTAACCGCCACGATGCGTGGCTCGCTGTCGCGCGCGAAGACGATCATCTTTCCCGCTTCGTAGGTCTCATCTGCGACGCGCACCGTGCCGGCCGCGATGAAAGCGGCTCGGTCGGTGTAGCCGTCCGGAATCGAAGTGCTCGCACCGGCCTCGAGCTCGACGTGAACATAGACGAGGGGCGAATGCGTGCGCACCGGACTCGATCGTCCGAACGCCTGGCCGGCGATGACGCGCCTGCTCACCCCGCCCTCGCGCTCGACCGGCAAGTCGTCGGCGCCGTGATGCACGAACGCCGGAGCAGTCTCTTCGTCCTCGACCGGCAGCGCGATCCAGGCCTGAATGCCGTGCAGCAGCCCGCCGTGCTCGCGCATCGTCTCGAAACGCTCGGAGTGACTGATGCCGCGGCCCGCGGTCATCCAGTTCACTTCCCCAGGGCGAATCACCTGGTGAAAGCCGAGGCTGTCGCGGTGCACGATCTCGCCGGCGAACAGGTACGTGATCGTCGACAGGCCGATGTGCGGATGCGGCCGCACGTCGACTCGGCGCGGTAGATTCGCGGCCATCTGTTTCGGCCCCATGTGGTCGAAGAAGACGAACGGCCCGACCGCGCGGCGCCTGGTCCACGGCAGCACGCGGCCGACTTCGAAACCGCCGAGATCGCGGCGGCGCCCCTCGATGACGAGTTCGATCGATGAATCAGTGCTCATGCACCCGAGTTTAGCGGGCGCTGCTCCGGTTGTGTTCACGATTCCGAACGCACAGGGGCCGCCAACGATCCCGGACCTTTGGCCCATCGCTTTCGCGCGCCGCCCGGCGTAAGACGTACTCGTGCGCGCTGTAGTCGCCAGCGCAGGAGTGGCCCATGCCGAAAAGCATCGTGTTCTGTGCCGACGGCACCTGGAACGGACCGGAGTCGCAGACCGGCGTCGCGCCGATGGACTCGGCCGACGATCGCGGCGAGCTGCAGGGCGCGAAGGTGACGAACGTCGTCAAGCTGTTCGCCAACCTCGCGGGTCGCGTCACGCCGCAGACGATGACTATGCGCGACGAGCAGGAAAAAATCCTGCCCGACGCCGCGGGCGGCACGGCGCAGATCGCCAAGTACATGCACGGCGTCGGCGACTCCGACAGCTTTCTGAAGAAGGCGATGGGCGGCATGTTCGGCATGGGCGTCATCGCCCGCATCGTGCGCGGCTACACGTTCATCTCGCGTTACTACGACCCGGGCGACGAGATTCACATCGCGGGCTTCAGCCGTGGCGCGTACACGGCGCGCGCACTCGCCGGAATGATCTCCAGCGTCGGTCTGCTGAACCGCGCGAAGTACGATGCGGCGGACAAGAACGAGGCGTACCGGCTCGGCGTCGGAGCCTGGTGCAAGTGCAAGAACGTATCGCTGCACGGCGCCGGCAGGCTCACGGACATGGCCACGAGCATGCTGAACTTCGTCGGCGGCTTCTTCGCGCGCCAGCTCCTCGACGCGGATCAGCTGCTTGCGAACGTGCCGATCAGGTCGGTCGCGGTGTGGGACACCGTCGGCTCGATGGGAATTCCTGCGTATGCAGCGGACAAGCGCTTCGACGTGTTCCGTTTCGTCGACACGCGCCTCAGCGACAAGGTGCAGAACGGCTTTCACGCGATGGCGCTGGACGAGCTGCGCGCGGATTTTCCGGTAACGGCATGGGACGCACGCGCCGGCATCAAGCAGGTGTGGTTCGTCGGCGCGCACGCTGACGTCGGCGGCGGCTATTCGATCGCGGAGTCGCGGCTCTCGGACATCGCGCTCGAATGGATGACGAAGCAGCTCGCGGAAGTCGGCGTGCGTGTCGCGACGCCGCTCACCTACTCGCCGGAGCCGCTGATCGATCCGGAAATCCACAAGCCGTGGACGAAGGCGCCGTTCGCATTGCTGCCGCGCTCACCGCGACAGGTCGCGGGCACCGACACGATTCATGACAGCGTGCTGCGGCGATGGGAGGCGGATGCACGCTATCGGCCGGAAGCGCTGAATGCGGTAGCAGCAAAGTTGAGCCAGCTGCAGAGGGAGTCAGGCTGAAGCCTGACTCTCATTGCGCCAGCGCGATCTCCACGCGCTTGTTCCGCTTTCCCTCATTGCGAATACGCACGACCTTGATCGCGCCGATCTCGCCGATGTTCGCGACGTGCGTGCCGCCGCAGGGCTGCAGATCAATTCCCGGGATGCGCAGCAATCGCACGCGGCCGGCGCCGCGCGGCGGTTGCACGCTCATCGTCTTGACCAGCTCCGGCCGCGACTCGAGCTCTTCGTCCGTGATCCAGACCGTTTCGGTCGCAGTGCCGCGCGCCAGCAGCTCGTTCGTGCCCTGCTCGATGCGCTCCGCGTTCAGCAGATTCATGTCGATGTCGAAATCGAGGCGCGCCTTGTCCGGAGCAATGTTGCCGCCGGACACCGGCGCGACGACGACGCACGACATCACGTGCAACGCCGTGTGGAGCCGCATGAGCGCATAGCGCCGATCCCAGTCGATCTCCAGCGTCAGCTGCTCGCCCGGCTCGGGCAGGGCGCTCCCGGGCGCGGGAATGTGCAGAACGCTGTCGAAGGTCTCACCCTTGCGGGTGTCCGCAATCACGATGCGCTCGCCGTTGGGGCGGATCAGCGCTCCCGTGTCGCCCGGCTGCCCGCCGCCCAGCGGGTAGAAAATCGTGCGATCGAGCTCGATGCCGCGCTCGCCGACCGCGACGACCTGCGCGATCGCGGTCTTGAGGTAGGCATCGTCCCTGAAGAGCATTTGTGTCGTCATAATAGGAGGAAGAATAAACCAGAAGGAGACCGCCCATGCAGACGACGATGCTGACTCCCATGCTCGCGCTGATCGTGTGGACCTTCGTGATGTGGTTCTGGCTGTACGCGACCCGACTGCCGGCAATGCGGGCCGCCGGCATCGATCCGGCGCGCATCAAGCGCAAGGGCGACCTCGACGCCCTGCCCATCCGGGTCCAGCAGATTGCCGACAATTACAACCACCTGCACGAGCAGCCGACGCTGTTCTACGCGCTGGCCGTGTACACGCATCTGGCCGGCGTCGCGGACCCGCTGAACATCGGCCTGGCCTGGAGCTACGTGGGCGTGCGCATCGTCCATTCCCTGATCCAGTGCACCACGAACTTCGTCCCGGTGCGCTTCATGGTGTTCGCGGTGGCCTCGTTGCTGCTTATGGTGATCACCGTACGCAACGTCCTCGCGCTGTTCTAGACTGTGCGCCCCATTGAGGAGCTCCCATGCCCATGTACGACGACGGAAACGACGACAAGCCCGAGCGCCCCGAGCAACGTCCGGAGAGCATCACCGATCAGCTGTCGTTCAAGTCGCGCTTCGTTTTCATCTTCGGCGACATCAACCACCAGATGGCTCGCGCCACCTGCGAGCGGCTGGTCGCGATGGCGGCGCAATCCGACGCACCGATCCGCGTGCTGATCTCATCGCCCGGCGGACACGTCGAGTCCGGCGACGCCATTCACGACACGATTCGCTTCATCAGCGCGCCGGTGACGACGATCGGCACGGGCTGGGTGGCGAGCGCGGGCACGCACATCTATCTCGCCGCGGAGAAGGAGCGGCGGGTGTGCCTGCCGAACACGCGCTTCATGATTCACCAGCCGCTCGGCGGCGCCGGCGGACCGGCGACGGACATTGCGATTCAGGCGAAAGAGATTCTGCGCACGCGCGAGCGGATAGCGCGCACGATCGCGAAACAGACCGGCAAGTCGTACGACAAGGTGATCGTGGACATGGAGCGCGACTTCTGGCTGAGCGCGAAGGAAGCGATCGACTACGGGATCGTGTCGCGGGTCATCGAGACCTATAAAGATCTCAACTGAGATCCAGATCCATCCATACCATATCGCGCAGGCGAATCCCGTTGTCCTCCATGGCAGCGGGATAGCCGCGCGCCGGCGAAAAGAAATCGCGCTCGATGCGTAGCAGGCGAAAGCCCGCCTTCTGATAGTAGGCGAGCTGCCCGATCCCGGCATTTGCTGTGCCGACGACGGCGCGCCGCACGCCGCGGCGACGCAACTCCTCGATCACCGCCGCGAGCATGCGCCGACCGATGCCGAGGTTCTGGCGCGTCGCGTCCACAGCCACCGCCTTCAACTCCACGCTGCCGTCCGCCTCCGGAATCGTCAGCACAATGCCGACAGCAGCGCCGTCGCGATCCACGAATGCGAACAAGTCGCCCCGCTGCAGGTAAGAGCGCACTTGCTCGAGCGATTCATCCGCGAGCAACAACAGCGGCAGAAACTGCTCGCGCTCGGCGCCTGCAGCGACGCTCTTCAGCGTGTAGTCGGCCATCTCACGGTTCGCCCAGCTGCTGCAACATGCGCCTCAGTGCGAAGTGGCGGTAGCTGAACAGCGCCAGCTCGCTCACTTCGTCCTCGTCGAGATGCTTGCTGACGTCGAGCGCGATCCAGCCGTTGTGGCCCATGTACTTCGGGATGTCGTAGCGCTCGTCGCCCGTCAGCATCGCCTGCTGCTCGACGCCGACCCAGAATGCGATCCGCAGCTCGTCCGTGTCGCGATACTGATAGGCCTGCGCGAACGTCTTCTTGCCGGCGCGCCACACGGGGAAACCGAACTGCTGATCCTCGGATGTCTCCGGCAGCGCGAGACAGATGCGGCGCATGGTCTTGAGCACTGACTGCGCGCGCTTGGATTGCATCGGATCGATCTGCGCGGCGCTGAGCTTTTTCGTCGGCGGCGCGATCTCGATCGTCTTGCCGAGCTTCGCGCTCAGCGCCGGCGGCGCGACCTTCTCATACGCCTCGCGCACCAGCTTCGCGACGCGCTTCCAGGAGATGCCCTTGTCGAGCTGCACGCCGAGCCAGCCGCGCGGTCCGACGTACGGGGGCACGAAGAAGTGCTTCGGCTCTTCCTTCGTATACAGCTCCTGCGCGCCGGACGGCGCGTTGAGCCAGAGTGCGACGCGCCCGTCACCGTGATGATTGATGACGTACGTCGCGAATGTCTTGCCGCGCACGCGGAAGTCCGGCGAGCCGTGCGAGATCACCTCGGTGCTTTCCGGGAACCACAGGCATACTTCGCGGACCGCCTGGCTGATGTCCTTGGCCATGCGGCGAGCATACCCGCGCGGGAACATTCCCGCCCGGGGCGCTATTGTCCGGACAGTGCTCCCGTAAGGAGATCCATCATGATCCGTGCCGTGATACCAGTCGTTCTGGCCTTGTTCGTCACTGCTGCGCTGGCCGCCGAGTCGGGCGGCGCGAAGCCGAGCTTCGAGTCGCTGGACAAGAACTCCGACGGCAAAGTCAGCCTGAACGAGGCTGCCGAGAACGACGCGCTGTTCGTGGCCTTCAAGAGCCTCGACACCAACAAGGACGGCGTGCTGAGCCGCGAAGAGTTCGCGGCGTATCAGCGGGACAAACCGACGGCGTGACCTACGGTTTCTGCTCGACCAGGTACTTCGAGTGGCAGGCGGTGCACGCTTCGTACAGCGCACCGCCGGCGTCGAAGTAGGCTTCGACGTCCTTCGCTTCGGCTGCTTCCAGCACCGTCGCAGCCGCATCTGACATGCCGCGTGACGTGGCCATCCATTGATCGTTGTCCACGGCGCGTCCGTCCAGCATCAGCAGGTTGCCCGACTCGATCAGCATCGCGGCCGCGTTGCGATAGGTCGACCATTCCTCGTCCGTCCGCGGATGCTTCTCTTCGGTGCCCTTCTCGGTCGTGATGCTGCCCACCGAATTCCAGATCGCCACGGCGTTCGGATCGATGATCCAGCTCATCAGCTGTTTCGTGGTCAACGTCGTGTGAAACGGCGGTGCCGCCGCAGCCCGTGCAGGCGCGGGCGATTCCTTCGATTGGCCACAGGCGGCGAGCACCAGTGCCATTGCGCAGGGTGGAATCCATCCTTTCGTGAGCATGCGCTTAGTCTTCCAGAACTGCATACTGTGGCCGCGACTCTGACGATTCTCCACACAATTCAACACATTCGCCCCTCAGACTGTCCGCCGTATTGACAGCCTATCAGGGCTCATTGTTTTATCGCCGCACTTGGGGGGAGACACAAACGATGCGAGTCATCTCACGCGCGCTACTGGTCACGGTGGCGGCAGTTTTCGCGACCAGCGCACTGGCTGCTGCCGCGCCGGCCAAAGGCCCGCGTACCAAGGACGGCAAACCCGACCTGAATGGCATCTGGCAGGCGCTGAACACCGCTAACTTCGATCTCGAGCCGCATGCCGCAAAGGCAGCGCTGGCGATGGTGCCCGGCCAGTTCGTGCCGGTGCCCGCGCCGGAGATCGTGAAGATGGGCGCCGTGGGCTCGGTGCCCGCGGGCCTCGGCATCGTCGAGGGCGACACCATTCCGTACCTGCCGGCCGCGCTCGAGAAGAAGAAGGACAACCAGAAGAACTGGCTGACCTCCGATCCCGAGATCAAGTGCTACCTGCCCGGCGTGCCGCGCGCCAACTACATGCCGTACCCATTCCAGATCTTCCAGAGCAAGGATTACGTCTTCTTCGCGTACGAGTACGCGGGAGCCGTCCGCAACATCTATATGAAGGACCCGGGGCCGGCGCCCGCCGACTCGTGGATGGGCCAGTCGGTCGGCAAGTGGGAAGGCGACACGCTGGTCGTGACCGTCACCGGCTTCAACGACCAGACCTGGTTCGACCGCGCCGGCAATCATCACAGCGATGCGCTGAAGGTCACCGAGCGCTGGACGCCGAAGGGCCCGGACCACCTGTGGTACGAGGCGACGATCGAGGATCCCAAGACGTTCTCGCGCCCGTGGAAGATCAGCATGCCGCTGTATCGCCGCGTGGAGCCGAACGCGCAGCTGATGCAGTTCAAGTGCGTCGAATTCGTCGAGGAGCTGATGTACGGCGAGCTCCGCAAGAAGCCGACTCAGCCCGCACCGCCGAAAGAGCAGAAAGAGTGAGGTACATGCAATGCGCATGAAGTTGTTCGTGATGGCCGGCGCCGCGATGGCCACGGCTTTGTTGGGTGGCGCCTCCGCGCTCGCACACCACGCGTTTGCCGCCGAGTTCGATGCGAACAAGCCGGTCAACCTGCGTGGCCCCGTGACGCGCGTCGAGTGGATCAACCCGCACGCGTGGATCCACATCGACAACAAGAACGCCGACGGCACGACCACGAAGTGGATGGTCGAGGGCGGCACGCCGAATACGCTGCTGCGTCGGGGCATCACCAAGGACTCGCTGCAGATCGGCACCGAGATCGTGGTGCGCGGCTACCAGTCGAAAGATGCGCTGTGCAAGCCGGAGTGCCGCGCGAACGGCCGCGACGTGACGTTCCCGGACGGCCGCAAGCTGTTCATGGGCTCGTCGGGCACCGGTGCTCCGAAAGACGGCGCGGACTCGACCGAGAAGCAATGACCGCGAAGCTGAGCAGACAGGAAAAAATCGCGGCGGCGGTGTCCGCCGCGATCCTCGTCGCCGGCGGCGTCTATTGGATCGTGCAGATCCTCGGCGTCATCGAGACTTTGCAGCTCGCCTACGGCTGAGAGTCAGGCTTTAACCTGACATTCGTCAGCCCGAGAAGCCGATCCACCGGCCCGAAGCGGCCACCACGAACCAGATCATCAGCGACGCCAGCGCAACCAGCTTGAGCGTCCACGGATTGAGCTGCGCGTGATTCCTGCGCAGGAGCGGCGCACGGATCGCAAATACGAACACGATGCCGATGCCCAGCGCCGACATCTTCGCCCAGTAAAACGGGTTGTGATAGCACTTGGTCGCAACACCCGCGAGCATGAAGAAGCCCGTCACCACGAGCACGGTCAGCGCGAGCTTGAACCACCGGTGCGCCTGATCGGTCACCGTGTTCGACGGCACGTCGCGCAGCACGACATTCAGCAATCGCAGGTCAGCGCTCAGCACGGACGCGCCGAGCAACGCGAGCGCCATCAGATGCACCGCCTCGATGCACGCGAAGGTCGCTGCCTTGTCCTTGACGAACACGCCGATCGGCGAGGCTTCCAGCGCTTCGAAATACGACAGCAGGCTCATCCGTGCTGGCCTCCTTCCTCACCGGCGACGCAACCGGCGGCCCAGTCGATGAACGCTGGATTGTCCTGACCGCAATCGAACCAGTCGTAAGCGATGAAGCGGCCGCAACACACGACGCCGGCCCACAGCGTGAGCGACAACGCCGCGGCAACTCGCGTACGACGCGGCGGCACCGGCGCGGCGTCCCAGGTTCCGACCGACGCTAGCATGTGGCGCCGGAACAGCCAGGCGTTGATGAACGCGGCCACGAGCAGGATCACCTTGATCCGGAACCACAGGCTCTGCGTCGTGCGGATCGGAATGCCGACGTACAGCAGCACGCCGGTGACGACCATGATCGAAAAGCCGATGAGCATCGGCCGGTCGAGCCGCTGCGCGATCTTCGACGCGGGCACATCCTTGAGCCACGCGCCCAGCATGCGCAGATCGATCACGATCAGCATGCCGAGGCTGATCGTCAGCGTGATGACGTGGATCGACTCGATCCACGCGTACATGTAGTACGACTCGTGCAGCCCGATGCTGAACGAGGTCGCGCCGATGGCCTCGGCGAATTTGAGCAACCACTCGTTCATTTACTGTTTCTGCTCGGCGGCAGGCGGCGGCGCTGCGGTATCCATCTTCGTCTGGCGCGTCTTGAATCGCCAGCCGCTCGCTGTCTTCACCAGCGTGTCGTCGTACATGCCGGTCGCGACGATGCTCTTGGTGCTCACGTCGACCAGCATCAGGAACACCGAGGCGCTCGCGCCGTCCTTGCTCGGCACGATTCGCAGGTTCGTATTCCAGTGCCGGCGATTGCCGCCGTTCATCTTCTCCTTCCACGCCTGGATGAAGCCGACCAGCTGGTCGTGCCCGGTGAACTTGTTGAAGGTGCCGTCCGGCGTGAAGGTCGCGGCCCAGGCCTCGCCGTCGCCCGCATCGATGGCGTGGTTATACGTCGCGTACAGCTGTTCGATGTCGATGTAGTCCTGCGTGCTGAGCCCGTCGGCCCAGGCGATCCGGGTGAAGCCCAGAATCGTGATGGCGAACGCTGCGAAGGTCACAAGCCTGCTCATGGTTCTTCTCCCCGCTGCAAGAATGCCGGGCAGTATCCGCGATCCCGCGGCCCGCCGGCACCTTCTTGATAAAACTTGGGGTCTCGCTGAATCTTCAGAAGATCGTGTAGCCGCCGTCGATCACGAAGCTGTCGCCGGTATGGAAGCGCGACGCGTCGGAGGCCAGGTAGACGGCGATTCCCGCGAAATCCTCCGGCTCGCCCCAGCGGCGCATCGGCACCCGGCCGATCGCCTTCTCATTGAACTTATCCCACGACACCAGGCTCGCGGTCATGTCGGTGCGGATCCAGCCCGGCAGGATCGCGTTGGCCCGCACGCCGTAGCGCGCATATTCGACGGCGATGCCGCGGATCATCGCGATCACCGCGCCCTTGGTCGACGCATAGGCCTGATTGCGGGGCGCACCGTGGATCGCCGACGTTGACGAAGTCACCACCACGGAGCCGCCCGGATCGCCGGCCTCGGCACGCGTCATCATGTGCTTGCAGGCCTCCCGCAGCGTCCAGAACACGCCGTCGAGATTCGTCATCGTGACCCGCCGCCATTGCTCGGTCGTCGTCTCCGCGAACAACGAACGGCCGCCGCCGCCCACGCCCGCATTGGCCGCTACGAAGTCGAGCCGTCCCATCGTGCGGATCACCTCCGCGATGCCGCTCGTCACCGCCTGCTCGTCGGCAACGTCGACGCGCTGGACCAGCACATCGCTGGTGTGTGCACGCAGCTTCTCCTCGGCGATGCGATTCTTGTCGGCGTTCTGGCCCCAGACCGCGACCTTGGCGCCGGCCTGCGCCAGTCCCTCGGCCATGCCGAGCCCGATGCCGCCGTTGCCGCCCGTGACCAGGGCGACCTTGCCCGACAGGTCGAAGAGTTTTTGCGCCACAGTCCACCCCCCTTGAGGTATATACGATCACATGAGCAGCCGCGACCCCGCAATCGGCGAAGCTTTGCGTCGCGTGCTCACGCGGCTCGATCCGCAGGTCAGGGAAGTCGCCCAGCTCACGCGCTTGTCGGCGGGCGCTACCAACGAAACATGGTCGCTCGATGCGGTCCGCGATGCGGGCGTGGAACCGCTCATCCTGCGGCGCTCTGCAGTCGGTCGCGGACCGGGGGTGTTGTCGTTGCAGGCGGAGGCGCAAGTGCTGTCGACCGTGCACGGCTGCGATGTGCCGGTGCCGGAAGTGCGCTACGTGCTCGCACCCGGGGATGAGCTCGGCGAAGGATTTCTCATGGAGCGAATCGCGGGCGCGACCTTGCCCGGCAAGATCCTGCGCGATCCTGCGCTGGCGGCGGTGCGTTCTCAGCTCGCGAGCCAGCTCGGCGCCATCGCCGCAGCGATTCACGCAGTCGACCTCTCGCGCCTGCCGCAATTGCCGCTGTTGGACGCACAACGACAAGTCCAGCATCTGCACTCGCAGTACCAGGCACAGGAAACTCCGCGTCCTGTCTTCGAGCTGGCGTTCCGCTGGCTGCGCGAGCATCTGCCGTCAGCGACTCGGGCGGTGCTCGTCCATGGCGATTATCGTCACGGCAATCTGATCGTGGGCGCGCAAGGCGTGCATGCGGTGCTCGATTGGGAGCTCGCGCACTTCGGCGATCCGGTCGAAGATCTCGCGTGGTTGTGCATTCCGCCCTGGCGATTCGGCGAGCTCGACAAGCCCGTCGGCGGCTTCGGCCGGCGTGAGGAGTTGCTGGAGGCTTACGAGAGTGCGAGCGGCCTGTCGATCGATCCTGCGCGGCTCGAGTGGTGGGACGTGCTCGGCAGTCTGCGCTGGGGCGTGATGTGCGCCGACATGCCGAAGTGGCTGCGCAGCGGCCGCGACACGAGCATCGAGCGTGCGTTGATCGCGCGCCGCGCGTCGGAGAGCGAGCTGGATTTGTTGCGGCTGCTGGCGCCGCGAGGATAGGAGCATGCAGGATCCGCCGACCGTCACCGAGTTGCTCGACGCCACCGCCGCATTTCTCCGCGAGGTCGCGGTTCCGCAGTTGTCCGGACACGCTGCATTTCACGCTCGCGTTGCCGCCAACGCGCTCGATGTCGTCAAGCGTGAGCTGGAGCTGCGTCCCGCGGCGGAGCGCGACGAGCACGCCCGACTCACGGCGCTGCTGCACACCGACGGCTCGCTCGAACAACTGAACGCACTGTTGAGCCGTCGCATCGCGACGGGCGAGCTGACTCTGCAAACGCCCGGCGTCGCCGCGCACTTGTGGGCGACGACGCTGGCGAAGGTTGCGATCGATCAACCCACGTACGCGTCCTATCGACGCGAGACCGGGACGTGACGCCATGGACTTCTCGCTGCCGCCCGAGCTGCTCAGCTATCTCGCCCGTCTCGACGCGTTCATCGCCGCGGAGATCGCGCCGCTGCAAGCGCAGGACGACAACCAGCGTTTCTTCGATCATCGCCGCGAATGGGCGCGCACCGATTTCGAGGGCGGCGGCCTGCCGCGCCGCGAATGGGAAGCGCTGCTGGCGGAGGCGCGACGCCGTGCCGACCGCGCCGGCTTCTATCGATTCTCGCTGCCGCGCGAGTATGGCGGCGACGGCGGCTCGAACCTGTGGATGGCCGTGATTCGCGAACATCTGGCAGCGCAGGGCCTGGGCCTGCACAACGATCTGCAGAACGAGCATTCCGTCGTCGGCAACTTTCCGTTCATCGTCATGGTGCGCGACTTCGGCAGCCCGGCGCAGAAGGAGCAGTTCATCCGTGGCAGCCTCGAAGGCAAGGTCATCGTCGCTTTCGGGCTCACCGAGCCGCAGCACGGCTCAGATGCAACGCACATGGAGACGCGCGCCGTGCGCGAGACGCGCAATGGCGTCGACGGCTGGCGCATCGACGGCGAGAAGATGTGGACCACCGGCATGCACGTCGCGACTCACTGCGTGGTGTTCGCCCGCAGCAGCGGCGAACCCGGCCGCGCCAAAGGCCTCAGCGCATTTCTCGTGCCGACTGAGACACAGGGCGTGAAGGTCGAGGAATACCTGTGGACGTTCAACATGCCGACCGACCATCCGCGCGTCAGCCTCACGAACGTGTGGGTGCCCGATGCAGCGGTGTTCGGCGCGATCGACCACGGTCTGCCGATCGCACAGGCCTTCGTGCACGAGAACCGCATCCGTCAGGCCGCGTCGTCACTCGGTGCAGCGGCGTATTGCATACAGGAGAGCGTGCGGTATGCGCGTGAGCGCAAGCCATTCGGCAAAGCGCTCGCGGAGAATCAGGCGATCCAGTGGCCACTGGTCGAGCTCGCGACGCAGGCCGAGATGCTGCGGCAGCTGATCCGCAAGACGGCGTGGGAGATGGACCAGATGCCGCACCCGCAAGTCGAGCACCGCCTCTCGGACAAGGTGGCGATGTGCAACTACTGGGCGAACCGCATGTGCTGCGAAGCCGCCGACCGCGCGATGCAGGTGCACGGTGGCATCGGCTACTCGCGCCACAAACCGTTCGAGCACATCTACCGGCATCACCGGCGCTATCGCATCACCGAGGGCTCGGAAGAAATCCAGATGCGCAAGGTCGCGGCGTACCTGTTCGGCTACGCCGGACCCAACAGGACCGAATGATTGTGCACGGTCCGGACTATTGGTGTGGGTCAGGCTTCAGTCTGACTGCTTCTCTGGCTCACACGCCGGCGGTGTATACGGCTCTCCGACATCGAGCGCGCGCACGATCTGTTCGATGCGCTTGACGTTGGCATACGTGTCGACCATGAGCAAAGTGTTCTTGCAGGGAAGTGCGGCCAGATGGGCCGCCTGCTGCAGGAGCGGCCGCAGGATCGGCACGAACTGCGCAGCCGGCGCATTTTTTACCACGATGAGTCTGTTGACGTACTGCGCGTCCGGGTAGGACTCCTTGCCCGTCGCCAGCGGCAGCGGCATCTGCCGCACGTTCGCGTCCGGAATCACTTGCACATACCCGCCCTGCTCCACCGCCGAGAAACCGTGGATGCGCAGAATCAGCAGCAGCGTTGCATAGTCGACGCTGGTGGGGTCTTGACCGATCACGGTCACGTCGGCGCGCACGCGCGGATCGATGAGGAATTTCTTACCTGTGCGCTTCGCGACCGCGGTGACCAGCTTTTCGACCGATACAGCGCCGGCCGCTGCCGACTCGCTCTGCGCGCCGGCACAAGGCGCGGTGATGAGCGCGAGCGCTGCGATGGCGCCCAGAAGAGTTGTGTGTACGTGCGTTCTCATTGGAATTCTCCTTTTCTGGCCAGCCCGAGACCATTAGACGCGGCGATGCGCCGAAAGGGTTAACATGAGCCATGGCCAGTCTCTTCGCAGCGGCCTCGTTCTTCCTGGCGATCCACTTCGGCGTGTCGGGCACGCGGCTGCGCGACCGGCTCGTCGGCGTACTCGGCGAGCGAGCGTTCCGCGGTCTGTTCGCACTGGCCTCGCTGGCCGGATTGATCTGGATGGCCAGTGCTTACTCGCATGCGCCACACGTCCCGCTGTGGGGACAGCTCGTCGCGCTCGAGCCCATCGCTCTGCCGCTCGTGCTCATCGCGTTCGCGTTCATCGTCATCGGCGTCTCCACGCCGAGCCCGACCACCGCTGGAATGGAAGCGCAGCTCACGCGTGGAGTGCAGGTGCGCGGCATGACGCGCATCACCCGGCATCCATTCCTGTGGGGCACGGCGCTGTGGGCGCTCGTGCACTTCGTGATCAATGGCGATGCCGCTTCCTCGATCTTGTTCGGCTCGCTGCTGTTGCTGGCACTCGCGGGCACTGCGTCGATCGATGCGAAGCGTCGGCGCAACTACGGCGAGCGCTGGGAACAGTTCGCGCGCGAAACCTCGAACGTGCCTTTCGCCGCGATCGCTGCGGGTCGCAATCGGCTCGGCCCGGCGTTGCGCGAGATCGGTATCGTGCGCCCGCTGCTCGCCATCGTGATCTTCGCCGCCGTGTTCGTTCTCCACGGACGCCTGTTCGGCGCTCCGCTGACATAGCTAAAATTTTCGGCTGTCGGCGATCTCTATCGTCTCCAGATTCGCACGTTGCACCTTTAGGTGAAGGGGCGCAGGCTCCCGCGCGCAATTGATACACACGTGAGCGCCGCGCACCGACGGCGCCGAGGGAGCAATCAACGACGGAAAAAACTCGCGCACACGCGAGACGGGATTCTTTTGCCCAACGATCAACCGGGAGAATCGTGATGCAAGCACTGAGAAGGTTTGCGCTGGTGGCGGTCACCGCTTCGCCGCTGCTGGTACTGGGCCTCGACTCGACAGCCGACAACCGCGCGACGGACCGCTTTCAGCATTCGGGAGTGATGCCGGTGGAGCAGTCGACCAACGCGGTCACGCAGGCGGATTTCTTCAGCGAGGCGCCGACCGGCTTCGACAACCGCACGAACGGCTTCCTGCAGCAGGGACCTGCCTACGACAGTCTTGATGATGAGACCGTGGTGCCGAACCGCTCGTTCAACGACAACCGCTTCATCTTCGAAGAAGTCGAAGTGATCGCGGACGGCCTCGGCCCGACGTACAACGCACAGAGCTGCGCGGAATGTCACCAGAACGTCGTGACGGGCGGCGCGAGTCAGGTCGCGGAGCATCGCACCGGGAGACTGGATGCCTCGGGCGGCTTCTTCGAATCGCTCGGCGGCTCGCTGATCCATTCGCGCGCGACCAACCCGGCGATCGTCGAGCGCGTCGCGTTCGAGGACGACGTGCGCACGTTCCGCATCTCGACCAACACGCTCGGCAACGGCTTCGTCGAATGCGTCGCCAACGAATCGCTGCTCGCGATTCGCGATGCGCAGCCGGCCGCAATCCGCGGTACGGCCATGATGGTGCCGGTGCTCGAGGGCGGCAACGCAATGCGCGTCGGGCGCTTCGGCCACAAGAATCAGCACGCGAGCCTCAAGTCGTTCTCGGCGGATGCGTATCTCAACGAGATGGGCATCACCAGCCCGCTGTTCCCGGACGAGAACACGTCGGCCGGCCGCAACGTCGGCTTCGGCTCCGGCTTCGATCCGGTCCCGGAGCCGGAAGACGAAGGCGAGGACGTAAAGGCGTTCGCGAACTTCATGCGCTCGACCAAGGCACCGTCGCGCGGACGAATCACG
>JBIOUH010000015.1:0-17516 GCA_044866955.1 Steroidobacteraceae bacterium
CCGACCGAGAAACTGCGCCGGCACATCGCCGGCATCATCAACAACTTCTTCCGCACGCCGTATCTCAACCGGCTGCTGCACTCGCTGCTCGACGACAGGCATGCGCGCAGCGCGAAGCAGGTCAACCGCATCTTCGTGCAGCCGCTGATGGAGTTGCAGCGCGAGCTGCTGGCCGCAGGCATGCGCGCCGGCGAGTTCAAGCCGGTCGATCCGTTGCTGTTCTACGTGAGCGTGCTCGGCGCGTGCGATCACCTTTTCAATGCACGCTACGCAGTGCGCTCGCTGGCCGGTGTTGCCGGCATGGACGATGAGCTGCGCGAGCGCTATGTCGCGCACGTGTGCGACGTGTTCATTCACGGCCTGCGCAACCTGCCGCCGTCGCGGGCAGGCCGGCGCGCCGTCAGGAGGAGTGGCCGATGAGCGAGCTTCCCAAGACGCCGCCGCGGATTGCGACGAGCCTGACCGATCCACTGACCTATGCAGAAGCGCACAGCTTGCACAACGATTTCACCTGGCTGCGGGCGCACATGCCGGTGAGCCGCGCTGAAGTGAGCGGCTTCGATCCGTTCTGGGTCGTCACCAAGCACGCCGACATCGCGGAGATCAGCCGGCAGAACGCGTTGTTCCACAACGGCGATCGCGCGACGACGCTCACGGATTGTGCCAGCGATGCGTTCGTCCGCAAGCTCACCGGCATGCCGCACCTGGTGCGCAGCCTGGTGCAGATGGACGCGCCGGACCATCCGAAATATCGGGCGCTGACGCAGCAGTGGTTCACCAACCAGAGTATCCGCAAGCTCGAAGAGCGCATCCGCGCCATCGCGCGGGCGCAGGTTGCGAACATGATGGAGCGTGGCGGCGAATGCGACTTCGTGCGCGACGTCGCGGTGATGTATCCGCTGCACGTCATCATGGAGATCCTCGGCGTGCCGCGCGAAGATGAGCAGCGCATGCTGATGCTGACGCAGCAGCTGTTCGGCAGCCAGGATCCCGAGCTCAACCGCTCGCGACAGGTCGTGCTGGACATGGCCGAGCTGGTCCGTCAGCTGCAGGCGGTCGTCGCGGACTTCTCCGACTACTTCCGCAAGCTCACCGAGTCGCGACGCACCCAGCCGCGTGACGACGTCGCCACCGTCATCGCGAATGCGCAGATTGACGGCCGGCCGATCTCGGACTTCGAAGCAATGGGCTACTACATCATCATCGCCGCGGCCGGGCACGACACGACGTCGTCGTCGACGTCCGGTGCCATGTGGGCGCTGTGCGAGCAGCCGGGGGAGCTGGACAAGCTGCGCGCCAATCCGTCGCTGATTCCCGGTCTCGTCGAGGAGGCCTTGCGCTGGACGGTGCCGGTGCAACACTTCATGCGCACAGCGATGCAGGACTACACGCTGCGCGGCGTACCGATCGCGAAGGGCGACTGGCTGATGCTGTGCTACCTGTCCGGGAATCGCGATGAGGAGGTGTTCGACGCGCCATTCACGTTCCGCAGCGATCGCAGCCCGAACAAGCACATCTCGTTCGGCACCGGCGCGCACGCGTGCCTCGGCCAGCACCTGGCGCGCCTGGAGATGCGCATCCTGTTCGAGGAGCTGATCCCGAAGCTGAAGTCAGTGCAATTGACCGGCGAGCCGCGCCGCTCGGCGTCGACGTTCGTGGGCGGGCCGAAGACGCTGCCGATGAAGTTCGTGTTGAACTGAAGTCGGGCTGAAGCCCGACCTACCCCGATGCATCCCTACCTGCACGCGCGCAGTCATCCCGACAAGCCGGCGATCGTGATCGCGGCGACCGGCGAGACGATCACGTATCGGCAGCTGGATGAGCGCTCGAACCAGGGCGCGCACCTGCTGCGCTCGCTCGGCTTGCAGCGCGGCGACGTGATCGCGGTGTGCATGGAGAATCACCCGCGCTATCTGGAGATCTCGTGGGCGAACCAGCGCTGCGGATCGTACCTCGTGTGTATCTCGTCGAAGGCCACTGCAGCGGAAGCGCAATACATCATCGAGGACTGCGGTGCGAAGCTGTTCGTCACTTCGCCGCACATGGCTGAGCTCGCGCAGCAGCTGGCGCCGCGGCTGTCGGGCCGGCTCCTGTACATGGTCGGCGCTGCGGTTGCGCCGTTTCGCTCGTGGGAGCGCGAGCGCGATCAAATGCCGAAGACGCCGATCGCCGATGAGAGCGCGGGCGCGGACATGCTGTATTCGTCGGGTACGACCGGCCGACCGAAAGGCATCAAGGCGCCGTTGCCGGTCGAGCCGATCGATGCGCCGAACGTGCTCGTACAGCTCGCGAGCAAGTTCTATGGGCTGCGTTCCGAGTCGATCTACCTTTCGCCGGCGCCGCTGTATCACGCCGCACCGCTGCGCTGGTGCATGACCGTCAACTTCGTGGGCGGTACGGTCGTGCTGATGGATCGGTTCGATCCGGAACGCTCGCTTGCTCTGATCGAGCGCTACAGGATCACCCATGCGCAATGGGTGCCGACTCACTTCGTGCGCATGTTGCGTCTGCCGCCCGAAGTGCGCGCGCGCTACGACGTTTCGTCGATGCAGGTCGCGCTGCACGCCGCAGCGCCGTGCGCGATTCCGGTCAAGGAGCAGATGATCGAGTGGTGGGGGCCGGTAGTCTACGAGTACTACGCAGGCACCGAAGGCAACGGCATGACGGCGATCACCGCGGGCGAGTGGCTGCAGCGCAAGGGCTCGGTGGGGCGCGCGATCAACGGCGAGATTCGCATCTGCGACGAGGCGGGTGAGCCGGTGCCGCCGATGACCGAGGGCACGGTGTATTTCGCCGGCGGGCGGCAGTTCGAGTATCACAACGCGCCGCAGAAGACGCTCGATGCGCGCAACCGTTACGGCTGGAGCACGCTCGGCGACGTCGGTTACGTCGATCGCGACGGCTACCTGTTCCTGACCGATCGTAAGGCGTTCATGATCATCTCCGGCGGCGTCAACATCTATCCGCAGGAGATCGAGAACCTGCTGATCACGCACCCGGGCGTGATGGACGTCGCCGTGTTCGGCGTACCCGACGACGAGATGGGCGAGAAAGTGGTCGCTGTCGTGCAGCCGGTCGACTACGCGGCGGCTGGACCTGTGCTCAGGGAGGAGCTGCTCGAGTTCGCGCGTGCGCACCTGAGCCACGTCAAGGTGCCGCGTCTGGTCGAGTTCACGCAGGAGCTGCCGCGGCACCCGAACGGAAAGTTGTACAAGCGGTTGCTGCGGGATGAGTTTCTCACTCCGCGATCCGCGCTCCGTCGACCTTGAACCTCAATGACTGCAGCTGCTCCTGCGTGAGGTTCCCAATCCCTGCCGCCGCAGCGACCTGCTCGCCCGGTTTCAACACTGCACCGACACGAACTGGCGCCGCCTGCTGCACGATGCGTCCGGCAGCGTCGACCAGCACAGGCGTGACCTGAAAGTCGCGCAAGGGCACCGGCGCGCGATTCTGCACGACCACCAGCACGCGACCCTGCGCGTCGAACTGACCTGCAGCTGCAACGTAGTTGCCGGGATTCTGCGGCAGATCCATGCGCACGAACTCGGCCGCAGCCATTTGGCCGATGCGACTCTGCGAGCCAGCTGCCGCGCGGTAGTACTCCATCGCTTTCGCTCGATCGCCGCGCTCGCGCGCAATGGTGCCCAGGTAGTAGGCGGCGGGTGCGGTGGGCAGCAGCTGCGAGCTCTTCGACAGCCATTCCTCGGCTTGCGCGTGATTGCCGGCCTGAAACTGCGCGACGCCCGCGCCGAGATACGAGCCGAAGTAATCCGAGTTCAGGTCGATCGCCTTCTGGTAATACGTCAGCGCTTCCTTCGGCTGTTTCTGTGCGAGCGAGATTTCGCCGAGCAGCTCGTGAAAGCGGCCTTCCTTCGGCAGCATGCGGGTCGCTTCCTCGGCGAGCGAGCGTGCGCCGGCGAAATCCTTCTTGCGCGCGGCTGTCAGCGCTTCGTCGTATTTCTTGTAGGCGGGCTCGGTGGCGCGCAGCGACTTCATGCGTGCGGCGTACTGATCCGCGCCTGACGTGCCACCGCGGCCAAGCTCCGCTGCAGTGGCCTTGTTCTTCTCGACGCGCTCGGTCGAAGGCGGATGCGATGCGAACAGACCGTCCAGCCAACCCTGCTGTTTCGCGCCTTCTTGCTGGGACAGGCGCACGAACGTTTCCTGCAGCGTAACCGCGCCCCACGGATCGTAGCCCGCGAGCTTCATGTACTTCATGCCGTAGAGATCGGACTCGAGCTCCTGGTCGCGCCCGTACTTCTGTTGTACGAGTTGCGCGCCGACCCCCGCGCCCTGGATCAGAAGTCCCGCGACGTTCGTGTCGACGTCGCTGACCGCGGCGCCGATCTGCGCGGCCGCGAGACCGGCTTGCAACAACGTGCCGCGTTCCTGCGCCTTCGCGCCGTGCCGGGCTGCGGCGTGCACGATTTCGTGCCCGAGCACGGCGGCGAGCTCAGCTTCGCTTTGCAGCTCGGTCAGCAGGCCGCGATTCACCGCGATCTTGCCGCCCGGCAGCGCCCACGCATTCGGCACGGAGTTGTTCAGCACTACGAACTCGTAGGGGAGCTTGCGGTCGGCGACCGCGGCGAGTTTCTGACCGACCTCGTTGACGTACGCAGTGGGCTGCGGCAGCACGTCGAAGTCGCCGCCTTCCGCCTGGCGCATCGGCGCATAGTTCTGCTCGCCGATCTTCAGCTCCTGTGCTTCCGAGACGAATTGAATTTCTTTCTTGCCGGTGACGGGATTGACGCCGCAGGCGGCGAGGGAGCAAAGGACCAGCAGCAGTGCGGCGCTACGCATAATGGACTCCTGGTCCTCCGGTTGTTTTGTCAGCGGTTGGGGGAACCTCGCGGCATCAGCTCGTAAGGATGCTTCCATCCCGGCAGCTGCGCAATGCGGCGGGTCCAGGCCAACAAGTGGGGAAACGCGGCGCGGTCGATGGAGGTTTCCTCTTCGTAGAACTGATAGCCGGCGAGCGAAAAGTCGGCGATCGTCGGCTCCGCGCCGAGCAGGAACGGCTGCTTCGCCAGATGCTTGTCCACGATGCCGAATGCGGTCAGCGCGCGGCCGCGCAGGAACTCGATCACGGCCGGATCGCCGGTCTTCAGTACCCCGACCAGGAAGCGCAGCGTGGCGTAGTAGCTGGTGAACTTGTGATTGTCGAACAGCACCCAGCGCAGGATTTCCAGCCGCTCGCTCTCGTCGCGGCCGCCGTAACGGCCGAGATGGGAGGCGAGCCAGGTCAGGATCGCACCGCTCTGCGTCAGCTTGCGGCCGTCGTGCTCGAGCACCGGCACCTCGCCGAGCTCGTTGAGCCCGTCGCGGTACTTGTCGGCGCGCGTCTCGCCGTTGAAGTAGTCCACGAACACCGGCTCCCAGTCGCAGCCGCAGATGTTCAGCATCAGCGCGACCTTGTAGCAGTTCCCGGATTCGCCGACGCAATACAGGCGGTATTCGCTCATGGCAGGATCATCGTAATGTGGCGTGGGAGCGCGACTCTACGTGCCGCGAAGCGGTGCGTAAATCCACATTCGCGACCGTTGGCTTTTTCTTGTCGCACGCGCAGGCCGCGTCAAGATAAGCTTCAGGATGCGGGCACAGGATTGCAGGGGGAGACCATGGGCGCGGACGGGTTGGCAGTCAGGCGGGGCGGAAGGTTCGGCCGCATCCTTCTCATCTTGGTCGTGCTGGCAGTCGTGCTGGTCGCACTGTGGACCTGGTTCGCGCTCTCCTGGTCGTACTCCGAAGGCGAGCGCGCCGGCGTGCTGCAGAAGTTCTCGAAGAAGGGCTGGATCTGCAAGACGTATGAAGGCGAGCTGGCGTTGTATGTCGTCGGTGGCATCGCGCCGCAGATCTGGTACTTCAGCACGCGCGACGAGGAGCTCGCGAAGCAGCTCTATGCGTCCGTCGGCGAGCAGATCCGTCTTCACTACAGCGAGCATCGCGGCCTGCCCACGTCCTGCTTCGCCGAGACGCCGTATTTCGCGGAGAGCTTCACCAAGGTTCAGCGCTGAGGGGAGCAACCATGACGACCGTCAGTGAGTTCGAAGCGCGCACGCTCGCCGGCAAGCCGGTCGCATTGCGCGACTACCAGGGCAAGGTGCTGCTGATCGTCAACACCGCGAGCAAGTGCGGCTTCACGCCGCAGTACAAAGGCCTCGAGGAGCTGTACCGCAAGTACAAGGATCGCGGCCTGGTCGTGCTCGGCTTTCCGTGTAATCAGTTTCTCGCGCAGGAGCCCGGCAACTCCGAGGAGATCGGCGCATTCTGCGCGAGCAACTTCGGCGTGAGCTTTCCGATGTTCGAGAAGATCGAGGTGAACGGTCCGGCCGCGCATCCCTTGTACCGCTGGCTGAAGGACGCGCGCCGCGGCGTGCTCGGCACGCAGCGGATCAAATGGAACTTCACGAAGTTCCTGCTCGATCGCAAGGGCGCTCCGGTCCGCCGCTACGCACCGCGCACCGAGCCGCAGAAGCTCGAGAAGGAGATCGAGGCGTTGCTATGAAGAGCCGAGTTGCCGGCCGCACGCTGCCCGGAGTCTGCAGCGTCGTCGTGGCACTGTGGGCGCCCGTGTCGCACGGCGAGGAAAAGCCGCTGTGGGAATTCGGGATGGGGGTCGGCGCCATCGCGTTCCCCGACTATCGCGGCTCCGACGAGACCCAGGTCTATCCGGTGCCGGTGCCGTATTTCGTCTATCGCGGCAAGATCCTCAAAGCGGATCGCGACGGCGTGCGCGGCCGGCTGTTCGATCGCAGATATGCCGAGCTGAGCATCAGCGTCAACGGCACGATTCCGGTGGACAGCGAAGACAACGCAGCCCGCCGCGGCATGCCGGACCTCAAGCCGACGTTCGAGCTGGGGCCTTCGCTCGAGCTGCACCTGTGGCGCTCGGCCGACGAGGCGGTGAAGCTCGACGTGGTGATGCCGGTGCGCGTGCCGATCACGATCGAAAGCTCGCCGCAGTCGCTGCAGTGGACGTTCGCGCCGCGCGTGAACATCGATTTCGACAACGTTCGACACACGGGCTGGGATTTCGGCGCGGGCATCGGCCCGGTGTTCGCAGCCGACCGCTTCCACGACTACTACTATTCAGTGCCGGCGCGCTTCGCCACTGCGACGCGGCCCGAATACCACGCCGAAGGCGGCTACTCCGGCATGCACCTGCTCGCCGCGGTGTCCAAGCGGTATCCGCAGTTTTGGGTGGGCGCGTTCGTGCGCTACGACTGGCTCGGCGACGCCAAGTTCGAAGACAGCCCGCTGATGCGCAGCAAGAGCTCCCTCGCCGGCGGCTTCGGCATCGCCTGGATGATCGGGGAATCGAAGCGGAAGGTTGAGACCGATGAGGATTAGGCCGTAGGCCGCAGGCTGTAACCAGAAGAAGAACGTTCTCTTCCCTCTGGCTACAGCCTACGGCCCACAGCCTACAGCCTTCTTCAATGGCTTCCCTGCGACTGCGAGTGCTGCCCGCCCGGCCGTGAGATGCCGCCGAGGGCTTCGCCGGCTTCGTCGCGCGCGCCTTCATCGATCGCCAGGTCGCCGAGCGAGAGGATGCCGATCAGCCGCTTGTCGCGAGTCAGCACGGGCAGGCGCCGGATGCGCAGCTCGCCCATGTTCTGCGTCACTTCATCGATCGACTGATCTTCGAAGCAGTACTTCACCTCGCGGCTCATGACGTCGGCCACAGGGGTGTCGGGGCCGCGGCCGAGCGCTACTGCACGCACTGCGATGTCGCGGTCGGTGATCATGCCGACCAGGCGATCGTTCTCCTCGACCGGCAGCGCGCCGATGTCCAACTTGGCCATCAGGCGCGCCGCCTCGCTGATCGGTTGCTGCGGCTTGACCAGCTGCACGTCGCGGGTCATGGCTTCTCTGACTTTCATGGTTCGTCTCCGAGCTTGGAATGCCAGATTAACTCATCCCGGTCGGGGCAGTTCCGCAGCATTCGCTACCGGGCGGAATGCCGCGCCGCCGGCCGTGATCAGGTACGCGAGCCAGCTCAGGCCGACGCCGAGCCCGACGAACGGTCCGAACCGGGCGGGCACCGCGATCGCCGCCACGGTGCTGACAAATGCGGCGGCACACATGAGCGCAGCGACGATGTTCCAGGCGCGCGCCCCGGTAGATTTCACATAGATCGAGGTTGCTATTGCCGCGACAACGCCCAGGCCGAGCCATTTGACCGCGGTCGCCCACGGCAGCAGCGCGAACCAGATCGAAGAAGGATCGAGCGCCGGCGTGAGATTCATCAGGCAGGCGTTCTCGGCGAAGTCGCCGAGTGCGGCCACGACGGAAATGCGAAAGCCGAGCGTTCCGAGCGCCGCCTGCCGCGAGCGCAGGCCGAGGAACAAGAACGCCATGAACACGCCGTACGCCGGAATGTAGACCAGCACGTCGACGAGGTTGATTGCATCCATGCGCTCGACGACCGTCGAGCGGCAGGGCTCTGCCGTGCCGAAGATCGCCGCAAGGTCGGCAGCACTGCGCGCCAGCTCGAACGCGATGATCGGCGCGTAGTTCTGTGGCAGATTGCCGCACGGCCGCACCGGCTCCTGTGTTGCAGAGAGCAGCGTCACCGCCAGGACCAGCAGGCCGGCTGCGAAGCTGATGCGGAAGGCGGCTCTGGGATGCATGGGCATTATTATCAATGAATATTCGACACCCGGCACAGGCACAGGCTTCGAAGCTCGAGCGCATCGCGCTGCGCTGTTGCGACTGGTCCGAGCGCTGGGTTCCCGACGCTTACGTCTTCGCCGCGCTCGCTGTCGTCATCGTCGCGGTGGTGGCGATCCTGCTCGGCGCAACGCCGCTGCAGACGGCGCAGGCGTTCGGCGACGGCTTCTGGAGCCTCATCCCGTTCACCATGCAGATGAGCTTCATCATCATCGGCGGGTATGTCGTGGCCAGCTCGCCGCCGGCCGCGCGACTGATCGATCGCCTCGCGGGCTTGCCAAAGACTGCGCGCGGCGCGGTGTGCTGGATCGCGCTCATCAGCATGCTGGTCTCGCTGATCCATTGGGGATTGAGCTCGATTCTTGGCAGCCTGCTGGCGCGGGCCATCGGGCGTCGCGCAGAGCTGCGCGTGGACTATCGGGCTGCAGGCGCGGCGGCGTATCTCGGCATGGGATCGGTCTGGGCATTGGGATTGTCGTCTTCTGCGGCGCAGCTGCAGGCGAATCCCGGCAGCATGCCGCCGGCGCTGCTCGCGATCACCGGCGTCATTCCGTTCGAGCAGACGATTTTCCTGTGGCAGTCCTGGGCGCTGACCGCAATCCTCATCGTCGTAACGCTGGCGATTGCGTGGCTGACAGCGCCGCCCGCGTCGCAGGCCCGCACTGGGCGTGACTACGGAATCGTCGATTCGGTGCAAGCTCCGCCTGCTGTTCGCAGCACGCGGCCGGGCGAATGGCTCGAGCACGCACCGTGGCTGAACATTCTCATCGCTGCACTCGGCGCCGCCTGGCTCGCGCACGAGTTCGCCACCAAAGGAGCGAGCGCTGCGATCGCGAATCTCAACACGTACAACTTCCTGTTCCTGATGCTGGGGCTGCTGCTGTGCTGGCGGCCGCGTGTGTTCCTCGATGCAGTGAGCCGCGGCGTGCCGAGCGTCAGCGGTGTGCTGGTGCAGTTTCCTTTCTACGGCGGAATCGCAGCGATCATCACCGCAGCGACGGGCGACGGCGGCGCGAGCATCGCGCACCACCTGGCGACGTTCTTCACGGAGGCCGCGAGCCGCGAGACCTTTCCAGTCGTGATGGGTGTGTATTCGGCGGTGCTCGGCTTCTTCGTGCCTTCCGGCGGCGGCAAGTGGATCATCGAAGCGCCGTACGTGATGCAGGCGGCGAACGAGTTACGCGTGCATCTCGGTTGGGCGGTGCAGGTCTACAACGCCGCCGAGGCGCTGCCGAATCTGATCAACCCGTTCTGGATGCTGCCGCTGCTCGGGATCCTCGGGCTGAAAGCGCGCGACATCGCCGGTTTCACGATCGTGCAGTTCATCGCGCACGTGCCGCTGGTGTTGTTCCTGCTGTGGCTGTTCGGGCTGACGCTGGAGTATCAGCCGCCGGTAATGCCATGAAGCAGAAGGCCTAGACCAATGCCTTCACTACGGCAGCACGTACCTGGTTCGTTACTCCGACGGTTCTCTCCAGGTAAGCGTCGATGCCTCCTATCTTCTCGATGCTTTCGAACGCCGCCTGCAGGAACTCGGCGTCTGCGCTGAACAGCACACGACGGATGTCCTCGGGCATCGACAGCAGCGGATGGTGGATGTCGGTGAGCCCGAACTGCGTGTCGTGACGCGTGCGCAGGAACTGCTCGAAATCGCCCGCATCGTTCGTCAGCAGATAATCTTCGATCGCGGTAGATCGCGAGACGTCGAGCGCAGACAGCAATACGGCGATCGCGACGCCAGTGCGGTCCTTGCCAGCTGCGCAGTGCACGACCACCGGTACCGAGCCGTTTGCGATGCAATCGAACAGGCCGCGAATGCGCCCGGCCATCCACGTGGGCAGCGCGCGATAAAGGTCGACCATGGCGTCGAACATTCCCGCGGCAGTGGGCGGACGTTGCGCCGCGAACGCGCGGATTGTCGGCGTGTTGGTGCCATCGTCCCAGTGCAGATGCGCGGGGCGCTGCTGGTCCCTGCCTGCAGGCCACGCGCTCGGCTCGCGCTCGCGCTCCTCGGCGCGGCGCAGATCGCAGATCGCGCGCACGTCGAGGTCGTGCAACGTGTCGTGATCGCGGTCGGTGAAGTAGCTCAGCACTCCAGCGCGATAGACGCGGCCCCAGCGCACCGTGCGGCCGGTCTGCGTCCGATAGCCGCCGATATCGCGAAAGTTACAGCCGCCATGCAGCGTCACGAGCCGCTGTCGCGGTTCGGATAAGGAAGCGTTCGTCATCTATCGGGGAAGGTTGCCGTCGACGCGGCGCATTGTGGCACATCGACGGCTCACGCCGGACGCATCAGTGATCGAACGGGCCGGGCGGCACACCGGCCGGATCGAGGTAGCCGGCATCGGTGTAGGGCGGCGGCTTCGTGCCGACCTTACGTGCCTGGTCGGGCGCCATCGGGGCAAAAATGCGCCACGCCTGGGTCGGATGAAACAAGGCCCAGAACGGCGCGCCGATCCCGCCCCAGACCTCGGGTGTCGCCGACGGTGGCGGCGGAACGCGAGCACCTTCTACTTCGATCCGCTCGATGTGCTCTGCCTCGAGCTTCTCCAGCAGGGCCTCGAGCTGCTCGTCGGTGTACAGCGTCTTGATGTCGGGCGGGCGCAGGTCGAGGGATTTCCCGCGAGCGGCCGTCGCAGGCTTGGCAGCCGCAACATCATCGGCATGAGCGCAGACGCCGGCCAGGGCCAGACCGGTGGCGACGATCAGCAGGGTTGTGCCTGTTCTCACGCCGATGCTCATGAGCGCCTCGCTCTGTCCACATGAGAGCGCCGCCGTGTACATTCGTTCACCGCATTTGCAGTAGTCAAGGTCACCGACGATGACCGAAGGTTCTCGCAGCGTACCGGCCGGCGCACTCTCCGGCATCCGCGTGCTCGACATGAGCCGCGTGCTCGCCGGCCCGTGGTGCGGCCAGCTGCTCGCCGATCTCGGCGCGGAAGTGATCAAGATCGAGCGGCCCGGCAGCGGCGACGACACGCGCGGCTGGGGGCCGCCGTACCTGAAAGATCACGCGGGCAACGAGACGCACGAATCCGCCTACTACCTTTCCGCGAATCGCGGCAAGAAATCCGTAACGCTCGATATCTCGAAGCCCGCAGGGCAGACGCTCGCCCGCCGGCTCGCCGCGCAAAGCGACGTCCTGATCGAAAATTACAAAGCGGGCGACCTGACGCGCTACACCCTCGGCTACGAGCAGCTGCGCGAGCTCAATCCCGGCCTGGTCTACTGCTCGATCACCGGCTTCGGCCAGACCGGGCCGATGCGCAGCGTTGCGGGGTACGACTTCATCATCCAGGCGATGGCCGGCCTGATGAGCATTACCGGCGAGGTCGATGGCAAGCCGGGCGGCGGGCCGCAGCGAGTCGGCGTCGCGGTCGCCGATCTCTCGACCGGTATGTATGCGACCGTCGCGATCCTCGCCGCGCTGTTCCACCGTGCGCGCACCGGCGCCGGGCAGCACATCGATATGGCGCTGCTCGATACGCAGATCTCGATGATCGCGAACATGAACATGAACTACCTGATTGCGCAGCGCGCGCCGCGCCGCATGGGTAACGCGCACGCCAACATCGTGCCTTACCAGGTGTTCGACGCTGCCGATGGCCAGCTCGTGCTCGCAGTCGGCAACGACAGTCAGTTCGCGAAGTTTTGCGAAGCCGCCGGCTGCGCATTGCACCAGGATGCGCGTTTTCGCAAGAACGCCGATCGCGTGCGGCATCGCGAAGTCATCGTGCCGCTGCTCGAAGACATCATGCGCAAGCGCACTGTCGCAGAATGGGTCGCGCTGCTGGAGCCGATCGGTGTGCCGGTCGGACCGATCAACGATCTGGCGCAGGCGTTCGCACAGCCGCAGGTGAAGAGCCGGGGTCTGCAGCTCGAGCTGCCGCATCCGCTCGCGGGCACGGTTCCGGGCGTGGCGAATCCGATCAAGATGTCTGCGACGCCGATGCGCTACGAATCAGCGCCGCCGCTGCTCGGTCAGCACACGCAGGAGGTGCTCGGTCAGCTCGGGATCGATGCGCGCGAGCTCGAGGCGCTCGCTCGCGAAGGTGTCATCTGACCGCGGTTCACCCGCGTCATCCTGGCGGCCGATCGCTCGGGCGAAAAAGTACCCCTCCTCCGTTGCTCACGGAGGAGGGGGAGCTGCGGGGGTCGCCGCGCAAAAGAAATCAGTACGCGTCGTTGTGGTACTCGACGGCGACCACGTGCGTCACGGGCAGATCCTTGCGCTCGCACGCCGACACGTCGAACACCCAGTTGTCGACGGCGCTGCGCGCCGCCGCGCGATCCAGCTTGCGATAGCCGCTGGAACGCTGCAGGTCGGCCCGCTGGGCGCGGCCGTTCTCGTCGATGACGACGTTCATGTAGACGGTGCCTTCCTGGCCGCGGATCTGCGAGCCCAGGGGGAAGCTGGTCTGTTTCTCGATCAGCCGCGGCCGGCAGCTCGTGTCCGCGGAGGCCACGGAGGCGGTGAGCAGGGCGGTTGCGGCGGCCAGTATCGTCAAGCCGGAAACGAAGGCGGTTTTCATGATCCTCTCCAAACGCGTCGATGCCAGGGTGCGGAAGGGACTGGGACAGGCTGCTGCGCTGCGTTAAGGTCGGCCGGTTGCACTGGCCAGGTGCCGGCGCTACATTAGGCTGCGCTACAGACCTGTCTGTTTGCGATAGTACGTACAGGTCTGTATCGTGTCAAGCAGACCTACAGACATTTCGGGGGTTCGCAATGGTCAAAGCCGGACGGGCGCGCGCGGCCGAAGAGGCCGTGAGCGGTACGGAGAGCGTGCGCGAGCGGATACTCAATACCGCGCGCGAGTTGTTCTATCGCGAGGGCGCGCGCTCCGTGGGCGTCGACACGGTCGTCGCACAATCCGGCGTCGCCAAGACCAGTCTCTATCGCTGGTTTCCCTCGAAAGACGCGCTGATCGCGGCCGTGATCGAAGCCGAAGCGAAAGATCGCTGGTCAGGCTGGGATTACACCGCCCAGCGCAGCCCGCCCGATGCGCGCGAACAGCTGCGCGCCCAGCTCGCCGGCATCGCGAAATTCGTCAGCAGCCCGAAGTATCGCGGCTGTCCCTTCATGAACGTCACCGTCGAGTTCGCGGATGACCAGCATCCGGCGCGTCTCGTCGCGCGCGAGGTGATGGAAGAGCTGCGGCGTCGCGTGCGTGCGCTCGTCGACAAGATCGGCGTGCGCGAGCCGGCGATAGTCACTGACCAGATCGTGATGCTGGTGGACGGCGCCTTCTCGGGCGCGCAGGTGTTCGGCAAGGACGGACCGCAGCAGCTGCTCGTCACTGCCGCCGACGCGCTGATCGACGCGCAGAAGAAATAGTCAGTCGGTCGCCTCGTTGCCGTTGGTTTCGCGCAGGAAGAACGTGCCGACGACGGCCGTCATCAGGCACACGACGAGCGGGAACCACAGCCCCGAATAGATGTTGCCGGTGTACGCGATCATCGCGAACGCGATGCTGGGCAGGAAGCCGCCGAACCAGCCGTTGCCGAGGTGATACGGCAGCGACATCGATGTGTAACGGATCCGCGGCGGGAACAACTCCACGAGCCACGCCGCCACCGGGCCGTACGTCATGACCCCGAGCACGCCCATCATCCACAGCAGCAGGAACACCATCACGTAGTCGATGTGCTGCGGATCCGCACTCGCCGGATAACCGGCCGTTCTCAGCAAGCCGTTCAACTGCTCTTTGAACTGCGCGCTGCGTGTCTTGAAATCTTCGGCGCCGAGCGTCGCGCCGTCGAATGCCGCGACCGCTGCGCCGCCGACTTTGACGATTGCGACGCTGCCGGCCGGCGCTGACTCATTCGAGTACGGGATGCGCTGGCCCGCGAGCACGCTCTTCGCTATGTCGCAGGAGCTGGTGAAACGTGCGCCGCCGACCGGATCGAACTGAAAGCTGCACTCGCGAGGATCGGCGACGACCACGACCGGGCTGTTGGCCTGCGCGGCCTCGATCTGCGGATTCGCGTAGTGCGTGAGCCCGCGGAAGATCGGGAAGAACGTCAGCGCCGCGATCAGGCAGCCAATCATGACCTGAGGCTTGCGCCCGAACCGATCGGCGAGCCTGCCTACGACGAGATAGAACGGCACTGCCGCCAGCAGCGCAGCGGCGAGCAGCAGGTTCGAGATCGCCGGATCGACCTTGAGCGTCTGCGTCAGGAACAGGTTCATGTAGACCAGCGAGACATAGCCGATCACGGCCTGGCCCGCCATGCAGCCGAACAGCGCGAGCAGCACGAGCTTGAGATTTTTCCAGCGGCCGAGCGACTCGCGCACCGGATGCTTCGACAGCTTGCCCGTCGCGCGCATCTCGTGGAACACCGGCGACTCTTCCAGCTGCAGCCGGATGTAGACCGAGATCACCAGCAGAATGATCGAGAGCAGGAACGGCACGCGCCAGCCCCAGGTCTCGAACTGCTCACCGAGCAGCCAGCGGCAGCCGAGGATCACCAGCAGCGAGAGGATCATGCCCGCAGTCGCGGTGATCTGGATCCAACTGGTGTAGTACGCGCGGCGACCTGGTGGAGCATGCTCTGCGATGTACGTCGCAGCGCCGCCGTATTCACCGCCGACTGCCAGACCCTGCAGCAATCGCAAAGTGATGAGAATGATCGGCGCCGCGACGCCGATCGCAGCTTGTCCAGGCAGCACGCCTACCAGTGCGGTCGCGACGCCCATGATCACGATCGTAATCAGAAACGTGTATTTGCGGCCCGCGAGGTCGCCGAGCCGGCCGAAGATGATGGCGCCGAACGGCCGCACCGCGAAGCCCGCGGCAAAGGCCAGCAGCGCGAAGATGAAAGCGGTCGTCTCGTTGATGCCGGCGAAGAATTGTTTGCCGATGGTCGCGGCCAGCGATGCGTACAGATAGAAGTCGTACCACTCGAACATCGTGCCGAGCGACGCAGCCGCGATGACTCGCCGGTGCGCGCGGTCGATGCCCATGCGCGCGCCGGAGGTTGCGTCGACGGTGGTGGCCATGAGTGGCCGAGTAGACCACAAAAGACCGGGACGGCGGTACGCATCTTGGCCGTTCTTGTCAGTTGCTCCGGCATCAGCGCCGGAGGAGCTGATGCCAGTTGCCGAGCTCAGTTCTGATCCGCAGCAAGCTCGGCGTCGAGGCGCTCGGTCGCGGCGAGCCACGCTTCTTCGCTCGCGTTCAGGTCGCGGCGCAGCTGCGTCTGTGTCTTCAGCAACTCCTGCAGCTGGTGCTTGGCCTGCTCACTGTAAATGTCAGGCGACGCAAGCTGTGCTTCGATCTCCTGGCGCCGGCGCTCGAGGTCGGCGATATGCGCCTCGCAGCGCGCGACTTCTGCCCGAAGCGGACTGAGACGATTGCGCCGCTCGGCTTCCTCGCGCTTGCGCTGCTTCTTCTGCTCCGCGAGCGGTTTCGCCGCGACTTCCGCTTGCTCCGCCGCGGCCGCGGAGGTCAGAAACCAGCGGGCGTAGTCTTCGAGATCTCCGTCGAACGCCGCTGCGCGTCCGGCATCGACGAGGATCAGCTCGTCCGCGACCGCACGCAGCAGGTGCCGGTCGTGAGCGACCAGCACGACCGCGCCGTCGTAGTCCTGCAGGGCCACCGCCAGGGCCTGGCGCATCTCCAGGTCGAGATGATTGGTCGGCTCATCGAGCAACAGCAGATTCGGGCGCCGGAAGCTGACCAGCGCCAGCACCAGCCGCGCCTTCTCGCCGCCCGAGAACGGCCCGACCGGCTCGAACACGCGCTCGCCGCTGAAGCCGAAGCCGCCGAGAAATGAGCGCAGCTCCTGCTCGGTGCTGCGCATCGCGGCCTCGCCGCCGTGACGGCGCAAGTGCTGGAGCGGCGACTCGCCGACGTCGAGCTGCTCCAGTTGATGCTGGGCGAAGTAGCCGATGCGCAGATCCCGCGCCTCGGTGCGCTTGCCGGCGAGCGCTGCGAGCTCGCCCGCCAGCAGCTTCATCAGCGTCGACTTGCCCGCGCCGTTGCGGCCGAGCAATGCGATGCGCGCGCCCGGCACGATCGTCAGGTTCAACGAGTTTAGAACGACGCGTTCGCCGTAGCCGGCCGACTGCTTCTCCAGCGTCAGCAGCGGCCGCGGCAGCTTCTGCGGGGCGAGGAACGAGAACTCGAACGGCGAATCGACGTGCGCCGGCGCGATCCGCTCCATGCGCTCCAGCGCCTTGAGGCGGCTCTGCGCCTGGCGCGCCTTGCTCGCCTTCGCGCGGAAGCGTTCGACGAAGCTCATCATGTGCTTGATCTCGCGCTGCTGGCGCTCATACAGCGATTGCTGCTGAGCAAGCTGCGCGGCGCGCTGCTCTTCGAACGCGGAGTAATTGCCGCTGTACAGTCGCGCAGTGCCCTGCTCGATGTGCACGATGCGATCCACCGTGCGATCGAGGAAGTCGCGGTCGTGCGCGATCATCAGCAACGTGCCCGGGTAGCCGCGCAGCCAGTCTTCGAGCCACAGCACGGCATCGAGATCGAGGTGGTTGGTCGGCTCGTCGAGCAGCAGCAGGTCCGAGCGGCACATCAGCGCCTGCGCGAGATTGAGCCGCATGCGCCAACCGCCGGAGAACGCCGCGACGGGCCGCGCTTCATCCGCCGCGGAGAACCCGAGGCCGTGCATGAGCCGGCCAGCGCGACTGCGCGCGTCGTAGCCGCCGAGCGCGGCGTAGCGGGCGTGAAGCTCGCCCAATGCGGCGCCGGCATCGCGAGCTTCGGCAGCGGCCATCGCGGCTTCGGTCTCGCGCAGCTCGGCATCACCGTCCATCACGAACTCGACGGCGTCGCGCTGCGTGGCATCCATTTCCTGCGCGACATGCGCGACCACGAGCTGCATCGGCATGT
>JBIOUH010000016.1:0-5731 GCA_044866955.1 Steroidobacteraceae bacterium
GGGCACCATCCTTCGTTTAGACCACCCCTTCAATAACCCTCTCAATAACTTAGCGCATTGACTGCATCCGCAGTCGAGACCGCTGGCGACCGGGTCCTGCGACCTTTTTCGCAGGGGCGGCATCTAAGCTGCACGATGTCGCAATTCGCGGGAATAGAAGTCACGGCGGAAGTGCTCAGCGCAGCCTGCAATGGCGACACCCGCGCCCAGGAATCGATCTATCGCTGCTACCAGCGACCGGTGTACTCGCTGATCCGGCGCCTGATCGCGCGACCGGCGATCGCCGACGAGCTGTTCCAGGACACCTTCATCGAGATCCTGCGCAGCCTGCCCAGCTACTCCGGCGGCGGCGCATTCGGCGGCTGGGTGCGCACGATCGCCGTCAACAAGTGCCTCATGTATCTGCGCTCGCCGTGGCATCGCAGCTTCGCGTATCTCGACGCCGACGAGAACGAGCCGCTCGCCGACCTGCTGATGGACGGAGCGTCGGGCCCGGACGCGCAGGTGCAGGCGAGCAGCGACGTAGAGCGTGCGCTCGCCGCATTACCGCCGCTCACACGCACGGTCGTGTGGTTGCATGATGTCGAAGGTTATACACACGGAGAAATCGCACGTCTGATGGGACGCACCGCCAGTTTTTCCAAGTCGCAGCTCGCGAGGGCGCATCAGCGTCTGCGTGAGCTGCTCGACCCGCAGTCCGAGTCCTTGCCATGCACGCATCTATCGACCATCTGCTGAGCTTGCGCGACGGCCAGCCCGTGGACGCCGCGACGGCGGCGCACGTGGAGCAGTGTCAGCGTTGTTCCGCTGAGTTGCGCAAGCTGCGCGAGATGCAGCTCAAGCTGCAGTCGCTGCCGCCGCTCGATGCGCCGTCGTCGTTCACCGAGATCCGGCGGGCGATGGCGCGGCCCGTCGCGCAACCGCGCCGCCTCGTGTCGCCACGGCTCATTGCCGCTGTGGCGTTCGTAGCGCTGACGACGATCTTTTTCGTGGCGTTGCGCGATGAGACTGCATCGAGGATCGCTGAGCACGACACACAGCCCGCGAATCCGCACGAGCAACCGACCGATGTCGTGGAGCAGGCGCGCGTGCCGGAGCTGGTGGCGCAGTCGCAGCGCCTCGAAGACCTGCTGCAGCGCCTGCCCGAGCGGCCGCGCGTCGAGCGCGTCTCGACGGCCGCGATGATCGACACGATCGAAGATCGCATTCAGTGGCTGGATTTTCAGCTTTCCGACGCACCGGACAGCGGGCTGAGCGAGGAACAGACGCAGCGCCTGTGGCGCGAGCGAGTCGAGTTGATGGATTCCCTGGTCAAGGTGCGATACGCCGAGGGCGGAGTGGCTTTCTGAGGAGCATCCCGTGAAGAGCAAGACCGAGACATTCGCTTCGTTGACACTGGCTGCGCTGCTCGCGCTCGCCCCGACGGCGGGCGGCGCCGCAGACGACAAGAAAGCGACGGACAACGATGCGCAGGCGCAGGCAGAGCTGGAGCGCAAGCTTGCTGATGCGCGCAAGCGGCTCGATGAGGCCGCGCGAGAAGTCGCGAATCTCAGCATGTCCCTGTCGGATGACATGGTGCCGCACATGCGCGGATCATTCGACACTGTCGTGCGAGGAGGTACGCCGCGCGCGGTCCTTGGCGTCAACATGGGCAGCGACGATGCGAAGAGCGACGGCGTCGAGATCGTGAGCGTGAGCCCCGGCGGCGCGGCCGCGGAAGCGGGCTTGAAAGCCGGCGATGTGCTGACCGACATCAACGGCACGGCGCTCAAGCGCGACGGAGATGCATCGGCGCGCGAGAAACTGATCGTCGCGATGCGCAAGGTGAAGCCGGGCGATAGCGTCGCTGTGGGCTATCGGCGCGACAACAAAGCGCTCCAGGCAAACCTCGTGGCACAGCCGTTGCGCAACATGTTTTTCACGAGGGCGATTCCGGCGCCGGGCATCGCCGCGATGCCGCCCATGCCGGACTTCGTGTTCATGCGCGGCGAGGGAGTGTTCGGCTCGGCCGAGCTGGTGCCCTTGACGCCCAAGCTCGGTCAATACTTCGGGACCGAAACCGGCCTGCTCGTGGTGCGTGCACCCGACGACAGTCGACTCAAGCTCGAGGACGGCGACGTGATCGTGGACATCGACGGGCGCACTCCGTCGAACGCGTCGCATGCACTGCGCATCCTGTCTTCGTATCAGGCGGGCGAGAAGCTCAAGCTCAACATCCTGCGCATGAAGAAGCGCATGTCGTTCGAAGTAACCGTGCCCGAGGACACGTTCGAGAAGCGCCTCAACGGCCCGCGCATGGAACGGGGCTTCATGCGCTTCGGGACCCCACCCGGACCGATGATCGAAGCGGTGCCCGCAATGCCGGGAACGCCCGGCATCCGGGTCGAGGGGATGGGGCCGATCACGGTGCCGGCGCCGCCGTTGCCGGATGAGTCTGTGTAGGCTACCGTGCGCGCCCGATGCGGCGCGCCGACTTCGCCTACGACCTGCCTGAAGATCTGATTGCACAGCGGCCTCCGATCGAGAGATCGGGGAGCCGCCTGCTGCATCTGGAGCGCGCCGGCGCGCGTCTGCGCGATCTGCAGTTCACGGATCTGCCGTCATTGCTGCACGCCGGCGATCTGCTGGTGTTCAACGATACGCGCGTGATTCCGGCGCGCATCGTCGGCAGCAAGCCCACAGGCGGGCAGGTCGAGATCCTGCTCGAGCGGGTGCTCGACGAGCGCCGCATTCTCGCGCATGCGCACGCGAGCAAGCCGTTGCGAAGCGATGTTCCGGTCGCATTGCCCGGCGGCGCGCAGGCGACTTACATCGGTCGGCGCGACGATCTGTACGAGCTGGAGCTCAGCACGGATCCGCTGCCGTACTTCGAGCAGCACGGCTCGATGCCGCTGCCGCCGTACATCGAGCGCGCGGCGGAAGCTGACGATGCAACGCGCTATCAGACCGTCTACGCGCGTGAGCCCGGCGCCGTCGCCGCGCCGACGGCCGGTCTGCACTTCGACGATGCGATGCTCGAACGCTGCCGGTCGATGGGAGTCGGCTCCGCGTTCGTAACGCTGCACGTCGGGGCGGGGACTTTTCAACCGGTGCGAGTCGACGATCTGGCCGACCACCGCATGCACGCGGAACGCGTCACCGTGAGTGCCGAAGTGTGCGAAGTCATCGAACGGACGCATGCGGCCGGCAAGCGTGTCATAGCGGTAGGCACGACCGTCGTGCGCAGCCTCGAATCCGCCGTGCAACAGGGGAAGCTCGCGCCGTTCTCGGGCGAGACGCGTTTGTTCATCACACCGGGGTTTCGTTTCGCGGTCGTCGACGCGCTGCTCACGAACTTTCACCTGCCGGAGTCGACACTGCTGATGCTCGTGTGCGCGTTCGCAGGCTACGATGCGGTCATGCACGCCTATCGTCATGCCGTCAGCGAGCGCTACCGGTTCTTCAGCTACGGCGACGCGATGTTCCTGGAGCGTGCATGAAGTTCGAGCTGCTGGGCACCGACGGCCGCGCGCGCCGCGGACACATGTCGTTTGCACGCGGCGGCGTCGAAACGCCTGCGTTCATGCCGGTCGGAACATACGGCACCGTCAAGGCGATGACGCCCGAGGAGTTGATCGAGAGCGGCGCGCAGATCGTACTGGGCAACACGTTTCACCTGATGCTGCGGCCGGGCATGGATGTGATTCGGGCGCACGGCGGACTGCACGGGTTCATGCACTGGGAGCGGCCGATCCTGACGGATTCCGGCGGTTTCCAGGTCTTCAGCCTCGCAACGCTGCGCAAGATCACGGAGGAGGGCGTCAGTTTCCGCTCGCCGGTCAACGGCGATCCGGTGCTGCTGACGCCGGAGCGCTCGATGCAGGTGCAGCGCGACCTCGATGCCGACATCGCGATGATCTTCGACGAGTGCACGCCCTACCCGGCAACGCAGGACGAGGCGCGCAAATCGATGGAGCTGTCGCTGCGGTGGGCCGAGCGCAGCCGTGCCGAGTTCGAGCGTTTGCAGAATCCTCATGCGCTGTTCGGCATCGTGCAGGGGGGCATGTTTTCCGGCCTGCGGCAGGAGTCGCTCGCGGGCCTGCGACGCATCGGCTTCGACGGCTACGCCATCGGCGGCCTTGCAGTCGGCGAGCCGAAAGCAGCGCGCGAGGCGATGCTCGATGCCATCGAGCCGCACATGCCGGCGGACCGGCCGCGGTACCTGATGGGCGTCGGCACGCCCGAGGACCTGGTCGAAGCCGTGCGGCGCGGCGTTGACATGTTCGACTGCGTCATGCCAACCCGGCATGCGCGCAACGGCCACCTGTTCGTGTCGACCGGCGTGCTCAAGATCCGCAATGCGCGCTACGAATCGGACACGGCGCCGCTCGATCCGGCTTGCAGCTGCTACACGTGCCGCCACTACAGCCGCGCTTATCTGCGCCATCTCGACAAGTGCGGCGAGATTCTGGCCGCACGCCTTGGCACGATCCATAATCTGCACCAGTATCTGACCCTGATGCAGTCCATGCGTGCGGCGATCGAACAACGACGGTTCGACGCATTCGTGGCCGACTTCTACGCCCGCCGAAGCGAAAGCGACTGACCGCCACCCGCATGCTCGCCGATCTCCCGACTGCGCCCTGGTTCCGACGCGTGCTCGTCGCGGCCCTGATCCTGGGCATCGTGCTGCTCACCTTCAGCGTGCTGCAGCCGTTCATCGTGCCGCTGATCTGGGGTGCGATCCTCGCGTACGTCAGCTGGCCGCTGCAGCAGCGCCTGGAGCGCGCGTTCCGCGGACGCTCCGGGCTGGCCGCGCTGGTGACCTCCTTGCTCGTGACGCTCGCCATCGTCGTGCCGCTCATCTGGCTGATCCTGATGGTGCGCGTCGAAGCCGTCACTGCGTACGCCAAGGTGCAGACGTTCCTCGCGTCGAACCCTTCGCTGCCGCCGGCGTTGCGCGATCTGCCCTGGATCGGTACCTGGGCGCAGGACATGTTGCAGCAGCTGTCCGCAGATCCGACGGCCATCAGGGAGCAGCTGGTGCTCACGCTCGAGCAGTCGTCCGTCGAGGTCTCGAAGCTGATCGGCGGCGTCGGGCGCAACGTCGCGAAGCTGTTCTTCGCCGTGCTCTCGATGTTCTTCCTGCTGCGCGACGGGCCGCGCCTCATGCGCGAAGCGCGTGCAATTCTCGAAGGCATCCTCGGGCCGCGCGTGCACGACTATCTCGATGCGATCGGCTCGACCACGCAGGCAGTGGTGTACGCGCTGATTCTCGGCGCGATCGCACAAGGTACGGTCGCAGGGATCGGCTACTTCTTCACCGGTGTCGAGGCGCCCGTGCTGATGGGTGCGCTGACGGTGCTGATCGCGCTGATTCCGTTCGGTGCGCCGCTGGTCTGGGGCAGCCTGGCGTTGTGGAAGCTGGTCACCGGCGATCTGCTGCACGGGATCATCCTGCTGGGGTGGGGTCTGCTGGTCGTCAGCTGGGTCGACAACCTCGTCAGGCCGATGGTCATCTCCAACGCCACGCGCATGCCGTTCCTGCTCGTCGTGTTCGGCGTGCTCGGCGGCGTGCTCGCATTCGGGCTGGTGGGCCTGTTCATCGGCCCGGTGCTGCTCGCCGTGTCGCTCGCGATCTGGCGCGAGTGGCTGGAGGAGCACCAGGAGAAGAAGGAAGCGGTTGGCGGTTAGCGGTTGGCGGTTGGTGCAGAGGCGCAAGACTCTGCGGCATCTCACTAACCGCTATCCG
>JBIOUH010000017.1:0-6274 GCA_044866955.1 Steroidobacteraceae bacterium
AGCCAGCCGACGCTTCCCTGCAGCGTCACGTGTGAAGTCGGCGCCCAGGTCGCTTCCAGGTCGACGCCGTAGACGCGCGCCTCATCGACGTTGCCGAGCCGCTGAATGATGAACGGCCCGATGTCGACGGCGATGAAGGTCTGGATGTCCGAGTAATCGTAGTAGAACGCCGCAGCGTTCACGTACGCGTTGCCGAAGCCGCGCTTGAAGCCGACTTCGTACGCCGTCAGCTCTTCGGGCGCGAACGGTGCGAGCTGCAGATTCGTAGTCGAGATGCCGGAGAAGAAGCCGCCGCTCTTCGTGCCGCGCGAGACCGTCGCGTACAGCAGCTGCGACTCCGCCGGCTGATACTCGAGGCCGGCGCGCCACGACCAGTTGCGGTCGTCGATGGTCTCGTCGACCGACGTCAGGACTGCCGGGCCGACGAAGCCCGGCGTGCAGGTCGGGCTGAGCAGGCAGCTGAAGCCGATCGGATTCAGGTCGGTCGTGCCGCCGGCGTAGCTGCGCTCCTCCCACGTGTAGCGCAGGCCGGTGACGAGATCGAGCTTGTCGGTCAGGTGCCACTCGCCGTGGGCGAAGCCCGCTGCCGACTTGGTGTCCTGGTCGGCGGTGACGAGCGTGCGCGTGAAGAACAGGTCTTCGTGGCCGCCCGGAATGCTGATCCCGACCTCATCCTTCGAGTAGAACGCGCCCACGATCCAGTCGAGCCGCTCGCCCGTCGCGGCGAGCCGCAACTCCTGCGAGTACTGCTTGATGGTGTCGCTCTCGAGGAAGTCGAGCTCGCGCGCCGGCGTCGCGTCGACGTCGATATCGAAGGTGCGATCGAAATCGACGTAGCCGGAGACGCTGGTCAACGTTGCGCCGCCGACGTCGGCATTCATCGTCAGCGTGACCGCAGTATTGTCGATGTCGTAGACGCCCTCACGCGCCCAATCGCCCTTGAACGGATCGCCGTCCGTATCTGTGTAGCCGAGGAAGTCCGTGCACTGTGTGTTATCGATGTGCCCGGCCAGGATCGGCGCGCACGTGCCGCCGGTCGCCGGATCGACGGTGCCGAAGAATTCGGGCTGGCCCATTTCCGAGCGCGAGCGCACGCCCTCGACTTTCAGATTGAGATCGAAGCTGTCGCTCGGCGACAGCGCGAGCTGTGCCCGGCCCATCGTGAGATCGCGATTGCCGATGGTCTTGCCCGGGAGCGCCCGGCTCTCCCAGTAGCCCTCCCCTTGCTGAATCGTCTTGGCGCTGACGCGCAGCGCGGCCGTGTCGGCCAGGGGCACGTTCACAGCCGTCTCGAAATCCACCGTGTCGTAGTTGCCATAGCCGAGCGTCGCGTAGGCGTCGAAATCCTGCTGCGGCTTGCGCGTGATGATGTTGAGCGCGCCCGCCGTCGAGTTGCGGCCATAGAGCGTGCCCTGCGGTCCCTTCAGCACCTCGATGCGCTCGACGTCGTACATGTCGAACGCCATCATCGCGATCGAAGCGACGTACACCTGGTCGACGTAGACGCCGGCGCTGGGGCTGTTGGCCGCGCCGAAGTCGTTGAGCCCGACGCCGCGGATCGTGATCACCGGCATCGCGCCCGGCACCTGCTCCTTGATGTCGAGGTTCGGCACGCGGCCTTTGAGATCCAGCACCTGTTCAACGCGCTGCTGCGCGATCGCATCGCCCGACAGCGCAGTGAGCGTGAGTCCCACCCGCAGATTGCTTTCTTCGCGGCGCTGCGCGGTGACCACGATCTCGCCGATAGTCGGCACTTCCGCCGTGTCCGCCGTGTTGTCCGCGGCCAGGACGCTCGCGGCTGCGAGCAATCCGAGCGTGCCGATCCCGATGCGCTGGTAATTGTTCGTGCGGTTCGCGTGACCCATTGCCCACCCCCTGCACCCGGTGTCCGTTTGACACTTCGGTATGTGAAGCTAACACCTCGTCGAATCCGCTTGTCAAGCGATTTGACGTTCGGTTATGGTTGCATCCGAAAATGTCAGAGCAGCGCAATCGAGCAGGCAGGGACAAAGTTGCGGCAGGCCGCAGGCGCACCCGTGCGCCGCGCCCCCAGCTGGCCAGCGCCCCTGCCCGCCCCAGCCAGCGGGAGTTGCTGCTCGACGAGGCTGCCCGCGAGTTCAATGCGCGCGGCATTGCGGCAACGGCAGTCAGCCAGGTTGCGAAGCGCGTCGGGCTGACGCGCGCCGCCGTGTACTACTACGTCAAGGACAGCGAGGACCTGGTTTTCCAGTGCTACTTGCGCGCCTGCCAGCTCACGGCCGACGACCTGGCGCACGCACACGAGGAAGGCAAGGACGACGTCGGACGAATCGCCGCGTTCGTCCGCCGGGCGCTGTCGCCGGAGCGCCCGCAAGCGGCGGTCGTGAGTGAAATCGCGTACCTGTCGGATGCGAAACGGACGGTCGTCGAGACCGAGCACGGTCGCAACATCGCGGCGCTCGAAGGCTTCGTACGCGACGGCATTCGCGCCGGAACGATCCGCGACTGCGATGCGCACGTCGTCGCGCAGGCGATTTTCGGCATCGTCAGCTGGATCGTGTTGTCGCCCGGCTGGGTCGGCAAGGGCGCGGGCGCGGCGTTCGCGCTGCGCATGGCGGACGCTGTCGTCGATCATCTCGAAAATGGCCTGGCGAGCTCGCCCGCGGCGCCGTTCAGTTGCCGCATCGACGTGAGGTCGCTGGTCAGCGCGCCCGCCAATATGTTCGACCGCGAACATGCCGCGGCGATGAAGGTCGAGCAGCTGCTGGAGACGGCGTCGCGCCTGTTCAACGAGCGTGGGCTCGATGGCGCATCGCTCGACCAGATCGCGTCCGCGCTCGGGGCGACCAAGGGCGCGCTCTATCACTACTTCGACGACAAGCGCGAGCTGATCCTGCGCTGCTACGAGCGCTCCGCGTCGCTCGACGAGAAGATGACGGATCTCGCAGAGCGCAGCGGCAGCAACGGCCACGAGCGCGGCATGATCGGTCTGCATCTCAACGTGCAGGCGCAGGTCGCCGGCCCTTCCCCGCTCGTGCCGCTCATCGGCTTCGAATCGATTGCGCCGGGCCCGCGCAAGGCGCTGCAGAAACGCCTGGCGCAGCTGCACGTGCGCTTCACCGAAATGGGGCGCCAGGGCATCGCCGACGGCAGCAATCGCCGCTGCGACGTCGATGCGATCGCATTGGCCGGCGCCGGCATCTTCGGCTGGATTCCGAAATGGCTGCCCGCGAGCGCTGCCGGACGCCGCTGGGAGATCGCCGACCAGATGGTCGACCTGTCGCGTTTGGGACTTCGTTCCCGATGAGAGTGTCATGAGCACCCAGCTGCACAGCCAACTCGACGCCGTCTCCGGCCGCGTTGCCGCCGGCTTCGAACCGGTCCGCGAGCAGTTCGCGGCGAATTTCCTGCGCGACGATCATTGCCGCGAGGTCGGCGCCGCACTCAGCGTCTTCCACGGCGAACGCTGCGTAGTCGACCTGTGGGGCGGATGCATGGACGCCACGCGCGTGCATCCGTGGCGCCAGGACACGCTGCTGAACGTGTATTCAACGACCAAGGGCATCGTCGCGACCTGCATTGCGCTGCTCGTCGATCGCGGCGTCCTGCGATATGACGACACCGTTGCAAGTGTGTGGCCCGAGTTTGCACAGAACGGCAAGCAGCACGTCACCATCGCGCAAGTGCTGTCGCATCAGGCGGGACTGCCTGCCTTCGAAGAGCCGACGACAGTCGCGGATCTCTACGACTGGCATGGCCGCTGCGCAGCGCTGGCGCGCCAGAAGACGCGCTGGACGCCGGGCGAGAAGACGGCCTATCACCCGATCACGTACGGCTATCTCGCCGGCGAGATCGTGCGGCGTGCGAGCGGCCGCAGCGTCGGAGAGTTTCTGCAGAAGGAGCTGGCGATGCCGCTGGAAGCGGATTTCTTCATCGGCCTCGAGCCGGCGCTCGATCGGCGCGTCGCCGGGACGCTGGCGCCGAAGAACATGATCGACCCGAGCGCGCTGCCGCCCATCGAAGAGACGCGCCTGAGCGTGACGAATCCGCTGTTGCATCCGCAAGCGGCGAACACTGCCGAATGGCGCAGAGCCGAGCTGCCCGCGCTCAACGGACACGCGTCCGCCGACGCAATCGCGCGCATCTACGCGATGCTCGCCAACGGTGGCGTTTTTCAGCGCCGCAGGCTGCTGTCGCCCGCAACGATCACCCGCATGACTCAAGTCCGCAGTGACCGGATGGATCTGACGCTCGGCATGCCGGCGAACTGGGCCGCGGGAGTGGTGCTGAACGGCACGACGACGTTCTTCGGCCCGAATCCGCACGCCTACGGTCACTCGGGCTGGGGCGGCTCGTTCGGCTGCGCGGATCCGGACCGGCAGCTCGCAATCGGTTACGTCTGCAACCAGATGGGACCGGATCTCGTCGGCGACGTGCGCGCACGCGAGCTGTGCGCAACGATCTATCGGTGTCTGTAGGCCGGGCCTCAGGCCGACATCTTCAAATCAGCTCGGCATCCGTTTCGACCACGCTGCCTGCGCCCTTCTCCACGACGCGCGCGAGCGCGAGCGTCTGCGGCAGGATGTGATCGGCGTAGAAGCGCGCGCTCGCCATCTTGCCGGCAAGGAATTGCTTGTCCGCGCCACCCGCAGCGAGCTTGCTCTCGGCAATCGCCGCCGACTTCGCCAGCAGCCAGCCGCCGAGCGCGAACCCGCAGAGCTTCAGGAACGGAATCGACACCGCATACGCATCGGCCGGCGCATTCATCATCGCCTTCAGCACGGTGTCCGCCGAGCGGCGGGTCGCAGCAAGCGCTTCGATCGCCGCCGCCTTCGCGCCCAGCACGCTCTCGTCTTTCGACTGCACCGCTTCGAGCTCCTGCGTCGCCTCGGCGAGCAGCGAGGTGAGCGCCAGGCCCTGATCGCGCGACAGCTTGCGATTGAGCAGATCGTTGGCCTGGATGCCGGTCGTGCCTTCGTAGATCGACGAGATGCGCACGTCGCGATACGGCTGCGCCGCGCCCGTCTCTTCCACGTAGCCCATGCCGCCGTGCACCTGGATGCCGAGCGACGTGAGCTCGACGCCCGACTCGGTGCTCCAGCCTTTGACGATCGGAATCAGCAGCGCGGCGCGCGCAGCGGCGCCCTCGGCCAGCGTTTGATCCGGATGACGCTCGCCTAGATCGAGCAGATACGCCGCGTACAGCGCCAGCGCCCGCATCGCTTCGGTGTGCGTCTTCATCGTCAGCAGCATGCGCTTCACGTCAGGATGATGAATGATCGGCGCAGGCCCGGCGGCAGCGGCAACCGGGGGCTTGCCCTGAATGCGCGTGCGCGCCCACTGCGCCGCTTGCTGGAACGAGCGTTCCGCGAGCGCGTAGCCCTCGAGTCCGACCGCGAGCCGCGCAGCGTTCATCATGATGAACATGTGCTTCAGGCCGGCGTTCGCTTCGCCGACGAGCGAGCCGATCGCGCCGTCTTTCTGGCCGTAGGCCATCACGCAGGTCGGCGACGCATGGATGCCGAGCTTGTGCTCGATCGATATGCAGTTGACGTCGTTGCGCTCGCCGGGCGAGCCGTCCTTGCGCGGCACGAACTTCGGCACGAGGAACAGCGAGATGCCTTTCACCCCGCTCGGCGCGCCATCGATGCGTGCCAGCACGAGGTGCACGATGTTCGGCGCGAGGTCGTGCTCGCCGTAGGTGATGAAGATCTTCTGACCGAACAGCTTGTAGTGATCGCCGGCCGGCACCGCGCGCGTGCGCACCTGCGCGAGGTCCGAGCCCGCCTGCGGCTCGGTGAGATTCATGGTGCCGGTCCACTCGCCGCTGATCAGCTTCGGCAGATACGTCTGCTGTTGTCCCGGCGTGCCCACCTGCTCCAGCGCTTCGATCGCGCTGTGCGTGAGCATTGGACATAACTTGAAGGCGCAGTTAGCGGAGGTCCAGATCTCCTCGACTGCGCTCGCGAGCACGCGCGGCATGCCCTGCCCGCCGAACTCCAGGCTGTGCGCCAGCGAGGGCCAGCCGCCTTCGACGAACTGGGCATACGCCTCTTTGAAGCCCGGCGGCGTAACGACACCTTGCGGCGTCCACTTCGCTCCGTCGCGGTCGCCGGTCCGATAGAGCGGATCGAGCACGGATTCGGCGAAGCGGCCGGCTTCGGCCAGCACGCTGTCCGCGAGGTCGGCGGAGTAGTCGCCAAGGTCGCGACACTGCTGCAGGTCGCCATCGCCGAGCAGGTGGTGGAGAACGAACTGGAGCTCTTTGAGCGGTGCGCGGTACATGCGGGGGATT
>JBIOUH010000018.1:0-8046 GCA_044866955.1 Steroidobacteraceae bacterium
TTCCCCGACACGCCGAATCATCCTGATTTTCCCAGCGCGCGGCTCGATCCGGGCCGTGAGTACGTGAACATGATGGTCTTCCGCTTTTCGGTTTCACGCCCATGACCCACTCCCACGACGATGACCGTATGGCCACGCGGCGCCTGCGCTCGCGCGCCTGGTTCGATGATCCCGCCAACGCCCACACGACAGCGCTCTATCTCGAGCGCTACATGAACTTCGGCTTGTCGCTCGCAGAGCTGCAGTCGGGCAAGCCGATCATCGGCATCGCGCAGACCGGCAGCGATCTGTCGCCGTGCAATCGTCATCATCTGGTCCTTGCCGAGCGCGTCCGCGAAGGCGTGCGCGAGGCAGGCGGAATCGTGCTGGAGTTTCCGGTGCATCCGATCCAGGAAACCGGCAAGCGGCCGACCGCCGCCCTGGATCGCAATCTGGCCTACCTCGGCCTGGTCGAAGTGCTGTTCGGCTATCCGCTCGATGGCGTCGTGTTGACGATTGGCTGCGACAAGACCACGCCGGCGTGCTTGATGGCCGCGGCGACGGTGAATCTGCCGGCGATCGCGCTGTCGGTTGGCCCGATGCTCAATGGCTGGTACAACGGCCGCCGCACGGGGTCGGGAACGATCGTGTGGAGTGCGCGCGAGCTGCTGGCAGCTGGCGAAATCGACTATCAGGGCTTCCTCAAGCTCGTCGCGTCGTCGGCGCCTTCGACTGGCTACTGCAACACGATGGGCACTGCGACCACGATGAACAGCCTGGCTGAAGCGCTGGGCATGTCTCTGCCGGGCTCGGCTGCCATTCCGGCGCCGTTGCGCGATCGGCAGGAAGCTGCATATCTCACCGGCAAGCAGATCGTCGAAATGGTCGCTGCCGATCGCAAGCCGTCCGATATTCTGACGCGTGAGGCATTCATTAACGCGATCCGCGTCAACTCTGCGATCGGCGGTTCCACGAACGCTCCGATCCATCTCAACGCGCTCGCGCGACACATCGGCGTCGAGCTGACGCTCGCCGACTGGCAGACGTACGGCGAGGACATTCCTCTGCTCGTGAACCTGCAACCGGCCGGCGAGTACCTCGGCGAGGATTATTACCGCGCGGGCGGTGTCCCGGCAGTGATCGCCGAGCTGACGCGACAGGGGCTGATCCATGAAGCGGCGCTGACAGTGAATGGCCGCACGATCGGCGAGAACTGCCGGGACGCGAGGATTCTCGACACCGAAGTGATCCGTCCGTTCGGACGGCCGCTCAAACAGCAGGCTGGCTTCACGGTGCTGCACGGCAATCTGTTCGATGCAGCGATCATGAAGCTCAGCGTCATCTCCGACGATTTCCGGGCGCGTTATCTTTCGAATCCGGCCGATCCGCTCGCCTTCGAGGGACGCGCCGTCGTGTTCGACGGACCGGAGGACTATCACGCGCGCATCGACGATCCCGCGCTCGCTATTGACGATCGCACGTTACTGGTCATGCGCGGCACGGGGCCGATCGGCTATCCCGGCGCGGCCGAAGTTGTCAACATGCCGCCGCCGGCCGCGCTCATCAAAGCAGGTATCCATTATTTGCCCTGCATCGGCGACGGGCGCCAGTCCGGCACATCTGGATCTCCGTCGATTCTCAATGCGTCGCCCGAAGCCGCGGCTGGCGGCGGCCTCGCGCTGTTGCGCACCGGCGATCGCGTGCGCATAGATCTCAAGCGCCGCGAAGCGAACATCCTCATCAGTGACGAGGAACTGCAGTCACGGCGTCGCGAGCTGGAACAATCCGGCGGCTATCCGGCGCCGCCGCATCAGACGCCGTGGCAGGAGATTCAGCGCGGCTGCGTGGGACAGCTCGATACGGGCGCAGTGCTGGAATCTGCGACGAAGTATCAGCGTCTGGCGCAGAAGATCGGGACGCCGCGGCACAATCATTGAACTGCAGGTCGGGCTTTAGCCGGATAATCCGTGCGTGGTTGGGCTGAAACCCGACCTACAGCGCCTGTACCGGCGTCGCGGCTGAGTCTGCTCGCGCGACCGGATTTCGCAACGGCAGACGAAACGGGTGCGCGGCGATTTCGAACATGTCGCCGTCACGCACCTCAACACCGGCGGCAACCGACAAAGTAGCCGTGCCGAAGAAGTGCACGTGTACATCGCCAGGACGACGAAACAGCGCGTACTTGAAGTGGTGATGCTCGAGGTTGCGCAGCGAGTGCGACATGTTCGCTTCACCGGTGAGGAACGGCATCTCCCACAGCGTTCTGCCTTCGCGCACGATGCGGGAAGTGCCCCGCACATCGGGCGGCAGCGTGCCGGTGAGCAGCTCGGGGCCGAGCGCCGCCGGGCGCAGCTTCGAATGCGCGAGCCATAGATAGTTGGCGCGCTCCGTGACGTGATCGGAGAACTCGTTCGCCAGGCAATAGCCCAGACGCCGCGGCTGGCCGTCGTCCCCGATGACATAGATTCCGGCGATCTCCGGCTCTTCGCTGCCGTCGAGTGCGAAGTCGGGCGAGGGAATCGCTGCGCCCGGCGCGACGATGCACGAACCGTCGCCCTTGTAGAACCATTCCGGTTGCACGCCCACTTCGCCATCGCGCGGCTTGCCTCCCTCCACGCCCATCAAAAACATCCGCATCGAATCCGTCGCGCTGCCAGCCGCAGCCGCGCGATGCATCCTATCGCGGCCCTCGGCGGAGCCGAGATGCGTCAAGCCGGTGCCTGTCAGATGCAGATGCGCGCTGTCGCGATGATCGATCGGCGCGAGGATTCGCTGCTCGCTGAGCGCCTGTTCCAGATCGATGCGCTCTGCGGATGCATGCCGCTGCGCCTGCGTTGCGAGAGTCGAGCCGCTCTCCATGGCCGCTCGCGCCAGCTCATACGTACTCGCGACTCCGTCGATCCGCCATGCATCGCCACTGTCGTCGGCAGCAGCGACGATGCGGACGCCATCACTGGAGCGTAACTGTATGAGCCGGATGCTCATTGCTCTTTGCTGGTCCGACCTGCGCGATAGACGCCATCGAGCCGATGCGGCAGCGACTCCACGACTTCGCGGCGCAACGGACGCGGCAGCAGCGCGTCCGGAAAGTCCTGATAGCAGACAGGCCGCAGGAATCGCTCGATCGCGAGCGTCCCGACGGATGTGCTGCGTCCGTCCGAGGTCGCCGGGAACGGTCCGCCGTGCACCATCGCGTGCGCTACCTCGACGCCGGTCGGCCAGCCGTTCGCGATCAATCGACCGGCCTTGCGCTCGACGATGGGCAGCAAGCGTGCGGCGAGTGCCTGGTCCTGAGCCGTGAGATGCAGCGTCGCGGTCAGCTGCCCTTCCAGATGTTCCGCGACTTCGAGCATTTCCGCTTCGGTCGCACATCGAACGATCACCGACGAAGCACCGAATACCTCGTTCGTCACATCTGCGCGCTGTATAAGATCGCGCGCGCTGACCGAGAACAGCGCTCCGCGTCCGCAGTACTTGCCCTGCGACTCGGCGCCGCGCGCCAGCAGCGTCACCTTGTCGTGGTCGAGCAAGTACTGAACGCCTCGTTCATAAGCGGCGTGGATGCCGGATGTCAGCATCACGCCGGGAGCCACCTTTGCGAGCGCGGCCCCTGCGCAGGCGTTGAACCGTTCGAGATCCGCGCTTTCGAGTGCGATCGCCAGGCCGGGATTCGTGCAGAACTGCCCGACGCCCAGCGTCAACGAGCCGACGAAGTCCTGCCCGAGCTTTTCGGCGCGTTCGGCCAGCGCACCGGGTAGCAGGAATACCGGGTTGATGCTGCTCATCTCGGCGTACACGGGAATCGGCTCAGGCCGCTCGCTCGCGATCTTCATCAGCGCGAGGCCGCCGGCGCGCGAGCCCGTGAAGCCGACGGCCTTCACGTGCGGATGCGCGACCAGAGCCGCACCCAGTGCTCGGGAGTTACCGTTGAGCAGTGAGAACACTCCTCCTGGCAAATCGCACGCCTTGACCGCGGCCGTCACCGCCTGCGCCACGAGGTCACTCGTGCCGGGATGCGCCGAGTGGCCTTTGACTATCACCGGACAACCGGCCGCGAGCGCCGCGGCGGTGTCGCCACCGGCCACGGAGAACGCCAAAGGAAAATTACTGGCGCCGAACACGACGACCGGCCCCAACGGTATTTTGCGTTGTCGCAGGTCCGACCGCGGCAAAGGCTTGCGATCCGGCATAGCCGGATCCACGCGCACGCCGAGCCAGCCGCCCTTGCGCAGCTCATCCGCGAACAAGCGCAGCTGCCCGATCGTTCGGCCGCGCTCTCCTGCGAGGCGCGCAATCGGCAGTCCCGTCTCGGCGTGACCACGCTCGAGGAGCTCGTCGCCGAGCGCCTGGATACGATCGGCGATCGTTTCCAGAAAGCGTGCCCGCGCGTCCGGCTCCAGACCGCGAAACGGCTCGAAGGCAGACCACGCCAGTGCACCCGCACGCTCCACCTCGGAGTTGCCGGCGGCACTGAACGACGGTTGCATGGACTCGCCGGTGGTCGCGTTGCGCGCCTCAAACGTGGTGGCGGTCGCGACCTGTTCGGCACCGATGAACAACTTTCCAGAAACAGGCATCCGGATCTCCTTACGCTCAAACCTTCGCCTTGACGCCGGCTCGTTTCTTCCGCGGCCGGCGCTCATTGGTCGTGTCGAGCAGCGCCAGATCGAGCAGCGCTGTCATAGCGCGCTGGGCTGCCGCCGGGTTCCTCGCCCGGACCGCCTCGTAGACGCGCACGTGATCCGGAACCGAATCGCGTGCCAGCTGATGGTGCCGCTGCTTGAAGATCGTGGTCCAGGTTACTGCCGCCCCAATCCCGCTGATCAGCGACGCGACGAATGCATTGCCGCTGGCACGCAACAGTGCCGCGTGGAAGTTCTGATCGGCATCACGCCCCTGCTCCACCGCAAGCGAATGTCGTTCCATGTCCTGCAGGGCTTGCGCCATGGCAGCCAGATCCGCCTCGGTCCGGCGCTCGGCGGCGAGCGCCGCAGCTTGCGGCTCCACTATGCGGCGCAGCTCGAACAAGCCCGTAACCAGACGATCGTCCGGCTCACGCTCGAAAATCCAGGACAGGACGTCCGGATCCAGCAAGTGCCAGCGCTCGGGCAAGCTGACCCGCGTGCCCACCTTGGGACGCGACTCCACCAGGCCCTTGGCAGCCAGAATGCGCACGGCTTCGCGATAGGCCGTGCGCGAGACCTCGAGCCGGTCGCTGGCGTCGATCTCGCCATCGAGGATATCCCCCGGGCGGGCGCGGCCGGAAACGATCCGCACGCCCAGGTCGCGCGCGATGCTTCCATGCAGACGCAATGCCTTGCGGCGCGCCGCCTCCGGACCTGCCAACTTCTGCTTGCTTGCCATGCGCGCATAATAACTTAGACAATTAGGACTGGCGCGCGACGGCAATAACTTAGACAATTTGCCCCCGTGCATCGACCGGGAGCGCGCGGCTCCAGCCACGAACACCAAGAGGCCGAACTGCATGACCGGAACAGCCGTCACCTTCTCCTCGCTGGATTGGACGATCGTCGCCCTGTACTTCGTCGCCAACACGGCCATCTGCGTGTGGTGCGCGCTGATGAAAGAGCGCGACACCACCGACTACTTCCTCGCCAGCCGCACCGCCGGCTGGTTCCTGATCGGCTCGTCGATCTTCGCTTCCAACATCGGCGCCGAGCATCTGATCGGCCTCGCCGGCTCGGGCGCGGACTCGGGTATGGCCTTCGCGCATTGGGAGCTGCACTCGTACCTGGTGCTCGTGCTCGGCTGGGTATTCGCGCCGTTCTACCTGCGCGCCAACATATTCACGACGCCCGAATTTCTCGAGCGCCGCTACACGCCGGCTACTCGCACGGTGCTGTCGCTGATCTTCTTCGTCAGCTATATCCTCACCAAAGCGTCGGTGACTATCTTCGCCGGCGCGTTCGCGATCCAGACGATCCTCGGCTATCAGTCCGTGCAATTGCCGGTGCTCGGCGAGGTGGATTTCTTCTGGTTCGCGGCGTTCTCGCTCGTCACCATCACCGGCGTCTTCGTCATTCTCGGCGGCATGAAGTCGGTGCTGTGGACCGAAGCGATGCACGTGCCGGTGCTGCTCACCGGCTCGATCGTGCTGTTGATCGTCGGCCTGTCGCAGATCGGTGGCCTGGACGCGCTGCGCGCCGCCAATCCCGAAACCATCCACCTCTGGCGACCGTTGTCGACTACGCCTGCGACGCAGGGATTTCCCGGCTTTCTGTTCGATCCGAGCAGCACGCCGTGGCTGGGCGTGCTGCTCACTTCGCCGATCATCGGGCTGTGGTACTGGTGTACGGATCAATACATCGTGCAGCGCGTGTTGACTGCCAAGGATCTGCGCGAAGCGCGCCGCGGTACGATCTTCGCCGCCTATCTGAAGCTGGCCCCGGTCTTCATCTTCCTTCTGCCCGGCATGATTGCCGTCGCGCTGTTCAAGCAAGGCGCGCCGGGCTTCCAGTCGATCGGCGCAAATCCGCAGGGCGCTTTCCCCGTGTTGGTCTCCAACCTGCTGCCGGTCGGACTGCGCGGGCTGGTGCTCGCTGGCATGCTGTCGGCGTTGATGAGCGCGCTCGCTTCACTGTTCAACTCGACGGCAACGCTGTTCACCGTCGACTTCTACAAGCGCTTGCGCCCGCAATCGAGCGAACGACATCTCGTGCTCGTCGGCCGCCTCGCGACCGCAGTGGTGATCTTGCTTGGCATGGCGTGGATTCCCTTCCTGCAGGACCTCGGCAAAGGCCAGCTCTACACCTATCTGCAGCTGGTGCAATCGCTGCTCGCACCGTCCATCGCCGCGGTCTTCATGCTGGGCATCTTCTCGCGCGGCGTCACGCCTCATTCGGGCCTGATCGGCATCGTGAGCGGATTCGTCGTCGGCATGCTACGTCTGGTATTGCAAGCGACGCACGAGATGTACCACATCGAGTGGCCGGGACTGGTGCAGGCCTTCGTCGATATCAACTGGCTGTATTTCAGCTTCCTGCTGTTCGTGTTCACCTGCGTGCTGATCTTCGCGGTCAGTGCCGTGACGAAGAGGGCGGCGCCCGAGCAGCTGGCGGGGTTGACCTACGGCTCGGTCACGCAGGAGCAGGGCGCAGCCACGCGCGCCACTTTCGGATTCTGGGAGTTTTTCCACACCGGCGTGATCCTCGCGATCATTGTCGGAATCTACATCTACTTCTGGTAGCGCCCCGCCCCACCCCAGGACTGCGCCGCTCTCGAATTGCGTTCAGGGTCGGAGCGACACTACTGTGACCGACGCGGGCGCCAACTCGAGCGTCATTGCGCCGCCGGTTCGCCTGGCCGTAACGGGTTTCGGCACGACCGTGTTCGGTGCTTCGAATGTATTGACGCTGTCGATCTTGGGAGCGGCCAACGTTTCGCCGCGAAGCGTCTGGTTCTTCTGACCGCCACCCGCAATGCGGATGCGAACCGCGCGCCGCGGATCGACGTTCGTGATGGCGATCCACACCGTACCGTCTTTGTCCCTTGCGGCGATCGCATCGACGCGCCGGAGCTCGACATCGCCATGCACATAGGTTTGCGGGTCGAGCTGGAGCGGCACGAAGGTTGCGTCCTGGAGCGGCACATACATGCGAAACACGTGATACGTCGGAGTCTTCACCAGCTTCTCCTGGTCGGTGAGGAGCATGGCCTGAAGCACGTTCACCATCTGCGCGCTATTGGCTATGCGCACCCGGTCAGCATGACGTGCGAACGTATTGATGTTGAGCGCGGCGATGATCGCGTCGCGTTGACTATTCTGCTGCTCGAGAAAACCTTCTTTCGAGCCTGGCGTGGGCGCGAGCCACGCGCCCCATTCATCGACGACCAGCGCAATCTTCTTCTCGGGATCGTACTTGTCCATGATCGCACCGTGCGTGCGAATCAACTCGTCCATGCGCAGCGTTTCCTTGAGCAACCTGGCGTACTCATCTTCGCCGAAGCCCGTCGCTTTGTAGCTCGGAGGCCAGCCGCCCACTGTGTAGTAGTGCAGCGATAACCCATCGATGTCCCAGCTCCAGTTGCGCTCTTTCCACGCGTTCA
>JBIOUH010000019.1:0-10263 GCA_044866955.1 Steroidobacteraceae bacterium
GGCGCTCATACAGCGATTGCTGCTGAGCAAGCTGCGCGGCGCGCTGCTCTTCGAACGCGGAGTAATTGCCGCTATACAGTCGCGCAGTGCCCTGCTCGATGTGCACGATGCGATCCACCGTGCGATCGAGGAATTCGCGGTCGTGCGCGATCATCAGCAACGTGCCCGGGTAGCCGCGCAGCCAGTCTTCGAGCCACAGCACGGCATCGAGATCGAGGTGGTTGGTCGGCTCGTCGAGCAGCAGCAGGTCCGAACGGCACATCAGCGCCTGCGCGAGATTGAGTCGCATGCGCCAGCCACCCGAGAACGCCGCGACCGGTCGTGTTTCGTCTGCGGCTGAGAACCCGAGACCGTGCATCAGCCTGCCGGCGCGACTGCGCGCGTCGTAGCCACCGAGCGCGGCGTAGCGTGCATGGAGCTCGCCGAGAGCAGCCCCAGCATCCTTGGCTTCAGCCACAGCCATTGCCGCTTCGGTCGCTCGCAGCTCGGGGTCGCCATCCATTACGAACTCTACTGCCGCGCGCTCGGTCGCATCCATTTCCTGTGCGACGTGTGCGACGACGAGCTGCGTTGGGCTGTCGAAGGTGCCGGCGTCGGGCTGCAGCTCGCCGAGAATCAGCGCGAGCAGGCTGGACTTGCCGCAGCCGTTGGCGCCGACGATGCCGACCTTCTCGGCGCGATAGACCGTGAAGGACGCGTCGGAGATCAGCAGCCGGGTGCCGCGGCGCAGGGACAGGCCGGAAAAGGTCAGCATGGAAGAATTGTAGGTCGGGCTTTAGCCCGACATCACGCGAACAGCTGGCTGACTTTGCCGCGTCCGCTCTGCTGGGCGAGCAGCAGCGACAGGAATTCGTCCGCGCTCATGGCGTCGCCGAACAACCGGCCCTGTGCGTAGTGACAGCCGCGGCCGCGCAGGAAGCTGAACTGCTCCTCGTTCTCGACGCCCTCGGCCACGACTTCGACCTCGAGCGCTTTGCCCATGTCGATGATCGTGCGCACGATGGTCGCGTCGTCGGAGTTGACCGCCGCGTCGCGCACGAACGACTGGTCGATCTTCAGCGTGCCGATCGGGAACTGCTGGAGCGCGCTCAGCGAGGAATAGCCGGTGCCGAAGTCGTCGATCGACAGATGCAGGCCCATCGCGTACAGCTCATCGAGCATCTTGAGCGTGCGCTTCGGATCCGCCATCAGCGTCGTCTCGGTGATCTCCAGCTCGAAGCTGGTCGGCGACACTTCGTGACGGCGGAACACGGAACGGCAGCGCCCGATGAAGCTCGCCTGGCGCAGCTGCTTGAGCGACAGATTGATCGATACGCGGCCCGGGTTCTGGATACGGTCGGTCCAGCGCCGGTAGTCGGCGCAGACGCGGTTCAGCACCCATTCGCCGATGCCGAGGATCAGGTTGGTCTCTTCGGCGAGCGGAATGAACTGCGACGGCGAGATGTCGCCGTGACCCGGCAGCCGCCAGCGCAGCAGCGCCTCCGCGCCGACGATGCGGCCGTCCCGCAGATCCACCTTCGGCTGATAGAACATCACCAGCTCGTCGCGTTCCAGCGCGCGGCGCAGCTTGCTCTTCAGCATCAGCCGCTCGACCGCCGCGGCGTTCATCTCCGGCGAATAGAACGCGAAGCTGTTGCCGCCGTTCTGCTTCGAGTGATACATCGCGGCGTCGGCGTTGCGGATCAGATCGATCACGTTCTCCGCGTCCTTCGGGCAGAACGCGACGCCGACACTCGCGGTCAGGAACACTTCCTGCTGGTCGACGTAGTACGCCTTGCATACCTCGGCGAGCACCATGCGCGCGAGGTTGGCGGCTTCCGCCTGCTCGTTCTGCTCTTCGGCGAAGCCCTCGATGAACAGCCCGAACTCATCGCCCGCGAGACGGCCGACCACGGTTTCCTTCGGCAGGATGTGCGTGAGCCGCTCGCTCAATACTTCCAGCGTGCGGTCGCCGGCGGCGTGGCCGAAAGTGTCGTTGATCTCTTTGAACCGATCCATGTCGAGATACAGCAGCACGATGCCGCGATCGTTGCGGCGCGCGCGGGCGATCGCCTGCTGCAGCATGTGCTGGAACTGCATCCGGTTCGGGACCTTGGTCAGCGCGTCGTAGCGCGCCAGGTAGCGGATGCGGCGCTCGGCGCGCTTGCGGTCGGTGATGTTGCGGACGACGAAAATCGTGCCCTGGAACTGCGGATCGTCGGCGGTGATCGGCGCGCCCGACAGCGACACCGGGATCGTCTGCCCGCTGCGCGTGGCGATCACGGTCTCGCGCGTCTCCATGCCCGCTGCTTCCATGGAGAACGAGACGCGTTCGTTCTCCGCCAGCAGCGTCGTGAACTGCTTGCCGGCCAGCTCGTCTTCGCTGTAGCCGAACAGGCGCACGGCGGCATCGTTGATGCGCTTGATCATGCCGTTCGGCGCGGTCACGAGCACCGCGTCGTTCATGCTGTTCAGCACACTCGTCAGGTAGTTCTTGGTGATCGTCGTCTGCTGCAGCTTCTGCCGCATGCGATCCAGCGCCACTTCGAGGTCGGCGATCTCGTCGTTGCTCGTGACCTGGTGCGGACGCGTGTAGTCGCCTTCGCCGATGCGCTCGGCGGAGCGGATCAACTCGACGATCGGCCGCTCCAGACGCTGCGCGAGCAGCCAGGCGACCAGTCCCAGCATCAGCGTGATCAACATGCCGGCAGCGCCGATGATCCACGCCTTGCGTGCGAAGTCGCGCTGCTCCACCTGCTGCAGTTGTGAGCGCAACGCGGTGGCAGACGAACGCAGTCCAGGACGCCCAACCGTCAGCTCGAGCGTGCCGAGCAGTTGCAGATCGCCGAGATCGCGCCGCACGGTGCGCTGTTCTTCGGGAGTGAGCGAGCTCGCCCAGGCATTCGAGCGGCGCGTCTCGAACAGCTGCGTGCCGTCGGGGCGCAGCACTCGCACCGCGACGGTTGCGTGGTTCTCGAGCAATGCAGTCGCTATGCGACTGACAGTGTCGTCATCGCGGGCGCGCAGTGCGTTTTCGAGCGAGGGAGCAGTAGCGGCCGCGAGATCGCTGGCGGCTGAATCGAGGCGCTTGATCTCGGCGGTGAGCAGCGAGCGCTCGCCCTGTGCGCCGACCGCATCGCGCGTCTGGCGATAGTCGACGTACTCCAGCACGAAGAGCGTCGCCGAGATGGCGATACCCGCTAGCAAGGCAATGAAAAGAAGTCGAGATTTGAGGCCGTGCGATCTCAACGCATACTCCGCCGCCGCCGTATCCGCTGCGCGCGCGCGAAGTGCCCCGGCTTCGACGCTGCATCGATCAGACGCTATTCGTGCTTACATTAGCGCAAGATGATACTCGTGTCGCAGTAGTAGAACCCTAATCCCTGGATTGTCGGTTTTTTTGACAACGTTTTTTGCCATACTGCCTGAATTTCCCGCGAGCGAGCCTGGATGAACGAGTTCGAGCTGACCGGACGTGCGAGCACGCACATCGTGGAGCTGGCGCAGCCGCGCTGCGCTCTGCACTACGAGGCCGCCGCCTCGTTCCTGGCGATGCGCGACGCGGCCCAGCGTGACGGCATCGACCTGACAGCCCGCTCCAGCTTTCGCGACTTCGACACGCAGCTCACGATCTGGAACGCCAAGTGGGCGGGCGAGCGTCCGCTGTACGACCGCCAGGGGCGCCAGCTCGAGCGCCGGCAGCTCGCCGATGCGCAGGCGATCGACGCCATCCTCTGCTGGTCCGCCATTCCCGGCGGCAGCCGCCATCATTGGGGCAGCGACGTGGACCTGATCGATGCGGCCAGCGTGCCGCCCGGCTATGGGGTGCAGCTGGTGCCCGCCGAATACGCTCGTGATGGAATCTTCGGCCGGCTGTCGGACTGGCTGGACGCGAACATGCAGCGCTTCGGCTTTTTCCGGCCGTACCGCACGGATCGCGGCGGCGTCAGTCCCGAGCCGTGGCACCTGAGCTATGCGCCGGTGTCGTTGCCGGCGCTCGAGTCGCTGAGCCTTTCGATGCTGAGGTACGTGCTGGAGCGCAGTCCCATCGCCGGCAAGCCGCAGGTTCTCGCGCGGCTGCCCGAGATCTACACGCGCTTCATGCTTGCGGTGGATTCGCCTGTCCAGCCCTCATCTTTTCCCGCAACGCCAGCACTCGCCTGAGAAAGAACTGCGGCGCCCAGCGTTTCAGCCGCCACAGCATGCGCGCTGAATGGGGCAGCACGATGTACAGACGTCCCTCGCCGGCCTGCAACAGAATGTCGCGGGCTGCAGCGGTCGCCAGGTATTTGGAATCGCGCAGCGCCTGAGTGGCACGCTCGCGCGCCTCGGCCGGCCCGCGAAACGATTCGATCAGGTTCGTCGGCACGAACGTCGGCATCACGACGGAGACCTGCGTCCTGCTCGCCGCGAGCTCGCCGCTCAGCGTCTCGCTCAACGACAGCACGGCCGCCTTCGTCGCGTTGTACGAAATCATCCCAGGGGCCGATGCGAACGCTGCGGCGCTGGCGACGTTGATCAGCAGGCCGGAGCCGTTGCGCTGCAAGTGCGGGATCGCCGCGCGCGCACCGTGCACGACTCCCATGAAGTTGATGTCGACGATCCAGCGCCAGTCGTCGAGCGGCACTTCCATCAGCGTGCCCGAGCCCGCGACGCCGGCGTTGTTGACCATCACGTCGAGGCCGTCGTGCGTGGCCGCGAACGAGTTCACTGCGACGGTCAGCTCGTCGGCATTGGTGACGTCGCCGGGATAGGCCAGCACCGTGAGGCCTTTGCCGGAGAGCTCCTCCTCGACGTGCGCCAGGCGCTCGACGTTGCGATCGAACAGGCCGAGCGTCCAACCGTCGCTCCCCAGAGCGCGTGCGAGCTCCAGCCCGAGGCCGCTGCTGGCGCCCGTGATGAAGGCGCGCCGGGTCGGGAAGCGGCGCGCGAGCCGGTCGTAGCGTCGTGTCATGCCAGCAAGGATCGCACGAACCATCCGGCCCACGCAGCCAGCACCATTAATACGATGCCCGGCAGCAGCTCGAACGCGAAGCGCCGGTCGCCGAGCGAGAATGCGACGACGGCCTTGCTGATTGCATTCGTACTGAAGCCGATCAGCACCGCGATCGCCGCCGGCGTTGCTGACGTCTTGCCGCTGGCCGCGAGTGAAGCCGCCGAGATGGCGGCGGCATGCGAATCGCCGAGCCCCGAAACGCCGGTCGCGAGCAACAGGCCGCGATCGCCCAGCCAGTAGGTGAGGGCGGTGGAAATGGCGAGCGCGAGTCCGACGACCAGCACGAACAGCACTGCCGTCTTCGGCGAGAACGGCCGGCCCGCGGGCACGTCGCTCTGCGTCGCATCCCGGACGCTGCGCAGCGTGAACAGCGCCGCGTAGCCGGAGGCAGCGAGACCCGAAAGGATCAGCGACGGCAGCAGCAGCATGAGCGTTTGCATGCTGACGAGCCCGACCACGATCGCGAGCTGCACGACGGTCGCGATCGACGACGCCGCGGCACCGGCAACAGCTCCTCGATGCAGCTCCGGTCGAGCTTTCGTGCGCGCTCCCATCGCGCCGATCGTCGCCGTGCTGGAAACGAAGCCGGAAAAGAACCCGGCGAGCGCCAGGCCGATCTTCGCGCCGAGCGCCCGCACAGCGATGTAGCCGAGACCGTTGATCGCCATTACCAGCACGGCGAGCGTCCACAGCTTGCGCGGGTCGAGCACGCCCCACGGATCGACCGGCTGCTTGGGCAGCAGCGGCAGGATCACGAGCGCCGCCGCGGCCAGGATCAGGCCGTCGCGGACTTCCTCGTCGGTGAGGACGTTCCTGATCCAGTCGTGAACCGGTGTCCGCGAAGCGAGGATGATGGTCACGATGACCGCGAGCGCGCCGGCCAGTTGCGGCTCGTGCAGCGCGAGACCGCCGAGCAGCAGCGTCACCATCATCGCCACTTCGGTCGTGAGGCCCGGATCGCGGCGGAAGGATCGCAGGTAGCTCAGCGCGGCGAATGCGCCGACCACGGCCGTGACGACGAGAAACGCGGGCAGGTCGCCGACCTCGAGGCTGATGGCGCCGGCCAGTGCGATGAGAGTGAAGGTGCGGACGCCTGCGGCAGCTCGCCGCGGTCCCTGTCCCTTGCTCCGCTCGCGTTCGATGCCGATCAGTAGCCCGACCGCGAGTGCGGCGCCGAGACTGATAATCAGCTGCTCTTCCACACCTGCTTCAGGTGCCCGATCACGAGCGAGCGGATGTTCTGCACCGGGTTGCGCTCCCACGTGAAACACGGCGGATCGCGGCGGAGCATCGGCCACCGCCCGGTGCGCAGCACTTCCTCGAGATAGTCGAGGTTGCGCTGGATCGCTTCCATGTACGGATTGCGGCCGTTGAAGAGCGTGTCGAGATAGCTATAGGCGGCGCCGAACTCGCCGTCGAGGCGCGTGCGGCGCACGTCATCGACGAACTCCGGCGTGTGCCGCAGCACGTCCAACCCTGAGTTGTAGCGTACCGAGGTCTTGCCGCGACTGTCGCTCGGCATTGCGATGCCGCCGAGCACGAACTCGGGATAGAGCCGATCGCGGCACTTCTCCAGGTAGCAGCGGTCGGCCATCTGCGCGATCAGGTCGCCGGTGCCGATCAGGTGGCCGAGCTTGCGGTCGCGGTGATCGTCGAGGCGGATCTGGTCGAACTGCACCTCGTAGCCGGTGAAGTGCACGATCTTGGTCGCGACCGGCACCCACTCGGCCATGCCGATCGTGGGCAGGTAGCGGCCGATGAAGTGCGCGCTGCGGCTGACGTGGCTGAGGGTGAACTCGGCGCCGTTGCGATGGGTCTGGTCGTCGGTCTGGCGGATGTAGCCGGCGTCGTGGAACAGCGCGGTGACCACGCCGACGATGGCGCGCTCCGGGCCCAGGCGCTCGTCGGCCAGGTGCGTGCGGTCGAAGCTGACGATCAGGCGCGCGACGGCGAGCGTGCCGTCGAGCGAGTGCTGCAGATCGTGGTAGACGGTGTCGCAGCCGTAGTAGCCGGGAAACTGGCCGTTGAACAGCCGCTCGAAGTCGCGGAACGCGCTCTCGACGCGATCGAACGGATAGTGCGGCCAGTTCTGGCGGAACAGCTCGCACACTGCACGGCGCACCGCGTCGGTCGAGCTGACCTGCACGGTGTTGGTGACGTCGAAATCACTGCGCCGATACTGCATTTCTGTTCTGTCTGACGGCGCGTATCCCCGCGCGCGCGTTCTCGTGGGATTGCTCGGTGCCGCGTCGCTGCACTTCGAGCGTAACGGCCGGAGTCTAGCCCCTCTGAGTGCGTTGTCCATGTCGAAAAATTTGCCAAAGGAGCGCGCCGGCGTGGCTCGCGAGCGATTTTTCCGCGGATTTATCGAGGTTGCGAACGGTCTGGTTAGGACCGCGGCGGGCGCGGCTGGTGCCCGCGGCTTGTCGCAGATGTGAAGCGAATCACATTCTGCAACCGGCGCCAGGTTACTCCGTGCGCACGGGTGCGAACGACGGGTCGGCGAGCTTCATCTCCAGTACCGGCCCGTACTTGCGCAGGCCATCGCGCAGCGCGCTGGCATTGCCGACGACCACGATCGCCAGCGCCGAGCTGGACGGGAAGACTTCGTCGATCACGCGCTTGGCGTCCGCCCCGCTGACGCCGGCGAGCGCGGCCGAGTAGTTGTCGATATAGCCGCGGTCGAGGCCGTAGAACTCGAGCGTCGCCAGCTGCGATGCCCACTGCCCGGCGGTTTCGAGAGCCAGCGGGTACTGGCCCTGCACATAGCTCTTGCCGGACTCCAGCATCGATGCGTCCAGGCCGGACTGGTGCAGCTGGTCGAGCGTGGCCAGCGCCAGGTCGAGAGCCTCGATCGTCTTCTCGGTCTGAGTGAACGACGACAGCGCCCAATGGCCGGGCTGCTGCAGCCGATCGAAGTGCGAGCTCGCGCTGTAGCTCAGACCACTGCGGATGCGCAGCTCGCTGTTGAGCATCGACGTGAAGCGTCCGCCGAACAACGTGTTGGTGACATCGAGCGCGGCGCGCCGCGGATCGTTCTTGGCGACCGCGACATTGCCGGCCCAGAAATAGGACTGCACCGATTCCGGCGCATCGATCAGCAGCACGCGCCGGCCCGTGACCGCCTGCGCCTTCGGCACCTGCGCCAGCGGCGCGCCTGCCTTGCGCCAGCCGGAGAACGCACGCGAGATGCGCTGCTTCAGCTGTGCGGTCTTGAAGTCGCCGGCGACTGCGAGGATCAGCCGGTCGGCGCCGACCTGCTCCTGGTAGTAGCGCTGCAGGTCGGCGTGCTTGATCTCCGCGAGGCTGGCCTCGCTGCCGTCGACCGTGCGGCCGTACGGATGACCGCCGAACAGACTCGCCTCGCCGTAGATAGGCGTCAGCGCGGCGAGATCCGACTCCTTGGCAGCGCGGATGAACTCGATCTGACGCGCGCGCAGCGTGTCGAACTGTCCAAGCTCCAGACGCGGCCGCTGCAGCATGTCTGCGAGCAGCTCGACCATGAGCTGCTGATCGCGCGCGAGAAACGACCCGCTGACGGCGATGCTCTCGGTGCTGGCGGCAGTCTCGATCTGTCCGCCGACCGACGCCACCGTCTCGGCGAAGGCAACCGCGTCGCGCGAGCCCGAGCCTTTCTGCAGCAGACCGGCCAGCAGGCTCGCCAGTCCGGACTCGTCGGCCGGATCGCTGACGGCGCCGCCGCGCAGGACCGCGCTGAACGCGATCAACGGAACGTCGTGGCGCTCCATCAGCAGCACCACTGCGCCGTTGCTCAGTTGCACGCGCTCGAACGGCGGCACTTTGACGCCGTTGCCGGCCGCGAGCACCGCAGCGGAAAAGAAGAACAGCAGTGCAGAGAGGAAAGACTTCATCGGCCTGCTCCCTGCCCGGCGACCGCTTTTGCGGTCAGCACGCCCACCGTGCGATTGCCCGGCCGCAGCAGCTCGGTTGCGAGCTTGCGAATGTCATCGGCCGTCACGCTTTCGTACGCGCCCGGCGCATCGAACAACCGTTTGTAGCCGCCTTGCAGCACGGCGTACGAGCCCAGTGCCTGCGCCTTGCCGTCGATCGTCGCGAGGCCGCGCCAGAAATCGGCGAGTGCCTGACTGCGTGCGCGCGCGAGTTCTTGTGCCGTGACACCGCTGTCGCGGACGCGCTCGATTTCGCGATCGAACACTGCTTCTGCCTTCTGCGCATCTCCGCCGGCGGGCAGCGTGAGCAGGAACCAGGCGAGGCCCGGATCGAAGCCGCGATCGATGTAGCTGTCGGTAGAGATCGCGAGCTTCTGCTCCTCGACCATCACCCGGTGCAGGCGCGAGGCATCGCCGTCGGTCAGGATCCGCGTCAGCAGTTCGAGCGCCGGCTGCCGCGGGTCGGCGCCGGAGAGCGCGTGATAGGCGAACTGCAGCAGCGGGCTCTGCGCGTCGGCCTCGATGTTCACGCGGCGCTCGCCTTCCTGCTCCGGCTCCTTGGTGCGGATCGCATCGGGCGGCGCATGCGACGGAATCGGCTCGAAGTACTGCCTCGCCAGCGCGATCGCGCTCTGCGGCTCGACGTCGCCGACCAGCACCAGCGTGCAGTTGTTCGGCGCATAGTTGGTGGCGAAGAAGCTCTTGAGATCCTCGATGCGCCACGACTGAATGTCCGACGGCCAGCCGATCGTCGGAATGCCGTAGGGATGCGCGAGATACGCAGTTGCCTGCACCTGCTCCTGCAGGCGTCCGATCAGGCTGTCCTCGACGCGCAGTCGCCGCTCGGAATACACGACGCCGCGCTCGCTCTCGATCACCTTCGGCTCGAACGCTAGATTGCGCAGGCGGTCGGCTTCCACTTCGAAGACCGTCGCCAGCGCGGCGCGCGGCAACCAGTCCTGGTACACGGTTACGTCATTGGTGGTGAACGCGTTGTTGCGCGCGCCGTTCGCTTCGAGCACGCGATCGAACTCGCCCTGCGGCCGCGTCGTCGTGCCGTTGAACATCATGTGCTCGAAGAAGTGCGCGAGTCCGGTGATGCCCGGCACCTCGTTGCGGCTGCCGGCATGCACCCAGTTGAACAGCGCGACGTTCGGGATGTCGTGATCCGGCCAGACGATGATCTGCATGCCGTTCGCGAGCGTGACCGCCTGCACCTGGTCGGCGCCCGGCACCTGCGCGGCGGCCGGCAAAGTGCACGCACAGGCGAGCGTCGCTGCGAGAAATTGACTGAGCAATCGACGAGACATGCCGGGCCCCTCGGTGCCTGAAAGGGGCGAATCATAGAGGCAAAAAAAAACGCCGCCAGCGGGGAGC
>JBIOUH010000020.1:0-21129 GCA_044866955.1 Steroidobacteraceae bacterium
TGCAGGCGCTGAAGAAGGACGTGCTGGACCTGAACCGCGAGCTGTTCGTGCTGGAGGAGGACCTGCTGTTCCCCGCCAACACGCAGGTCGCCGTGTTCGTCTCGATGGACGTCGGCGATTTCTTCGCGCTCGACTCGGTGACGCTCAAGCTCGACAACAAGGAAGTCGCCAACTACCTCTATACCGAGCGCGAGGCGCAGGCCCTGCTCAAGGGCGGCGTGCACCGCGTCTACATCGGCAACCTCAAGGCCGGCGACCACGAGCTGCTCGCGCTGTTCACGGGCCAGGGCCCGCACGTCCGCGACTACCGTCGCGGCGCAACCATCAAGCTCACCAAGGGCGTCGGCGCGAAGTACGTCGAGCTGAAGATCAGCGACCGCGCGGTCAAGTCACAGCCGGAATTCATCGTCAAGGAATGGGAGTGAGATGACAGGGACGATGCGCCACTTGCTGCGCAAGGCGGGGCGGGGCGGACTGTTGCTCGCCGCCGTCGCGGGCGCAGTCGCGCTCGCGGCCGGATCCGCTGTTGCGCGCGGCAAGCCGAAAGAAGAGCCGCCGCTGATCGGCACGCCGCGGGTGGTGCAGGATCTGCACTGGGGCGACGTGCTGTTCTATTTCTACCAGGGCGACTACATGCAGGCGCTGACGCGCCTCGGCGCGTCGCAGGATTTCAATCGCCTCACGCATCACACCGTCGAGGCCGAGCTGCTCAAGGGGGGCTTGTATCTCTCGCTCGGCGAGCACGAGGAAGCGGGTCGCATCTTCAAGGCGCTGCTGAACGACAACGTGCCGCTCGATGTCCGCAACCGGGCCTGGTTCTATCTCGCCAAGGTCTGGTATCAGCGGGAGTACCTGCAGCAGGCCGCCGACGCGCTGGCGTCGATCAAGGGCGCGCTGCCGGGCGATCTCGAGCCCGAGCGCCACCTGCTGGAAGCGCAGGTGCTGATGTACATGGACCGCTTCGACGACGCGATTCGCGCGCTCGAACGCTGGCAGCCCGCGGGCGAAGGCAACGATGCCTGGTCGGCCTACGCGCGCTTCAATATCGGCGTCGCTCTCGTTCGCAAAGAGCGGCTCGATGATGCCGCGAAACTGCTCGACGCCGTCGGCCAGATCGACGCGCCGACGGAGGAGCTCACGGCGCTGCGCGACAAGGCCAACCTGGCGCTCGGTTATGCATGGCTGAAGGCCGGCAAAGCGAACGAAGCGAAAGCAGTGCTGCAGCGCGTACGCCTGGAAGGTCCGCAGTCGAACAAGGCGCTGCTGGGCGCCGGCTGGGCCGACTCTGCAGAGAAGCGCTACACGAAGGCGCTGGCGCCATGGCTCGAGCTGCGCGAGCGAAACATGCTCGACGCGGCCGTGCAGGAATCGTACCTCGCCGTTCCGTACGCATATGCACAGCTCGATGCGAGCAAGCAGGCGGCGGAGCAGTACATGTTCGCCGTCGAAGCCTTCGGCCAGGAGTCGCAGCGCATCGATCAGTCGATCGCGGCGATTCGCAGCGGCCATCTGCTGGACGCGATCGTCGCAAACGACAAGGCCGACCGGGTCGGCTGGTACTGGCAGCTGGTCTCGCTGCCGGACGCGCCCGAGACGCGCTACCTGTATCACCTGCTCGCGACGCACGAGTTCCAGGAAGGCCTGAAGAACTATCGCGACCTGTTGCTCATGCAGCGCAATCTCGCGACGTGGTCGCTGAGCGTGACCGCGTTCGAGAGCATGGTCGACACGCGCCGCCGCGCGTACGCGGAGCGCATCCCGGTCCTGCAGCAGACGCTCGACACGGTCGACCTCGACGGCATGGAGAACCAGAAGAACGAGCTGGAGTCGCGGCTGCAGGCGATCGAGCGCGACGCAGACATCACCGGGCTGGCCACTGCGCGCGAGCGCGAGCAGTGGGAGAAGATCGAGCGCATCGAGAAAGCGCTGGCGAGCGCCGATCAGAGCGATCCGCTGGTGCAGGAGATGCGCGAGAAGACCCGCCTGCTGCGCGGCCGTCTGCTGTGGGACTTCAACGCGAGCTACAAGGCGCGGCTGTGGCGCAGTCGCAAAGAGTTGCGCGAGCTCGACGTCGCATACGGCGAAGCGCGCCGCCGCTGGGTGCTGGTCGAGCGTGCGCGCGAAGACTATCCCGCGCGGACCGAGCAGTTCGCGGGTCGTGTCGCGAATCTGCAGCCGCGCATCGCCGCGTTGAGCGCGAAGCTCGCAGTCGCCGCACAGTCGCAGAACCAGTATCTCGCGGCGATCGCGGTCAAGGAGCTGGAATCGCAGAAGGAGCGTCTCGCGGCGTACCAGCTGCAGGCGCGCTATGCCCTGGCGTCGATCTACGATCGTGCGTCGAGCGGCAGCGGCACCAGCAAAGGGGGCGCGCAATGAGCGCCCGCCGCATTCCCCGCCATATTTTGGTCGCTGCCCTGGCATGCGCTGGCCTGCTCGGCGCCGGCGTCGCGGCAGCCGCAGCGAAAGACAAGAAGCCGCCGCGCACCATCAAGGATCTCGAGACCAAGGAGGTCCAGGTCTCGCCGGATCCGCCGAGCGACGTGAAGCCGCAGCAGGCGATCGAGCAGTACCGGCACTTCCTGGAGCTGCAGTCGAAGAACGAGAAGATGCGCACCGAAGCGATGCGCCGTCTCGGCGACCTGCAGGTCGAGGTCGATGAAGCAGCGCGCGCCGCGGGCGTGGACTCCGGTGTCGAAGGCCTGGAGCTGAAAGAAGCGATCCAGCTCTACGAGGGCCTGCTCAAGACGCATCCCGACTATCCGCGCAACGATGCCGTGATGTATCAGCTGTCGCGCGCGCACGAGGCGCAGGCGAAGCCCGAGAAGGCGCTGGTGGTGCTCGACCAGCTGGTCAGGAAATATCCGCAGAGCCAGTGGTACACCGAGGCGCAGTTCCGCCGCGGCGAGATCCTGTTCAGCATGGGCCGGTATCGCGACGCCGAGATGGCCTACAACTCCGTCGTCAAGGCCGGTCCGGAAAGCGGCTTCTACGATCAGGGCCTGTACAAGCACGGCTGGTCGCTGTTCAAGCAGAACCGCGGCGAGGAAAGCGTCGCGTCGTTCCTGAAGGTGCTCGATCGCGTGCTGGTGCGCGACGGCAAGCTGCGGGATCGGCAGACACTCACGCGTCCGGAGACCGAGCTCAGCGAAGACACGCTGCGCGTCATGGCGATCACGTTCTCGGATCTCGACGGCCCCGAGACTCTGGACGCGTTGCTGAAGCAACGCGGCAGCGATCCGGTGTACGCGCACCTGCTCTACGAAGGTCTGGGCAATCTCTACATCACCAAGGAGCGCTTCCAGGACGCCGCGCTGGCATTCGAGGCGTTCGCCAAGCGCCGTCCGGATGACCGCTACGCACCTTCGTTGCAGATGCGCACGATCGAGGCATACCAGAAGGGCGGTTTCGCGTCGCTGGTGCTGGAAGGCAAGCAGGCGTTCGTCGAGCGCTACGCGTTCGGTTCGCCGTTCTGGCAGTCGCGCACCATCGCCGACGCGCCCGAAGTCGCCGCGCAGCTGAAGACCACGCAGAAGGATCTGGCCGAGTACTTCCATGCGAAGGCGCAGAAGAGCAAGGCGGTCGAGGATTACACCGCCGCGGCCCGCTGGTATCGCGCGATGCTGGATTCCTTCCCGCAGGATGCAGAAGCGCCCGCAACGCGCTACCTGCTGGGCGAAGTGCTGTTCGAGTCGGGACGCAACGCGGAAGCGGCGCGCGAGTACGAGCGCACTGCGTATGACTATCCGCTGCACGCCAAGTCGGCCGACGCCGGTTACGCCGCGCTGATCGCCTATCAGAAGCACGAGCCGTCGCTCAGCGGCGAGTCGAAGTCGCTGTGGCACCGGCAGTACATCGAGAGCTCGCTGATGTTCGCGACCAGCTTCCCCGAGCACGCCGAGTCGGCGCGGGTGCTGACCAAGTCCGACGAAGAGCTGTTCGCGTTGAACGAGTTCGATCGCGTCATCGAGGTGTCGAAGCAGATCCTGGAGCGCAACCCGCCCGTCGATCGGGGTTATCAGCGCACCGCTGCAACGCTGCTGGCGCACTCGCTGTTCGATCGCCAGCGCTACGTCGAGGCCGAAGCTGCCTACCTGCGGGCCAAGTCCTATCTCGCTGCGAGCGATCCGGACCGGCCGGCGATCGAGGCGCGCATCGCGGCCTCGATCTACAAGCAGGCCGAAGCGAAGAAGACCGCGGGCGACGCCATCGGCGCGGTGGACGATTTCCTGCGCGTCGGCGCGCTCGCGCCGACGGCCAAGGTGCGCGCGAACGCAGAGTTCGATGCGGCCGGCATCCTGATCCTCAACAAACAATGGGAGCGTGCAGCGCAGGTGCTGGAAGGCTTCCGGCGCAGCTATCCGAATCACGAGCTGATGCCCGAGGTCACGCGCAACCTCGCCGTCGCATATCTCGAAACCGGTCGCTCGACGCAGGCGGCCGGCGAGTTCGAGCGCATCGCAGCGCGAGCCGAGGAAACACCGGACGTGCGTCGCGCCGCGCTGTGGCAAGCAGCGGAGCTGTACGAGAAATCCGCATCGCCGAGCAACGCCGCGCGACTGTATGCGAGCTACGTGCAGCAGTATCCGATGCCGCTGAACCCCGCGATGGACGCGCGCCAGAAGCTCGCAGACATGGCGAAGGCGCAGAACGACTACAAGGCGCGGGCGCAGTGGAACGAGGACATCGTCCGCGCCGATGCGATGGCCGGTCCCGCGCGCACGGACCGCAGCAAATATCTCGCGGCGAAGGCGACGCTCGAAGGCGTCGAGCCGCAGGCCGCGATGTTCAATGCGATCAAGCTGGTCGCGCCGCTCGACAAGTCGCTCAAGTCCAAGCGCACGCAGATGGAGAAAGTCCTGACTGCCTATGGCAAGGCGCTGGACTATGGTGTCGCCGAGGTGACCACGGCTGCGACCTTCGGCATGGGTGAGCTGTACCGCCAGCTCGGTATCGACCTGATGGCGTCCGAGCGGCCCAAGGGACTGGATGCCGAGGCGAAGGAACAGTACGACGTGCTGCTCGAGGAGCAGGCCTTCCCGTTCGAGGAGAAGGCGATCGAGCTGCACGAGACCAACGCGCGTCGCACCGGCGACGGCGTGTACGACGAGTGGGTGCAGCGCAGCTTCGATGTGCTCGCCAAGCTCAAGCCGGCGCGCTACGCCAAAGCGGAGAAGAGTGAGGACTATGTACCGACACTACGCTAGCGTCGTCGTCTTGTTGCTGCTTGCGGCGTGCGGCTCTTCGCCGCCTGCGCCCGAGCAGGCGGCGAAGGCGGACACGGCTGCTTCCAAGCAGGAAGCGGGCGACGCGGCTGCTGGCACGACGGCGCCGGTGGATGAACCGCTGCCTCCCGAAGCCGTGCAGAAGTTCGACCAGGCAGTCGTGCACATGAGCGGCGGCAATGCCGCAGCGGCTGAAAGCGAGCTGCGTGCGCTCGCCGATGCGTATCCGACATTCTCCGGGCCGCTGCTGAATCTCGGCATCCTGCAGACGAAGGCGAGCCGCTTCGAAGACGCCGAGAAGTCGCTGCGCGCCGCAGTCGATCGCAACGGCAACAATGCGCAGGCGTTCAATCAGCTCGGCATCGTCTATCGCAAGCTCGGTCGCTTCAAGGAAGCGGACGTCGCGTATCAGCGCGCGGTGGAGATCGATCCGAATTACGCGATTGCCTATCTGAATCTCGGCGTGTTGTGCGATCTGTACCTGCAACAGCCGCAGCGCGCGCTGGAAGCGTACGAGCGCTACCTGGCGCTCGCCGGCACGCCGGACGAGAAGGTCAACGGCTGGGTGACCGAACTCAAGAAGCGGTTGGGCAGCGAGCCGCGCAGTGCGAGGGCGCAATGATGTTCAGCGCGATGCGAGTGGCAGTGCCGGCCCTGTTGTTGACCGCGGCAACGGCGTTCGGCGCGGAACCGGCTGCACGACAGCCGAAGACGAGCACCGACGCGTCACCGGCCGTCGATACATCCGCGATGGAGCCTGCGGCGACCGACAGCAGCAAGCCTGCTGCCCAACCTGGCGCGCAGAATAATGCTCCGGGACGGCGCGCGCAGAACGATCGTCTCGACCTGGACACCACGATCGTCACCGGCAATCGCGAGCTGCCGAAAGTCCTGTACATCGTCCCGTGGAAGAAGGCCGATCTCGGCGACCTGCCGGCGCAGCCGTTCAACACGCTGCTCGACGAGGTTTTGACGCCGGTCGACCGTGACGTTTTTCGTCGCGAAGTGACGTACTACGGTGCTGTCTCAACAGGCGCTAATCCTTCGCCTGCAGCGCCCGCGTCGCCGCCCGCCGACCCCGCCGCGCCAGCTCGCGGCGATGAGAAGTAGGTCGCAGCATTGCAGTTTTACCTAATGACACTCTGGATCATCGGATTTCACTGACACCCGACGCGCGCCAGCGCGCGCATCCGGCACGGCACTGCAGAGGAGACTACGTCGATGGAGTTCTATCATTTTGTCGTCAACTTCTTTCGCGACGGAGGCTTCTTCCTCTATCCGCTGGCGGCGATCTTCGTCGTCGGCGTGGCGATCGCGATCGAGCGCTTCATCTACCTGAGCGTCGAGACCACCAGCAACCGCCGCCTGTGGGGCCAGGTGGTGCCGCTGATCAACGCCGGCAACTTCAAGCAGGTGGTTGCGGTCACCTCGAAGTCGCGCGCTGCGATTGCGACGGTGCTGAACTACGGCATCGCGCGGCTCGCCAGCGCGCGCCGGCGCGATGACGTCGAGAAGGCGATGGACGAGAGCCTGCTCGAGATCATCCCGCGCATGGAGAAGCGCACGCACTACCTCTCGGCGCTCGCCAACATCGGCATGCTCACCGGTCTGCTCGGCACGGTCATCGGCCTGATCTCGGCGTTCCAGTCGATTGCGCAGGCGAACCCGGCGGAGAAGGCCAGCCTGCTCGCCGCCAGCATCTCGGTCGCCATGAACAACACGGCCTCGGGCCTGCTGTGCGCGATCACGCTGCTGCTGGCGCACATGTTCCTGGAAGCGAAGACCACCAAGCTGATCGACAGCCTGGAAATCGCCGCGGTGAAGTTCCTGAACTCGGTCGTCGAGCGTCGCCAGGAAGTGGACGCGGGCGACGAGCACCCGGCGCCCCGCGGCCGCACGGCTCACGGCATCGCCTGAAGACTGCTGCCGGAGGCCCAGGCAATGTCTCAGTCCAAGGTCGCGCGGCGGGTGTCGCGCAATCATGCGCGCTACCGCGGGCGCCATGAGATCAACGTCGTGCCGATGATCGACATGATGATCATCCTGGTGTTCTTCCTGATCTTCACCGCGGTGTTCACCAAGACGAACATTCTCGAGCTCAACCTGCCCGGGGCGGACAGTGCCGTGCCCGACCTGCCGCAGGGCCTGAACCTCGAGGTGATCGTCCGCGCCGACCGGATCGAAGTCGCCGATCGCGGCACCGGCCTGCTGAAGACGCTGCCTTCGCAGCAGGGCACGTACGATCTCAAGGGCCTGCAGGAGTACCTGACGCTGGTGAAGTCCAAGTACAACGACAAGACCGATGCGACGATCCTGCTGGAGCAGGACATCGCTTACGACACGCTCGTCAAGGTGATGGACACGGTGCGCGTGTTCCCGGTCCCCGGCTCGAAGTGGGACGTGGCGGAGCTGTTCCCCGATGTCTCGGTCGGAGACGCGCCGACATGACCCCCTATCGCATCAAGCGCCACCGCAAGCGCAGCAACAAGGTCGAAGGCGCCAACCACATGACGCTGGTGCCGTTCATCGACATGCTGACGATCCTGGTGGTGTTCCTGCTGGTGCACACGTCCGACGTCGACGTGCTGCCGAACACCAAGAACATCTCGATCCCGGAATCGATCTCCGACAAGAAGCCGCATCCGACGGTGGTGGTCATGATCACCAAGGACGATCTGCTGGTGGACGGCCGCTCGATCGCCACGCTGGCGCAGATCGAAGCCTCGCCGGACGCGGTGATCCAGCCGCTCAAGGCCGCGCTGCAGAGCCAGGCCGACAAGGTGCTCGCCGGTGCGGCGAAAGAGGAAATCAAGGATCGCGAGGTGACGATCCTCGGCGACCGCAATACGCCCTACAAGGTGCTGCGCAAGGTCATGGCGACGGCCACCGATGCCGAGTACGGCAAGGTGTCGCTCGCCGTCATCGAGCGCGAGACCGGCGGCGCGGCCCCAGCCACGGCGCGCACCGCGTCGCTGATCAACTGAGCCGGTGCAATCCGCATGACACTCGCTCCTTTTTATCGCCTGTACGATCTGCCCTGGTCGCCGACCGAGGAAGTGGAGCGGCGCTTTCGCAAGGTGGTGCGCAACGCCTTCATCGTCTTTGCGATCTTCGCCATCCTGATTCCGCTGCTGCCGGTGCGCGATCGCGACGTGGCGAAGGCGCCGGAAATCCCGGACCGCATCGTCAAGCTGGTGCTCGAGAAGAAGGCGCCGCCGCCGCCGCCGCCGCCGCCGAAGATCGAAGAGAAGAAGCCGGAGCCGGAGAAGAAGGTCGAGGCGCCGAAGCCGCCGCCGCCGAAGCCCGACGCGCGCGAGCGCGCGCAGAACGCCGGCCTGCTCAAGCTCCAGGATCAGCTCGCGGACCTGCGCGACAACTCAGTGCTCGACAAGGCGGCGATGACCAAGAATCTGAGCGGCAAGGTCGGCGAGACCACGAGCTCGGAGCGCTCGCTGATCACGTCGAAGGTCGGCACGAGCAGCGGCGGCATCAACACAGCCGCCCTGAGCCGCGGCTACGGCGGCGGCGCAGGCTCGCTCACCGGCCACTCGACCACGCAGGTGACCTCGTCGACGCTGGCTGCACAGGGCACGAACAAGGTCGAGCGCGCGGCCGGTAGCGGCAAGGCGTCGCGGAGCGAGGAAGAGATCGCGCTGATCTTCGATCGCAACAAGGGCGCCATCTACGCGCTGTATACGCGCGCGCTGCGTGACAAGCCCGATCTCCAGGGCAAGCTGGTGCTGGAGCTGACGATCACCTCGGACGGCTCGGTCACGCGCTGCGAAGTGGTGTCGAGCGAGCTCAACGACCCGGAGCTGGAGCGCAAGCTGGTGGCGCGCGTCAAGCTGTTCCGGTTCGAGGCCAAGGATGTCGGCACCATCACCGTGACGAAGCCGATCGACTTCTTCCCCGCCTGAGACTCGCGTCACACTCCGCCTTTCGTCGGACCGTCCGCCGCCCGGCGCTTGCCATCGGGCGGCCAGTGCGCCGATCATCCACGGGCAATGAACCTCGATTCGGAAATCCGGCATTTCGAAGAGATGTCCTCGCTCGAGAAGTCGCGCCTGCTGGCGCGCTTCATGTACGAGCTGACGCTCGAGGCGCGCAATTTCTACGGCTCCGGTGGCGAGCAGCCCACGATGGATCCGCACAAGCTGCGCTTCGTCAACGAAGTGCAGCACCGCGTCACCCGCTTCATCGAGCAGATCCTGATCGACGATCCGGCGCGCTCCTCCGACGAGATGATGCTGCGGCTGTTGCTCGCGCCGCGCGCCGAAAAGGCCATCGAAGGCCTGGTGCACTCCGCGTACACGCGCACGATCCAGGCGATCAGCTAGCCTCGACGCGGCGCTCCGGCTCCTTCGCCGGCTCCATGTCGGCCTCGAACAGTTGCTCCAGCTCGCGCGCCGCCAGCTGCGTGGACTGAATCAGCTTCTGTTCGTCGTCGCGGAACTCGCGTTGCACCTGCAGCTGTTTCCTGTCATGCACGTCGAAGCGGCGAATGCTCTCGACCGCATCGGCGCGCGTCAGGCCCAGCGCCTCGAGCGTGTGCTGCGCGAGGTCGAGGCTCGACAGGTACGTCTCGCGGATGAAGTACTTCACGCCGATGTCCATCAGTCGCAGCGCGTGCTGACGATTGCGCGCACGCGCCAGGATCTTGAGATTCGGGAAATGCCGGCGCACCAGCTCGGCGGTGCGGACCGAAGTCTCGACGTCCTCCGTCGCGAGCACGAACACCTCGGCACGCGCCGCGCCCGCTGCCTGCAGCACCTCCAGCCGCGACGCGTCGCCGTAGTAGACCTTGGTGCCGAAGCGGCGTACGACGTCGACCTGCGCGACGCTCGATTCCAGCGCCGTGAACGGAATGCGGCGCATGCGCAGGACGCGGCCGACGATTTGCCCGACGCGGCCGAAGCCTGCAACGATCACGCGGCTGTCCTGGCTCTCGACCCGGTCGAACTCGCGCTGCTCCGGCTTCGAGAGCCGCGGCTCGATCACGTTCGTGTGCAGCGATATCAGCAGCGGGCTGGCAATCATCGAAATGGTGACGACGATGACCAGCATCTCGGCGAGCGCCGGATCCATCACGCGGTAAGTCACCGCCAGCGAGAACAGCACGAAGCCGAATTCGCCTCCCTGCGGCAGCGCGAACGCCAGGCCGCGCGCGCTCTCGGGCGAATGCCGCGTCAGCTTCGCCAGCGCCCACAACACCACGAACTTCACGAGCAGCAGTCCGGCGGCGAACAACGCGATGCGGCCCGGTTGCTCGAGCAAGAGCCCGAGGTTCGCCGTCATGCCCACCGACATGAAGAACAAGCCGAGCAGCAGTCCCTTGAAGGGCTCGATGTCGGCCTCGAGCTCGTGGCGATATTCGCTGTCGGCGAGCAGCAGGCCGGCGACGAATGCGCCCAGGGCCATCGACAGGCCGACTGCGTCGACGAGCAGAGCGGTGCCGAGAACGACGAACAACGCCACCGCGGTGAATGCTTCGCTGACTTTCGTTTCGGCCACGATGCGCAGCACGGGTCGCAGCGCGTAGCGGCCGCCGAACACGAGCGCCGCGAGCACCGCGAGACCCTTGAGCCCGCTCAGCAGCGCCGTGGACAAGTCCTGCTGACCGCCGCCGAGCATCGGCAGGATGGCCAGCATCGGCATCACCGCGATGTCCTGGAACAGCAGGATCGCGAAACTGGAGCGGCCGTAGTGCGTATTGAGCTGTTGGCGCTCTGCCAGCAATTGCAGTACGAGCGGTGTCGAGGACAGCGACAGTGCGAACGCGGTGACGAGCGCAGCGCTGACCGGCAAGCCGAGCGCGATCCCGATCGCCATGAACACCGCCGTCGTCAGCATGACCTGCGCGAGACCGAGGCCGAACACTGCCTTGCGCATCGCGCGCAGCCGCGAGGGCTGCAACTCCAGTCCGATCACGAACAGCAGCAGCACCACGCCGAACTCGGCGATGTGCATCACGCCTTCGGTGTCCTGAATGACGCGCAGGCCCCAGGGGCCGAGCACGACGCCCGCGGCGAGGTATCCGAGGATCGAGGAGAGGCGCAGCCGCCGGAACAGCGGGATCACGAGCACCGTGGCGCCGAGAAATACGGCAATTTGAGCGATGAGCGACATGGAGGCCTCGTCTGGCAGCTGTCTCCATCTTAGCAACCGTTCTGCTAGACTCGCGCGCACTCTCGCTCACCTGCCCCATGCCTCGCTCCGACATTTCCTTTCCGCTGAAAGACGCCGAGCTGCGCGAAGACGTGCACATGCTCGGCGCGCTGGTCGGCGAGGTGATCCGCGAACAGGGCGGCGACGCGCTGTTCGAGGCGGTGGAGCAGGACCGTCAAGCAGCGATCGCGCGCCGCGACGGCAGCGCCGAAGGCGCCCGCGAGCTCGCGACCCGCACGTGCGACGTACCGGCCGCTCAGGCGCGCGACCTGGTGCGCGCGTTCTCGCTGTGGTTCGAAATGGTCAACATGGCGGAGAAGGTGCATCGCATCCGCCGCCGCCGCCAGTATCTCAACGAAGGCAAGACTCAGCCGGGCGGCATCATCGAGGCGCTGACCAGGCTGCGCTCGCAGGGACTCGGGCTCGACGCGATCCGCCGCCTCATGATCGAGATCTGGATCGAGCCGGTGTTCACCGCGCACCCGACCGAGTCGACGCGACGCACGATCCTGCGCAAGCAACAGAAGATCGCGCAGCTGCTGCTCGGACGCCTCGGCCTGTCGCGCACCGCTGCCGAGACGCGCCAGATCTGGGACCGGATCCGCAGCGAGATCACCGGTGGCTGGCAGACAGCCGAGAACTCGCGCGAGCGACTCACCGTCGCCGACGAGCGCGAGCACGTGCTGTTCTTCATCGGCGAGATCCTGTTCCAGATCCTGCCGATCTTCTACGAGGAGATCGAAGCGGCGCTCGAACAGGTGTACGGCGAGGAAGCGCGCTCGCTCGACCTGCCCGAGATCCTGCGCTTCGGCTCGTGGGTCGGCGGCGACATGGACGGCAATCCGGACGTGAACGCGAAGACGATCCGCGAGACATGTGCGCGCCACCAGCAGATCATCGTCAATCGCTATTTCATCGAATGCCAGGGACTGGCAGAGACGCTGTCGCAGAGCGCGACGCGCGTGGGAATTTCCGCGTCGCTGCAGGCGCGCATCGAGCAGTACTCGACGCTGCTGCCGGGTGCATCGACGCTTTCGCCGGGGCGGCACGATCGCATGCCGTATCGCGTGTTCCTCGGTCAGGTGACTGAGCGGCTGCGCGCCACCTACGACGCGCGCGCCAACCACTACGATTCGGCCAACGAGTTCCTCGGCGATCTCAATCTGATCGCCGACAGTCTGCGCGCCAACAAGGGCGAGCATGCCGGCCTGTTCCAGGTGCGACGCCTCATTCGTCGCGTCCGCACTTTCGGCTTTCATCTCGCGACGCTCGACATCCGGCAGAACGCCGGCGCGCATCGCCGGGTCATCGCGCAGGGATTGGGCGAGCCGCAGTGGTCTCTGCGCAGCACCGAGCAGCGGACGGCGCGATTGCGCGAGGCGCTGGAGCGCGACGAAGCTCCGGGCTGCGTCCTCGATCCGGGCGGCAAGCGCAGTCTGTGGGTATTCGAGGCGCTGACTCACTGCCGTCATCGGTACGGCACGGATGCGATCGGGCCGTACGTGGTGAGCGCCGCGCGCGGCGTCGACGACATGCTTTCGGTCCTGTTGCTGTCCCGCTGGGCCGATACGACGGACAGCCGTTCGGGCGACGTGCCGACCGACGTCGCGCCGCTGTTCGAATCCGCCGCGGCGCTGCGCTCGTGCGGCGAGATCATGACGCAGGTCTTCGACGAGCCCGCTTACCGCAAGCACCTCATCGGCCGCGCCAATCACCAGTTCGTGATGATCGGCTACTCCGCGAGCAACAAGGAAAGCGGCATCGTCATGTCGCGCTGGCTATTGCGGAACGCGCAGGAGGCGCTGTTTGCGGCTGCCGATCAGGCTGGCATAGATCTGACGCTCTTCCACGGCCAGGGCGATGGCGGTTTTCGTGGCGGCGGCCGCACGGCGGTGCTGGTGCGCAGCGGACCGGACAGCGCGCGCCGCGGGCGCCTGCGCATCACGGAGCAGGGCGAGCTCATCAACGAGAAGTACGGCCTGCGTCCCATTGCGCTGCGTGTCTTCGAGCAGGCTTTCAACGCGCTGACGCTGTCCCGCGCGGGCGTGATTTCGCCCGAGCACGTCGATCCGCAGTGGCGCGCGGCGATGGATCTGCTCGGTGACGAAGCGAGCCGCGTGTATCGCGCGACGGTTTACGACGACGGGGAATTCGCCGACTTCTTCCGCCAGGTTGCGCCGATCGACGTGATCGAGCGCATGCAGATCGGCTCACGCCCGACCTCGCGCACGGAGAGCAGCGGCATCGAGGCGTTGCGCTCGATCCCCTGGATGCACGCGTGGTCGCAGTGTCGCTACATGCTGCCCGGATGGTATGGCGCAGGCAGCGCGCTTGCGCTGGCGCGCGAGCGGTTTGGCGAGCCGTTGCTGCGCGAGATGTGCAACAGCTGGTTCTTCTTCTCCAACCTCATCGACGACATCGAGCTGGCGCTGGCTCGCGCCGACCTCGGCATCGCGGCGGCTTACGAGAGCCTGGTCGAGGAGAAGTACCGGCGGTTCGTCGACCTGGTGCGCGCCGAGTACGAGCTCACACGCGAGGAGGTGCTGAAGGTGCGCGGCGGTGAGCGCTTACTGGACGGCGAGCCGACGGTGGAGCGCTCGATTATGTTGCGTAACCCGTACATCGATCCGATGCACCTGGTGCAGGTCGATCTGTTGCGGCGCTGGCGCGCGGGCGGCAGGAACGACAAGGAATTGCTCAGTGCGCTGGTCGCGACGGTGAGCGGCATCGGACAGGCGCTGCAGGGCGCGTAGAGGAATCAGACTCAGCCGGTTTTCGCTTCGGCGAGATGCGGCAGCAGCCAGTCGACGATGGATTCGTGACCGATCTCTTTCGGTCCGCCGACCAGCTCCGGCTGGTCGCGCAGCAGGCGATACGCGAAAGCCACGGCGTCGGTCGCATAACGGCGGCGCGATTCCGGTAGTCGGAACCACTCCTCCAGGACGCGCGCCTGTGTTTCCGCTTTCGTCATGCCCTCTCCCGCGAGCGCGCCGGACCATAGCAGCGTCGGGAAACGCGTGCATCCGGTTTTTCAACGAGAGGCGCTCGTGACTGCACGTGCAGCGTCGCGCGCACCAGCGCTCGCAACGATTCGCGCCCGACAAACAGGCAGATAGCGAGTGCTATGCAAATGGCGACGCGTAATCGCGACGCATGCGCTGCTGCGCCAGCCTGACCGCTGCTGCGAACTTTCGGCAAATTCGTGCGCAATGCAGGCGCGAGTGCTGCTGCACGGATCCCTGACTTTAGTTAGCGCAGTTAGCGCAGGCAGCCGATCAGCGACGAGCGATCCTTGATCGTCTTCAGGCACACCGTCGTCATGCTGCGCTGGACGCCGGGCATGCGCGAGATCTCCGCACGCAGGATCTGATCGAGATCCGTGATGCTCGGCACCAGCACGTGCAGGAGATAGTCGCCTTCGCCCGCGGTGGTGAAGCACTGAAGCACCGAGCGATGGCGGATCGCAGCGGCCTCGAACTCCGCGTGCTTCGCCGGATTGATGGTCGCGTGAATGAACGCGTGGATCTCCAGCCCCAGCTGGCCCGGATCGAGCTCGGTGCGGTAACCCTTGATGACGCCGCGCTGCTCGAGATCGCGCACGCGTGCCCAGCAGGGCGTTTTCGACAGCGCGACCTTGTCGGCGAGCTCCGCGTAGGACAAGCGGGCGTCCTCTTCCAGCACTCGCAGAATGGCGATTTCGGTTCGGTCCAGCATGAGAACGCCCGTTCTGAATAAAAGCAGTTCGTAGAACTAGCGTTTTTCGGCTCAGCGCGCAAGCGGTGCAATGCCGAACAATGTCCCGCGGCGCGAATCCGAGAATCCGGGAATGGAATTCGTGCAAACGCGCAGCCCTCGCGATCTGGCCGCCGTGCGCAGCTGGGACGCAAGCGATCCGCTGCGATCCTTTCGCGACCGTTTCGACCTGCCGCCGAACGTTGTCTACCTCGATGGCAACTCGCTGGGCGCGCTGCCGCGTGCCACGCGGCAGCGCATCGCGCACGTCGTCGCCGACGAGTGGGGCGCGGGCCTCATCCGCAGCTGGAACGAATGCGACTGGATCCGCGCGCCGCGTCGCGTCGGCGACAAGATCGCCGGCCTGATCGGCGCCGCACCGGGCGAGGTCATCGTTGCGGACTCCACGTCCGTCAACCTGTTCAAGCTGGTCAGCGCCGCGCTCGCTGCCCGGCCCGGCCGCCACGAGGTCCTGTCGGAGCCGGGCAACTTCCCGACCGATCTCTACGTGCTCGACGGAGTGCTGCGCGACCGGCCGGACCTGAGCCTGCGGCTCGAGCCGGCGGAACGCCTGATCGATTGCATCGGCGAGGACACGGCCGTGGTCGTGCTGACCCACGTTCACTACAAGACGGCCGTGATGCACGACATGCGCGCCATCACGGAGCGCGCGCACGCGAACGGCGCACTGGTGGTGTGGGATCTCAGTCACAGCGCCGGCGCACTGCAAGTCGACCTGAATGGCTGCAACGCCGACTTCGCCGTCGGCTGCGGCTACAAGTATCTGAATGGCGGCCCCGGCGCGCCGTCATTTCTGTTCGTCGCGCGCCGCCACCAGGCGACCTCCTTCTCGCCGCTCAGCGGCTGGATGGGTCACGCGCGGCCCTTCGACTTCGTCGACGGCTACGCCCCCGCGCCCGGTATCGAGCGTTTCTTGTGCGGCACGCCGCCGATCCTCGGCCTGCTGAGCCTGGAGTGCGGCGTCGACCTGCTGCTCGAAGCCGGCACGGCGGCGCTGCAGGCCAAGTCGCAGCGGCTCTGCCAGCTGTTCATCGCGCTCGTGCAGGACATGTGCGATTGCAAGGAGCTGCAGCTGGTCAGCCCGACGGATGCGCAGCAGCGCGGCAGTCACCTGGCCTACGCCCATCCGAACGGTTATGCGGTGATGCGGGCGCTCATCGATCGCGGCGTGATCGGCGACTTTCGTGCACCCGACTCGCTGCGCTTCGGCTTCACGCCGCTTTACACCCGCTACGAAGATGTCTGGCAAGCCGCCGAAATTCTGCGCGACGTGCTGCAGACGCAATGCTGGTCGGACTCCCGCTATGCCGTACGGGCTGCAGTGACATGAACGCGCGCTATTCGCCGGCAGACGACGCCTATACGGCGCACGTCGACACCTTTGCACGCGACCGCCTCCCGCCGCGCGAGCAGTGGCCGGAATTCCGCTTCGATCTGCCGGAGCTGCACTATCCGCCGCGCCTGAACTGCGCCTCGGTGCTGCTCGACGAAGCAATTCTCGAAGGACACGGCGCGCGCGTCGCGCTGTACTCGCAGAGCGGCAACTGGACTTATTTCGAGCTGCTCGAGCGCGCTAATCGCATCGCCAACGTGCTGGTGCGGGATCTCGGCGTCGTGCCCGGCAACCGCGTGCTGCTGCGAGGAGCGAACACGCCGACGCTGGTTGCGAGCTGGCTCGCCGTGATCAAGGTCGGTGCGATTGCCGTGACGACGATGCCGATGCTGCGGGCCAAGGAGCTGATCGTCATGGCCGAGCGGGCGCAGGTCGATCATGCGCTCTGTGAAGCGCGGCTCGCCGGCGAGCTGCGCGAGGCGGCGCGTGCCACCGGCCGCCTGTCGCGCATCGCGACTTACGGCGACGGGCAGCTCGAAGGCCTGATGGCGCAGCGGACGGACGAATTTCGCAATATTGCGACCGCCGCGGACGATGTTTGCCTGCTCGCCTTCACGTCCGGCACCACCGGCAATCCGAAGGCGACGATGCATTTTCATCGTGACGTTCTTGTAATGCGCGACGTTGTGGGCCGGTATTTGCTGGAGACGTCGCCCGACGACGTCTACACCGGCAGCCCGCCGCTCGGCTTCACGTTCGGTCTGGGAGCGTTGCTCGTGTTCCCGCTCGGAGGCCGTGGCGCCGTCGCGCTCGTTGAGCAACCAACGCCCGACCATCTGCTGGACGCCATCGCGCGTTTTCGCGCGACGGCGCTGTTCACGGCGCCGACTGCATATCGCGCGCTCGTGCCGCTGCTCGCAAATCGCGACATTTCGAGCCTGCGCCGCTGCATTTCCGCGGGCGAGGCGCTGCCGAAGGCGACCTCCGACGCGTGGCACGCAGCCACGGGCCTGCGCATCATCGACGGCATCGGCGCTACCGAGATGATCCACATCTTCATCTCGGCGAAGGGCGAGGACATCCGGCCGGGCGCGACCGGCAAGCCGCTGCCCGGCTATCAGGCCTGCGTGCTCGACGACCAGGGGCGGCCGCTGCCGCGGCCGAATGCGGGGCGGCTCGCGGTGAAAGGCCCGAGCGGCTGCCGCTACCTCGACGACCCGCGCCAGCTCGAGTACGTGCAGAACGGCTGGAACATTACCGGCGATCGCTACTACGTCGACGAGGACGGCTACTTCTGGTTCCAGGCGCGCGCCGACGACATGATCATCTCGGGCGGTTACAACATCGCCGGCCCGGAAGTCGAGGCGGCGTTGCTGCAGCATCCGGCCGTGCGAGAGTGTGCTGTGGTCGGCGCGCGCGACGAGCAGCGCGGCCAGATCGTCAAGGCCTTCGTCGTGACGAGCGCCGGTCACGCTGCCGGCGAGGCGCTCGCGCGCGAGCTGCAGGAGCACGTCAAGCGCGCGATTGCTCCGTACAAGTATCCACGCGCCGTGGAATTCGTACCCGAGTTGCCAAAAACGCCCACGGGCAAGCTGCAGCGATACGTATTGCGCGAAGGTAATGTTGGTCGGGCGTAAGCCTGACTCTTCTTGCCTATCCAACAGCGGCACGTTGCGGCAGAATCCGCAGACCCTGATGATTGCCGGCGCAACGCGCCGTTGGATTCCCCGTGAACAGAATGCAGCAACAGAAGCCGCGCGTGCGGCCGACCCCGAAGTCTTCCTGTCCGTGGCTGAAGCTGCCGCGTAGCGGCTCAGGCCTGAACGTCGAGGACTTCCTCACTTTCCGCATGAATCGTCTGTCGAATGCGCTGCGGACGAATTTGACGAAAGCTTATCTGGAAGATTTCGGCCTCAGCCTGCCGGAGTGGCGGCTGCTCGCGCTGGTTGCTCGATTTTCGCCCTTGCGCTTTTCCGAAGTGACCGCCCGCAGCGGCATGGACAAGGGCCAGGTGAGCCGCACGCTGCGCGTCATGGCCAAGCGCGGCCTGACGAAGATGAAGATCATTCGCGAGCGAGGGTCGCGCTCGGCCGAAGCGCTGGCGGCGCCGGTGATGGTGTCGATCACTGCGAAGGGACGGCAGCTGTATCGCGCCGTCCTGCCCGTGGCGCGCAAGCGGCAGGCCGAAGTCCTCATGACGTTGAGCGAGGCGGATCGCTACGCGCTGTACGCCACGCTCGACAAGCTTTTCCAGACAGTCGGGCGCGGCGCAGCGGACGAAGACGGCGAATGACGCGCGCGCGTCCCCCGCGATGAAGGCACTGGACCTTACGCAGGGGCCGATTGCCCGTACTTTGATCGCGTTCACGCTGCCCACTCTCGGCAGCAATGTCCTGCAGTCGCTCAACGCGTCGGTGAACGCGGTCTGGGTCGGCCATTACCTCGGCGAAGCGCCGCTGACAGCCGCCACCAACGCCAACATGGTGCTGTTCCTGCTGATGGCCGCCGTATTCGGCGTCGTCATCGCCACGGGCATCATGGTGGGGCAGAGCATCGGCGCCAAGGACCTGCCGCGGGCCAAGCAGGTCGTCGGCACCAGCGCCGGTTTCATCGTCCTGCTGTCGCTGGCGACTGCAATCGTCGGCTCACTCACCGCGGAGCCGATTCTGCGGCTCATGAGCACGCCGCCGGACGCGATGCCCTACGCAGTGAGCTATCTGCGCATCATCTTCATCGCCACGGTGCCGATGTTCTTCTACATCTATGTAGCGATGACCTTGCGCGCCGCCGGCGACGCCCGCACGCCCTTCATCTTCATGTTCGTGTCCGTCGGCCTGGACATTGCGCTCAACCCGCTGCTGATCTTCGGCGCGGGGCCGCTGCCGGCGCTGGGCATCGCCGGCTCGGCGCTGGCGACCTTGATCGCGCAGTCGACGACCCTGATTGCGATGCTCGTGCTTCTTTACCGACGCAAGCACTTCCTGTGCATTCACCGTGACGAGCTGCACTACCTGCGGCTGGACCTGAGCATCGTCAGGGTTCTGGTGGTGCGCGGCCTGCCCATGGGACTGCAGATGCTGATCGTCTCATCGTCGATGTTGACGGTGCTGGGACTCATCAACGGCTACGGAACCGATGTGGCCGCCGCTTTTGGCGCGGCGGTGCAGGTGTGGACTTACGTGCAAATGCCGGTGTTCGCGGTCGGTGCGGCCGTGACGGCGATGGCTGCGCAGAACATCGGCGCCGGGCGCTGGGAGCGCGTGTCGCAAACGACCTGGACCGGCGTGGGCCTCAATGCAGCCATGACCGGCTTGATCGTGCTGGTGGTGTGGATCTTCAACCGGCACGCGGTGGCGCTGTTCCTGCCTGCGGGCAGCGCGGCTGTGCCGATCGCCGAGCACGCGAACGTGATCGCGTTGTGGTCGTTCGTGCTGTTCGGCGCGACGATCGTGCTCATAAGCACGGTGCGCGCCACCGGCGCGGTGATGGGGCCGCTGCTGGTTATCTTCTGCTCGCTGTGGCTTGCGCGCATTCCGTTCGCGTACGGCCTGGCGCCGCGCTGGGGTGTGGATGCGATCTGGTGGAGCTTTCCCGTGGGCTCGATCGTGGGCACCGTGCTCGGCGCGCTGTACTACCGCTTCGGCGACTGGCGCAAGGTGCAGATCATGCGGGGAGTGGCCTCAGCAGCTCACCAGCAGCGTGTGCCCGGATAGCTGCGTTGAGGGTGTTCAGCAGCAGGCACGCGATGGTCATCGGCCCGACGCCGCCCGGAACCGGCGTGATCGCACCCGCGCGCTCAAGCGCACCCGCGTAATCCACATCTCCGACCAATCTCGTCTTGCCGCGGCCGTCGTCGACGCGGTTGATACCGACATCGATGACGACGGCGCCGGGCCGGATCCACCCGCCTGCGACCGCTTTCGGCCGTCCGATCGCGGCGACGAGAATCTCCGCCTCTGCGCACAGGCCCGGCAGATCGCGCGTGCGCGAGTGAGCAATCGTGACCGTGCAGTCGTTCTGCAGAAGCAGCTGCGCCATGGGCTTGCCGACGATGTTCGAGCGCCCGATGACCAGCGCCCGCTTGCCTGCCATCTGCGGCAGGACCTGTCGGATCAGGATCAGGCAGCCGAGCGGAGTGCAGGGCACCGTGGCTTCCTGGCCGAGCGCCAGGCGTCCGGCATTGACGGCGTGGAATCCATCGACGTCCTTCGCGGGATCGATCGCTGCGAGCACGGCGGCGCTGTCTACGCCGGTGGGTAGCGGCAGCTGCACCAGGATCCCGTGAACGTCGCGTCGCGCGTTCAGTTCCTGCACCAGCGCGATCAGCTGCGCGGTGCACGTGCTCGCGGGCAAGCGATGATCGAAATGGCGGATGCCGGCCGCTTCAGCCTGCTTCGTCTTGCTGCCGACGTAGACCTGGCTCGCGGGATCTTCGCCCACCAGCACGACCGCGAGGCCCGGCACGATCGACCGGGCGGCAAGCGTCGCGGTTCGGGCAGCGATGCGGCTGCGCAGCTGGTCTGCAACGGCGCGGCCGTCGATGATCGTTGCGGACAAGGCGCGATGCTCAGTGGCCGGAGTTGGCCGAATTGTACAGCCCGCCGTACTTCTCCCGCAGCGCCGCTTTCTGCACCTTGCCCATCGCGTTGCGCGGCA
>JBIOUH010000021.1:0-38141 GCA_044866955.1 Steroidobacteraceae bacterium
ACCGAATCGACCATGGACAGCACGCGCTCGACCTCGCCGCCGAAGTCGGCGTGGCCCGGCGTGTCGACGATGTTGATGCGGTAGTCGCGCCACTGGATGGCGGTGTTCTTCGCCAGGATCGTGATGCCGCGCTCGCGCTCCAGCGCGTTCGAGTCCATGACGCGCTCGGGCACGATTTCGCGCGCTGCAAACGTGCCGGACTGCTTCAGCAGCTGATCGACGAGCGTGGTCTTGCCATGATCGACGTGCGCGATGATGGCGATGTTGCGAAGCTGGGCAGTGGACACGGGGCGAGGCCTGCGGCCGGGAGGGCCGCGGATTCTACCCTATTTCTTCAGTCGGGCCGGGTCGTTTCCTTGGCTTTGGCCGGCTGAACGGCTTCCCCGCTGGCGTCAGTCTGCGGGGCCGGCTTCTGCTGTGCCGGCACATTGCCGACCACGAAGGGCACGGAGAAGGTGCGGCTCAGGTTCTGGTTGCCGATCTGGGTCGTGACCACCACCGACAGGTAGAAGACGCCGTTGCGGTCCGGCAGCACCGACAAGGTGTGGACATAAGGCTTCTGCGGCTCGACCTCGGCGAAATTCGCGGACTGCGGGCCGGACAAGGTCACTCCGTCCATGCCGTTGATGACGATATCCATGGAATCGACGCCGGCGTGCGGGATGAAGGCGATCTGCAGCTGGTTCGGCGTGCCCACCGTGGGCTTGCCGCTGAACTCGTAACGGATCTCGACCGCTGCGCCAGGCTTGCCGTTGCCGACGGCGCGCGCCATTTGCGCGATCGGGTCGCCCGCCGCCGCCTTGGCTGCCGACTGCGCATTCGCGGGTTGCGGGTCCGGCTTCGATCCGCATGCGGCGAGCGCGATGCCCGCGATCGAAAGACAGATGGCTACACGGTTCATCCTGATCACGCCCCTGTTGAGTGAGCTGCCCATCAATTGCCCTGGATCGAGACGCTCATGCAGCGCGGCTGCGTGCCGGCGATGTTGAAGTCGTAGACCTCGATGATGTACGTCCCGGCGGCGAGCGGCTGCTGCGAGATCGTTTCGCTATTGGCTGTGCTGCTGACGCCGAAAGCAGCAAGCGTACCCCGCCGCAGCACGAAGATGTCCGGATCCGTCGCAGCAACCGTGCCGCCGCCGTTCACCGCACCTGCTGCCGTGATCGTGACCAGACGCTGCGCGTCATTGTCGAAGCGCAGCAAGACGCGATTGCCGACCTTGTTGGCGTCGGTACTGCCGTCAGGCATGCGACTGCAGACCGAGATCGGCGCGTTGAGCAGGATCGTTTTGTAGACCGGCAGGATCCCGGGATCGCCGGCGTCGTTGGTCTCGCCGGCGCCGAAGTCGTCGCTGCCGAAGATCTTCTCCTGCGTCAGCAGATCATCGATCTGCGCCGCCGAACCAGGGTTCGCAGCACGCAGCCCGGCCGCGAACGTGTAGATGCTCGTCACCGCATCGGTCTGCACCTGCGCGCCGGTCATGACCGAGTAGATCGGCGCGAAGCCGAGCGCCAGGGTGTCGCCGGGGTCGCTGGGATCGTTGGCCGGATCGAACAGGTCCCACAGAATCTCCTCGACCGAAGCTTCCGAGAACCAGCCTTCGTTGTTGGGATCGTCGCTCTCCATGTCGACCTGGAAATCGTCGGTCACGCCGGCGAACGAGTCGCGATAGATCGGATCGTTGCGCACCATCGACGAGAACGCGTTGCCCCAGCCTTCGCCGAAGGCGACGCGCAGATCGAGCAGCGAGTCGCTGCCGCCATGCTCGCCGCCGATCGAATCGGAGCGGCCGAAGCGGTCCTCGACGTAGTGCCCGAACTCGTGCGCGAGCACCGACTCGTCGAACTCGTCGGTGTCCCCGACGGCGAAGTCGCCGAGGACGTAGATGCCGTCGGGGTTGTTGGTCTGCGGCGGCGTGCAATCGTCCTGCTCGCCAGTGAACACGATGTAGCTCGAGGTGCCGATGTCGCCGTCGTTCGGGCAGAAGCGTCCGGCGGTCGGCCGGTTGTCTTCGCTCCAGAACAGGTTCAGCGCGGGGAACTCGGCATCGGGCGCCGCGCTCAGCACGAGCTCCTTCGCCTTGAACACCGTGTCGAGGATCGCAAACGGCGCCGCGGCGCGCGTACCGGTGTAGCTCGTTCCGACAAAGCCGCTTTCTGCATGCAGATCGCGCTCGGTGTTGGTGACGCCGCTGCTCGCCGCGTCGCCGTCCAGTGCGTACAGCGCATCGGCATTCGTGTTGTTGCGGACCGTGAAATTCCAGGTCGGCGCCGTGCCGGTCTTGACCATCTCGGCGCGCGCGCGGATGAACAGGTTGCGGTTGACCGGCACCGTGACGGAATAGCGGCCATTGTCGTCAGTCGTGGCAGTTGCAATCACACTGCTGTTGGAGGCGTCGATCGCCTGCACTGTCACCTCGCGCGCGGGCGCTGGAGCCGTCGCAGCGGGATCGAGACCGTTGCCGAAGGTCGGGTCGAACGGGATGCGGTCAAACGTGATGTCACCGCTGATCGTGACGCTCGTCGGCGGCGGAGTGCCGCCGCCACCCCCGCCCCCGCCGCCGCAGGCAGCAAGCGCCACGGCCGCGAACGCAGCGCAGGCAGCTGATCGAACCCATTCCAGGTAGCGCATTTTCATGGCGCGCCGACGCTACCACAGCCCGACGACTGGGGACTAGGCACTGGGCCGCGGTGTCTACAATTCGAGGGGTCCCTCCGCAATCGCCGCCAGCTGTTCGCGCAACGCCAGGACCTGGTTCTCCCAGTAGCGCGGCTCGATGAACCAGGGAAACGCGGCCGGGAACGCCGGATCGCTCCAGCGGCGCGCCAGCCACGCCGAGTAGTGAATCATGCGCAGCGTGCGCAGGCTCTCGATCAGGACCAGCTCGCGCGCGTCGAAATCGGCGAAGTGCGAGTAGCCCTCCAGCAGGTGCGCGAGTTGCTCGCTCATCTCGCGCCGCGTGCCCGACAACAGCATCCACAGATCCTGAATCGGCGGGCCTGTCAGGCAGTCGTCGAGATCGACGAAGTGCGGCCCGGCATCGGTCCACAGCACGTTGCCGCGATGACAATCGCCGTGCAACCGCACTTCGGCGACGCCCTGCGCCGTGTCGAACGCAGCGCGGATCTCGGTGAGCAGATCCTCGGTGAGCGATTCGTACGCGGTCTGCAGATGCGGCGGGATCCAGTCGGCGGCGAGCAGGTAGTCGCGGGGCTCCTGCCCGAGCCGCTCGATTTCGATGCGGCCGCGGTGACGAAAACGCTGGCGCCGGCCGACCAGGTGAATGCGGCCGAGAAAGCGCCCCATCCACTCGCGCTCGGTGCGCGTGCCGAGCTCCGGCCAGCGGCCGCCGCGCCGCTCGAACACCGCGAAGCCGAAGCCTTCGTACTCGAACAGCGTGCGCCCTTCATGCACCAGCGGCGGCACCACCGGGATCTCCGCGGACGCCAGCTCGATTGCGAAGCCGTGCTCCTCGGCAATCGCGGCCGCGCTCCAGCGCTGCGGCCGGTAAAACTTCGCTACCAGCGGCGCACCCTGCTCGAGGCCGATCTGGTAGACGCGATTCTCGTAACTGTTGAGCGCGAGGATGCGGCGGTCCGACACATAGCCGAGCGTCTCGACCGCCGCGATGATGACGTCGGGCGTGAGGCGGTTGTACGGATGCGCGCTGTGCTCGTGGGAGGAAATTGAACTCATGGACGAATTGTGGAACCTGCAGCCGATGTCGGATACTTCCTCATCATGACAATTCTCGTGACCGGCGGCGCCGGGTACATCGGCAGCCACGTCGTCCGCCAGCTGGGCGAGCGTAATGAAACTGTAGTCGTCCTCGACAATCTCGTTTCGGGTTTCCGCTCGGCGGTCGTCCACGGCGAGCTGGTGGTCGGCGATACCGGCGATCGGGAGCTGGTCAGCCGCCTGCTGCGCGAGCGCGGCATCGAAACGGTGATGCACTTCGCGGCTCACACCGTCGTGCCCGAGTCCGTGTCGAATCCGCTCAAGTACTACGGCAACAATACCTGCTACACGCGCACCCTGTTGCAATGCTGCCAGGAGGCCGGCGTCCGGCATTTCGTATTTTCTTCAACCGCCGCCGTGTATGGCATTCCTGCCAGCGGCACTGCCGCCGAAGACTCACCCACCGCGCCGATCAATCCATACGGCACGTCGAAGCTGATGAGCGAGTGGATGCTGCGCGACCTCGGTGCTGCGACTGCCCTGCGCTATGTAGTGCTGCGCTACTTCAATGTCGCGGGCTCCGACCCGGGCGGCCGCATCGGCCAGTCGACGATCAACGGCACGCTGCTGACCAAGGTCGCGTGCGAAGTCGCGGTCGGCAAGCGGCCGCACGTCTCGATCTTCGGCACCGATTACCCCACGCCGGACGGCACGGGTGTGCGCGACTACATCCACGTCGAAGATCTGGCGGGGGCGCACATCCACGCGCTCGACTACCTGCGCCGGGGCGGCGAGTCGGCGACGCTGAACTGCGGCTACGGTCACGGCTACAGCGTCCGCGAGGTCATCGCGATGGTCGACAAGCTGAACGGGCGTCCGCTGACGACCCTCGAAGCGCCGCGCCGTGCCGGCGATCCGCCGTCGCTGGTCGCCCGGGCGGATCGCATCCGCCACCTCCTCGGCTGGACACCGCGGCACGACAGCCTGGAAGCGATCATCCGCTCGCAGCTGGATTGGGAGCGCCGGCTGCAGCGAGAGCCGCAATTGCAGCGCAATTCCTAGGCCAAAAGCAGGCCGCGTCGTTGCGGTTTGCGACGCGCGGCACAAGCTCCAGGCGGTGTTAAGGCGCTAGAATGGGCGGGATGCGTCTGCCCCGCCCCAAGTCCCTGAGCAGCTTGATGTTGACCGGCTTCGCGCTGGTCTCGGTACCGTTGCTGCTGGCGGTGGTGATCGCGGCCACGAAGGTGCGCGCGCTGTCGGAAGAGAGTGCGGCGCTGGTCCGCAGCGGCGTGGAGACGGCGCATCTCACGCAGCAGCTGTTTCAACAGATCGCGTCGATCGAGCGCAGCGCCAAGCTGTACCAGGTGCTGAACGACCCGGGGTACGTCGACGTCTATCGCGACAGCCGCGAGCGCTTCCTCGTCACGCTCAACAACATCGAGACAGCCGACCCCGACGGCGTTGGCCGCAATCAACTGCAGGCGTTGCGACAATCACTGCGACGAGTCGACGGCGCGCTCCTGGCGCGCGGTCCAGTTGCATCGGATTTCGTCCGCGATGCGGTCGGAGCGATTGCCCCGATGTGGGATGCGGCGCTCGAGCTTTCCGCCACGACCGGCGAGCGCATCGAGACGGGCCTGTCGCGCCTGCAGACCGCGACTGCCGAGACACAGCAATACCTGTTCTGGCAGTCAGCGGCGCTGATCCTGTTGACGGCGCTGCTGGTCACCGTGTTCACGTTCCTGCTGATGCGCCCGATCCGGGCGATCGACAGCGCGATCAGTCAACTCGGCAAGGGCACGTTCTCCAAGCCGATCGTCGTGCGCGGCCCAACGGACCTGGTCAACCTCGGCCGACAGCTCGAGTGGCTGCGCATGCGCCTGCTGGAGCTCGCGCAGGAGCGCAACCGCTTCCTGCGGCACATGTCGCACGAGCTGAAGACGCCGCTCGCCAGCATTCGCGAAGGTACGGAACTGTTGATGGATGGCGCGGTCGGTGAGCTGGACAGTGCACAGCGCGAAGTGACCACGATCCTGCGCGACAACGGCATCAAGCTGCAGCAGCTGATCGAGAACCTGTTGTCGTTCAGCGCCTGGCAGGCGCGCCACTCCGGGCTCGAGATCAGCGAGTTCCGTCTGCGGCCGCTGGTCAAGTCGACGCTCGAGACGCACCAGCTGACGCTGCTCGCGCAACGGGTGCACCTCGACCTGAAGGTCCAGGACGTGGAGTTGCGCGCGGATCGCGCAAAACTGAAGCTGATCCTGGATAATCTGTTGTCGAATGCGCTCAAATACAGCCCGCGTGGCGGTACGATTTTTATTCACGCGCACGCGGACAAGGACTTGCTGGTGCTCGACGTCGCCGATACCGGCCCCGGCATCTCGAAGGAAGAGCGCAGCGCCATTTTCGACGCGTTTTACTCCGGTCGCGCCCCCACGGCCGGCCATCTGAAAGGCACCGGGATCGGCCTGTCGGTCGTCTCGGAATTCGTGCAGGCTCACGGAGGCTCGGTAGAGATCTTGGACGGCGTGTTCCCCGGAGCGCATTTCCGCATCCGACTGCCGCTCGCACCGCAACTGGAAGCGGAGCCCGCCTAGCCATGCTTCGCCGCTGCCTGGTCGCGAGTCTGCTGAGCGCGCTCGCCGGTTGTGCGCTCACCGACAAGCTCACCAACCAGCCGCTGCCGGCGCCGATCGTCGCGCCGGCACAGATCTCCGCGAGCGGCCTGCGCGCCTACCTCGACACGATGGAAGGACTCGCGAGCCCGGATCCCGCGCGGCAAGCCGACGTGTTCTACGAAGTCGAGCGCGAGTACACACGCGCACCGACGACTGCGAGCACGCTGCGCTATGCGGTCGCGCTGGTCACACCCGGACATCCCGCGACCAAGCCGCAGGAAGGCAAGCGTCACTTGGAAACTCTGCTCGCTACGCCCGAGCGGATGACACAGGAGGAACGGACTTTCGCGGCAGTCTTGCTGCACGAGACGAACGCGCGCCTCAAGCTGGAGGCCGAGAATCGTCGGTTGCTGGCGACACTCGACGACCGCGGCAAGACGCAGGCAAACTCGGACAAGCGGGTGCAAGCTCAACTTGAGGAAAACGCACGCCTGCGACGCGCCCTCGCCGAGGCCGAGCAGAAGCTCAACGCGATCAAAGAAATCGAGAGGTCCATCATTGAACGCAGTCCCTCGCCCCCTGGCAGTCGCGATGCCAACCCAAGTGAAACGCAAAGCTCGTCTACTAGTCGTTGACGACGATCCGGGGCTGCTGCGGCTGCTCACGATCCGTCTGCGCGCAGAAAACTACGAAGTCGATGCCGTCGAAAGCGCGGCAGCGGCGCTCGCTGCGCTCGGGCGCGTGCGCCCCGACCTGGTGATCACCGACCTGCGCATGGACCAGATGGACGGCATCGGGCTGCTGAAAGAAATTCAGAGCCGCGCGCCGGGCCTGCGCGTCATCATTCTCACCGCTCACGGCACGATTCCGGACGCAGTGCAGGCGACGCAGAGCGGCGCGTTCGCATTCCTGACCAAGCCGGTCGACAAGCAGGAGCTGCTCGATCAGGTCGGCAAGGCGCTCAAGGTTTCCGGCTTCGCCGACACCACCGAAGACTGGCGCAGCGAGATCGTTACGCGCAGCGCGATCATGGAAGAGCGGCTGGCGCAGGCGCACATGGTCGCGGGCACCGACGCGCGCGTCATGATCACCGGCGAGAGCGGCACCGGCAAAGAGCTGCTGGCCCGCGCGATTCATCGCGCCAGCCCGCGCCGCAACCGGCCATTCGTCGCGATCAATTGCAGCGCGATGGCCGAGAACCTGCTGGAAAGCGAGCTGTTCGGTCACGTCAAAGGCGCGTTCACCGGCGCGATCCGCGAGCACCGCGGCCTGTTTCAGGCGGCGGACGGCGGCACGCTGATGCTCGATGAGATCGGCGACATGCCGATGCGCCTGCAGGTGAAGCTGCTGCGCGTGCTGCAGGAAAACCAGGTGCGTCCGGTCGGCAGCACCGAAGCGACCACCGTCAACGTGCGCATCATCTCCGCCACGCATCGCGATCTGAAGCAGCTGATCATGGGCGGGCACTTCCGCGAGGATCTGTACTACCGCCTGAACGTCGTGCACATCGAGATGCCGTCGCTCAACAAGCGTCGCGAAGACGTGCCGCTGCTGGTGTCGCACTTCCTCGAGAAGATTGCGCACGAGAGCGGTCAGCAGCGTCACATCTACGCACCGGAAGCAGTCGAGCTGCTCGTCAGCGCGGACTGGCCCGGCAACGTGCGGCAGCTGGAAAACGTAGTGCGGCAGAACGTCGCGCTCGCGACCAGCCCGATCATGAGCGCCGAGCTAGTGCAGGCAGCGCTCGGCGGCGGCCCGACGCGTCTGCCCTCGTTCGACGAGGCGCGCGACGAGTTCACGCGCAACTACCTTTCGCAGATCCTGCAGATCACCGGCGGCAACGTCAGTCAGGCGGCGCGTCTGGCGAAGCGCAACCGCACGGACTTCTACAAGCTGCTCGCGCGTCATCAGCTGACGCCCGAGGATTTCAAGCAGCGCTAGCCGGCGAGAATCTCGCCTCCGCAAAAAAGAAACCCGCCTTGCGGCGGGTTTCTCGCTTCAGCGAGCCGAAAGCGGGACCTACGCTTTCTTCCGGCGCGCGAAGCCGAGGCTCAGCAGACCGAGGGCGAGCAGTGACAGCATCGCCGGCTCCGGCACAGTCGTCTCACCGCCGCTATACAACGTGAGATGCGACAGACCGCCGCCCCTGCCAAACACGTTGACGAACTCCCACGTGCCCGAGGACACGAGATCCTGTAGCGCATACACGAACCACTCGTCCGGCTGGTTGCCCGTGCCGAACTTGAAGCCGATGGCGAGCGAGTCGTTGGTGTCCCACAGCGACGAGTCGAAGGAGAACGTACCGGTCGAGCCGTTCTGGCCGAACGACAAGGAGGCCGAGCCGCTGATATCCGTCCAGCCCGTGTTCCCCGCATTCAGGAAGTCGTCATTCTGGCCGTTGCCGATATTGCCGAGGCCGGCGTCGATGCAGGACGATACGTACGCGCTGTCCACCAGCATGTGATTCAGGTTGACGTCTTCGCACAGGATCGACACCGCTGCGGCCGGTGACATATAGAAGGCTGCTGCAAGTGCGAGGGTTGCAGCGCCGCTGATGGCTTTGAATTTCACTGTTCTACTCCTGCCAATCAAAAGTGTGATTGCGTTCACACTTCGATAAGCAAGCTGCGTGCCACGCCACTCAAGTTGTTGACTTGTCTACATTGCCGTGTCGCCGCACCGACACCGCATCGGCCGAAATGACAAGGCGCGCGTCATGAACCAACGAGGTATTCGCCCAACGGTGCTGCGCCGAAGGGAGCAGGCGTGCAAAAGAAAAACCCGCCTGACGGCGGGTTTCTCTCACTGCATTTTTCTGCAGACGTTGCGGACTTCAGGCCTTCTTGCGGCGCGCGAAGCCAAGTCCCAGCAGGCCGAGACCGAGCATGGCCAGCGTCGTGGGCTCCGGCACGTTGCGCTCCCCGCCATAGATCACGACGTGGGAAAGGCCACCGCCCTTGTGGAAGGTGTTCACGAAGCTCCACAAGCCCGAGGACACCAGGTGGTTCAGCGTGTACACGAACCACTCGTCCGGCTTGTTGCCCGTGCCGAACTTGAAGCCGATCGCCAGGCTCGAGTAGTCGTCCCACAGCGAGGGATTCAGGCTGAACGTGCCCGTGCTGCCGTTCTTCGTGTTGGTCAACTGCGAGAAGGAACCATCCGCGATATCCGTCCAGCCGGCACCGAGCCCGCCATTGAGGAAGTCGTCGTTCTGGCCGTTGCCGATGTTCCCGACCCCCGCATCGACGCACGACGCGACGTACGCGCTGTCCGTGTTCATGTAGTTCAGGGTCAAGTCCTTACAGGTCACGGGCGTGGCGCTGGCCGGCGTCACATAGGCGACGGCCGCCAAGGCGAGTAGCGCTGCGCTGCCCAGGATTTTTGCTCTTGCACTCATTTGCTTCTTACTCTTTCCCGTTGGTCCAGCCCGGCCGCGACACTCGCTGCCAGTCACTGGGCTAACCGTTGCAAGCGGCGTACCAGAATAGATATTCGTTTGATAACAATAGGTTACGGATGCTCCGAACAGAGGATAGCCCTTTGGTGTAATGACCCGCGACTCCACCCAAAGGTGCAGGTCACGTGGAAGTGTGACGAACTTCACAAAACAGAAACCCGCCGGAGGCGGGGTTTCTGCTTCGGCGTGCCTGGAGAGGTCGTCGGACTCAAACGTTCTTCCCGGCGCGCGAGCCCGATGCCAAGCTTCATGAACAACGAAGGCTGCATGCCACCTGCCACGGCAGTTTTGCCGATCAGGATCGGGACATTGGGCGATGTGCCCTAGTCTGCGGCGGTGCGGGTGTCAATCGCCTCGACGACCGCTGCGGCGATCGCCAGCGAAGATGTCAAACCGGGCGACTCGATGCCGAGCAGGTTGACCAGTCCACGCCTGACGGAGATCTCGAAATCCGCCGCCGCCTGGCCCGGCCCCACAAGCTTCGGACGCACGCCGGCATACGCAGGCTGCAGCGAGCCGTCGGGAATCGACGGCCAATACTCGCGAATCGCCTCGTAGAACGACTGTGCGCGCGCCGGATCGACGTGATAGTCCGGACGCTCGACCCACTCGACGTCGGGACCGAAGCGCGTGGTGCCGTCCAGGTCCAGCGTTGCATGCACGCCGAGGCCGCCCTCGTTCGGCATCGGGTAGACGAGCCGACGAAAGGGCTTCACGCCGTGACAGGCGAAGTAGTTGCCTTTGGCGTAATAGGCACGGCGCGGCGCGCCCGACGTTGCGCCGTCGATCCGCTGCAGCAGATCCAGCGCCGACAGGCCGGCCGAATTCACCAGCCACTTGCACTCGATCTCGCTGGTCGAATCCTCGCTGCTGTAAGTGACCACGAACCCGGCCCCGGTCGCGCGGGCGGATTCAACGCGCGTCCGTAGAACCAATGCGCCGCCGCTCGCTTCGAGGTCCGCAATCAGCGCCAGCAACAGCTCATGCGCATCGACGATTCCGGTCGACGGCGACAGCAGACCGGCAGCGCAGCGCACCTCGGGCTCGAGCTCGCGCACCTGTGCGGCGTCGAGCAGCGTCAGATCGTCGACGCCGTTGGCGATCGCGCGCTCATGCAGCGAGCGCAGAGCTGCAACCTGCGCTTCCGGTGCGACGATCAGCTTGCCGCACCGTTGATGTGGAATGCCGCGCTGTTCGCAGAACTCGTACAGGCGCTGGCGGCCGCGCACGCACAAGCGCGCCTTGAGGCTGCCGGTCGGGTAGTAGATGCCGGAGTGAATGACGCCGGAGTTACGCGACGTCGTTTCCTGTCCGGGCCGTTCGTGGCGCTCGAGCACCAGCGTTTCCAGGCCTCGCTGCGCCAGCGCGCGCGCCACGGCCAGCCCGACTACCCCCGCGCCGACGACGACGACGTCCGTTGCATCCATGGTCACAGCATGTCACGGGAGCCCAGAAACGAAGAGCCCCGCCGAAGCGGGGCTCTCGCAAGTCATGGCGACTCGACTCGCTCGATCAGGCGCGACGGCGACGGGCGAAGAAGCCCAGGCCGAGGAGACCGAAACCGAGCATGCTCAGCATCGCCGGCTCCGGAACGCGGGTGTCACGATCGCCCCACGCTTCCAGATGAGAGATACCGAACAGGAAGTCACCGCGGTTCGCCTTGATTTTGACGGTCAGGTAACCGTCCTGCAGGAGGGTCGTCACGACGAAGTCGAACACCGTGAGGTAGTTGACGTTCGGGTTGCTGACAACCTCCCAGGTACCACCGTCAAAACGGAAACCCGCAGTCTCCTGACCGTCGCCGAGCAACCACGCCGGCAGATCGCCGCCGATTGCGTCGTCGCTGACCAGGATACTGAGCAGGCCGTAGTTGACGCTGTCCACGCCTGGACGGAAGCCGTAAGCGCCGTCCGTGATGTTGTGGGTGTATGTGTACGGATTCCCGTCGGAGACCCTGACGAGATCCGAGTGCCAATCGTCCCAATACCACGGCACGGCATTCGCGGCGTACGAGCCGAGCAGCAGGGCCGCAGCCAGAAAGCCTTTGATGAAGCGCATTCCCATTCTCCGTTTTCTTGATCCAAAACCAGTCCGACGGTCTAACTAAAGCAAGCGTTGTGCCACGCCACAATGTACGGCCGACATCAACGGGTTAGAGCAAGTTTGGGGTGGTACGAAAGAGGTATGCCCGAAGGGTCTGTAATATTCTTCGACGGCGCAGCGGCCGGGCTGCCCGCCCTCCCTGCGACCACGTCACAGTCCGCGCGCTCCCGTCATCGGAACCGGCCTGCGGCCATAGTAAAGTCCCGCCCGCCCGATGAACGCTGCACCCGAACTCCCCGTCCGCCACCCCGAAAGCCGCCCGCTGCGCATCGTGGGGCTCGCTGCCAACCCCTGGGACGGACAGTGGATGAACCGCCAGCAGCTGCTGTCACGCCTGGCTGGCCGGCACGCCATTCTGTATTCGAACGGGCCGTTCCGGATCTGGGATCGCGGCAAGGACGAGTTCCGCCGGGCTTCGCTGTTCGGCTCGTTCGAGCAACGCGACGGCGTGTTGGTCGATCGGCGGGGGCGCTTGCCGTTGCGCATACCCCGCTTCGGCTGGCTCGATCGGACGGCGCTGCAGGCGGCGGCCCGTCGCTGGCGCCGGCAGCTGTCGCAATTGGACGGGCCGCTGGTCGCATACCTGTTTCATCCGACCTTCGCGCCGCTGCTGGATGCGCTGCGCCCGGACCGCGTCGTCTATCACGCCTACGATCTGTTCCGGAAGACGCCGAACTGGACCCGCGCAGAGGAAGCAAACGAATCGCGACTGCTGGCGGCCGCCGACCTGGTGCTCGCGTCCTCGCGCGACATCGCCGCCGACCTGCACGGTCGCTCCGGCAAGCAGGTCGAGTTCCTGCCGAACGGCGTCGACTACGACCTGTTCGCCGGCGCGGGTCGCCATCCCGAGCCGGCGGAGATCGCCGCGATCCCACGACCGCGCATCGGCTACATCGGCAGGATCAACGTCAAGCTGGATGTGGACCTGCTGCTGGAGTTGTCACAGCGTCGGCCCGACTGGCACTTCGTGATCGTCGGCCCGAGCGACCTGCAACCGGCGGACGCCGCAAAAATGTCCACGCTGCGCGCCCGTGCCAACGTCCATGTTTTCGGTTTCCAGCCGCCCGAGCAGGTTGCGCGCTTCACCGCAGGTCTGGACGTCGGACTGATGTGTTACCGCTTCGAGAACCTGTGGACGCAGGCCGGTTACCCGCTGAAGATGCACGAGTACCTGGCGTGCGGAATTCCGGTCGTCAGCGCCGCGCTGCCGGCAGTGCAGGAGTTCGACGAAGTCGTTCGCATCGTGCACTCAGCTTCGCAGTGGCACGCCGCCATCGAGGCAGCGCTGCAGGACCGCGGCGCCGCCGCCGTCGCACGGCGGCGCGAGATTGCACGCGCCAACAGCTGGGACGATCGTGTTGTGCAGCTCGACCGCTGCCTGGCCTCGCTGTGAGCTACGGGGTCTGCGACGGCGGCGACGGCTTGGCGCCTTCCACCTTCGTGAGCCAGGCCTCGCGCCAGTAAGGCGTGATCAGCCTCGGGCACAGCAAGCGACGCTCGCTGTACTGGCCCGTGCACAAGGCGCCGTCGAGGATGTACGAGGGCCGGCCGAACTCCATCATCTTGCCGTTCTGCTCGTTGACGATCCGCATGACGCGCTCGCCGACGCGGAATTGCTGGCCGCAATAGCGGACCATCTCCTTGTCGAAGGACAGCCCGCGGTTGAGATTGCGGGCATTCAGCGTAGCGAGAATCTCCGCGTGCGACTTCACCTGGACGACGTCGCCGACCTGCAGGTTCTCGACCACCAGCGGCGTCGGCGTCCCTGCGGGGACAGTGCCGCGCGCGTACGGCGCCGGCCTGCCGACCAGCTTGCGATGCGCGTATTCATGGATGCTCACGGCGATCCGATAGCCGATGCCGAGCCTGCGCAGATTGTAGAGCATGGCCAGAAACAGCCATTTCACGGCTTCGCGCCCGGTGACGTTGCCGCTGCGCACGTCGGCCCAGTATTGCCGCGGGTTCAGCGGCGAAAGTGGGATAGACGCTGCGAAGAGCTGCGTACCCTGGCAGCGGTAGGTCGGCTCGCTTTCACCTTCCTTGATGCTGCTGGCGTGCTTCGCCAGGCCGGCATCGTCCGGTTGCGGTTCAGCGCTCGCTGCGGCGGGTAGCGGCGCATCCTGCCGGGCCGGGCGCAACCATGCATCCTTCCAGTAGATCAGGCACGACGCCTGGCAGCCGCCGTGCGCCGAGCCGTCACAGCGCACGCCTTCGAGGTGTGCGGCCGCGAGCACGCGGCGTCCACCGGTCTTGTTGATGGTGTCGCATGTCTTGTGCGCGGACCGGGTGACGCGAATGCGCTTGCCGCAATAACGCAGCATTTCCGGCATGAACGGCAACCCTTCGAGCGATCCTCGTGCGTCGAGCGTCGCCAGGATCTCCTCCTTCGACTTGACCTCGACCCATTCGCCGGCGTGATAGCGTGATGCAAAACTCACTGGAAAATCCTTCAGGAACGTTAGGGACCGACGATCTCGACGCGCGGGATCGGCACCACGAACTGGCCGCCCCACTCGCGCACGTAGCTGTTGCCCGCGACGATCTCCTGCTTCAGGTTCCACGGCAGGATCAGGATGTAGTCGGGCTTGGTCTCGCGGATGCGCTCCGGCGACAGAATAGGGATGTGCGTGCCGGGCGTGTAGCGGCCCTGCTTGTGCGGGCTGCGGTCGACCGTGTAGTCGAGGAAATCGGTACGAATGCCGCAGTAGTTGAGCAGCGTGTTGCCCTTGCCGGGCGCGCCATAGCCGACGACCGACTTACCCTCGGCGCGCGCGTCGACCAGGAATTTCAGCAGGTGGCGCTTGGTCGCCCGCACCTGCTCCTCGAACTTCGCGTACGTCGCTAATTGCCGCAGGCCGCGATCGATCTCGTGCTTGCGCAGCCGCTCGACGGCCGGCGTATTCGCATGCTTCGCGTCGTCGGCATGACAGCCGTAGATACGCAGCGAGCCGCCGTGAGTCGGAATCTCGTCGACGTCGAACAGCCGCAGGCCGTGATGCGCGAAGATCTGCTCGACCGTGCCGAACGACAGGTACGAGAAGTGCTCGTGATAGATCGTGTCGAACTGGTTCTCGTCCATGAGCTTCAGCAGGTGCGGGAACTCCATCGTGATCACGCCGCCCGGCTTCAGCAGGATCTTCATGCCGCCGACGAAATCGTTGATGTCCGGCACGTGCGCCAGCACGTTGTTGCCGAGCAGGAGATCCGGGCGGCCGTGCTCGGCGGCAATCTCGCTCGCAGTCTGCTTGCCGAAGAACTTGACCGTGGTCGGAATGCCCTTCGCCACGGCGGCCTCCGCAACGTTCGCCGCAGGCTCGATGCCGCGGCAGGGCACGCCGCTGCCGACGAAGTGCTGCAGCAGGTAACCGTCGTTGCTCGCGATCTCCATCACCAGTGACTTCGGTCCGAGCTTCTCCCGCGCGATCATCGCTTCGACGTAGCGCCGCGCGTGCTCCACCCAGCTGTCGGAGTACGACGAGAAGTAGGCGTAGTCGGAGAAGATGTCGTCGGGCGCGACGTACATTTCCAGCTGCACCAGGAAGCAGCGCTCGCACACCCAGGCGTGCAGCGGGTAGAAGCGCTCCATGTGATTGAGCTGATACGGCTCGATGTGCGTCTGACAGAGCGGTGACATGCCGAGGTCGACGAACGTGTGATTGAGCTGCTGAGCGCAGAAGCGACAGCGCGCTGCAGCCGCCGCCCGCCATTGCCCGGTGTCCGCCAACGCCGTTGCGGCCGACTCTTGCCCCTTGGTACTGGTCACTGCGTGCCTCCCCGATTCACCGCGCCGATCATTGTATATTCCGGCCATTGCGACAGCTGATCGAATGGGCAAGTCTGGCGGCAGGCGGACGGCGCCGCCGTTACCGAGTCCGCAGAATCGAGCTCATATGATAGGCACCTCACAGAACCGGCGCGCCGCCCGGTATTTCGCCGGTTCCGCGGCTAAACTATTTCGGCATGGCGCCCGCTCCGGCGCGCCCAGCCATCGTCCCGCATGAGCCAACTACTCCACGAGCTGCTGCTCCGCCAGGCCGGGCAGACACCGCAGGCCACTGCCCTCGTCCACAAGGATGCGAAGTATTCCTACGAGCAGGTCGCGACACAGGTCGAGCAGTTCGGCCGGGCGATGGTTGCGCGCGGCCTGCGCGTGGAGGACCGGGTCGCCGTGTTCCTGCCGAAGCAGCTGGAGACCGTGGTCACCATGTTCGGCGCCTCGCGCGCCGGCCTGACGTTCGTCCCGGTCAACCCGATCCTGAAAGCGCCGCAGGTCCGTCACATTCTCGGTGACTGCGACGTGCGCGTGCTCGTCACCTCGCCGGAGCGTTACGCGACGCTGGAGCGCGATCTGACCGAATGCCCCGCCCTCGACTGCGTGGTGCTCGTCGGCGCCGACACGGCGCCGACGTCGCCTGGTCGCTTCAAGTTGACCACGTGGAGTGAAACGCTGCGAGGCGCTCCGGCCAGTGCCGCATTTCATCGCATCATCGACATGGACATGCTGTCGATCCTGTACACCTCGGGCAGCACTGGCCGGCCGAAGGGCGTGGTGCTGTCGCACCGGAACATGGTCACCGGCGCACACAGCGTCGCGCAGTACCTCGAGAACACGCCCGACGATCGCCTGCTCGCAGTCCTCCCCTTCAGCTTCGACTACGGCTTCAGCCAGCTGTCGACGGCTTTCTCCGTCGGCGCTTCCGTCGTGCTCATGGATTACCTGTTCGCGCGCGACATCCTCACGGTTGCGCAGCGAGAACGCGTGACCGGCCTGGCCGGAGTGCCGCCGCTGTGGGCGCAGCTCGCCGATCTCGAATGGCCCGCGGAAGTGCGCGAATCGCTCCGATACATCACGAATTCGGGCGGCGCCATGCCCGGCGCGACACTGGCGAAGCTGCGCAGCTCGCTGCCGAAGACGCGTCCGTTCCTCATGTACGGTCTGACCGAAGCTTTCCGCTCCACCTATCTGCCGCCGGCGGAGATCGACAATCGCCCCGGTTCGATGGGCAAGGCGATCCCGAATGCCGAGATCCTGGTGGTGCGCGCCGACGGCACGCCGTGCGAGCCGAACGAAGTCGGCGAGCTCGTGCATCGCGGCTCGCTCGTCTCGCTCGGCTACTGGAACGATCCGCAGAAGACAGCCGAGCGCTTCAAGCCCGCTCCGGGCCGCCCCGGCGGGCTGGTGATTCCGGAAGTCGCCGTGTGGTCCGGCGACCAGGTGCGCAAGGACGAGGACGGCTATCTCTACTTCGTCGGCCGGCGCGACGAGATGATCAAGACGTCCGGCTACCGCGTGAGTCCGACGGAAATCGAGGAAGTGGTGTTCGCCACCGGCCTGATCTCGGATGCGGCCGCGGTCGGCGTGCCGCACCCGACGCTGGGGCAGGCGGTCGCATTGGTCGTCGCCGGATCGCAGTCGCCCGCAGCGGCGACCGCGCTGCTCAACGAGTGCAAGAAGCAGTTGCCCGCCTACATGGTGCCCGCGCACATCGACTGGCGCGAGACGATTCCGCGCAACGCCAACGGCAAGTACGACCGGGCGTTGCTCGCACGCGAGCTGAGCAACCTGTTCGCAGTCCCGCAATGATCGCGTCCGCCTGAGCCGCCGCGATGGAACACGTCCGCAAGAAGATGGCGACCGGCGTCTTCTGGATGGCGAGCGCCAGAATGATCGTGCGCGCGCTCGGCGCGCTGAGCACGCTGATCCTCGCCCGCCTGCTCGCGCCAAGCGACTTCGGCCTGATCGCCATGGCGACCTCGCTGATCGCCCTGCTCGAGCTGCTGAGCGCCTTCAGCTTCGATCTCGCGCTGATCCGCCGGCCCGACTCGACCTCGGACGATTTCGACACGGCGTGGACGCTCAACGTGCTGTTCGCGACCGGCATCGCGATCGCTTTGTTCATCTCCGCGCCGTTCGCCGCGGACTTCTACCACGAGCCGCGCCTGCAGACCGTGATCTACCTGGTCGCGGCCGGCAACTGCCTGCGCGCCTTCAACAACATCGGCACGGTCGAGTTTCGCAAGCAGCTGCAGTTCGATCGCGACTTCCGCCTGCAGGTGTTCCAGAAGCTGAGCCAGGTGGTGATCGCGGTGCCGCTCGCCTTCGCGTGGCGGTCCTACTGGGCGCTGATCGCCGGCATGATCGCGGGCAACATCGCCTCGCTCATCGTCAGCTACTGGATGGTGCCGCGACGGCCGCGCTTCATGCTGAAGTCGACCGGCGACCTGTTCAGCTTCTCCGGCTGGGTCGCGCTCAACAACGCAATCACGTTCATGCGCAATCGCGCCGGCGACCTGATCATCGGCCGCATCGCCGGCACGCGCATGCTCGGCCTGTTCAATGTCGCGTACGAAATCTCGAACCTGCCGTCGACCGAGATGGTCGCGCCGATCAATCGCGCGGTGTTCCCCGGCTACGTGCAGCTCGCACAGGATCCGCAGCAACTGCGCAAGGCGTTCCGCGACGTGCTCAGCTTCGTGTGCATGCTGACGCTGCCGGTGTGCCTGGGGATCGCAGCCACCGCGGAGCTGCTGGTACCGCTCCTGCTCGGCGACAAGTGGATCGAGTCGGCGCCGCTGGTCGCGTTGCTTGCGATCTCGGGCGCACTCAATACGCTGCAGGCGAATACCGGTGCGGTCTATCACGCGCTCAGCAAGCCGCGCCTGATCGCGCTCACCGGCGGAATCCAGATGATCGTGCTGATGCCGATGCTGATCTACTCCGCCCATCACTACGGCGTGGTCGGCGCCGCCACGGCGCACCTGATCCACGCCGTGATCTTCGGCGTGCCGGTGACCTATTCGATCCTGGTGCGCTCGACGCCGATCCGCTGGAGCGATTTCCTGCGCTCGACCTGGCGCCCGATCGTGGCGGCGGCGCTCATGTATACCTGGGTGCGACTGGCAGTTTTTTCGACACTGCTGGCCCCGTTTGGCACCGTGACTCGCATCGCAGCCTGCGCCGCGCTCGGTGTGATCAGCTACGCTCTTGCGGTGTTGATCCTGTGGCAGCTGTCCGGCAAGCCCCAGGGCGCGGAAACGATGATGGCGAATCTGGCTGCGCGCTGGGTGCGAGCGCGCTGGTCTGGCCTCAAATCGGCGGCCTGACGGCTCGCGGAGGTGTGAGATGAACGTCCTGTTGGACTCCGGCATGAGCGACGCGCAACGGCGCGAGGCGCTCTATGCCGGCAATGTCTTCGTGTTCTCGCCGCGCAAATCGGCGCTCGATCTGTGCGAGCTCGCCCGCACGCTGATCCACACCGCCTTCGCCGGGCTCGACCCGCAGACCGCGCAACACGAGATGCCGGTCGAGAAGTACGTTGCGGTGCTCGAGCGCCTCAAGCCCGAGTTCATCCACCATCCGGAGTCGAAGCGGCTGATCCAGGCGCTGCTGCGCGACTTCGGCTGCGACGAGCGCACGACCTACTTCGACGTGCCCCGCATGCGCACCTCCACGAGCGATGCCTACCTGACGACGGGAATCGCCTATGCATTTCACCCGCATCGCGACACCTGGTATTCCGCGCCGATGTGCCAGATCAATTTCTGGATGCCGATCTACGACGTGCAGCCGGACAACGTCATGGCGTTTCATCCGCAGTACTGGGACCGCAGCATCCGCAACACCTCGAGCGTGTACGACTACCAGCGCTGGACGCAGACCAGCCGGTTCAACGCCGCGCAGCACGTCGGCACCGACACGCGTGTGCAGCCGAAGGCCGAGGTTCCGGTCGAGATGGTTCCGGACGTACGCGTGGTCGCGCCGGCCGGCGGCGTCATGATGTTCTCGGCTGCGCAGTTGCACTCGTCGGTGCCCAACACGAGCGGCCGCACGCGCTTCAGCATCGACTTCCGGATCGCGAATCTGGACGACGTGAACGCGCAGCGCGGCGCTGTGAACCGCGATTCGTATTGCACCGGCACGGCGCTCACCGATTTCCTGCGCGTCAGCGACCTGACGCACCTGCCGAGCGACGCGCTCGACCGTTACATGCCCGGTCATCCGCAGCGCGCGGTCGCGAACTGACCGCGAGCCGCCATGCCTGGACCGAGCGACGCTGCCGCACACTCGATCGCCAGAATGCGCAGCCGGCGCGTTCTGGTCACGGGAGCCAGCGGTTTCATCGGCAGCGCACTCTGCGAACGCCTGGTCGAGCTCGGTGCCGAAGTCCACGGCGTTTCGCGCACAGCGACGGTGCCCGACGGCGGACCGATCCGCGCGTGGACCGCAGATCTCGGCGACTTCGATGCCGTGCGCCGGCTGTTCGCGCAGGCGCGACCCCAGATCGTCTTTCACCTGGCCGGCTACGTTTACGGAGCGCGCGGAATCGAGCACATCCGCCCTGCGCTGAGCGGCAACCTGATTGCAACAGTGAACGTGCTCGAGAGCGCGCACGCCAGCTCCTGCGAGCGCGTCATCGTCACCGGCTCGCAGGACGAACCGGATGCGAATGAGCCGCAGGCCTCGCGCTTCGTACCCTCTTCGCCCTATGCGGCGGCAAAGTTCGCCGCCAATGCCTACGCGCGCACCTTCCATGCGCTCTACGACTTACCAGTCAGCATCGCGCGCATCCTGATGGCGTACGGACCGGGACAGAAAGATCTGAACAAGCTGATACCGTACGTGATCCTCGCGCTGGCGCGCGGCGAGACGCCGCGCCTGAGCTCCGCCTCGCGGCCGCTCGACTGGATCTATAGCGCCGACGTCGTGACCGGTCTGCTGCTCATGGCGATGAAAGAGAATCTCGCGGGCCGCACGATCGATCTCGGCACGGGCACGACCCATACGGCGCGCCAGGCGGTCGAAAAGATCGTGAAGCTGATGGGCTCGCCGATCGTTCCGGCATTCGGTGCGCTCGACGATCGGGCGCTCGAACAGCGGCGTGCAGCGGACGTAGCGGCAACCCGTGCGCAGCTCGGCTGGGCTCCCGAAACGTCTTTCGAGTCCGGGCTGCAGAAGACTATCGACTGGTACACCGCAATCGCGCGCGGCAACCCGCAACGCGCGCCGCTCGAGGAAAAGTAGCAAATGCGAAAGTTGCGTTGGATTGTCGCCGCTGTTCTAGGCATCGGCGCGCTCGGCGTAGGCGCGATCCTGCTCGTGCCCGAGCTGCGGTTCCGGGCCGAGCTGGTGCTCAACAAGGCGGGCGGGCAATACCCCGAAGCGAGCTGGGGAGAGTTCCTGCGCATGCTCAAGCCGGGCTCCGGGTTTCCGCTCGAAGACCTGGATCACCATGGCAGCCTCTACCGCGTCGTGGACAATCCGTACGACAACGAGACGCATCTGAAGCAGGGAAAGGAGCGATTCGCCTCGACCTGTGCGGCATGCCACGGCGCCGAAGGCGGCGGCGGCGTCGGACCCTCGCTGATCGGCCGGAGCACGCCGCGCACCGAAACGGATTGGGCGATGTATCGCACCGTGCGCAGCGGCGTGCCGGGTACGGCCATGATGGGCGTCGACACGGGCTGGACCGAAACATGGCAGCTCGTCGGCTTCGTCCGCTCGCTCGTGCTCAAGGATGCACCTGGCGCCGCTCACCGCGAGGCGTTGCTCGATGCCACGCAGCCGGTTACGCCCGAGCGCCTCGCGGCCGCAGCTAATACCTCGCATGAGTGGCTCACCTACGGCGGCGACTATTCGGCGAACCGCTACTCACCCCTGCAGGAGGTCACGCGCGACAACATCGGATCGCTGAAGCTGGCGTGGATGTACCAGGCGATGACGGACTACCGCCGCATGGAGAACACGCCGCTGGTGGCCGACGGCGTCATGTACGTCTCCTACCCGCCGAGCGACGTCGTCGCGCTCGATGCGGCAACCGGCCGCGAATTGTGGAAGCACTCGGCGCGCCTGCCGGGTGACATGATCGGCGCCGGCGCCTGGAAAGTGAGCCGCGGCGTCGCGCTCCTCGACGACAAGGTATTCCTCGCGACGCTGGATGCGCGGGTCAAGGCGCTGGATGCGAAAACCGGCAAGAAGCTGTGGGATGTGTCGCTCGGCGACTATCACGTCGGCTACGCCTTCACCTCCGCCCCGCTGGCGGTGAAGGACCTGGTGATCGTCGGCAGCTCCGGCGGCGACTTCGCCACGCGCGGCTTCATCGCTGCGCTCGATGCCAAGACCGGCAAGGAACGTTGGAGATTCAACACCATTCCGCAGCCCGGCGAGCCGCACGCCGATACGTGGGCGGGAGATTCGGCGCGCGAAGGCGGCGCCGCACCGTGGATGACGGGGTCGTACGATCCCGCGACCAACGACGTCTACTGGGGCATCGGCAACCCGGCGCCGGATCACGAGGGCAGCGTCCGCGAGGGCGACAACCTCTACTCCTGTTCCGTGGTCGCGATCAATGCGGACACCGGCAAGCTGAGCTGGCACTTCCAGTTCACGCCGCACGACCTGCACGACTGGGATTCGACGCAGGTCCCCGTGCTCATCGATGATGCGAGCGGCGCGAAGCGCCTGCTGTTCGCCAATCGCAACGGATTCTTCTACGTGCTCGACCGGGCCAGCGGCAAATTCATCTCGGCCACTGCGTTCGTCAAGCAGACCTGGGCGTCGTCGATGGACGAGAACGGCCGGCCGGTAGTGATTGCGGGATCGGAGCCGACGTTGCAGGGCTCGCTCGTGTACCCATCCGCCGAGGGCGCCACGAACTGGTGGCCGCCCGCCTACTCGCGCAACGATCGGCTCATCTTCGTCCCCTTCATGGATCGCGGTGCCATTTTCTACTCGCACCCGGTGCGCGATTCCGAGGAAGGCGAGCTGTACCTGCTCGGCTCCACCAGCGGGCTCGCAGAGCCCTTCCGCAGCGGCGTGCTCGCGATCGATCCCGCGACCGGGAAGACTGTCTGGCGCACCGAGCACACACCGCGGCTCGACAAGCCTGAGACGGGCGGTCTGCTCGCGACGGCCGGCGGCGTTGTGTTCGGAGGCGATGCCGACCGTTTCTTCGCTCTCGATTCCGCGAGCGGCGCGAGACTGTGGGAAATGTCGGTGGGCGCTCCGGTGACGTCCGCACCGATGAGCTACGCCATCGGGGGTCAGCAGTTCATCGCAGTGACGGCGGGGCGAGCTGTGCTGTCGTTCGCAGTGGCCGCGCCGGTCAATGCAACCGGGCGAACGCTGACTGCAAAGTAAGGCGGCCTCAGAAGCCGGCGGCGTCGCTGTGAACGCGCGCCGTCAGCTCCTCGATCGTCCTCTTCGGATTGAGAATCTTGTCGAGCGCGATCCGCATCACGGCTGCTGCGATCGCTCCGGGCTCGATGTTCTCGCCGATGCTGGCCAGTCCGCGGCGGTGAAATTCCCAGAATGAGTCGTCGGCACGATTCAGCCACGCACGCGCCAGCAACATGAGGTAGCGGTTGCGGGTTCGCTGCAGCGCCTGTGAGAGCTGTTTGCCGTCGAGATACTTGCGGCCGTACTTGCGTACCAGCAGATACTGCGTCAGCGGCTGCGGATAGAACCGCTGCAGCTCGCCTGAGATCGTCGCTTCCTGCCGGCGCAGGTGCATGAGAATCTGCGATACGCGGCCGAAGTCCCAGTGCTCGAGGATGTCGAAGCAGCTGTGCGTGTCCGCGTTGATGTCGGTCTCGCTGTAGAACGGGTCGCGACGGCGGACGATCTCGGCCCGGTACATCAGCACGGTCTGCGAGCCGAAGTAGGTACCGCCGGTCGTGAGCCGCGTGCGGCAGGCTTCCGCGCCGCTGAAGACATTGCGCTCGAACGTCAGCCCGTAGCCGCCGATGATATCGCCGGCGATGAAGCAGCCGCCGACGACACCGACTCGCGGATGCGCCTGTGCGAGCTGCACCATCTCCGCCATGCAGTGCGGCTCGAGCCAGTCATCCGCCTGCACGATCTTGACGTAGTGGCTGTCGGGTGAGACGTAACGCAGCGCGCGATTGTAGTTCGGCATCTGCCCGACGAACTCGGTGTGCGTCATCACGCGGATGCGGCGATCCTGCTCGCCATAACGCCGCGCGATATCCAGCGAGCCGTCGGTGCTGCAATTGTCGGCGAGGATATATTCGAAGTTGCCGTAGCTCTGCGCCAGCACGCTGCGGATGCATTGCTCCAGGTAGCGCGCCGTGTTGTAGAACGGCGTGACGATCGTGATCAACGGCTCGTTTGCAGCGGCGCTCATACCGTGAGCGTGAGCTTATGCCCGTAGAATCCCTCCGCATAGCCGCTCGGCGATCGACATTCGACGCCGCGCAGGCGCATGAGGCCGAGGAACGTCTCGGGCTTGAACCAATCCCTGCCGACCTGGCTGGCGTAGGCGCGCATGAGCGCTTGCACCTTAACGTCAGCGTCGCGCCGGCTCACCGGAAAATAGATGTTTGGCGTGCCCAAGCCGCCGTCCCATTTGGGAATCTCGTATTCGAGCACGGCGTGGTCGCGAAAAGTGCTCCAGACCAGCTCCGAGATCGTGCGGTGGTCCTGGTGGCGATCGTTGCGCTCGTGGCTGAAGATCACGTCCGGCGCGGGCAGCGACTTCAGGGACTCGAACAGTTCTTTCGCAGCTGCGTATTGAGCTGGCAGGTAACCGTCGCGCAGACCGCCGAAGATTCCTTCGTTGAAGGCGCGCGGCCCTACCAATGCGCGCATGGCAGCCGTCGACTCGCGCCGCCGGTTCTCCGCGCCGCTGAGCACCACCCAGTTCACTTCGAGGCGCTTGCGCAGGCGCCGCAGGGCGGCTAGCGTCGCGCCGCAGCCGATCTCGATGTCGTCGCAATGCGCGCCGATGCATAGCACGCGCAGCGCGCGCCGCGGGTTCGTGCCGAACGACAGATCGAGCATCGATCAGCCCGCTGCCTTCGGCGCCTTGCGCGGCCGCCAGACCATCCACGGGCAGTCGCCCTGGGCCGCCATGCGATCGAAGTTGATCTTGTCCTTGAACGTGTCCATGCACTGCCAGAAGCCGTCCCACTGCACGCTCAGCAGCTTGCGTTGCTGGATCAGGCGCCGGAACGGCTCTTCCACCAGCTCCTCACCCTCGCGGATGTGATCGAAGATCTCCTGGCGCATGGCGAAGTAGCCGCCGTTGAGCCACATCTGCTGCTCGCTGACGGCGCCCAGCCCGTTGACCACGCCGTCGGCGTCGGCGTGCACGGCATGGAAACTCTGGATGCTGCGAATCGCGAGCAGGCTGGCGACCGCGTCGCTCTTGCTGAAGCGCGCGACGATGTCGTCGAGCGGCGCGTCCGACAGGCCATCCGAGTAATTGGCCAGGAACATCTCTTCGGCGGCGAGGTACTTGCGGACCCGCAGCAGGCGTTGCCCGATATTGCTGTGCAGCCCGGTGTCGACGAACGTGATCTTCCAGTCGTCGAAGTCGCGGCTGTGCAGCTCGATGTGCGTGCCGCCCTGCGACAGCGTGAAATCGTTGGACATCGCCTCGTTGTAGTTGAGGAAGTATTCGCGGATCAGGTCGCCGCGATAGCCGAGCGCGAGCACGAAGTCGCGGTGTCCGTAGTGCGCGTAGTAGCGCATCAGGTGCCAGATGATCGGGCGATAACCAACGTTCACCAGCGGCTTCGGAATGGTGTCCGAATGCTCGCGCAGGCGCGTCCCGAGACCGCCGCAGAACAACACTACTTTCATGACCGCTCCCCGTCAGTCATCACTTCCGTCTCAGCGGGCTCGATGAGCCCGGTCTTCATCAGCGCTTCGCACGCCACCGCGAGCTCTTCCATGCTCAGCTTCGAGCGCTGTGCGATGTCCACCAGGTCGCGACTGCCATCGCTCTGGTTCAACACCCACAACAGCGACTCCTCGAACCGCGGCACATGCGCGCCGCCCGTCGGACGATACAGGCCGCGCGCACCCAGGCGCGGCTCGCACTTCGGCGACAGGTTGCGATACCGCCGGTTGCACTCGGCGGCGGCGATCATCCCGGCCAGCGCGCGCAGGCTCCCAGCGAGGCGCGCCGGATCGATCAGCGTCAAGTCGTCGGCCGACGTGTGGTACTGCGGGTACTCTCCGTTCGGCGTGCGCGTCAGTCGTCCGACCGGCAGGTTGAAGCCCGGCGAACAGAACTGGCGCTCATCATAGCCGTATGGATGAAAATCGCGCAGATCCGCGTCGCGCTCCAGCCCAGGCAGCACAGTCTGCGCGATCCGGTCGATGTCATAACGCCCTTCGCGGCTGCGCTTGTAGACCAGCGGCCCGTCGACGCCAAGCAGGCCCGTCACAAGACCGTGGCGGATGCGACCGGTGAGCGCCTCGTTGCGTGCGAGCCAGGTGATCGCCCCGATAGTTCCCGGCGCGAACACCAGGCGATACGTATAGCGGCGCGGCACGTTCGTGAGCGCGCGGCCGAGGATCGCGAGCGCCGCGATCCCCGTGAGATTGTCGTTGCAGGTCGCGGGATGACAGACGTGCGTGTAGAGCAGGAACTCTTCCGCGCTCGTGCCAGGAAGCAGGCATTCTGCGTACGTGAGACTGCCCTTCTCATCGAGCGTGCTGTCGATGCAGACCTCGTACTCGCCGTCGCTCAGCGCTTCGAGCTCGCGGTGGCGCAGGCAGAATCCCCACGCCTCCCGGTAGTAGCTGGTGCGGTAGGGAATCCAATCCGGATGATCGGGCAGCGAATGCAGGTGCGGGCGCAGCTCGGCTATCGACATGCGGGCGCGAATCGGCGTGCTGTAGCTGACGACCCGCAACGTGCTCTCCGCGAGGCTCGCGATGGTGCGGCCGCGCGGATCCTTCAGCCACGCATCCCTGATGTTCCATTCCTTCGGCACTTCCCAGTCGAACACGCGCGTGCCGCTCGGCACTTCGAACTTCTGCAGATCGACGAAGGAAGCAACGTGCTCGAGCGTCTCGCGTACACCGTTACCGGTAATGCTGCGGCAGATCGGCTGCAGGACACGCATCAGCTGTAAGGCTTCCGCAGCGGCGGCCTCGCTGCCCTGTGCCGATGCGAGCGATTGCAACTCGTTCACGTCGCGGACTCGCCGTTGGCCGACAGACTGCGCGTCCACGCAGCCGCGGAAAACTCCTCGTACTCCGCGTCGCGCTGCAGGATGTGCACGTTGCGCGGCTCCGGCCAGCGGATGCCGAACGCCGGATCGTTCCAGCGAAAACCGCGGCCGCGGGGCGCGTCGTAGAAACCGGTCATCATGTACGACACTTCGGTGCGATCGGCCAGCGTCTGGAATCCGTGCAGACACAACGGCGGCACGTACAGCGAGCGGCCGTTCTCGGCCGTGAGCTCGACGGCGACGTGCTGCAGGAAGGTGCGGCTGTCCGGCCGCAGGTCGACGATCACATCGAGGATCGCGCCGCCGATGCAGCGGATGAGCTTGCCTTCGAGCGCGGGCGGCACCTGCAGGTGCATGCCGCGCACGGTATGGCGATGCAGATTGAACGACGAGCTCGCCTGCACGATCTGCAGGTCCAGCCCGGCCTGTGCGAACTCGCGCTGGCACCACTGCCGGACGAAGTAGCCGCGCGAATCCGAGTGACGCTGCGGCTCGACGATGTATGCGCCCGGGATCGCTGTCTCGCTGAAGATCATCGCGGTCGCCAGTAGAACGCCTCGTCGATCTGCTGCGTCGCCTGCAGATACTTCAGCTGCTTCAGACGCGTGAAGGCGCGGAACTCGTACGTCTCTTTCGGCATCTGCAGGCGCTCGAACAGCGAGTGCAGCTGGCGAGCGCCGTCGCGCGCGCTCCAGCGGCACTCGAAATCCGGCATCAGCTTGCGGATCTTGGCGAAGGCGACGCGATAGCTGCGGTTGTCGGACGTGGCGCCGCCGAAGCTCACCTGGCAGCCCGGGAACTCGTTGGCGACGATCTCCGCGATCTCGCGCACGCGATAGTTCTCGCTGTCGGCGCCGACGTTCATGACCTCACCGGCGACGCGCTCGGCGGGCGCGACCAGCGCGCAGCGGATCGCCTCGCAGATGTCGGCGACGTGCACCAGCGGACGCCACGGCGTGCCGTCGCTGATCATCTTGATCTGCTTCGTCGTCCAGGCGAGCGCGCTGAGATCGTTGAGCACGATATCGAAACGCATGCGCGGCGACGCGCCATAGGCGGTGGCATTGCGCAGGAACACCGGGCAGAAATCCTTCGCGGCCATCTTGCCGAGCGTTTCCTCGACCTTGATCTTGCAGCGTGCGTACTCAGTCTGCGGGCGCGTCGGCGAAGTCTCGTCGAGAATCTCGCCGGTGCCGAGACCGTAAGCGCTGCACGAGGACGTATACACGAAGCGCGACACGCCGGCGCTCTGCGCAAGCTGCGCGAGGTGCACCGAGCCGCCGTAATTGATCTGGCGCGTGATTTCCGGGCGATTCTCGCCGAGCGGATCGTTCGACAGCTCCGCGAGATGCACGATCGCATCGAAGCCGGCGACGTCTTCCTGCGTGCAGCGGCGCAGGTCCTTGTAGACGATCGACGGCATGCGCGGCCGCTCGTCGTTGTCCGAGTACAGCCAGCCGTCGCGGTAATAGCCGGTATCGAGGCCGGTGACCTCGAAGCCCCGCGCGGCGAGATACGGCAACAGGATCGCACCGATGTAGCCTTCGGCGCCGGTAACCAACACTCTCACGATTTACCTCGACAGATTTCTTGTGTGGGTCAGGCTTCAGCCTGACATTTTAGACGCGCTGCGGCTGTGCCCCGCGTCTCCTTCCCTTCCGGGCGATGTTCGCACATGCGCCCGCATGCGATGGTCTACCACAGCACGCGCGGAATGCTCATCGGTCGTTGGGGACTGTCGGCTTTCTTTCCAAACACACCACCTCGCCACGCTCACACGCGCTCACCGGCCGTGTAAGGGTCTGACGCGGTGCGGCCCGAGGTCCGTGGTACGTGCCTTGCACGCTTGTCCGTGCCCGTTCATAAGCCTCAGAAAAATGTGACCTATTTCACAGTTTGCTGAGGGCGAAACAGAAGCAACAACGAGGAGTCGAGTCCGCATGAATTCCGGCATCAAGGGCGCGAGAGCTCTTGCCACGTTGCTGCTCGTCCTCCTCAGCCTCAGCAGCTTCGCGACGACGCTGCCGACGGGCTTCACCGAAGTGAATCTGCCGCGCCCCGACGGCGCACAGCAGTGGAACGAAGCGGTCGGCATCGCCTTCACGCCGTCGGGCCGCATGTTCGTGTGGGAGCGCACCGGCCGCGTCTGGATCATCGACCAGACCAATCCGGTGATCACGCCGTTTCTCGACATCTCGCCCGAAGTGCTGGCGTGGCATGACCACGGCATGCTCGGCTTCGCGCTGTCGCCGGCGTTCGAGCAGAACGGCTACGTCTACATGCTGTTCGCCGTCGACCGTCATCACCTGATGAACTGCGACACGCCGGTCGACGGGGCGCCGGTGTGCAACGGCAACTACAACCCGAGCACGACCTGGCTCCCGGACGCGCAGTGGCTCAACCCGCCGACGAACACGATTGCGAATCCCGGCTTCAAGAAGGCCACGCTCGGCCGCGTCGTGCGCTATCAGGCCGTGAAGCCGGCCGGCGATCCGGACTATCGCCGCGCGACGACGATCGACTACAGCACGCGCCACGTGCTGATCGGCGAGACCACGATCGCCGGGCCGAAGAACACCGGCTTCACGCTCACGCACGACTCGCACGGCATCGGCTCGCTGGTGTTCGCCGCGGACGGCACGCTGCTGGTCTCTGCGGGCGACGGCGCCACCTACAACAGCGCCGACGTCGGCTCGGCTAGCGACACCTACTGGCAATCCGCGCTCGACGACGGCTTCTTCGGTGCGAAGGAGAACGTCGGCGCGTTGCGCGCGCAGCTGATCGATTCGATGAACGGCAAGCTGCTGCGCATCGACCCGATCACCGGCGACGGCATCCAGGGCAACCCCTTCTACGACGCCAGCGCGCCGCGCTCGCCGCGCTCGCGCGTGTGGGCCTACGGCCTGCGCAATCCGTACCGCTTCACGATCCGCCCCGGCACCGGCAGCCACTTGCGCGAAGACGCCAATCCGGGCGTGGTCTATCTGGGCGACGTCGGCTGGAGCACCTGGGAAGACCTGAACATCATCAAGTCCGCGGGCGAGAATCTCGGCTGGCCGCTGTACGAAGGCCAGACCGCCAACACCAGCTACAACACGACCGGCAATCGCCGCCAGAACCTGGACGCGCCGAACCCGCTGTTCGGCATCGGCAGCTGCACGCAGCAGTTCTTCTTCTTCCAGGACATGCTGAAGCAGCAGACGCTGAATACACCGTCGTGGCCGAATCCCTGCAACAGCGCGCAGCAGATGCCGGCCTCGGTGCACCCGGCCATGCACAGTCGTCCTGCGCTCGACTGGAATCACAGCAGCACGACGCTGCAGTCGCGCTTCCCTGCCTATGACGGTGCAGGCAACGCAGTCGCGCAGATGATCGGCACCACCGCGCCGGACGGCACGACGGTCATCGGCTCGCCGTTCCAGGGCAACACCTCTACTGGCGGAGTGTTCTACACCGGCACGCAGTTCCCCACGCAGTACCGCAACACGTACTTCCACGGCGACTACGGCGGCCAGTGGATCAAGAGCGTGGTCGTCGATGACAGCAATCGCGTGCTGGAAGTGCAGAACTTCGCATCCGGCGCGGGCGGCGTGGTCGAGCTGGGCATGCATCCGACCGACGGGTCGCTGTACTACATCGCGTGGACCGCGTTCGTGCGCAAGGTCAGCTACTCCCCGCCGGGCGGCCGCCCGCCGGTTGCGCTCGCGAGTGCGAAGCCGACCTTCGGCGCGAGCCCGCTCAACGTGCAGTTCTCCAGCGCCGGCTCCAACGATCCGGACGGCGGCCCGGTCACCTTCACCTGGGACTTCGGCGATGGCTCGCCGACCAGCACTGCCGTAAATCCGTCGCACACTTACTCGACCGCCACCTCGGCGATCACGAACTTCGATGCAACGCTCACTGTCCGCGACGGCACCGGGCTGCAGACACAGACGTCGACGCTGATCTCGCTCAACAACACACCGCCGGTCGTGCACATCACGAGCCCCGCCAACGGCTCGCGTTACTCGCTGTCGGGCCTGACGCCGGTCACCCTGAGCGCGAACATCTCGGACGCGCAGACCGCGACGCAGGACCTGATCTGCCAGTGGCAGCAGGTGCTCTATCACACTAATCACGAGCACACCGAACCCTTCGTCAGCGCGTGCACGTCTTCGGCGACGATCTCGCCTGTCGGCTGCGACGGCGAGATGTACTACTGGGGTTTCCGTCTCGCAGTGTCCGATCCGTATCTGACCTCGCGCGACGAAGCGCGAGTCTTCCCGAACTGCCCCTCCGGCAACCCGGTGCTCGGCGCGGACTCCGCAGGTGTATCGAATGGCGGCACGGTCGTGATCCCGGTGCTGGCGAACGATTCCGATCCCGACGGCCTGAACTTCCAGTCGATCGTCGTGATGGATCAGCCGCAGCACGGCACGATCGCGGGCATCAACACGTCGACGGGCTCGATCACCTACCAGCACGACGCCTCGCCGTCGTCGAGCGATACGTTCACGTACACCGTGGCCGACGCGATCGGCGCCTTCGGTGTGCCGGTGACGGTGACGATCTCGATCGCAGGCGCGGACGTCACGCCGCCGAGCGTGCCGCAGGGCGTACAGGCGACTGCTGTGAGCTCCTCGCGCATCGATCTGAGCTGGACCGCAGCGACTGACAACGCAGGCGGCTCGGGTCTCGCCGGCTACCGCATCTATCGCAACGGGGGCGCTGCTCCGATCGACACCGTAACGGGCACGACCTATAGCAACACGACGCTCGCGGCCAACACGAGCTACACGTACACGGTCCGCTCGTTCGACAACGCCGGCAACGAATCCGGCAACTCCAACGTCGCTGCGGCGACGACGCTGCCGCCGCCGAGCTGGGTGCACCAGGACGTCGGCGCAGTGGCTGCAGCCGGCGGGTTCGTCGACAACGGCTCCTCGATGACGATCACCGGCTCGGGCGCCGACATCTGGGGCACTGCAGACGAGTTTCACTTCGCCTATCGGCCGCTCAACGGCGACGGTGAGCTGGTGGCGCGCGTCACCAACCTGAGCAACGCACACATCTGGAGCAAGGTCGGCCTGATGGTGCGCGAATCGGTCGCCGCGAACTCGCGCCACGGCACTATCTTCCTCGGCGCCGGCAAGGGCGCATCGTTCCAGTACCGCACCAACAACGGCGGCACGAGCGCGGGCGACAACGGCGACAACATCCTGCTGATCCCGCGGTGGATCCGCGTGCAGCGCCAGGGCAACGTCATCCGCGGCTACTTCTCGAGCGACGGCGTGAACTGGACGCAGCGCGGCACCGTGACACTCGGCACCCTGCCGACCTCGGTGCTCATCGGCGTGGCGTACACCAGCCACATCGACGGCACGATCGGGACCGCGACGCTCGATAACGTCACGCTCACCGGCAGCGACCCGACGCCTGATACGACGCCGCCGTCGGTGCCGACGAATCTGCAGGCGAATGCGATGAGCACCAGCCGCATCGATCTGACGTGGACGGCTTCGACCGACACGGGCGGTTCGGGCCTGTCGGGCTATCGCGTCTTCCGCAATGGCGGTGCAACGCCGATCGCGACCGTGGCAACGGCGAGCTACTCCGACACGGGTCTGACTGCGGGCACTCAGTACACGTACACCGTGCGCGCAGTGGACGGGGCAAACAACGCTTCCGCCGACTCGGCCTCTGCGTCGGCCACCACGCAAACGACGCCGCCTCCGGATACGACCGCGCCGAGCGTGCCGCAGAACCTGCAGGCCACTGCAGTGGGCTCGTCGCGCATCGATCTCAGCTGGACCGCGTCGACCGACAACGCCGGCGGCTCCGGCCTGGCGGGCTATCGCGTCTATCGCGATGGCGGCGCGACGCCGATCGCGACGATCACGACGACCAGCTACAGCAACACCAGTCTGACGGCGAATACGAGCTACACGTACCAGGTTCGCTCGTATGACAACGCCGGCAATGAGTCCGGCCTGTCGGCCGTCGCGTCTGCGACCACGGCAGCTGCGCCGAGCTGGAGCAGCGGCGACATCGGAGCGGTCGCGGCCGCCGGCTCGTTCACCGACAACGGCACGTCGCTGACGATCACTGGCTCGGGCGCAGACATCTGGGGCACGGCGGATGAGTTCCAGTTTGCGTATCGCCCGCTGGACGGCGACGGCACGATGACCGCGCGCGTCACCAACCTGACGAGCGGCAACATCTGGAGCAAGGTCGGCCTGATGGTGCGCGAGTCGACCGCGGCCAATTCGCGTCACGGCACGATGTTCCTCGGCGCCGGCAAAGGCGCGTCGTTCCAGTACCGTACGAACAACGGCGGTACGAGCGCCGGCGACAACGGCGACAACGTGCTGACGATCCCGCGCTGGATTCGCGTCGAGCGCGCCGGCAGCATCGTGCGCGGCTTCTTCTCGGCCGACGGCGTGACCTGGACACAGCGTGGCACTGTTACGCTGACCAGCCTTCCCACCTCGGTGCTGATCGGCGTGGCGTACACGAGCCACGTCGATGGCACGATCGGCAGCGCGACGGTCGACAACGTCTCGATCACCACGGCCTCGCAGCCGACTCCGGACACGACGGCGCCGACTGTGCCGACGAACCTGCAAGCCACCGCAGTCAGCACCAGCCGCATCGACCTGACGTGGACAGCTTCGACCGACGCGGGCGGCTCTGGCCTCGCCGGCTATCGCATCTTCCGCAACGGCGGCGTCAACCCGATCGCGACCGTCACGACGGCGGGCTACTCCGACACCAATCTCGCCGCGAGCACGCTCTACACCTACACGGTGCGCGCGGTGGACGGCGCCAACAATCTCTCTGCCAACTCCTCGCCCGCATCGGCGACGACGCAATCGCCGCCGGCGCCGGACACGACGCCGCCGGGCGTGCCGTCGAACCTGCAGGCCACTGCAGTCGGCAGCAGCCGCATCGATCTCAGCTGGAGCGCCGTGACGGACAATGCGGGCGGCTCGGGGCTCGCCGGCTATCGCATCTATCGCGATGGCGGCGGCACGCCGATCGCCACCGTGACTGCGACGAGTTACAGCAACACGAGCCTTGCTGCCAACACGAGCTACAGCTACGCGGTTCGCTCGTACGACAACGCCGGCAATGAATCGGCGCTGTCGGGCGGCGCATCGGCGACGACTGCCGCAGCTGCGACCTGGAGCAATGGCGACATCGGCGCGGTCGCTGCCGCCGGCTCGTTCACTGACAACGGCACGTCACTCTCGATCAGCGGCTCGGGCGCGGACATCTGGGGCACGGCCGACGAGTTCCAGTTCGCCTATCGCACGCTGACCGGCGACGGCGAGGTGGTTGCGCGCGTCAACACGATCACGAATCCGAACGTGTGGAGCAAAGTCGGCATGATGGTGCGCGAGTCGCTCGCCGCCAATTCGCGCCACGGCACGATGTATCTCGGCGCGGGCAAGGGCGCGTCGTTCCAGTACCGCACCAATAACGGCGGCACTAGCGCGGGCGACAGCGGCGACAACGTGTTGACGCTGCCGCGCTGGATTCGCATTCAGCGCGCGGGTGACGTGCTGCGCGGCTACTTCTCGCCCGACGGCGTGAACTGGACGCAGCGCGGCACTGTCACGCTGGCCAACCTGCCGGCGACGGTCTACGTCGGCGTGGCGATGACGAGCCACCTCGACGGCACGATTGCGACGTCGACGCTCGACAGCGTCAGCCTGAACCTCGTCACTCCGCCGCAGCCGGATACGACTCCGCCGACGATCCCGCAGTCGCTGACAGCGACTGCAGGCACGGCAGCGAGCTTCGCGCCGCAGGTGTCGTACGCCACCGGCACGAACTCGCACTCGGTGGCGACGGCCGATCTCAACGGCGACTCGATTCTCGATCTCGCGGTCGTGAACGCAGCGGCCGATACGATCAGCGTCCTCTTCGGCACCGGCAACGGCACGTTCGGAGCGAGCACGCCGTGGCCGGTCGGTGACGAGCCGAAGTCGGTGAAGATCGCCGACCTCAACGGCGACGGCAAACCGGATCTCGTGACCGCCAACCAGGGCAACGGCTCGGCGAGCGTGTTGCTCGGGACGGGCAGCGGCTCCTTCGCTTCGAAGATCGACTACCCCGCCTGCAACAACAACAAGGCGCACGAGGTCGCGGTTGCGGACTTCAATCGCGACACGCGTCCGGACCTGGCGCTGGCCTGTCACGGCAACAACTTCATCAGTGTGCTGCTCGGCAATGGCGACGGCAGCTTCGGCGCGCCGAGCAACTTCACGACCGGGGCTGCACCGCACTCGGTGGTGGCGCTCGATTTCAATGGCGACGGCAATCCGGACGTGGCGGTGGCCAATCGCAACAGCGACAACGTCAGCGTGCGGCTCGGCAACGGCACGGGTGGCTTCGCCGCAGCAGTGAACTACACCGTCGGCGACGGACCGCACGGGCTCCGCGCAGGTGACCTCAACGCGGACGGGCGGCTCGACCTGGTCACGGTCAACGAGCTCAGCAACAACATCACCGTGCTGCTGGGCGGCGCGAACGGCGCGTTCACTGTGCTCAACACCTTCGCCACCGGGCTGGTGCCCAAGATGCTCGCGATCGTCGACATCGATGGCGACGGCGCCAACGATGTGGTGAACACGGACACCGCCGACAACTACCCGACGTGCTGTCACCCCGGCGGCGACCAGGTCTCTGTGCTCTACGGGAACAATACCGGCGCTCTCAGCGCGCGGCAGGACTTCACCGTCGGGCTCACGCCGTTCTCGATCGTGGCGGCAGATTTCAACAACGACGGCCGCCCGGACCTGGCGACCGCCAACTGGCACGGCAACTCCGCGAGCGTGCTGCTCAACCAAAGTGGCATTGTGCAGGTCCAGCTGACCTGGCAGGCCTCCACTGACATCGGCGGCGCCGGCGTCGCGGGCTACCAGATCTATCGCAACTCGGTACTGCTGGGCACCAGTAGCACCCCGTCGTACACGGATCGCACTGTTACCGCAGGAACGAGCTACACGTACCAGGTGCGTGCGTTCGACGCCGCGGCGCCAGCCAACCTCTCGGCATTGTCCGGGCCGGCAAGCATCACGCCGTGACCCGGTCCCAGAGTGTGAACTGGTGCACTTATGGTCGCTTGGCAGAGCGCGCGCACCCCATTAGCATGCGGGGGTCACGACCGGGGCCACCCCCTTCTGATGCGCCCAGGATGATCAGTGTAGTCGTCTGCACCTATAACCGAGCTGGCCCTCTTCAGCGTTTTCTCGCACGCATCGCCGAGCTTGGAAAGTCCGAGCACGACCTGCCCTGGGAGCTCGTGATCATCGACAACAACTCCAACGACGGCACTCGTGACGTCGTGGAGCGGATGCGCGCGCAACTTCCGGTGCCCCTCGTCTATCACTTCGAGCCGCGCCAGGGGCTGTCATACGCGCGCAATGCAGCGCTCGCGGCGGCGCGCTACGACATCCTTGCGTTCACCGACGACGACTGCCTGTTCGGCCCCGACTGGTTGCAGGGCATCGCGCGCGAGTTCGCGGGCGATGCCGGCCTGGCGATTCTCGGCGGCCGGGTCGAAGCCGCCCCCGGCCTGCCGACCGAGATCTCGACGCGGCGCGGGCGCGAGCGGGTCGAGGTGAAATCGCTCGATGAGCTCCGGCGCAACATGAGCGGTTGCAACATGTCCCTCAAGCGCTCGCTGCTGCGCGACCTGGAGCCGTTCGATACGCGCCTGGGCGCCGGGACACCCTGCAAGGCGGGCGAGGACTCCGACTACATGTACCGCGCCCTGCGCGGCGGCCGACGGATCGTCTACAGCCCCGACGTCATGATCGAGCATGCACACGACCGCACCGACGACGACTCCGTGCGTGCGCTGCGCGGCAACTACCTGAAGGGTCGCGGGGCTTTCTACGCCAAGCACCTGCTGCGCTTCGACAGCACCGTGGCGCGCCACGCGTACTGGGAGCTGCGCAACTTGTTGGTGAGACGCTTTGAGCGCACGACTTTCGGCAACCTGACTCGCTGGGAAGTGCTGCGTGGGCTGTTCTCCGGCGGCCTGTTGTGGTTGCGATCGAAACGCGACGACGCAAGCCGATGATCACGACGCTCGGCAAGCACGCGGTCCATCCCTGGTTCGCAGTCGCGGATGACGCGATAGTCGTCGGCGGCAAGCCGATCACCGCGCTCGCGCGCGAGATCGGCCGCACGCCGTTCTACGTTTACGACAGCGCCGTCATGACCCGCAAGGTCGCCGAGTTGAAGGCTGCGCTGCCGGCCGAAGTCCATGTGCATTACGCGATGAAGGCGAACCCGATGCCGGCTGTAGTGCGCCACATGGCCGCGCAGGTCGACGGTATCGATGTGGCCTCGATGGCCGAGCTGGGCGTGGCGCTCGCCGCCGGCGCAAATCCGCAGGTCATCAGCTTCGCCGGCCCTGGCAAGACGCCCCGTGAGCTGCAAGCTGCAGTCGACGCCGGCGTGATCCTCAACGTCGAGTCGGAGCTCGAGCTGCGACGGCTCGCCCAGATCGCGCAGAGCTCGGGCAAGCGCCCGCGGGTCGCGGTGCGCGTCAACCCGGACTTCGAGCTGAAGGCCTCGGGCATGAAGATGGGCGGCGGTCCGAAACAGTTCGGCATCGATGCCGAGCGCGTGCCGCAGGTGCTGCAGGAGATGCGCTCGCTGCCCTGCGAGTTCGTCGGCTTCCACATCTTCAGCGGCTCGCAGAACCTGCGCGCCGACTCGATAGTCGAAGCGCAGACCAAGGCGGTCGCGCTCGCGGCGGAACTGGCGCGGGCAGCCCCCGGGCCGGTGCGCGTGCTGAACATCGGCGGCGGCCTTGGCGTGCCGTACTTTCCCGGCGAGCAACCGATCGACGTCGCACCGATCGCGAGCAACCTGCGCGGGCTGCTCGAACAGGTGCGCGCGACCATGCCGCAGGCTCGAGTCGTGCTAGAGCTCGGCCGCTACCTGGTCGCCGAGTCCGGTCTCTATGTCTGCCGCGTGCTGGATCGCAAGGTCTCTCGCGGTCACGTGTTCCTGATCACGGACGGCGGCCTGCATCATCACCTCTCTGCCTCCGGCAACTTCGGCCAGGTGCTGCGCAAAAACTACCCGGTGCTGATCGCGAACCGCGTGCAGGGCACGGAGCGCGAGACCGTATCCGTCGTCGGCCCGCTGTGCACTCCGCTCGACCTGCTGGCGGACCGCATGGAGATGGCGCGGGCTGACGTCGACGATCTCGTAGCGGTCCTGCAGTCCGGAGCATACGGCCTGACCGCGAGCCCGCTCGGCTTCCTGAGTCATCCGCCGCCGGCGGAAGTCATGGT
>JBIOUH010000022.1:0-8575 GCA_044866955.1 Steroidobacteraceae bacterium
GGAAGGAGCGCCGGGCCCGAAGCCCGGCGCTCCGCATTTATGGCCGCTACCAGCATCAACCGGCCCCAGCAGAAGGTCGCCGTCTGGAACGATCCCCAGGCGGCGCCGTACATCAACATCGAGAGCGTGACGAAGAAGTTCGGCGACTTCGTCGCCGTCAACGACGTCTCGCTGAAGGTGTATCGCGGCGAGCTGTTCTGTCTGCTCGGCGGCTCGGGCTGCGGTAAGACCACGCTGCTGCGCATGCTGGCCGGCTTCGAGCAGCCGACCACCGGGCGCATCTCCATCGACGGCGTCGACATGACCGGCATCCCGCCGTACGAGCGGCCGGTGAACATGATGTTCCAGTCGTACGCGCTGTTCCCGCACATGACGGTGGAGCAGAACGTTGCCTTCGGGCTGAAGCAGGACGGCGTGCCGAAGGCGGAGGTCGCAACGCGCGTCGCCGACATGCTCAACATGGTTAAGCTGACGCAGTTCGCCAGGCGCAAGCCGCACCAGCTGTCCGGTGGCCAGCGTCAGCGCGTCGCACTCGCACGCTCGCTGGTGAAGCGTCCGAAGCTGCTGCTGCTCGACGAGCCGCTCGGCGCGCTCGACAAGAAGCTGCGGGAGTACACGCAGTTCGAGCTGGTCAATCTGCAGGAGCAGCTCGGCGTGACGTTCATCGTCGTGACGCACGACCAGGAAGAGGCGATGACGCTCGCGACGCGCATCGGCGTAATGGACGCGGGCCGCATCGTGCAGATCGGCACCCCGAAGGACATCTACGAGTATCCGAACTGCAAGTTCGTCGCCGAGTTCATCGGCAACATCAACACTTTCCAGGGGCACATGATCGAGGACGAGCCCGATCACGTGCGCATCGCGTCGCCGGAGATGGAGGGCACGATCTACGTCGATCACGGCGTCAGCGCCGCATCGGATGCGGTCGTGTGGGCCGCGGTCCGCCCCGAGAAGATCCAGCTCTCGGTCGAGCCGCCGCAGCAGCAGGACAACTTCACGCGCGGCGTCGTCAAGGAGATCGCCTACATGGGCGACCTGAGCATCTACCTGGTGCAGCTTGCTTCCGGGAAGATGATGCGAGTGACACAGCCGAACGCGTACCGGCACGCCGACGACATCACCTGGGATCAGCCGGTGTACCTGCACTGGCACGCGTCCAGCCCGGTGGTACTGATCGAATGAGCGCGCGCGCCGAGGTGCCGCATCCGCAGCGCCACAGCGCCGGCGCGCAATTGCTGCTGCGCTTCCTCGAGAACCTGCCGCCGTATCGCTGGACCCGCGCGCGCCTCGTGCGTTGGGGCGTAACGGGCCGCACGGCCGTCATCGCCGTTCCGTATCTGTGGCTGCTGCTGTTCTTCCTGATCCCGTTCGTGATCGTGTTGAAGATCGGGTTCTCGGAGACGCAGATCGCGCTGCCGCCGTACCAGCCGATCTTCGCCTGGACGCAGGAGCGCATCCTCGAGATCAAGCTCAACGTCGGCAACTTCCTGTACCTGGTCGAAGACAACCTGTACTGGCGCGCGTATCTCAACTCGCTGAAGATCGCGGCGGTCTCGACTCTGCTGTGCCTGCTCGTCGGCTATCCGATCGCGTACGCCATCGCGCGCGCCAACACTACGTGGCGCAACATCCTGCTGATGATGGTGATCCTGCCGTTCTGGACGTCGTTCCTGCTGCGCGTCTACGCGTGGATCGGCATCCTCAAGAACAACGGTCTCATCAACAACTTTCTGATGTGGCTCGGCGTGATCGACGAGCCGCTGGTCATGCTGCAGACCGACTTCGCGATCTATGTCGGCATCGTCTACTCGTACCTGCCGTTCATGATCCTGCCGCTGTACACGAGCCTGGAGAAGATGGACCTGACGCTGCTCGAGGCGGCGGCGGATCTCGGCTGTCGTCCGTCAAAGGCTTTCCTGACCATCACGTTGCCGCTGTCGATCCAGGGCATCATCGCCGGCTCGCTGCTGGTGTTCATCCCGGCGGTCGGCGAGTTCGTGATTCCCGCGCTGCTCGGCGGACCCGAACAGCTGATGATCGGCAAGGTGCTGTGGACCGAGTTCTTCAGCAACCGCGACTGGCCAGTGGCGAGCGCGGTGGCGATTGCGCTGCTGTTGCTGCTGCTGATTCCGATCGCGCTGCTGCAGCGGGCGCAGGCCGCCGAGGCGCGGGGCGCATAGCGATGAACAGGAACATCTCTGCGTTCCGGCTGAGCACGCTGATTCTCGGGTTCATTTTCCTGTACGGGCCGATCCTGTCGCTGATCGTCTATTCGTTCAACAAGTCGCGGCTGGTCACGGTGTGGGGCGGCTTCTCGACGCAGTGGTACGGCCGGCTGTTCCAGAATCAGCAGATCCTCGACGCCGCGTGGTTGTCGTTGAAAGTTGCAGCGATCAACGCGACCGGGGCCGTGATTCTCGGCACGCTCGCGGGTACGGCGCTGGCGCGCTTCGGCAAGTTCAAGGGACGCGCCCTGTTGTCGAGCATGACGACCGCGCCGCTGGTGATGCCGGAGGTGATCACGGGCCTGTCGCTGCTGCTGCTGTTCGTTGCAATGGAGCAGGTGTTCGGCTGGCCCAGAGGCCGGGGCTTCACGACGATCACGATCGCGCACATCACGCTGACGCTGGCCTATGTCACGGTCATCGTGCAGTCGCGGCTCGCGACGCTGGACGACTCGCTCGAAGAAGCGGCCATGGATCTCGGAGCGCGCCCGGGCAAAGTGTTCTTCGTCATCACGCTGCCGATCATCGCGCCCGCGCTGATCTCGGGCTGGCTGCTGTCGTTCACGATCTCGCTCGACGATCTCGTGATCACCAGCTTCGTCTCGGGCCCGGGCTCGAGCACGCTGCCAATGGTGATCTTCTCCAAGGTACGCCTCGGCGTGAGCCCCGACATCAACGCGCTCGCAACGATCATGGTGCTGCTGGTGACGATCGGCGTGATCATCGCGGGCATCCTCATGGCGAGACAGGAGAGGCGCAGGCAGCGCGACATGCAGCTGGCTGCAGGCGCAACCTTGAAATGATCCGATCGAAACTCCCGCACGTCGGCACGACCATCTTCACGGTCATGACGAATCGTGCGCGCGAGCTCAACGCAATCAACCTGGCGCAGGGTTTCCCCGACTACGACGCGCCGGCGAAGCTCAAGGACCTGGTCGCGTATCACGTCGCGGCCGGGCACAACCAGTACGCGCCGATGATCGGCGTGCCGCAGCTGCGCGAGCAGGTCGCGCTCAAGCTCGGCGCGAGCTACGGGCGGCTGCTCGACAGCGAGACCGAGATCACGATCACGCTCGGCGCGACGGAAGGCATCTTCTCCGCCGTGCAGGCGCTGGTGCATCCCGGCGACGAAGTGATCGTGTTCGACCCTTCGTACGATTCGTATGCGCCGGCCGTGCTGCTGGCGGGCGGCCGACCGATCCATGTGCCGCTGGAGCCGCCGCGATTTCAGATCGATTGGCAGCGCGTGCGCCAGGCGCTTTCGGCGCGCACGCGGCTCGTGATTCTCAACACTCCGCACAATCCGACGGCGACCGTCGCGAGCGCTTCGGACCTCGACGTGCTGGCCGACCTGTTGCGGCCCACGCCTGCGATGGTGCTTGCCGACGAAGTCTACGAGCACATGATCTTCGACGGCGAGCGTCACGCGAGCATCGTGAGCCATCCGGAGCTGTACGAGCGCGGCGTCGCGGTGTTCTCGTTCGGCAAGACGATGCACGCCACGGGATGGCGCGTCGGTTACACAGTCGCCCCGGAGGAGATCACGCGCGAGATCCGCCGCGTGCACCAGTTCAACACCTTTAGTATCGCGTCGCCGCTGCAGTTCGCGATCGCGGACTTCCTCAAGGCGTCGCCCGAGCACAACTCGCAGCTCAGCGCCTTCTATCAGCGCAAGCGCGACCGCTTCCTGGAGTTGCTGCGCAACTCCAGCTTCAGCTGGACGCCGGCGGCCGGTACCTACTTCCAGCTGCTCGACTTCGGCGCGGTCTCGCAGCAGAGCGACATCGAGTTCGCCGATACATTGCTGCGCGAGGCGGGCGTGGCGTCGATTCCGGTATCGCCTTTCTACGCAACGGCCCCGAAGCTCAGCGTGCTGCGCTTCTGCTTCGCCAAGAACGACTCGACGCTCGAAGAAGCTGCCGAACGCCTCTGCCGCGTGTGAAGGCTTGACGCTGGGAAACGCTGCGCCGATGCTCGCGGCATGAAGCCCCCGACTCGCGTCAATCATCCGCCCGCCGTGAACGTGCCGGCCGACAATCGGCCGCTCGTGGCGCCGATCTATCAGTCGGTCAAGTTCACTTTCGACAGCGTCGCCGAGAGCGAGCGCGAGTCGCGCGGCCAGCGCGAAGGCTTTCAATACTCCCGCGTCGCCAACCCGACGCTGCGCCAGCTCGAGCTGACGCTGGCCGAGCTCCAGGGACGCGAAGGTTGCCTGCTCACCTCATCGGGCGTCGCCGCCGCGAATCTCGCGATGCTTTCGCTGTGCAAGCAGGGCGATCACGTGCTGATGTTCGCCGAGACCTATCAGCCGACGCGCTACATGATCCGCCGTGTCCTGTCGCGCTATGGGATCGCGCACACGATGCTGTCGATCGAGGACATCGAGGGCATCGAGCGCACGCTGGCCGAACGGCCGACGCGGCTGATCGTGTTCGAATCGCCGACCAATCCCGTGCTCAAGGTCGCATCGCTCGAACGCATGACTGCGGCGGCGCGCGCGCACGGCGCGCTCACGCTGCTGGATAACACCTTTGCGGGTTTTCACAACCACGGCCAGTTCGACATCGACATCTTCGCTCACAGCCTGACCAAGTACGCGTCAGGGCACGGCGACGTGATGGGCGGCGCGGTCATCGCACGCAAAGAGCTGATCGATGCGATGCAGACCGATGCCCTCGTGCTGGGCTTCACGCTAGATCCGCATGCGGCGTTCATGATTCAGCGCGGCTTGAAGACTTATTCGCTGCGCTACGAGCGTCAGTGCGAGAACGCGCTGCGGATCGCGACGTTCCTCGAGGCGCAGCCGCAAGTCGCGCGCGTGAGCTATCCGGGTCTGCAGTCGCATCCCCAGCACGTGCTCGCCGAGCGGCAGATGCATGAGTTCGGTGCGATGGTCACGATGGAGCTGCGCGAAGATGCGGCGCGTTTCAGCGAAGCGCTGCAGCTGTTCGCGATTTCCGCGAGCCTCGGCTCGACCGAGTCGCTGGTGTGGCCGGGCCGGCTGATCAACCCGCGCGACTTCAGCGCACAGGAGCGTCAGTGGGCCGGGATTTCGGAGCGCACCGCGCGGCTGTCGATCGGCATCGAGGACGCCGACGATCTGATCGAGGACCTGCGGCAGGCCCTCATTTCCGGAACAGCATCAAAATAAGAGAGATCAGCACGCTGATCACGATCATGGTCGTGATCGGCAGGAACACCCGGAAACCCGGGCGGTCGATCAGGATGTCGCCCGGAAGCCGCCCGAGCGGCAGCTTCGAGATCCACGGCCACGCCAGTCCCACCAGCGAAATCAGGATTCCGAGAACGAACAGAGCGCGTTGCATGAATGCATCATAAACGGGCGGGGCGGCAATTTAACAAGAATAGGGCCGGCCCGTAATTCCCTGGCGGCCAGGTCAACCGTAGCGGCCGCGCGGCGTTGATTACGCTCGAATCACCGCCGTTTCAGGAGGCTTGCAATGAAGAAGTTTTCCGCAGCAGTGCTGACGATCGCGGGCGTGCTCGCCGTCGTGAGCGCGAGTCAGGCCGACACGCGCCGCACGCGCGATCCGGGCGTCAACGCACGCCAGCACCATCAGCGTGAGCGCATCCAGCAGGGCGTCGCCTCGGGCGAGCTGACGCGACGCGAGACCGGCAAGCTGGCCGAAGAGCAGCGCGACATCCGTCAGCTGGAGCGGGCCTACAAGTCCGACGGCACGTTGACGGGCGCCGAGCGCCGCGATCTGCAGCACGAGCAGAATCAGGCGAGCCGCGACATCTACCAGCAGAAGCACGACGAGCAGGATCGCCCGCCGGCCGCTGTGCGTGACCCGGGCGTGAACGAGCGTCAGGCGAACCAGACCGCGCGCATCGTGCAGGGGGTGAAGTCGGGCGAGCTGACGCACGACGAAGCGCAGGAGCTGCGCACCGAGCGTCGCGATATTCGCGGCCTGGAGCAGACGTACAAGTCCGACGGCTCGCTGACCCGCGACGAGCGCCAGGACCTGCACCAGCAGCTCGATCAGCAGAGCCAGGAAATCTACGAAGAGAAGCACGACGACGAGACGCGTAAATAGAGTGTCAGGCCACAGCCTGACCTACGGGATCTGCGTAGGTCGGGCTTCAGCCCGACTTACATCAAACTGCCGAACACTCGCACCCGGTGCTTGTGATACGGCAGCACCTCCAGCAGCTCGCCTTCCTTCAGACGCTGCTGGATCCCGCGCCACCAATCCGCGGTCATGAGATCGCCGTGCACTTTGAGGAATGCTGCCTTGAGCTGCGCATCGAAGCCGAGGAACTGCATGAACGTCTCGGGGAAGACGTCGTTCTCGTTGACGTGGAACCACGCCTCGGCGCGCATCTCGTCCTCTTCGTTCTGCGCCTGCGGCACGTCGCGGAAGCGGCAGTCGGTCACGGCGCACAGCTCGTCGTAGTCGTAGAAGATCACGCGGCCGTGGCGCGTGACGCCGAAGTTTTTCAACAGCAGGTCGCCGGCGAAGATGTTGGTGACCGCCAGGTCGCGGATGCACTGGCCGTAGTCGACCACGGCGCGCTCGGCATCCTCGCGTGCAGCGCTGCGGACGTAGAGATTGAGCGGCGTCAGGCGGCGCTCGATATAGACGTGGCCGATCACCAGCTCGCCGTTCTCGAAGCGCACGGTGTTGGCCGCCTCGTTCTTCAGCTCCTCGATCAGCTCGTCCGAGAAGCGCGCGGTCGGGAACTGCAGGCGCTTGAACTCCTGCGCGTCGACCAGCCGGCCCGCGCGGTCGTGCTTGAACACGAGCTCGTACTTCTGCAGCACTTCCTCGCGCAGGACATTCTTCGGATAGGCGAAGCGGTCGCGGATGATCTTGAACACGACGTCGAAGGAGGGCAGCGTGAAGCAGATCATCACCAGCCCGCGATCCCCGGGCGCGTGCACGAAGCGATCGGTGCTCTGCTGCAGGTGCCGGAACAGCTCGCGATAGCGCTCCGTCTTGCCCTGCTTGGCGCGGCCGAGCACGGTGTACAGCTCGCTGATCGGCTTGCGCGGCAGGATGCTCTTGAGAAACACCACGGCCTGGCCGACGTGCGGCAGGTCTGCGTGGAAATAGGAGCGCGTGAAACTGAACAGGATGCTGACCGAGGCCTCGTCCATCATCACGGCGTCGATGAGCACGCCGCTCTCGGTGTTCTTCAGCGCCAGCACCAGCGGCAGCGTCCAGCCCCGACCCGACATGCGTCCGACCAGGTAAGCGCGCGTGATCTGGAAGAACGGCGTGCGCACGAACTCGATCTGCTCGACCTGCAGCGGCGGCCGCGAAGCGTCCGAACCGGCTTCGAGCTGCGCGCGCACCTCGTTGGTGATGATTCGCACGCTGCGATCGAAATCCAGGTAAGGCGTGCGGAAGCGGAAGTCGGCGAGCACTTCCTCGAACAGCAGCTCGAGCGAGCCGCGGTTGCTGTAGACGTGGGTTTCGATCTGCGAGGTGATCGAGCCGATCGGATCGAGATCCAGCGCGACGAATTCGACCGCCGCGTCGGTGCCGATCGTGCCGAAGGTGCGGCGGGTGACCGAATTGAAGAACGTCTTGTCGAACTCCAGGTCGGGCAGCTCGTCGATCAGCTGGGTGAAGCGGCGTTTGATGCTGCTCCACAATGGACGCTCGGTCGCGTCCTCGCCGAGCCGCTCGCGCATGTGCGCGACTGCGCGGTTGACGCACTTGTCATAGAGCTCGATGCGCTCGACGGCGTCGCGCTGGCTGTTGCGCCAGTCACGGGCCTCGAAGCGCAGCGGCGCGCGACGCGTGATGGCGCGGAATTCGGCGTTGTAGTCGGCGAAAGCCTGCACGAGCGCCGCGGCGCACTCTTCGACAAGGGCATCGCGCGAAGCGGGCGCGGTAGCGGAGGCTGCAGGCTGTGGGCTGCGGGCTGCAGCCAGAGGAGATTCGGACAAGGTCTTCGATCCCTCAGTCATCTGTAACGACCGGGAGTGAGGCTGCAGGACTGCACGGATACGTCTTGCATTCCGACCTGCAGCCTACAGCCTCGGAATCTGTGAGTCTGGCTCACAGATTCCGGATCAACGCATCGCCGAACTCGCTGGTCTTCACTTCCTTCGAACCTTCCATCATGCGTGCGAAGTCGTAGGTGACGGTCTTCTGGCCGATGGTCTTGTCCATCGCGCTGATGATCGCGTCCGCCGCTTCGATCCAGCCCATGTAGCGCAGCATCATCTCGCCGGAGAGGATCACCGAGCCCGGGTTCACCTTGTCGAGGTTCGCGTACTTCGGCGCAGTGCCGTGCGTCGCTTCGAACACGGCGTGACCCGTGACGTAGTTGATGTTGCCGCCCGGCGCGATGCCGATGCCGCCGACCTGCGC
>JBIOUH010000023.1:0-2394 GCA_044866955.1 Steroidobacteraceae bacterium
GCGCAGGTCGAGCAGGCGCGGCAGGCGCATGAAAAAGCGAAGCGCGACGCGGCGCGCGGCGAGCGGCTGCACGAGGACAACGTCATCAGCCTCGAACAGCTGCAGGATCTGCGCACGCAGGCAGCGATGGCCGAAGCAGCACTGAACTCCGCTGAGTTCAATTCGAACTACGCCGCAATCGTCGCGCCCCACGACGGCACGGTGCTGCGCCGGCTCGCGGAAGAGCGCGAGCTGGTCGCGGCTGGCGCGCCGGTGCTCGTGCTTGGCGCGCACGACAAGGGATTCATCGTGCGCACCGGCCTCGCGGATCGCGAGATCGTGCAGGTGCGCCTCGGCGACGTCGCGCAAGTCCATCTCGACGCGCTGCCTGACGCCAAGCTCAGCGGCAAGGTTACGGAAGTCGCCAGTGCGTCGGACGCTGCGAGCGGCATGTTCCGCATCGAGGTCACGCTCGATCCGACCGATCTCCCGCTGAAGAGCGGACTGGTCGTGAAGCTCAGCCTCGTGCCGTCGTCGGCGAGCGCGGGCTCGCGCGTGTATGTACCGATCGGCGCGATCGTCGAAGGCGACGGCCGTACCGCGCGCCTGTTCGTGCTCGACAAAGACCGTGCACGGCGCCGCGACGTCGAGGTCGCATTCATCGAAGGCGAGAACGTCGCGCTGGTCAGCGGCATCGAAGCTGGCGAGCAGGTCATCACCGACGGCGCGCAGTACCTGGAAGACGGCGAGCAGGTCGCGATCGCCGCGCCGCTTGACCGCATCGCAGAGGTGCGCAGCCGCCCTCATCGAGGAGGCCTGCAATGAGGCTGCTCGAATTTCCGATCCGCCGCTATCAGTTCACGATCATCGCGTTCGCGCTGCTGGTCGCGCTCGGCATCACCTCGTTCCGCAGCATTCCGCGCCAGGAAGACCCGTACTTCCCGATAGCGACCTACCAGATCGTGATCGTCTACCCCGGCGCCGAGCCGCAGGACGTCGAGCGCCTGGTCGTGAAGCCGATCGAAGATCGCCTGAGCGAGCTGGACGACGTCAAGAAGATCGAGTCGCACAGCAACGACGGCCTGGCGGTCATCGTGAGCGAGTTCTACTCCTCGGTGGACACCGAGAAGAAATACGACGAGGTCGTGCGCGAGATCAACGCGCTGCGCCCGACGCTGCCGCCCGAGCTGACCAAAGTCGACATCAAGAAATACAGCCCGGGCCTGGTGAACATCGTGCAGTTCGCGCTGGTGTCCCCGGATGCACCGTATCGCGAGCTCGAAGATTACGCGCGCGACCTGAAGGACGCGCTGAAGACAGTAGACGGCGTGCGCACGTCGGAAACCTGGGCGTATCCGGCGCGCGAGCTGCGCGTTGCCCTCGACTTGCCACGCATGGCGGAGCTGAGGCTGGCGCCGAGTCGCGTGCTGCAGGCACTGCAGAGCGAGAACGCGAACATCCCCGGCGGCTCCGTCGACGTCGGCAGCCGCACGTTCAGCCTCAAGACTTCCGGCAGCTACGCAACGCTGGATGAAGTTCGCGACACGGTCGTCGCAGTCGCCGACGGGCGCAGCGTGCGTGTGCGCGATATCGCCGAGGTGAGCTGGGACACGCAAGAGCACAGCTACATCGGGCGCTTCAACGGACAGCGCGCGGTGTTCGTCACCGCGAACCAGAAGGACGGCTACAACATCTTCGAAGTCCGGCAGCGCATTCTCGCAGCGGCGGAGCGCTTCCAGGCGCAATTGCCGAAGCGGATCCACCTCGACCTCGGCTTCGACCAGTCGGAGAACGTCGAGCGCCGGCTCGACCGGTTGACGGACGATTTCGGCATCGCGATCGCACTGGTCGCGATCACGCTGCTGCCGCTCGGCTTGCGCGCCGCGGGCGTGGTGATGATCTCGATTCCGCTGTCGTTCGCGATCGGCCTGTCGGCGCTGTATTTCCTCGGCTTCTCGCTCAATCAGATCTCGATCGCCGGATTCGTGGTCGCGCTCGGCCTGCTGGTCGACGACTCGATCGTCGTGGTGGAGAACATTGCGCGCTTCCTGCGCGAGGGCCACACGCGCACGCAGGCGGCAATCCTCGCCACGCGCCAGATCTTCGAAGCGATCGTCGGCTGCACCGCGACGATCATGTTCGCGTTCCTGCCGCTGATGATGATCGGCGGCACGTCGGGCCAGTTCATTCGTGTGCTGCCGACCGCGGTACTCGTGACGGTCGGCGCGTCGCTCCTGGTGGCACTCACGATCATCCCGTTCCTGGCGAGCCGCTTCCTCAAGGAGCACGAGGATCCGCACGGCAACCGCATGCTCCAGTGGATCACCAGTGTAATCCATCGCTTCTACCAGCCGCTGCTGCATCGTGCGCTGGCACGTCCGAAGCTGACGGTATGGACGTCGCTCGCTGCCTGTG
>JBIOUH010000024.1:0-4277 GCA_044866955.1 Steroidobacteraceae bacterium
GAGGATTGCCGCGAGCACCGCGAGATCGAACGGGATCTGCGTGACCGCAAAGAAGCCGAGGATGAGCAGCGGATCGTGCAGCGTCGCGATCACCGCGCTGATGCCCATCTTCCATTGGAAGCGGAACCACGTGTAGATGCCGATCAGAATGAACGTAAACAGCACCGCGAGACCGCCCTGGTTGGTCAGCTCCTCGCCGACCTGCGGTCCGACAACTTCCGCGCGCCGCAACTCGACGCTGGGGTCCACCTTCTGCAGCGTATCGGTTACCGCCTTGCTGACGGCGTTGACGTCCTGATTCGCCTGCGGCAGCAGCCGCACCATGATGCTGCGATCGTCGCCGAAGTTCTGCACCTGCGCGTGGTCGTACCCAGCCTGCTGCAGCGTCGCGCGGGTCTTCTCCAGATCCGCAGTCCGCGGATAGGCGAATTCCAGCTCCACGCCGCCGGTGAAATCGATGCCGAGGTTCAGGCCGTGCCAGAACAGCAGCACGATCGACGCGATGATCGCGACGCCGGACACGCCGTACCACATGCGACGCGTGTGCATGAACGGGTACGTCGTGACTTTGTGGAAGAACTCCATGGTGTGGCCCTGAGGCTCCTGGCTCGTGAACTAGATGGGGAGGTGCGTCAGGCGCGCGCGCCGGCCCCAGATCGCGTGCACCAACGCGCGGCTGCCGACGACCGAGGTGAACAGCGACGTCGCGATGCCGAGCGTCATGACGATGGCGAAGCTGCGGATCGTGCCGGTGCCGAACGCGAACAGCACGACGCCGGCGATCAGCGTCGTCACGTTCGAGTCTGCGATCGTCGCGAAAGCCTTCTCGAAGCCCGCGTTGATGGCCGCGAGCGGCGAGTTGCCGGCACGCAGCTCCTCGCGGATGCGCTCGTAGATGAGGATGTTCGCGTCGACAGCGATACCGAGGTGGAACACCACCGCCGCGATGCCCGGCAGCGACAGTGAAGCCTGCAGCAGGGACAGCAAACCGACCGTCAGCACCAGATTCGCCGCCAGCACGGCATTGGCGATCCAACCGAAGCCGCGGTAGTAAATCGCCATGAACACGAAGGTCAGCACGAGACCGACGGCCATCGCATGCCAGCCGCGCCGGATGTTGTCCGCGCCGAGGCTCGGGCCCACCGAACGCTGCTGAACGATGGTCTGCGGCGCGGCGAGCGCGCCGGAGCGCAACAGCAACGCCAGCTCGCGCGCCTCGTTCTGCTGCAGGCCCGTGATACGGAAGCTCGACGACAGCACGCTCTGGATTGTCGCGGCGCTGATGACTTCCTCTTCGGTGCAGATCTGGCCGGCGCGCACGCCCTTGCACTGCTCGCCCTCGGCGAGCTGCTTCTTGGCGATATAGACCACGGCCATGCGCTTGCCGACGTTGTCCCGGGTCGCGTTCAGCATCGACTGGCCGCCGCGCGAATCGAGCTTCACGTTGACCTGCGGCTGGCCTTCCTGCGTGTTGATGCTGGAGTTCGCGTCGGTCAGCTGCTCGCCGGTCGCGATGACGTCGCGCTTGAGAAGGATCGGGCGGCCGTTGCGCTCCTTGTAGAGCCTCGAGCCGATCGGGATGCGCTTGTTCTGCTCCGCCTCGTAGGGATTGTTCACCTCGTCGACGAGGCGAAATTCCAGGGTGGCGGTCGCGCCGAGCACGCGGATTGCCTCGTTCGGATCCTGCACACCGGGCAGTTGGACGCTGATGCGGTTGGCCGCCTGCCGCGTGACGATCGGCTCGCTGATCCCCAGCTCGTCGACACGCCGGCGCAGCGTCGTGATGTTCTGCTCGATGGCAACGTCCTGCCGGCGCTTGATCTCCGCTTGCGTCATGCGCATCTCGACGTACGTGCCGTCCGCGCCTTCGCCCGAAGTGATCTGCAGGCTGCCGTCCGGCGCTTTCAACGCGTCCATCGCCGCCTGCAGATCCGAGGCGCTGCGCAGCACGACGCGCACCGCGCCGTTGCTCGAAGTGACCGCGCCGTAAGGAACACGCTTATCGCGCAGCTGGGTACGGGCATCGCGCTCCATCCGCTCCACTGCCTGCGCCAGCGCACCCGGGATGTCGACTTCGTACACGAAGTTCACGCCACCGCGCAGATCCAGGCCGAGGCTCATGGGCTTGAGGAACGGAACGGCCCGCATCCACTCCGGCATGCGGGTCACACTCGAGAGCGCGACGAGGTAGTCGCCCGAAGTGCCCTTCTGAATTGCGTCACGCGCCGCGGTTTGCTGTGCGTCCGTTGTGAAGCGCAGCACCAGCCGATCCTTCTGCAGGTACGAGACCTCCGGCGTGAGCTTCGCCGTCTCGAGGACACCCAGTACGCGTTGCTGCGCAGCCTGGTCCATTGCCGCGCGGTCGTAGCGCGACAACTGCAATGCCGGGCCCTCGCCGAACACGTTCGGCAGCGCGAGCAGCGTGCCGGTCACGACGACGATGATGACCAGCCAATACTTCCAGCGGGAGAAGTGATACATGGAGAGTGTGCGTCTACCTGGGCGTCAGAGGCTCTTCAGCGTGCCTTTCGGCAGCACCTGCTGGACCATGGCGCGCTGAATCTTGACGTTCACGCCGTCCGCGATTTCAACGTGGAGGTATTGCTCCCCGAGCTGCGTGACCTTGCCGAGAATGCCGCCATTGGTGACCACCTCGGCGCCGACTTCGAGGGCGGCGATCAGGGCACGGTGCTCCTTGGCGCGCTTGGTCTGGGGGCGGATCAGGAGGAAGTAGAAGACCACGAACATCAGGATGAGGAACGGGATCTGCGTCATCAGAGCGCCGGATTGCCCGGTCGCGCCGCTCTGCGCCTGTGCGGCGGCGGTAGAAATCAGCCAGTCCATATTGCATGCCTGTGGAAAAGAGCGGCGCGCATTATACACACGGCCTGCCGGCGGATGGGGGCGGCGGAAAGGTACACTCTCGGCACCCCAAAAGCCCCGCGGGTGCGCACCTTCCATGAGCTCCAGCCAAGTTCTCGTCATCCTGCTGCTCATCCTCCTCAACGGCTTTTTCGTGCTGTCGGAGATGGCCCTGGTGTCGGCCAAACGCTCGCGCCTGCAGGCCGCCGCCGAGCAGGGACAGAGCGGCGCGAAGTCGGCGCTGGCGCTGGTCGAGGATCCGACCACCCTGCTGTCGGCGATCCAGATCGGTATCACTTTGCTGACCATCTTCACCGGCCTGTATGGCGGCGAGACCTTTGCCGGCCCACTGGCCGAGGAGCTGACGTCCTTTGGCGTGCCGGCCGAGTACACCGAGGAGCTCGCCAAGGGCATCGTCGTGGTGATCATCACCTTCGTCACGCTGATCGTGGGCGAGCTGGTGCCGAAGCGCGTCGCGCTGCTGCACGCCGAAACGCTGGCAGTGCGAGTCGCACCACTCATGCGACTGTTCGCGACATTCACTGCGCCGCTGGTCTGGGCGCTGCGCCACGCGGTCAATGCATTTTTGAAGATCCTGCCGGTTTCCGCCGCGCCCCAGGCGGCCGTGACTGAAGACGACGTACGCGCCCTGGTCGCCGAAGGCACGCGCGCCGGCGTCTTCCTCGCCAGCGAGCGCCGCCTGGTGGAGGGCGTGCTCGCGCTCGCGGATCGCAAGGTCGGCTCGATCATGATCCCGCGCCAGGACGTCATCTGGCTGGACATGGAGGACCCGATCGAAGCGCTGTGGCAGCAGGCCAAGGAAAGCGGCCACGCCCGCTTCCTGATCGCCCGCGAGAAGCTGGACAACCTGCTCGGCATGATCACGCTGGCCAATCTGAGCGAGTCCGTGCATCGCGGGGTGCTCGATCCCGATCGCGACCTGGAACCGCCGCTGCACATTCCGGATTCGATTTCGGTGCTGCAGTTGCTCGATCAATTCCAGAAGTCGAGCACGCACCTGGCCGTGGTGACGGACGAGTACGGCGAGATCGAAGGCATCACCACGCCGATCGATATCCTCAAGGCGATCGCCGGCGAATTGCCGGAGCTCGGCAGCCGCGAGCGGCCGGAAGCAACGCAGCGCGAGAACGGCTCATGGCTGGTCGACGGCCACCTGCCGATCGAAGAGCTGCAGCGGCGCCTGAATCGACGCGACATGGTCGGCCGCGACTACCACACCGTCGCCGGCTTCGTACTGGCGCGTCTCGGCCGCATACCGAAGGCCGGCGACACACTCACCTGGCGCGATCTGAAGGTCGAGATCATGGACATGGATGGCGTGCGGATCGACAAGATCCTGCTGTCGAAAATAGAAAGAAGAGAAGCGGATAGCGGTTAGCGGTTGGCGGTTAGTG
>JBIOUH010000025.1:0-10254 GCA_044866955.1 Steroidobacteraceae bacterium
CGTCCGAAGGGTCCGAGCAGGCGAGGTACGAGTTGCGGCGCTTCTGCGGATTGAGCTTCACCAGCATTCCGCTTTCGACCATGGCCGCACACAGGCGGTCGTATTCGTGCTGCGAGCCGTCGGCCCAGTGAATCCGATCGGGCTGAGTCAATGCCGCAATGCCGGCGACCCACTGCTTGAGGCGCTCGTGTCGCAGCGTAGCCGGTGCGCCGCATGTTGCCGCAGTGAATTCAGTCATGCGCTTCGTCGAGCAACACGACGACGCGCGACGCTTCGGTCCTCCTCGACGGGCGGCGTCCAGGGCTTCCCGGTGCGCTCCTCGATGTAGCGACGGATCAGCCGGCGCACGACCTGCGATGGCGTCGCGTCCTCTTCCGCGCACAGCTGCTCGAACAGCTCCTTCTTCCGTGGATCGATCAGGATGGTCAGTCGGGCTGTGCGGTCTTCGGTGGCCAACTGCGGCCTCACATGCAGTGACAATTCGATGTGCGTAACATTATAATAAAACGCACATCGTAGCAAACGAGCTGTTCGAGCCCATGACGAGGCACGTGCCGTCGACAAGCGGTGTTTTGTGATTCAGGCGCTGAGCTCGCCGTTGATGCTGTGTCTGCTGTTGCTCACCGCGTGGGGCATCATCGGGCTGGCTGGGCTGATCCGGCCGTCGAGCATTGTTTTCGCGGGCCGGACTCTGTTTCCGCTGGGCGCCGTGTGCGGTGCGGCCCTCGCATGCGTGGCCGCGACGAGCCTCGCGACCCCCGGCGAGCAGATGGTGCTGCCAATCGGCTTGCCGGATCTTCCCGTGCACCTGCGCCTCGACGGGCTGTCGAGCGCATTCCTGGTGCTGCTCGGTGCAGCTGCTACCGGCATTTCGATTTTCGCCGCGGGTTACTTCCGGCGCGGTGAAGGCACACCACCGGGCCTGCTCTGCCTGCAATATCACCTCTTCCTCGCCAGCATGGGCTTCGTGCTCCTGGCGGACGATGCCTACGGATTCATGCTGGCCTGGGAAACGATGGCGTTGTCCTCGTATTTCCTGGTCACGACTCAGCACCGCATCCCGGAGATTCGCAGCGCCGGTTTCCTATACCTCCTGATCGCACACGTCGGGGCTATCGCGATCCTGCTGAGCTTCGGCGTCATGCAAGGCGGCAGCTGGCGGTTCACTTTCGATGCCATGCGCAGTGCGCACCTCGAACCGGGCTGGGCTGCCATCGCCTTCCTGCTTGCGCTCTTCGGCTTCGGCGCGAAAGCAGGCATCGTGCCGATGCACGTCTGGCTACCGGAAGCGCATCCCGCCGCGCCCTCGCCGGTCTCTGCCTTGATGAGCGGCGTCATGCTGAAGACGGCCTTGTACGGCCTGCTTCGCGTCACCTTCGATCTGCTCGGCGAGCCAAGCTGGTGGTGGGGACTCGTGCCGCTCGCACTCGGCTTGTTCACTGCGCTGTATGGCGTGATCTTCGCCGCGGCGCAGACCGACATGAAACGCCTGCTCGCCTACTCCTCGATCGAGAACATCGGAATCATCATCGCGGGAGTAGGACTTGCCATCGTTTTCGCCGGGTCAGGCATGCCCACTGCAGCATCGCTGGCGCTGATCGCAGTGCTCTACCATGCGCTCAATCACGCATTCATGAAGAGCCTGCTGTTTCTGGGCACCGGAGCGGTGCTGCATGCCACGGGCGAGCGCAACCTGGGGCGACTCGGAGGCTTGATTCATCGCATGCCGTGGGTCGCGTGGCTGACGCTGATCGGCGCGCTGGCCATCGCCGGCCTGCCGCCGCTCAACGGGTTCGTCTCGGAGTGGCTCCTCCTGCAGTCCTTCCTGTTCGCCGACGAGCTGCCGCGGGCGTTCGTGAACATGCTCTTGCCGCTCGGCGCAGCGCTGCTCGTGCTGGCTGCAGCCCTCGCCGGCTATGTAATGGTGAAGTTCTTTGGCGTGATCTTTCTGGGTCAGCCGCGCGAAGCGACGCTGCGCTCTGCACATGATGCGGGCATCGTCGAGCGCATCGGGCTCGCCTGGCTTGCGTTCGGCTGCGTGCTGCTGGGACTGCTGCCGATGCAGATCATTCCGCTGCTGAGCCGCGTGATACAGCCGTTGGGATTCAGCGGGCTCGTGCTCGACGAAGGATCCTGGTGGCTGCTCGTGCCGCTGCCGCAACGTCAGGTGTCCTATGCGCCCCTCCTCTTCCTCGCGGTCATTCTCGCCGTGGTCCTGCTGACGATCGCAGCGGTACGCTTTTTCTACCATCAGCGCGTTCGAGTTGGCACACCGTGGGATTGCGGATTCGGACGACTGAACAGTCGCATGCAGGACACGGCGGAAGGGTTCGGACAACCGATCCGCCACCTGTTCAATCCCTTCTTTGCAATGATCCGCGAGCTGCCGAGCCCGTTCGACGCGGCGCCGCGTTATCGGGTCGTCATCGGCGATCGCATTTGGCGCGGCCTGTACTTGCCGCTCGGTGCACTCGTCCGCCGGGTCGCCAGCGCGGTGGCTTGGCTGCAGCAAGGACGGATCGCAACCTACCTGCTCTACAGCTTCGTCACGCTCGTCACGCTGCTGGCACTCATGCTATGAACGCGTTCGACTGGGTGGCGCAGATTCTCGGGATCCTTGTCGCCTTGCTGACTGCGCCGCTGTTTCTCGGCTGGGTGAATCAATGTCGGGCATGGCTGCAGAACAAATCTGCGCCGCCGCTGCTGCAGCCGTATCGCGGTATCCGCAAGCTCTTCTACAAGGATGCGGTGATCGCATCGAATGCCTCGCAGCTGTTTCGCCTTGCGCCCTACGTCGTCTTCGGAACGATGGTCATGGCTGCGGCGATCATTCCCTCGGTCGCGACTCGCCTGCCCTTCACGAGGGCCGCCGACGCGATCGCACTCGTCGGCCTGTTCGCCACCGCTCGGGTGTTCGTATCGCTGGCTGCAATGGATGTTGGCACCGCTTTCGGTACGTTAGGTGCACGACGCGAGATGATGATCGGCTTCCTGGCGGAGCCCGCGCTGCTGATGGTCATCTTCGTGGCGTCGCTGATCAGCGCGACCACGGCACTGCCGGCGATTTCCGAATTGCTCGCAACACAGTCGCTAGCCTTGTATCCGAGCCTCGCCTTCACTGCCGTGGCGTTCACCATGGTGCTGCTGGCGGAGAACGCCCGCATCCCGGTCGACAATCCGGCAACACATCTCGAGCTGACAATGATCCACGAGGCCATGCTGCTCGAGTACTCGGCACGTCATCTGGCACTCATGGAATGGGCCGCAGCACTCAAGCTGTTCAACTACGTCTGCATCGGTCTGGCGCTGTTCCTCCCGTGGGGACTGGCAACCCGCCAGGAGCCGTTCGCTCTGACCGTGGCGTTGCTGCTGCTCGGGGCAAAACTCGTCCTCGCCGGGGCCGGCATTGCCTTGATCGAATCGGTGTCGGCGAAACTGCGCGTGTTTCGCGCACCGGAGTTTCTCGCCACCGCATTCCTGTTCGCCGTGCTCGGGCTGCTGGTGCGACTGATGCTGGGGGCATGAGGATGGAAGGCCTGTCGTTCGATCTGCAGGTACTCAATGCGCTGGCGGCGTTGCTGCTCCTGCTCTCCTTCTCGATGCTCTCGCAGCGGCGGATCGTCACGCTGGTGAATCTCCTCGCTGTCCAGGGCGCACTGCTCTGCATCGCGACGCTACTACTCGCGTGGCGTACCGGCGCCACTCATCTCTATCTGTCCGCTACGCTGACGTTGACGCTGAAGGTCATCTTCCTGCCGTGGCTGCTACACCGTTTGATACGCAGGCTCGGCGTGTACTGGGATACCGAACCGCTGCTCAACACCACGGGCACGATGCTCATCGGCGTGCTCGTCGTCGTGTTCTCATTCGGGCTCGCTCAGCCGATCGCGGCGCTCGCCAGTACCGCGACACGCAATGCAATCGGCATCGCGGTCGCCGTAATCCTGATCGCGTTCATGACGATGATCACGCGCCGCAAGGCGATGTCACAGGTCATCGGATTTCTGTCCATGGAGAACGGCCTGTTCTTCGGCGCGATGAGCGCTACCTACGGCATGCCGATGATCGTGGAGCTCGGCGTGGCACTCGATGTGCTGGTGGCCATGCTCGTGCTCGGCGTGTTCTTTTTCCAGATTCGGGAGCAATTCGACAGTCTGGATCTGAAACACCTCGAATCGCTGAAGGAAGATCAATAAGTGCCGAGCAATCTCACATTTGTCGTACTGCTCGGCACGCCGCTCCTGGGCGCCCTACTGCTCGGTCTGCTCGGCGCGCGGCGTTGGGCGCCCGGACTCAACGTTGCGTTTTCAGCGCTCACCTTTCTCGCGGCGTGCCTGCTGACCACGCGCGTCATCACGCACGGGAACCTGCTGGTGATGCAAGAGCAGTTCTTCATCGATGCGTTCAACGTCTTCCTCGTCACGCTCACCGCTTTCGTCGGTCTGACCACCTCGATCTTCTCGCGGCCGTACATGCGCATCGAGGCCGAACACGGTCGCGTCAGCCCCGTCCAATTGCGCCTGTATCACAGCATGTATCAGCTGTTCATGGCGACGATGCTGATTGCGCTCACGACCAACAACCTCGGGCTGATGTGGGTCGCGATGGAAGCTGCGACGCTGTCAACAGTCCTGCTCGTGACCTTGTATCGCACGCCCGCGAGTCTCGAGGCTGGCTGGAAATATTTCATCCTGTGCGGTGTCGGTATTGCGCAGGCACTCTTCGGCACGATCCTGCTGTACTTCGCTGCGGAGAAGATACTGGGCGCGGAAGGCGTCGGCGCGCTGCTATGGACGCACCTGAATGTCGTCAAGGCACAACTCGAGCCCGCGGTGCTCGGCCTTGCGTTCGTGTTCCTGCTGGTCGGATACGGCACGAAGGTCGGGCTCGCGCCGTTGCATAACTGGCTGCCTGATGCGCACGCTGAAGGACCGACGCCGATTTCCGCAGTCCTGTCGGGGCTACTGCTGAACGTCGCGATGTACGCGGTCGTCCGCTGCAAAGTACTCGTCGAGGGTTCGCTGCAATCGAGCCTGCCCGGCCGCATGTTGATGGGGTTCGGGTTGCTGTCCGTCGTGCTGGCAGCGTTCTTTCTCTGGCGACAGCGCGACATCAAGCGCCTGTTCGCCTACTCGTCCATCGAGCACATGGGCATCGTCGCGTTCGCGTTCGGGATGGGCGGGCCGGTGGCGAACTTCGCAGCCCTGCTGCACATGACGGTACATTCGCTCACCAAGTCGGCGATCTTCTTCGCGGTCGGGCATGCTGCGCAGAAGGCCGGCTCGCAGCTCATGGACGACATTCGCGGCCTCATCACGCTGAGCCCCACCATCGGCTGGGGCTTGATGATGGGCTCGCTCGCCATCCTCGGCATGCCGCCCTTCGGGGTGTTTGCCAGCGAGTTTCTGATTCTCACGACGGCCATGCAGCAGCAGCCGTGGGCCACGCCCATCCTGCTGCTAGCACTCGGTGTAGCGTTCGCCGCGATCTTCAGTCGTGTCCAACCGATGGTCTTCGGGGAGACGACCGCAAAACGGTTGCCGCACCCGCCGGCGTTGCTGCCGGTATTCACGCATCTTGCGCTGGTACTCATGCTGGGGATTTTCATCCCGCCGTATCTGGCGGACTGGTATCGCGCAGCGGCGCGTCTGATCGGAGGGCAGTGAGCCATCATGCACGACTGGCTCGAGCAGGCTGTGCGACCTTCCGATGCGATGGGTGCTGTACCGATCGCCGGTGCGCCGAAGGTATGGAATCTGCTCGTCACTGGCGAGCAGTGGCGTCAGGCGGTCGAGAACATCGCCGCGGGCGGTGGTCGCTTGCTCTCACTCTGGGCGAGTCGCGACACGGACAGCGCGAATCTCGTGTGCGCCGCGTTCGCGGGCGACGGCGGTGTGCTCGTGCTGACGCTGCGCTTGCCTGGGTCGGAGTCGCATTACCCCGGGCTCGAACGATCGTTTCCGAGCGCAAGCCGCATGCAGCGAGCCATTGCGGATCTCTCCGGGCTGCACGGCACCGGCGGCGATCAGCGGCCGTGGCTGCGTCATTCGGCGTGGCCTGCCAGCTTTCATCCGCTACGTGACACTGCGCTCGCGGATGAGATTTCCCCGCCTGCGATCCATGATTATGCGTTCGTCAGGGTCGAAGGCGAAGGCGTACACGAGATTCCGGTGGGCCCGGTGCATGCGGGCATCATCGAACCCGGCCACTTTCGCTTCTCGATCGTGGGCGAAAAGGTCCTGCGGCTCGAGCAGCGCCTGGGCTATGTGCACAAGGGCATCGAGCGTCGGTTCACCGAGTTACCCCTGCACGAAGGGCACCGATTGGCCGCTCGGGTTTCGGGCGATTCGGCGGTCGCGTACTCGTGGGCCTATTGTCAGGCGCTCGAGGGCATGAGCGCGACCCGAGTGCCGCCACGTGCACTGTGGGTGCGCGCACTGGGGCTGGAGCTCGAGCGTATTGCCAATCACCTCGGCGATCTGGGTGCGTTGGGCAACGATGCAGGCTTTGCCGTCGGACTCGCGCAATTCTCACGACTCAAGGAACAGCTGCTGCGCTCCACGGAACACGCGCTTGGGCAGCGCTACCTGATGGATCTGATCGTGCCAGGCGGCACGCGCGTGGATCTTTCGTCCGCGGCGGCCGCGGACCTGACCGCTTGCGTGGAGTCGATCGCCGGCGAGGTTGAAACACTGCGTGCCATCTATGACGAGCACGCAGGCATGCGCGATCGATTCGCCGGCGCCGGTACGGTCACGCCAGCCCTGGCCGCGAGGCTCGGTTTGACCGGATTGGCCGGGCGCGCGAGCAGTCAGGCGTTCGACCTGCGCTGCGATCTGCCGTGTGAGCCCTACGCGCAGATGTCTCCAGCAAAGGTGGTGCGGACGGAAGGAGACGTTGCTGCCCGGGTCGCCGTGCGATTCGACGAGGTCGCGGAGTCCATTCGTCTCGTGCAGCAGATCGTGCAGAACTTGCCGCCCGGCGGCTATCGCTGGCCACTGGCCGCTGCGCCAGACGGCTCCTTGGGCATCGGCCTCATCGAGGGTTGGCGCGGGCCGGTTCTAGTTGCACTGGAAGCCGGCGAGGCAGGCAAGATCCGCCGCTGTCATCCCCACGATCCGTCGTGGCAGAACTGGCCGGTGCTCGAGCACGCAATCATCGACAACATCGTCCCGGACTTTCCGCTCATCAACAAGTCCTTCAATCTCTCCTACAGCGGGCACGATCTATAAGCCATGTGGAAAACATTGCGCCAGATTCACCGCGCCGGAGTTCCCACAGAACCACCGCCATCGACTGACGACGCGCTGCGCGTTGCCGAAACACTGCAAGCGCGCATTCTCGACGTGTTGGGTCGCGCACTGTGCATTCGCGCTGTCGACGCAGGTTCCTGCAACGGCTGCGAATTGGAAATGCACGCACTCGGCAACCCATTCTACAATCTCGAAGGTCTTGGCATTCGCTTCGTCGCAAGCCCACGGCACGCGGACATGTTGCTCGTCACCGGGCCAGTGTCCAGAAACATGGAAGTCGCGCTGCGACGAACGTACGACGCGACGCCCGACCCGAAGCTGGTCGTCGCGATCGGCGACTGCGGTTGCACCGGCGGAATCTTTGGTGAGGGTTACGCGACGTGTGGTCGGGTATCGAACGTGATACCGGTTGACGTGGCCGTGCCCGGTTGCCCACCGAGCCCTCGACAGATCCTCACGGGCATTCTGACCGCAATTTCCCGGACGCCGGTTGCCAACCCGAGTTCGCGCGGCGGTTCTTGAGATCGTGCTGATTCCCCATGCGAATCCGGCCAAATCCAACTGCCCCGTTCCCCGCGTTGCTGCTGGAGCCGAACTCGGGGAACGCCGTCCGGCTTGCCCGTGGACTGGAAGCGGCGGGCTTCCAGATCCGCGTCGAAGACAGTGTGCACGCGGCTCTGCAGGCGCAGCGACAATCATTCTTCTTCGCTCTGATCGTCGTTGCCGATCTGACGGATGAGAACTGTCTGGCGGCGCTCGACAAGCTTCGGCGACAAGCGCCGAGATCCTGGATGATCGTCGCCGCCGCAGATTGCGATGCGGACGCGTGCGATGTCATCCGTCGCCACGGCGGCGATGCCTGTGTTGCGTTACCCATCTCTTTGGAGGATCTCGTGAATCGCCTGGATGCACTCCAGTTGCGCTCCCGACCTTCTTTTTAGTCGTCCCTTCGGCAGCCACCTCATGAACAGGGAAAGGTCTTCGTTCCTGCAGTTTGCAAGCCCGTGGTCGTTCAACCCAGGCACGATTCGTCTGCCTTCGCCGCCGGCTGGCTTGAGTACCGAAGAGGTTTGCCGCCTCCTGTCGGAGGGTAACCTGGTTCAGCCGTATCTCCTGGAGACCGAGTCGGAGCGTCGCCTTTATTTCTCTCAGAGCAACACGCAGAGCGTCATGAGCCTGCGCGACCCGGACGCTCTGGTCACGGCGTACACACGAAAAATGATGGCGTTTCTGCTGTTCAATCCGAACCCGAAGCGCATCACAATGGTGGGCCTCGGCGGCGGTTCGTTAGCGAAGTTCTGCTATCGCAACCTGCGCGAGGCCCAGTTTACGGCGATCGAGATCGATGCTCGAGTGGTCGCGCTGCGCGAGGAGTTCTGCATACCCGGCGACGATGAGCGATTCCGCGTCGTCTGCGCTGACGCCGCGCACTACATCGCGCAGCGACCCGAGCAGATCGACGTGCTGCTCGTCGATGCGTTCGACCCGATCGGGGTTGCGCCGAGCCTGGCCAGCTCCGACTTCTACTCGCAAGCGGCCCGACGCCTGGCGCCGCGTGGCGTGATGGTGATGAACTTCGCCGGAAGGCGTGCTCGCTATATCGGGCACCTGGAGCGAATTCTGGATGCGTTTGGCGGCACCATGCTGCTCGTGCCGGTGCGCGCCGACGAGAATCTGCTGTTGTTTGCGTTCCGGCGGCGCATTGCGCTGCCGACGATGGCCAAGTACGAGTCTCGCGCTCAACGTCTGCAATCCCGCTTCGCGCTGGAGTTCCCTCGCTACCTGCGCCGAATCTGTCAAGGACACGTCCTGGCGTGAGCGGCCATACCGCGCACGGACGGCAGGCGTTAAGGGATTGTCGGCCCAAGGTCTGCTGCTCGCGCTCATGCAAGTTTCCAGGAAGGAGCGCGGACGCGCCACGGCCTGATGCGGCGGCCTCAAGTCTGTCCGGCAGCTTCAGGTGGATCGTTTGCGTCGGGATTGATCACACCGAAGTGCGCCGGAATCCGCGCGTAGAAGAGCCGCACGTGCTCACGCCGGATGAGATCGAGAAGCTCCTGGCATTCCTCGTCCGTGACGATGAACTCCACTTCGATCGGCTGCAGGCCAGCGAGCTCGATGAAATGGGCCTCACGCATGGTGTGATGCCTGCCGAACCCCGCGATGGCCCGGAACGCGGAGCCGCCGCGAACACCCATTCTGTTGGCGCGCTCCAGCAGCCACTCCCACACGGGCAGGTGGTGAATGTGCTGCTTTTCCAGCACGTAGAATCTCAGGAACGACCCGTTCATGGCGTCGCCTCCGCTAGTCGCTTCTCTGACGCTCATAGTCATGCTCTCAACTCTTGATCCACGCAATCGTGCCGATTCCCGCGAACGTCATGATGACCGAGCCGCCAAGATGGGCTGCCGCAGCTGCACACGATTGCAAGTAGCCGCTCCTGCTGCATCAAGGCCACGAGTTCGGCCGAAAACGTAGAGAACGTAGTCAGGCCGCCGCAGAGCCCGGTCACGATGACGAGGCGTAACTCCGGCGAAAGGTCGGTGTAGGACGAAAAGAACGCGATAGCGAGCCCGATGATGTAGCCGCCGATGAGATTCGCCGCGAGCAGATTTCCACATGCAGCTGTCCTCTGTTGCAACACTTCGAGGACAGGGCGAAATGACTACGCTCACCGTCCCGGCGAAAGCGTAGGCATCATCAGCCGCTCAGGGCGGCGGTTCAGGGAGGAATGCCATCTCCTTCATTTGAGTCTAGCGGCCAGCAGGTTGCGGATCGATTACGCTTCGTACACCTCGGTGCAAAGTGCCGTAGGCTCCGCATCTCCAGAGCCATTTCCAGCGGACCCATGCGATAGCCATGTGCGACCGACAGGGGCGCGGAAAACTATCCGCTCCATGCGACTGAGCCGCACGATGCAGCATCCTTCGATCGCAACCCACCGTCGCAGACCGTTGTATGTTGGTGCATTGTGTAGCGCCGCGAAGGCCGTGAGCCGCGA
>JBIOUH010000026.1:0-15856 GCA_044866955.1 Steroidobacteraceae bacterium
GGCGAGAAAGCCCAGCGCGTTGCCGGAACGGCGGCTGACCGCTGACAGCATGGCGGCTACCGGCTCGCCGCGTCTTGGTTCTGATTGGCCTGATTGCGCTGGGCGCGCGATTGCAGGTGTTTCTCGACCTCGTCGATCGAGAGGTGACGGATGTCCTTGCCGTGCACCATGTAGACGACGTACTCGCACACGTTCTTGGCGTGATCGCCGATGCGCTCCAGCGCTCGCGCGACCCACAGCACGTCGAGCGCGCGGCGGATCGTCCGCGGATCTTCCATCATGAATGTGATGCACTGACGCTGGATCGCTTCGTATTCCTCGTCGACCAGCCGGTCCTTCTTCGCGATCGCAACGGCGCCTTCCGGGTCGAGGCGCGCGAATGCATCGAGAGACTCGTGGACCATGTCGGCGACCAGGCGCCCGAGATGCTTGATCTCGCGGTAGCGGTCTGCGGGCCGTTCGACCGCGGCGAGCCGCGAGCCGATATAGCCGATCTTCTCCGCCTCGTCGCCGATGCGCTCCAGGTCCGTGATGGTCTTGATCACCGCGACGATCAGGCGCAGGTCGGAAGCGGCCGGTGAGCGCGTCGCGAGAATGCGGCTGCAATTGTCGTCGATTGCGACTTCCATCGCGTTGACCTTCTGGTCGCCCCGCGCCACCTGCTCGCCGAGTCGACTGTCGCCCTGCACGAGCGCAGTGACCGCCTGCTTGAGCTGCTCTTCGACGAATCCGCCCATCTGCAGCACGCTGGTGCGGACCCGCTCCAACTCCTCGTTGTAGCGGCTCAGGATGTGATGCGAAAGGTCCGACTTTTCCATGGTGGGCTCGCGTGACTGATGGGGGTTGTATAACCGCAACCCCCACAGTCTGCAAGACGCACGCTGCTCAGAATTTCACGTTGAAGTCGAGCTGCAGACGGTCGTAGCCGACTTCGGTCTGCCCTGCCCCATTCGCCCGCTCGACGTTGCGCTGGTTGATGAAGTAGGACGCGTTGAGCACCCAATTTCGCACCGGAGCGTAGCCGGCGCGCACCACGAAGCCGTCGTTGTCCGCGAAACCGCCAGCGAAGTCCGAGTCGATGAGCTGGGCGAAGAGCGCATCCTTCTCCACCTTCTGGTACATCGCGCCGAACTCCCAGGTCTTGGCATTGCTCGCGCGGCCGAACTGGAAGCCGCCGGAGAAGGCGGTGTCCTGGTCATTGGCGATCGCGGTACCCGGAACGACACCGCTCGGATCGTTGTTCTGCGCGGCCTCGACCCACAGCACGAACGGCAGGCCGCCCAGCGTCGTGTCGAGCTGCGCCAGCACGTCGAACACTTCGTAGTCGTTGAGCAGCGCTGCGGTCGCCGCCGGTCCGATGGTCGTGTTGTTGTTGGCGTTGTTGTTGAAGAACGGAGCCTGCGGTATCGGCCTGCCCTGCGACGCGCTCAGATCGTAGTAGTGAAGAGCCAGCGTCAGCGTCGAGCCGGCGACCGGCAGCCGCGCGCCGATCTGTGCGCCGTGGATCATCGGGTCGGAGGTCACCGTGTTCTCGTTGCCGCCGATTTCGTTCAGCCAGAAGTTATACGCACTGCCGAACCAGATCCCGCGGCTGAACGTGAAGGCCACACCTTCCGGCGTGATGTCGATATCCCAGAACAGGTTCTGCGCGCCTTTGACGAGCGGCGTCTTCATCTTGCCGCCGATCAGGTTGCCCCAGCTCGCGAACTTCCAGTCGAAGTAGGCCAGGTCCAGCTCGATCGGCTTCTTCGAGAAGACGCCGCCCAATGACTGGTTGCCGGAGCGCGGATCCTGCGCTTCGGCCGTGGTCAGGCCGATGCCGACGGTGAGGGTGTCGGTCGCTTTGGCAGTCGCCGCGATGCGCGCACGAATGCGGTCACGATAGCGATCAGCAGTGCTGATGGCGCCGGACGAGTTCAGCGTGTCGTCGCTGATCGCCTCGTAGCGGTAGCGCACGTCGCCGGTGAGCGCGACCTTGCCCGCCCAGTCCGCACCTTTCACGGCGGCGACTGCGGCGCCGGAGGTCGCGGCATCCTTGCGCAGGCCCTTCGTTTCAGCCTTGAGATAGTCGCCCTCGGCCTTCAGCTTCTCGCCGTCGGCCTTCAGTTGCTCGTTCTCGCTCTTCAGCGTCTGGTTCTCCTGCTCCAGCTTGTCGACGCGCTGCATGAGTCCCTGAAGCTGTTGGCGGATCTGCGCCAGGTCGTCCGAGGTTGCAGCCTGGGCGCCGGCAGGCAACTGCAGGGCGGCGGCCACGGCGGCCGCGATCATCAGGTTCTTCACGGTAAGGTCTCCGTATTGGTCTGGTTGTCAGGCGTGACGCGCAGACGTTATACGGTCGACTTGTTACAGAGAGATTGCAGGTGCGCGCAGCGAATGCGAGCACGATGTGACGGTTGGATGACCGCAGCCGGGCCACTCCAGCGCATCCTGCGCCCCCGCCATTCGCGCATCCGCGCTCAGCATCAGCCCGACAGCTTCGCCTCGAGAAATTCGCTCGGCCGCGGCACGACGCGCGCCGCGGGGAAGTGACAGGTGAACGTGCTGCCGCGCCCCTCGACGCTGTCGATCGTCAGCGTGCCGTCGTGTCGCTGCAATGCATGTCGCACTATTGCGAGGCCGAGCCCCGAGCCGCCGAGATCGCGCGAGCGGCCGGAGTCGACACGATAGAAGCGTTCAGTGAGCCGCGGAATGTGCTCCGCCGCAATGCCCACGCCGGTGTCACGCACGCTGATGTGCCCGCCCTCGTCGTCGGTCCACCAGCGCAGCTCGACCTCGCCCTGCGGTGGCGTGTACTTCACTGCGTTGGACAGCAGGTTCGACACGATCGAGTGAATTTCGCTCTCGACGCCTTTCAGCCACGCGTCGCTGTCGAGCGTGAGCCGCACCTCGCGCGGGCGGTGCTCGAGCGCCAGCGTCTCTTTGCGCAACATCGCCAGCATGCCGGGAATATCGACCGGCTCCACGTCCAGCGGCCGCTCGCCGGACTCCAGTTTCGACAGCTCCAGCAGGTCGTTGATGATGGTGCTCATGCGCTCGGCCTGGCGGCGCATTTCCAGAATGGGTGCACTCCAGGTCGCGTCGAGCTTCTGGTCGTCGGCGAGCGCGTCGAGGTAACCCGTGATCACGGTCAGCGGCGAGCGCAGCTCGTGTGACGCATTGGCGACGAAATCCTTGCGCATCGATTGCAGCTGCTGCTCGCGGCTGACGTCGCGCACCATCAGCAGCTGGCGTTCCGCCACCCCAGTGCGCACGACGTGAAACGAGAACCAGCGGCTGAGGTCGGTCGCATCCTGCACCACCACGCCGTCGGCCGGCTCGCTGCTGCGCAGGTATTCGACGAAGTCCGGATGCCGCACCAGGTTCTCGATGCGCATGCCGAAATCGCGCTTGCGCTTCAGCCCGAGCCATTCCGCCGCGCGGTGATTGAACCAGAGAATCTCGTGCTCCGGGCCGAGCAGCACCGCGCCTTCGGGCATCGCGGTCGTGAGGCGGCGGAATTCGCGCAGCAGCGCCGTGACCCGCGCACGATGGAATTGCTTGCGACGGTAGATGCGGCTGACGATCGCGACGACTTCGCCCCATAGGCCGCTGCTGTCGGGCGGCTCTTCTATGCGACGGCGGCGCAGCCAATGCTCGAAGCGCAGCAGGTTCCACAGCTGGACGACGCCGTAGATCGCGAGAACGACTGCGAAGGCGAGCGCGATGCGACCGGTCGCGAGGCCGACCAGGAATGCCGCCAGCAAGGCCAGGCCGAGCCGCGAAATGCTCTGCCAGCCCGCCGGAGTCATCGCCTCCACGAGCTTGGAAGCGCGCAGCTTCAACGCCTACTCCGCGCGGGTCGAGAACCGATACCCGGAGCCTCGCACAGTCTGAATGAACCGATCGTAGGCGAACCCTTCGAGCGCCTTGCGAAGCCGGCGGATGTGCACGTCGACAGTGCGTTCCTCGACATAGACGTTGCCGCCCCACACTCGGTCCAACAACTGGGCGCGACTGTACACCCGCTCCGCGTGCGTCATGAAGAAGGACAGCAACCTATATTCAGTCGGGCCGAGTTGTACGGTGCGATCGCCCACCATCACGCGATGTCCCGCCGCGTCCAGCACCAGCCCGTCGGCCTCGATCAGCTCCTCGCCGCCGCCGTGGTTGGAGCGGCGCAGGACCGCGTTGATGCGCGCAAGCAGCTCGCGTGGGGAGAAAGGCTTGGTGACGTAGTCGTCGGCGCCGCCTTCCAGGCCCATCACCTTGTCCTGCTCCTCCGCGCGCGCCGTGAGCATGATGATCGGGACTTCCTGCGTTTCCTTGTCCCGCTTCAGCGCCCGCGTGAGCTCCAGCCCGCTCATGTCCGGCAGCATCCAGTCGATCAGCACCAGGTCGGGCCGGCGGTCGGCGACGCTGGCGCGCGCGCTGCCGGCGTCGGGCGCTTCACGCACCTCGAAGCCGCTGCGACGCAATCCGAATGCAATCATTTCACGGATCGGCCGCTCGTCTTCCACGATCAGGATCTGCTTGGCGGTCATCGTGACAGCAATTTAACAGCTAGGAGCAGCGCCCCCATTACAGCAATGGATTATTACAGCCACATGAACTGCCGGCGCCAGGGGGCGGCCCGCAAGTTACGGCCGTTTGACGGTGGCGATCTGGTCACGGAGATACACGGGTTGAGCGCGCTCCGGCGGCTCGCCGCGACCTGCGCGCAACTCTGCGGCCGCGAGCCGCGCAATTTCGCGCGCATGAGGCAGTGCAGTTGCGTGGACGGCGTTGCCGGCTCGCCCGGCGGCCAGCTGTGGGTAGGCTCCGAAACCTGTTCCGGCAAACACCGCAGCGTCGCCCGCCTCTACCGCGTCCGGAGGATCGACGCGCTCGCTCGCTGTCGGCCGCACGAGCCCGTCGGGCGTACCCTCGAACCTGCACCAATACACCTCGGTCATGCGCGCATCCATGCAGACCAGGATTCGTGCGCCGGGCACAGCGAATTGTTGCGCGACCGCTGCCAGATTCGAGATGCCGACGGTCGCAAGGTGTGCGCCGTACGCGAGACCCTGCGCGACGCCTACAGCGATGCGCACGCCGGTGAACCCCCCGGGACCGCGGCCATACGCGAGACCGTCGAGCTCCTGCAGCGTCACGCCGGCTTCGATGAGCACTTCATTGACCATGGGCAACACGAGATCGGCGTGTCCGCGCGGAGTTTCCGTTGCGCGCTCGATGACGCGCTCGTCGACTAGCAGAGCGACGGAGCAACGCTCAGTGGCGGTATCGATGGCGAGCAGCTTCATGGCGCGACGCGCCGCGGCGCCTGGGCGACGATACCCACCGCGGCAAGCTTTGTGCACAGGAAGTCTTCGACTTCCTCGATGCGCTCGGTGCGCGGCATCGGCGGCAGACTCTCGAGGAAAATCCGCCCGTACGCGCGGGTGCGCAGGCGCTGATCGCACAGCATGACGACGCCGAAGTCGTTCGGATCGCGCATCAGCCGGCCCACGCCCTGCTTGAGGGCAATCACGGCCTGCGGAATCTGCTCTTCGAAGAACGGGCTGCCGCCGCGCTGCTCGATCGCGTCGAGCCGCGCTTTCAGGACCGGATCGTCCGGCGCCGCGAACGGCAACTTGTCGATGACGACGACGGAGAGCGCCGCGCCCTTCACGTCGACGCCTTCCCAGAAGCTGCTGGTCCCGAGCAGCACGGCGTTGCCGTACTCGCGAAACTTCGACAGCAACGCCTCGCGCGGACCGTCGCCCTGCACGAGCACGGGAAACGGCAACGTCGCGCCCAGCCGCTGCAACAGGATCTCCGCAGCGTCGCGCAGCGCGCGGTGACTCGTGAACAGCAGAAACGCACGCCCACCGGCCGCATGCAACACGGGCAGCGCGGCATCGATGACTTGCTCTGTGTGTCGCGGCGATGACGGCGGATCGAGGCCGCGCGGCAGATACAGCAGAGTCTGGCGCTCATAGCTGAACGGGCTGCCGAACCGCACGGTCGTGGCCTCGCGCATGCCGAGCCGCCCCATGAAGTGATCGAAGCTGTCGCCGACAGCTAACGTAGCGGACGTGCAGATCCACGCACTCGTATGCCCTTCTACGAGCGCACCGAGCTGCTCTGCTACATCGACGGGAACGTAGTGCAGCGACACGCCGTGAGTCGTCGTTTGCGCCCACCGCACGCTCGCCGCCTCATTCGCATCCTCATGCGCGACCAGCATCCGCAGGCGCGAGGCCAGCTCTGCCCCGCGCCGGCGCAGCGCGGCGAGTGCCGCATGATCCTTGGCCGCCTCGCCGAGCACAGCGACGAACTCGTCGAGCAGCCCCTGCAGGCGCTCGATCGATTCGACGACGGACGCCGGCCACTCTTTCGCATCCGTGCGCTCGCGCGGTCCGCGCAGCGCATCCTGCAGGTCGAACAGATGTCGGTCGAGTGTCTGCGCAAAAGTCGCAGGCACGTCGTGACGCGCCCCCGTGAGGATCAACTCCGCAGCAACGTCACGCGACAGCGATTGCAGCTGGCGGCTGGAGACCGCGAAGCCCAGAAAGTTCGCCGCGATCTCCGGCAACTGATGCGCTTCGTCGATGACGATCGCATCGGCGCCGGGCAGCAGGTCGCCGAAGCCCTCCTCCTTGAGCACGAGATCCGCCATCAGCAGATGATGATTGACCACGACGACGTCCGCGGCCTGCGCCTCGCGCCGCGCCTGCACGACGTGACAACGATCGAACGACGGACACTCGGGGCCGAGGCAGTTGTCGCGCGTCGAGGTCACCCACTGCCACACCGGATCGGAGTCGCTCAGCTGCGCGAGCTCGGCGATATCGCCTTGCCGCGTCGTACGCGCCCATTCGCGCACCTTCGCCAACCCGCGCGCGACTTCCTTGCGCAGGCCGCGGGCAGCAGCCTGCTGCTCAGCCAGCTCGAGTCGATGCCGGCAAAGGTAGTTCGCGCGGCCCTTCAGCAACGCGACGCGCACCGGCCGGCCGATCGCGCGCGCCACTGTCGGCAGGTCGCGATGGAACAGCTGGTCCTGCAGATTGCGTGTCCCGGTCGAGACGATCACGCGGCGGCCCGAGAGCAGCGCGGGCACGAGATACGCAAACGTCTTGCCGGTGCCGGTGCCCGCCTCGACGATGAGCCGGCCCTGCGCGCGCAACGCCAGGGCCACCTGCTCGGCCATCTCGATCTGCTCTTCGCGCGTTGCAAAGCCGGGGATCGCTGCGGCCAGCGGTCCATCGGCTCCGAACAGATCTGCGTAGTCGTACATGTCTGGTAGCGTCTACTGGAACGTTGCGCGAAAGCGCGCCAGCGCCGTCGCGCCCGGCGCGAGCGGATTGCGCAACTGCCAGCGGATGTGCGTGTACTTCGCAGGTTGCGCCGGCGACTTGCTGCCATCGAGCTCGACGGTGAGCGCGTCCGCCGGCGCGAACGCGTGACCGCCGTCGATCGAGAACGAGACGTTCGCGCCGGGACCCGCCGCGGAATCCGCGATGTATACGGTGTTCGCCGGAACGGGCTGAACGACCGCTACGTTACGCAGGGGAACGGTCGTTTGATTGGTGATGCGCACGGTGTAGTAGACGACCTGGCCCTGTTCCAGCAGCCGCGCAGGAACGAAGCGGTAGACATCGCGCCCGGGTGTGGTACTGACGTTCTCGCGCACTTCCGCGACCAGCTCGGTCTGGACTTCCGCCGGCTCCTGGGCGAGCGAGCCGGTCAGGACCATACCCCCGAAAACGGCGGCAATGGCGATAGAAAAGTGAGTCAAATTCCTAGGCTTACGCAGGATAGCTCTTGAAATTCCACGTCGCAGCACTATCGGACCCTGAGGCCGGGCCACGAACCGACGTCTCCCTGACAGTGGGAAGGCGACCGGTATAATCCCGCGCCTGTTTTCACCCGCAGTCCGGGGAGGATGCCATCTAAATGAGCACGTCGAATGCGACGCTGAAAAATTGGGTCGAGCAAGTCGCGCGATTGACCAAGCCTGATTCGATTCACTGGTGCACCGGGTCGGACGCCGAATACTCGAAACTGATCGAAGCGATGCTTCGCACGGGCGATCTTATCAAGCTCAACCCGGCCACCCACCCGAATTGTTACCTGCACCGCTCCAGCCCCTCCGACGTCGCCCGCGTCGAGCACCTGACTTTCGTCTGCACCCGCAACCGCGACGACGCCGGTCCCAACAATCACTGGATGGATCCGGCTGAAGCGCACAGCAAGCTCGACGCGCTGTTCGATGGTGCGATGCGCGGCCGCACGATGTACGTCATCCCGTACTGCATGGGGCCGGTCGACTCGCCGTTCGCGCGGCTCGGCGTCGAGATCACCGACAGCGCATACGTCGTGGTCAACATGCGCATCATGACGCGCATGGGCACGCCGGCGCTGAAGCGCATCGAGCGCGACGGCACGTTCGTCAAGGGCCTGCACTCGATCGGCGACCTCAATCCCGATCGGCGCTTCATCATGCATTTTCCCGAAGAGCTCATGATCAAGAGCGTCGGCTCCGGTTACGGCGGCAACGCGCTGCTCGGCAAGAAATGCCACGCACTGCGCATCGCGAGCTGGCAGGCGCGCGACGAAGGCTGGCTCGCCGAGCACATGCTCATCATGGGCGTGCAGAGCCCCGAAGGGCGCACCCACTACATCGCCGGCGCGTTTCCGTCCGCCTGCGGCAAGACCAACCTGGCGATGCTCGTGCCGCCCGCGTCGATGCCGGGCTGGAAGATCTGGACCGTCGGCGACGACATCTGCTGGCTGCAGCCCGGCCAGGATGGACAGCTGCGCGCGATCAATCCCGAGGCGGGCTACTTCGGCGTCGTGCCCGGCACTAACCGCAAGACCAATCACAACGCGTTCGAGATGATCCAGCGCGACACGATCTTCACCAACGTCGCGGTCACAGCCGACGACCAGCCGTGGTGGGAAGGCCTCGACAGCGGCACGCCCGTGAAGGACTGGCAAGGCAAGCCCTACACCCCGGGCAGCGGCCACGCCGCCCACCCGAATGCGCGCTTCACCGTTTCGGCGAAGCAGAACCCGATCTACTCGACGCTTGCGGATGCACCGGAAGGCGTGCCGATTTCCGCGATCCTGTTCGGCGGCCGCCGCCGCGAAGTTGCGCCGCTGGTGTACGAAGCGCGCAGCTGGTCGCATGGCGTGCTGGTCGGCGCGGGCATGGCTTCGGAGACCACCGCCGCGGCGGTCGGCCAGATGGGCGTGGTCCGCCGCGATTCGATGGCGATGAAGCCGTTCTGCGGCTACAACTTCGGCGACTACTGGAAGCACTGGCTGTCGTTCGCAGGCCGCGCCGGCAAGCTCCCGCGCATCTTCCACGTCAACTGGTTCCGCCAGGACAAGAACGGCCGCTTCATGTGGCCGGGGTACGGCGAGAATCTGCGGGTGCTGCGCTGGATCACCGATCGTTGCGACGGCCGGGTCGAGGCGCAGGACACGCCGATCGGCTTCGTGCCACGCCGGCAGGACATCGACGTCAGCGGCCTCAACATCGACGGCGCGGCGCTCGACACGCTGCTGTCGGTCGACCCGGTCGCGTGGCGCCACGAAGTCGAGTCCATCGGCAAGTACCTGGACGAGTTCCGCGAGCGGGTGCCGGCGAAACTGAGAGATGAGCTGAAGGACGTGGCGGCGAGGCTTGGAAGCGGTTAGCGGTTGGCGGTTGGCGGTTAGCGAGATGCCGCAAAGTCCGCCTGCTCTGCACTAACCGCCAACCGCTGACCGCTTCTATTCTTCACACACATACTTGACGGTCAGGGAGGACCCCGACTCCGGCACGCGGCCGAAGCCGATCAGGCCCTCGCCTTTGAGCTGCATGCTGTCGCGCCGGACGAAAGCTTCCTCGCCCTCGCGCGTGGTCACGAACGTGCCGTTCGTGCTCTGGTCGATCAGCAGGAACTTGTTGCGGTTGAACTCGATGCGCGCGTGCAGCCGCGAGATCAGGTTGCCCTTGACGACGATGTCGTTCTCTTCCGCGCGACCGATCGCAATGTTGGTGCGGCTGTCGTCGACGACGATCTCCTCGCCCTGAAAGCGCACGCGCAGCCGGCGCACGCGCTGCTTCTCGCGCGACGCCGCGTTGCCGAGCGCGATCGCCGGCAGCATGCTGGTGGCGTCTTCCTTCTGCCACAGCACCTCGAACAGCTCGTCCTCGCTGGTCTTGCCCTTCAGGGTGGCTACGTCGATCTGCCGCACGGCCGACTGCCACTCGGGCGCCAGCCGCTCGACCATCGCGCTGGTGATCATGATCTGGCCGGCCTTCGCCTGGCTGGTCATGCGGTTCGCCGTGTGCACGGCGGCGCCGAAGATGTCGCGGTTCTCCAGCACCACCGGGCCGAAGTGCCCGCCGATACGGATCGCGATCGGCTGCCCCTCGACCTTGAGCTCGGAGTGGATCCGGATGTCGTGCTGCATGCGGCTGGCCGCATTGAGCGCGTCGTTCGCCGTCGGGAAGGTCGCCATGATCTCGTCGCCGATCGTCTTGATCACCGTTCCATGGTTCTGCTCGGTCGCCGCTCGCATGATCTCGACGCAGGTCAGTACCATATCGCGGGCGCGCAGGTCGCCCATGACCTCGTAGATGCGCGTGCTGCCGACCACATCGGCGAACAGGATGGCGAGTTCTATGTCTTTTCCCATGACCTCTTCAGTCTCTCACCGCCGCAGGTCGGGGGCGCACTGCCGGGGGCGTTGGCATTATACATACAACGCAACATAACCTTGGTGGACCCGGACAGGCCCGTGAATTAAGGAGTTTCCGATGGCGATTGTGGTTCGCTGCACGAAGGTGCCGACATTGGCCTTGTGTGCAGTGCTGGCGCCGGCGCTCGCCGCGGGCGCGGATTGGAGCGAGCAACAGCTTGCCACCGCGGCCGCGCTGCGCGACCGGGCGTTGTCGGGTACACAGGCTTACGAACATGTAACGTCGCTCGTGACGGAAGTCGGGCCGCGCTCGGCCGGCTCGAGCGGCGACGCAGCCGCCGTGCGCTGGGCGCTCAACAAGCTCGGTAATCTCGGCTTCTCGAACGTTCGCACTCAGGACGTGCTGGTGCCGCGCTGGGTGCGCGGTCATGCCGAGGTCACGCTCGCCGGTCCCGTTCCGCAGCCGCTGGTCGCCGTCGCACTCGGCGGCAGCGTCGGTACAGCGGATGACGGCATCGAGGCGCAGGTTCTCGAAGTCGCCTCGCTCGATGCGCTCAACGCCCTGCCGGCCGCGACCGTGGGCGGCAAGATCGTATTCATCAATCAGCGCATGGAGCGCACCCGCGACGGTGCGGGCTACGGGGCGACGGTAAAGAATCGGACCGAGGGTCCGAGTGCCGCCGGACGTCTCGGCGCGGTCGCGGTTCTGATCCGCTCCGTCGGCACTTCCGACGAGCGCCACGCGCACACCGGCACGACGCGCTATCGTGTCGATGCGCCGCGCATCCCTGCCCTCGCGCTCTCGAACCCGGATGCAGATCAGCTCGCGCGCTGGCTCAAGGCGAACAAGCCGGTGCGCTTGCGCGTGAAGTCGACCGCGCGCGAGCTGCCGGCAACGTGGTCCGCGAACGTCATCGGCGAGATCCCCGGCACCGAGCGAGCCAACGAGATCGTGCTGCTCGGCGCGCATCTGGACTCATGGGATCTCGGCCAGGGTGCGATCGACGATGGCGCCGGCGTTGCGATCGTGACGGAGGCTGCGCGTCTGATCGGCAGACTGGAGCGCAAGCCCGCGCGCACCGTGCGCGTCGTGCTGTTCGCCAACGAGGAGTTCGGCTTGTCCGGCGCAAATGAATACGCGCGCCTCGTCGGCGACGAAGCCGCACGTCACGTGCTCGCGGTCGAGGCGGATCTCGGCGGCGGTGCAGTGTGGCGCGTGCAATCGTTGGTGGCGCCGGAAGCGGTGCCCGCCGTCGATGCGATTCGCGAGGCGCTGAAGCCGCTTGCGCTAGAAGCCGGCGGTAACGATGCGCACGGCGGCTCCGATCTGGGACCGCTGCGCGCGCTAGGCGTGCCGATCCTCGATCTGTCGCAGGACGCGACCCGCTACTTCGACGTCCACCACACGGTGAACGACACGCTCGCGCAGATCGACGGCAAGACCCTCAATCAGGTCGTCGCCGCCTACGCCGTAGCCGCGTACCTGGCGGCCAGCAAGAGCGGCAACTTTGGACGGCTACCGCCGCAGGAGAAGGAACAGCCTTAGCAGTCCTGGGGCCGGCTCGCGTTGAAGTTGTCGTGTAGGCCGGCCGTGCCCGGCTCTCTGCGCAGCGGACTGCGGCGATAGCCGTACACCGCGTAGACGGCCAGCCCCGTCAGCGTCCAGCAGACGAACATCGTCTTCGTGCGCAACGACAGCGACCAGAACAGGAAGATGCAGCTGCCGAGAGCGAGCGGACCGAGCAGCCAGATCGCGGGGGTGCGGAACGGACGCGGCCGGTGCGGATCGCGCCGGCGCAGGATGATCACGCCTAGCGCAACGGTCATGAAGGCGATCAGCGTGCCGCTGTTGCTGATGTCCGCCAGGACGCCGACCGGGAACAGGCTCGCGAAGATCGTTACGCCAACGCCGGTGATCAGCGTCACGACGTAAGGAGTCTTGAACCGCGGATGGATGCGGCTCAGCGACTCGTTGAAAGGCAGCAAGCGGTCGCGCGCCATCGCAAAGAAGATGCGCGTCTGTCCGAACAGCATCATCAGCACGACCGCGGGCATCGCCAGAAACGCCGCCAGACCGATGAACTGCGACGCCGTGCGCCAACCGAGCTGACTGATGACGTGCGCGAGCGGCTCAGGACTGCAGGCGAAGGCTCGTGCATTGACCGGCGCAGCACACGCGGCAGCCAATCCGGAACTTCCCGGCTCGAACGCCAGGCCGGTGGCCGGATCGACGACCGGCTGAGCACCGATCGAGCCGACTGCGCCCGCTGACACGAGCAGATAGAAGACGGTGCAGATCAGCAGGCTGCCGATCAAGCCGATCGGCATGTTGCGCTGGGGATTGCGGGTCTCCTCCGCCGCAGTCGAGACCGCATCGAAACCGATGTAGGCGAAGAAGATCGAAGCCGCGGCGCCGGCGATGCCCATCCCGGATTCCTCGCCGAAGAAGCCGTTCGGCGAGAACGGCTCGAAGTTGCCTGCATGGATCGCGGGCCAGGTCAGCGCTACGAAAAGCACCAACGCTGCGACCTTGATGGCTGCCAGCACCGAGTTGACCGTCGCGCTCTCGCGCGTGCCGACGACCAGCAGGCCCGTCATCAACAGCCCGATGATCGCGGCCGGCAGATTGAAAAGGCCGCCGAGCGCCGGGCCGCGCGTGAGCGCATCCGGAAAGTCGATGCTGAGCGTTCGCTCCAGCAGGCCGACAAAGTAGTTCGACCACCCGACCGAAACTGCGCTCGCGGCGACCGCGTATTCGAGAATCAGCGCCCAGCCCACCATCCACGCAATCAGCTCGCCGAGCACGACATAAGAATAAGTGTAAGCGGAGCCCGAGAGCGGCACCATCGAGGCGAGCTCGGCGTAGCACAGTGCAGTAAAGGCGCAGGTGAACGCGGCGAGCACGAACGAGATCATCATGCCCGGTCCGGCCTTCTGCGCAGCCTCCGCCGACAGCACGAAGATGCCGGTGCCGATGACGCTGCCGACCCCGAGCATGACGAGCTGAAACGCGCCGAGCGAGCGTTTGAGCGGTTTTTCTTCAGCTGCAGCGAACAGCTCTGCGAGCGGCTTGATGCGCCAGTTCATCGGGCTGCATCACCACTCGGACGTCGGCCCGGCAAGCTGCATGAACTGGCCGCCGTCGTCCGGTAGCACATTCATTGCACCGGCGTGCAGCGATTCCGCGAGGACGAAGATCATCGCGCACATGGCCAACGCCACCATCCACACGCTGGCGGACGCGCGCCGGGGTGCAATCTGTTCGAGCGCCGCCGCCGCAGCCTGATCCGCAAACTTCAGCAGGCCGAGCTCCTCGAGCTCGGCAGCCACGTACTGCGGCGACGCGCGCTTGAGGTACTCCATCAGCACACCAGCCGATGCAGCATCCGAATTCCAGCGAGGCGATTCTCCGGACATCGTTATTCCCTCGGTCAATGCCGTCCCCGGCCGCCCTGCGCGGTCGCAACCGCATCCTCGTCCGAGTACAGCTTGCGCACGGCGCGATGCAGGCGCTTCTTGCCGTTCTCCACGGAGCGCACGGGCAGATTCAGCTCGCGGGCGATTTCGGCGTTCGACATGTCTTCGTGGATCGCTAGCACCAGGATCTGCGCGAGCGTCACGTCGATTCGCGCCACGTTCGCAATCAGCCGTTCGAGCTCCCGCTCCTGCTCCACGCTCAACGCGGTGTGCGCCTGCAGACTCTCATCGGCGAAGCGCTCGAGGAGATCGCCGGGATCGTCGTCAGCCTGCGGCAGCTGGGCAGCGATTCGCACGAGCTGCGAAGCCATCGAGCGACACAAGGCGCTGGCACGTGAGCGCACGACACCGAACAGGAAGTTGTCGAACGGACAGGCCAGCGGATCCCAGATGCGGGTGCCGTCCAACGCGAGGTCGATGGCCCCGGTCACGATCTCGTACGCGTGATGGTCGAGACTGCCGGCACGCAGCAGGCGCGCTGCGTACAGCACCAGACGGCGGGTCAGATCCTGAAACTCGGCGCGCCGCAGACTCGCGATGTGCGCACGAACCCGCTCCGCGCTTTCTTGCTGCAGCTCGCTGTCGTGCTTTCCGGTCGGCGGGCTCATCTACCTTAGTATGCTGAGCCCACCGTCGGTTTTTGCCGCGGCGACGGAAAATTTCGTGCTGGCGCTACTTTTGCCGGCTAGGCGGCGGCGCGGACGATGCGCAGCGCGTCCATGAGCAGATCGGCGCCCGCGTCGGGCGACGCTGCGCCCTCCGACAGATACCTGCGCCAGGAGCGGACGCGCGGCAGTCCGGCGTACAGCCCTTGCACGTGCCGGACCATCGAGCGCAGCCGGTGGCCTTCCATGAGCCGATCGCGCACATAAGGCACATAGCGCTCGACGATCTCCTCGCGCGACGGCAGCGACCACTGTGGATCGACCACCGCCCGATGCAGCAGCGCGAGCAGATACGGATTCGCGTACGCCTCACGGCCGATCATCACGCCGTCGAACAACTGCAAGTGTTCGAGCGCATCTTCGAGCGTGCGCACGCCGCCGTTGACGACGAACGTCAGCGCCGGAAAATCCGCGCGCAGCTGCTTCACGACGTCGTACTGCAGCGGCGGGATTTCGCGATTCTCCTTCGGGCTGAGCCCGTTCAGCACTGCCTGGCGCGCGTGCACGGCGAACACTGTGCAGCCGGTTCCCGCGACGGACTCGACGAAGCGCGCGAGAAACCCGTAGGAGTCGGTGGCAGTGTGCGGCATCGGATCGATGCCGATGCGACACTTGACGGTGACCGGGATCTGCACGGCCTCGCGCATGGCCGCGACGCATTCCGCGACCAGTGACGGCTCACCCATCAGGCACGCGCCGAAGCGACCGCTCTGGACGCGATCGCTGGGGCAGCCGCAATTCAGATTGACCTCGTCGTACCCGAACTCCGCTCCCGCGCGCGCGGCGCGGGCCAGCTCGTCCGGATTGCTGCCGCCGAGCTGCAACGCGACTGCGTGCTCAGCCGGATGAAATTCCAGCAGGCGCGCGGCATCGCCGCGCACGATTGCCGCCGCGGTGATCATCTCGGTGTAGAGCAGCGCGCTCGGGCTCAGCAGCCGCAGGAAATAGCGGCAGTGCCGGTCCGTGTGGTCCATCATGGGGGCCACCGATATTTTTCTGTTAAGAGTCAATGTAATGCACTCGATTCATGAAAGTTATTTTAGGTGAGTACGGCGCCATTT
>JBIOUH010000027.1:0-5779 GCA_044866955.1 Steroidobacteraceae bacterium
CAGCGCGCCGCTCACGCACGAGCATCGTGACTGAGTGCCCCGCGCGCACGAGATGCGCGCCGAGAATCGAGCCGATCGCACCGGCGCCGAGAATCGCGAACCTGGTTGCAGAAGCCGTCATGGGAGGAGGCACGATAGCACCATTCGCGCGCTGCATGGCCGGCGATGCCAAGGTTGCATTTGTGGGTCAGGCTGCAGCCTGACACCCTTTGTGAATGGCTGACGTTGACATTCCTGCGGGCTTCGCACCGATCTTCCGGACCAGTCCGTTCCTGGAAACGATCGGACCGCTGTACAGCACCGGCTCCGGCGCATTGCTGGTCATCGGCATGCGCGTACAGGAAAAGCACACGAACGCGCGCGGCACGTTGCACGGCGGCGTGCTCGCGTCGATTGCGGACGTCGCGCTCGGTTACGGGCTCGCCACCTCGACGAGCACGCCGACGAGCATGGTGACCGCAAGCCTGAGCGTGGATTTCGCGGGCAGCGCGAAAGCGGGCGACTGGGTCGAGACGTCGATCGACATCCAGAAGGTCGGCTCGCGCATGGCGTTCGCCAACGTGTACTTCAGCGTCGGCAACGAGCGCATCGCGCGCGCCAGCGGTGTGTTCCTGGTGACGTCAATGGAAAAGGTGGACCGAGGGTAGCAATCTGCCGCTATCCTTACGGTGGCATTCTCGTTCCATAAGGCCCGGCCGATCCCCCTGGCAGCGAGGTTCGCCATGTCTTCTTCTTCGAAGCGTGTCTTCGCCGCGATCGTTTGCGTGTTTGCGGTCGCACAGACCGTTGCCCCGGCTCCAGCGGAGCCGGCGAAGAAGGTTCCGCCGGCGCGCAGCGAGGTCACTGACGGACAGCGCCAGCTGCACATCGTGGATCTGAGTCCGCGCTTCCTGGACTTCTACCAGTCGGCCGCCAATGTCGACGCAGACACACGCTGGCAGCTGTGGAACGAGAAATATGGCTTCGCTGCCGTGCCGCCGACGCCCGAAGGCAAGCAACTCGCACGCCGGCTGCTCGATGAGGCCTGGCCGCGTTATGCGCAGGCGCTGCCGCTGCTCCGCAAGGGCGTCGCCGCAATGGAGCCGAGGCCCGAAGCCGTGCTGAAGAAGGTCGCGGATGCACTCGGGCTCGACGGACCTTTCGAGATGCAGGTCACTGCGTACGTCGGTGCATTCGACGGCAACGCGTTTACGGCGGCCCAGGACCGCAGGCCCATGGTCGCGGTGCCGCTGGAGATGGACGCTGCGCAGCGCGCGCTGGTATTCCCGCACGAAATGACCCATGCCGTGCACATCGCGACGGCGGGACTGTCGGGCGGCTGGGAGCGGTCGATCGCCGAGACCATCATGCAGGAAGGCCTGGCCATGCACGTCGCGCAGGCCGTTTCGCCCGGTCGCGACGTTCGCGCCTACATCGAGCACAAGGAAGGCTGGTACGACACGGCGATGGCAAGGTCAGACGCGATCCTGCGCGGCTTGCTCCCGGAGCTCGAGAAGAGCGACTCACCGACCGTGTTCCGCTACACGATGGGCACGGGCAGCACAAGCACTGAGCGAGAAGCTTACATCGCCGGGTGGCTCGTCGTGGGCGAGCTGCTGAAGGAAGGCAGATCGTTCCCGGACATCGCCCGCGTTCACTCGGCGGAAATGCCGAGGCTCGTTCGCACAGCGATCGAGCGCATACTCGCGCAGCGCAAATGAAGCTCGCCGCCTGACCGGACTTCAGTCCGACACCTCTGCGTCATCTGCTGCCGGCAACCTTGCGTGCTTCAGCAGCCTGCTCTTCCGCGGACTCGACACCCAGCCGCTTGTGCATGAGCGGGCTGGTGGTCGTGTACTGCAGGTGCACTTTCTTGCCGGGCTCCAGGTATTCCTTGATCGCGAACGCGGCAAGCGCTGCTTCGTGGAAGCCCGACAGAATCAGCTTCTTCTTGCCCGCGTAGTGGTTGATGTCGCCCACTGCGTAGATGCCCGGCACGTTCGTCTGAAACTTCTCGGTGTCGACGCTGAGCTGGCGCTTGTTGATCTCCAGACCCCAGTTCGCGATCGGTCCCAGCTTCGGATGCAGACCGAAGAACACCAGCAGCTGATCCAGCTCCACGCGGCGCACGACGCCGTCGGCGCCCTGCACGCTCAGCGACTTCAACACGCCGTCGATTGCATTGACCTCTTTCGGCTGGCCGATCAGCACGTCGGCACGCTGCTCGTCGCGCAGCGCATACAGCTTTGCGACCGATGCGGGCGCGCCGCGAAATTCCGGTCGCCGATGCACGAGAACGATGCTGCGTGCGTGCTCCACGAGCGTCAGCGCCCAGTCGAGCGCGGAATCGCCGCCGCCGAGAATCACCACGTCCTGATCCGAGTAGGCGCGCGGATCCTTGACGCGATAGTGGATGTACTTGCCTTCGAGCTCGGCCGCGCCCGGCACGTCGAGCTTGCGCGGCTGGAACGAGCCCACGCCGCCCGCGACTACGACGGCGCCGGCATCGAACACCGTGCCCGCCCCGGTAACGACGCGAAAGCGACCGTTCTCCTGCCGCGCGACTTCGGCGACTTCCTGGCCGAGATGCAGGCCCGCACCGAACGGCCGAATCTGCTCGAGCAGCCGATCCGTCAGCTCCTGACCGGTGCACACCGGCACGGCCGGAATGTCGTAGATCGGCTTGTCGGGATAGAGCTCGACGCACTGGCCGCCGGGCGCCTTCAGCGAGTCGATGACGTGCGCTTTCAGCCCGAGCAATCCCAGCTCGAACACCTGGAAGAGGCCGCACGGCCCGGCGCCGACGATGACGACATCGGTGTGGACCGGATGGCGCTCGAACTTAAGCGCGGAGTCGGTGTGCATCGGCACGAGCAATCTCCCTGGGATCAATTTCCGTGAACGGCACGGGCGGAACGAGATTCGGTGCGAGCGGCTGATCGAGCCCGGTCGCATCCAGCAGACCTTTCTCGGCGAGCCACTTGCGGTTGAACAGGCGCGACTGATATTTCGCGCCGGTATCGCACAAGAGCGTCACGATCGTGTGACCGGGCCCGAGCCGCTTCGCGAGCTGCACAGCCGCGGCGACGTTCACACCACTGGTGCTGCCCAGGAACAATCCTTCTTCGCGCAGCAGCTGATACACGGTACGCACGCATTCGACGTCGGTTACGTGCAAAGCGTCGTCGAGGGGAGCGCCTTCGAGATTCGCAGTCACGCGGCCGATGCCGATGCCCTCGGTGATCGAGCCCGGCCCGGTTGCTTTGAGCTCGCCTTCGCGCACGAAGTGATAGAGCGAGCTGCCTTGCGGATCGGCAAGCAGCGACAGGGGTTTCTTGCCGCGATGATTCGTTTGCCGCGCGAGGAAGCGCGAGACGCCGCCGAGTGTGCCGCCCGTACCGGTGGCAGTGACGAACGCGTCGAGACGGCCTTCGGTCTGCTCCCAGATCTCCGGACCGGTCGTGCGCTCGTGCGTGTCGCGGTTAGCCGTGTTGTCGAACTGGTTGCCCCAGATCGCGCCGGGAATTTCCTCGGCGAGGCGGCGCGCCACCTTCTGATAGTGGTTCGGGTCGCTGTACGGCACCGTCTTGACGCGCAACACTTCGGCACCGAGCGTCTCGATCATCTGGTACTTCTCGGGCGACTGATTGTCGGGCATCACGATCACGAGCTTGTAACCGCGGGCGTTGCAGACGTGCGCGAACCCGATGCCGGTATTGCCCGCCGTGCCCTCGACGACCGTGCCGCCGGGCAACAGCCGGCCGCTGCGCTCCGCGTCATCGACGATGGCGCGCGCAGCTCGGTCCTTCACCGAGCCGCCGGGAGTCATGAACTCGGCTTTGCCGAGGATCTCGCAGCCCGTCAGCTCGCTGAAACGGTTGAGCCGGATCAGCGGAGTGTTGCCGATTGCATCGGCGAGGCCGTTGCGGATGCTCATGCTGTGAGCCTCACTGGTTTCGAGACTGGATTTGCAGCTGCGGCGGCGTTGAACCACTGCAGCGTTTCGTGCAGACGCGTCACTTCGCCGACGATCAACAGCGCCGGCGACTGAATGCCTGCTTGCCTGGCCTTGTGCGCGAGGTCCGCGAGAGTGCCGGTCACGACGCGCTGCTCGGGGCGCGTACCCTGCTCGACGATCGCTGCCGCACGCGACTCCGGCGCACCGTGCGCACGCAGGCGCGAAAGGATCTGCTCGAGGTGACCGAGCCCCATGTAGAACACGACCGTTTGCGCCGGCCGCGCGAGCTGGTCCCAGTCGATTGCATCGCCTTCGTCCTTGGTGTGACCCGTCACGAACACCAGCGACTGCGCGTGATCGCGATGCGTGAGCGGGATGCCCGCGTATGCTGCGCATCCGGCTGCAGCGGTCACACCGGGCACAACTTCGAAGCGAACGCCGGCGGCCGCGAGCGCTTCGAGCTCCTCGCCACCGCGGCCGAAGATGAACGGATCGCCGCCTTTGAGCCGGCATACGCGCTTGCCCTGCTGCGCGAGCTGCACGAGCAGCGCGTTGATCTCGTCCTGGGAAACCTGCGCCTTACCTGCTGCCTTGCCGACGTTGATGCGTTCGGCATCGCGACGAGCGAGATCGAGCACCTCGGCTGACACCAACCGGTCGTAGAGAATCACGTCCGCATTCTGCAGCGCCCGCAAAGCGCGCAGTGTCAGCAAGCCCGGATCGCCCGGACCTGCGCCGACCAGCGCGACTTCGCCGATGTTCTCGGGCGTGCGTGCGATCTGCGCGAACGAGTCGACGATGCGAGCGGACGTCGCAGCGTCCGCCGCATCTTCCCGACCCACGAGCACGTCGGCCGCGAACGTGCTGTCGAAGAAGTTCTCCCAGAACCGACGACGGCGCGCCGGACTCTCGATGCGCGCCTTGATCGTCGGCCGCAGCTTGCCGGCGAGCTTCGCGAGCGCGCCGAGCCGTTGCGGCAGGAACGATTCGAGCCGTTCGCGCAGCCGCCGCGTGAGCACGGGTGCGTCGCCGCTGCTGCCAACTGCTACGACCACCGGGGAGCGATCGACGATCGCCGGCACGATGAAGCGAGAGAGCTCGCGATCGTCGACGACGTTCACCGGGATGTTGCGACGCTCGGCCTGGCGGGCGACCCAGGCGTTGATCGCGCGCTTGTCGGTGGCCGCGATCGCGAGCCGCACACCGTCCAGGTGCTCCGGACTGAACTCGGTGGCGACGTGCGTGATTTCGCCCGCTGCTGCTCGCTCCGCGAGGCCGGGGACAAGCTCGGGTGCAATGACCCGGACCTGCGCGGAGGTTCGCAGCAGCAGATCGACCTTGCGTTCGGCGACGGCACCGCCGCCGACGACGAGCACTGGCTCGTTCGGGAGACGCAGAAAGATGGGGAAGTAGTCCATGGTGTGTATGGCGAGGGTGCCGTCAGGTTGCTGCGGCGGCGGCCGTGCGGCGCGGCTCGACCTTGAGCGGAATCACGCGCCGGCGCGGTTGCAGACCGCACTCGCGCGAATCCGGGTTTTCCCACCACCAGCGGCCGGAGCGCGGATCCGCGCCGGGCTCGACCGCACGCGTGCACGGTGCGCAGCCGATGCTCGGGTAGCCGCGATCGTGCAGAGCGTTGTACGGCAGGTTGCGCGCCTTGATGTAGGCCCACACGTCCTGTTCGGTCCAATCGAGCAGCGGGCTGACTTTCCACAACCCGTAGCGCTCATCCCACGACACCGACTCGCCGTGCGCGCGCTCTTCCGACTGTTCGCGACGCACGCCGGTTACCCAGGCGCGATGGCCGGCGACTGCGCGCTTGAACGGCTCGATCTTGCGGAT
>JBIOUH010000028.1:0-13694 GCA_044866955.1 Steroidobacteraceae bacterium
CGATGGAAATGGAGGGCGCCGAAGAGTTCGATCCCACGCAGATCCGGCTGCAAGGCGTGAAGGTGCATCGGTTCGGCCCGCTGCTGTTCGCCGCTCTCGATCCCGCGACGCCGACGTTCGACGAGATGTTTCCCGGCGTGAGCGAGCACTGCGCGCCGCTCGGCCTGGAGCGCATGGGATTCGTCGCGTCGCGCGAGTTCCCGGTGAAGGCCAACTGGAAGGTGTACGTCGACAACTTCCTCGAGGGCTATCACATCCCGCTGGTGCATCCGGCGCTCAATCGCGAGATCGACTACCGCGAGTACCTGGTCGAGCTGGGCCCGCGCCACACGCTGCAGCACGCTCCTGTGCGCGAAGGCAGCGAGCTCTACCAGGGCAAGGCCGGCGACGGGCTGGCGTACTACTACTGGCTGTTCCCGAACCTCATGCTGAATATCTACGAAGGTCAGCTGCAGTCGAATGTCGTGATCCCGATCGACGCCGACAACACGGTCGTGCGCTTCGAATGGTTTGCGCTCGAGCCGCTGCCCGATCCGCAGTCGAGCGAGCGCTGGAGCGAGCTGGTCCGCTTCAGCGAGGTGGTGCAGGCCGAGGACGCGCAGATCTGCGAGGCCGTACAGTTCAACCTGCACTCGCGCGCCTATCGCAGCGGGCCGTACTCGCCGAAGCGGGAAAACGGCGTGCGCCTGTTTCACACCTTGATGCAGCACTCATGAGAAAAGGGGAGAGGACGATGCGTAAGCAATGGTTCGCGGCAGCGGCGCTCGCGCTGCTCGGCGCCGTGGCGGTGGCGCAGACCGATATCGCCGGTTTCGTCGGGACGTGGAACGGCACGTGGGAAGGCGGCGGCTCCGGCCGGTTCGACCTCACGATCGAGCGCGGCGGCGACGGTCAGCCGAGCGGCGGCGTCTCGGTCGGCACGGACCAGGGCGATTACACTGCGAAGTTCAAGGAGCTGAGCTTCGACGGCCAGAGCATGAAGGCGCGCTACGAATTTCCGCTCGACAGCCAGGCCGACGTTACGGTCGCCGGCACGTTCAACGGCGGCTCCGCCGAGGGCACGTGGAGCCTCGTCGCCAAAGGCGGCGACCAGGCATTCGCGGGCGGAACGTGGAAAGTCAGCAAGAAGCTGTAGGTCGGGCTTTAGCCCGCCAATTCCCTCAATCCTTCGCTGCGCGAGATGACCGGCTGATAACCGAGCTCGCGCTGCGCCTTGTCCGTGCGGATCGTGCAGTCGCGCGACATCATCGAGGCGGCCAGGCGGGTCAGCGGCGGGTCTGAAGTCTTCCCCAGCGCACGCCACATCGTTTCAGTCACGGCAGCCAGCATGCGCGCCAGCCATCCCGGAATCGATTTCTCCTGCGGCGTCAGCTTGCGCGTCGCAAGCAGTGCGGTGAGGAACTCGTGCATCCGCGTGTTGCCCTCGTCGGTGACGAAGTACGCGTTGCCGCCTGCGCCGCGCTCGAGCGCGAGCTCGACTGCGTGGACCAGATTCGCGATGTGCGTGGTGGAGGTCTGCGCCCGTCCGTGATCGACCCAGACGAAGCGTCCGCTGCGCACCATCGTTTCCAGCACCGGCAGGATCGTCTGATCGCCGGGTCCCCACACGAATCGCGGACGGACCGAGAGCGTCGCGAAGCCGGGCGCATTGGCAGCGAGCACGAGCTTCTCGGCTGCCGCCTTCGTTTCGGAATAGAGGAACGGTGTATGCGCGGGGTAGGGATACTGCTCGTCGATGTCGCGCATGTGCTGGCCGTGAAAGAGCGCGGCTTCGGTGCCGATGTGAATGAAGCGCTGCGCGCCGGCTTGCCGCGCCGCCTGCAGGAGCTGGCGCGTGCCTTCGACGTTCGCGTTCCAGAACTGTTCGCGCGTGCCCCACTGCTTCACGAACGCTGCGCAGTGAATGACCGCCGCGCATCCTGCAATCGTTTCCGCAGCGACCGAGCCCAATTCACCGCGCACCGGCGTGGCGCCCAGGGCGCGGATGGCTGCGTCGCTGCGTTCCGAACGGGAGAGCGCGAGCAACGTGTAGCGACTAGCGAGCGCTTGCACGATCGCGCCACCGACGAATCCGGAGGCGCCGGTGATGAAGAGCTTTCGGGTCATGTTATTCGGGCGCGAGGGCCACCCGCCGCGGCGACTTGCTGACCTGCGCGAGTATCACCGCGCTCGCAAGCGCCAGCAATGCCGCAGCCAGGAACGGCGCCCCGGGGAAGTGCACCGGCGCACCGGGCTCGGAGAATTTCCCGAACAGTTGCGTCATCAGCGGCGGTCCGAGCACTGCCGTGACACTCGACAGGCTGGCCAGCGCTCCCTGCAGCTCACCCTGCGCGTCCGGCGGGACCTGCTGCGACATCAGCGCATTCAATGAAGGCCAGCTCAGCGCAGCCATGCCCCAGCCCAGGATGCCGATGTACAGCACCCAGGCGTGCGGCGCGAACGCGTAACAGGTGTAGACCGCCGCTCCGCTCAGCAATCCGACCAGCGCCGCGCGCTGCTCGCCGCCGAGTTTCGGAATCAGCACGCGGGTCAGTCCTGCCTGGCTGATGGCCATCACGATGCCGGCGGCCGCGAGCGAGTAACCGACGGCCGCGGAGGACCAGTTGAAGCGGAACATCGTGTAGAAGGCCCACGTGCTGGGCAGCACCTGGTGCCCCAGCAGCCACAGGAACGAAACGCCCGCGAGTCCGATGACAACGGGTTGCTTGCGGAGTTGCACCAACGCACCGAAAGGGTTCGCACGCGACCACTCGAACGCGCGGCGACGCTCGCGCGGCAGCGACTCAGGCAATGCGAACAGGCCGAACGTCGCGTTCAGCAGCGCCAGTACGGCAGCGGCCAGGAACGGCACGCGCGGCCCGAACGTACCGAGCAGTCCGCCGATCGAAGGTCCGAGCACGAAGCCGATGCCGAACGCGGCCCCGATGAAGCCGAAGTTCTGTGCACGCTTCTCCGGCGGGCTGATGTCGGCGATGTAGGCATACGCGGGGGAGTACGACGCGCCCGCGATGCCGGCGACGAAGCGACCGGCGAACAGCCACGACAGGCCGGGCGCCAGACCCATGACGAGATAGTCGATGCCCAGCGCGAACAGCGCGGACAGCAGTACCGGGCGTCGTCCGAAACGGTCGCCCAGGTTGCCGATGATCGGCGCGCAGAAGAACTGCGTGACCGCGTACACGAAGTTGAGCCAGCCGCCATAACGCGCGGACTCGCTCAGGCCGGCGCCGGTCAACTGCATGATCAGGTCCGGCAGCACCGGAATGATGATGCCGAAGCCGATCGAGTCGATCAGCACCGTGATGAAAATGAAGACGATCGCGGAGCGGTCTGGAGCGCGCATGGTGGCGGATTGTGCCTCCACCCTGCGCTACGGCATTGTAAATTTCCGCAATCGCTGCGGTCAGCGACGGTCCGGACGACGGCTGTTGTCGTCGTCGCTGTTGCTGCCGCTGCGGCGGTTGTTGCTGCTGCCCTGGTTATTGCTCTGACGTTGCGGCTGGCTCGCCTGCGGCGCGCGCTGCGGCGGCGGGCTGCTGCGGACTTCTCGGGGCTCCGAGCGCTCGATGCGCGGCTGTTGGACCGGCGCAGCGCGACGCTCGACCGGAGCCTCGCGACGCTCAACCGGGGCGTCTCGACGCTCGATCTGTGTATCGCGACGTTCGACCGGCGCCTGTCGGATTTGCGGACGCGACTGGAACGTATCGCGATCGTCGGAGCTCTGCCGCGAGCGGCGGATCTCGTTGCTGCCGCCCTGCGTCTGCCGCTGCGTCGACGGATTCGACTGCTGCTGCAGCGATTGCACGACCGGCGGACGTTCCATCTGATCGCGTCTGCGCGGCGTATCGTTCGTGCGATCGTTCTGCTCGCGTCCACGCATGCTCTGCACGCGGTCCTGCGGCTGGCGCTCGGCCGCCTGCGCCGGCACGGACTGCGCAGGACGCGAAGGCTCACGCAACGCGATACGGCTGTCCGGCGCGATGTCTCGCTGCATGGCCTGTGCGCGCTTGATCTGCTCGGCTGCAACTCGCGTCGCACGGTAATCGCCACCACCGCCGCCACGCTTCGGATTGTCGGCAAACGCTGCCGGCGGCGGCGCCTGGCGACGCGGCTGACCCGCGACGATGCTCTGCCGTTCCGGCGCGATCGTCGACGGACGCACATTCGTGCGCCACTGACGCAGCTCGCGATCGTTGATCTGTACGCGCTGCCCGCCGATCGGGCGGCCGCCGACGAACGCATCGCGATGTGCCGCGGTCACGGCGCTACCGACGCTGCCGTACGTGTATCGCGGCTGCGCACCGCGCCGGCCGTACACGTTCGTCACATTGATGTTGTTCACGATGATCGTGTTCGACACGTTCACGTGACGCACGTAGCGCGGCGTGTGCCGATACCACGGCACGTACACCTCGTGCGGCGCGAGCGGGAACCAACCCACACCGCTGCCGAAGCCCACGGAGACGCTGACCGACGGACCGCCGACCCAGCCGACCAGCGCCGGCGCGTAGTAGGGACGGATGTGTCGCGGGCCCGGCACGCAGCACCAGCGGTGGCGCACGAATGCCCAGCGGCCGTAGTGGAAAGGAGCGAAGCCCCAGCGCGCGTCGTCGATCCAGGTCCAGCCCCACGGCGAGACCCAGCCCCAGCGGCCGTAGCGATACGGCGCCCAGTCGCTCACGACGTACCTCGGGGTCCACACATAGCCGTATTCGGGCTCGCTGATCCAGTCGCCCTGGTCGTCGAGGTCCTCGTAGCCGACCACTTCCCGCGACACGTAGCGGGCGGATTCGGAGTTGTCGCCGCGACGGTCGAGATCGTTCGCCCACGATTCGAACGGCGTCCGGGGCGGGAGGCGGCCGATGTTGGCCGTGAGGCCATCCAGCCCCGAGAACGTGCCTTCCTCGTCGGCGCGCACACGGAAGGACTTGGACGCGCCGGTGACTTCCGCTTCGCCGTTGCGCGTGCGGACGATGGTGCGGTCGCTATCCGGGTCGACCTGCACGGTGTAATCGCCAGGGTGCAGGAATTTGACCGTGGCGTTCGGCGTTTCCATCTGGATCGATTCACGGTCGCCGAGCGTGCGTACGCGGATCGTCGCAACGCCCTCGGTGAGGCTCATCTGCATGATGTCGTCATCGAGCTCGATGAATTCGAAGCCGGTGCTGCGATCGAGGTGCACGCTGGCCGTGCCGATCTGCAATTCCGCGCGCCCGTCCTTGTCGACCCAGACGCGGTCGCCGCTGGTGATCGGGCGGTTCAGGACGGCATCCGCCCATTCCTCGGTGCCGGCCGGCGCCAGCGACACTTCGCCGTCTTTCAGGCTCAGTCGCGCCACGCGCCCCGGCGGATCGGTAACCGGCTGCGATGCCGACTGCTGCTCGACCACCGGTTCCTGCGCACGGACGTAATGCGCCGCTGCCAGGCCGATCAGTGCGGCCAGCCAGACGACTGCGTTCCGAGAGAGCACACGGACGTTCATAAATGCATTCACCCCGTCCAAAACGGTTACGGGCAATGATCCGTTCCAAGGGGTGAACTCCACGTGAACGGATATGACGCGGATCACAACCTGAACAGATTCGTGAACTTGCCTACGCCGGGATCGGCCGGCGGGTCCGGCAGTGTGAGGCCGTTCGCGCCCCCTCGTAGCGGGCACTGCCTATACTGCCTGCCGCGCATTCGCCCATAACAAGACCTTTCATGGAGCTAACAGGAAGTCCGTCGGATCTGGCGCTGCTGCGGCGGTTCTCGCCGTTCGACGCCATGAAGCCCGAAAACCTCGCCGCGATCGCCAAGCGGACTACCCGACTGCAGGCGCCGAAAGGCCGTCTGCTGTTCTCGGAAGGCGACGAGGAGAAGCAGACGTACTACCTGCTGAGCGGCACCATCGACCTGCTCGCCGAGGGCGAGATGATCGGCCAGGTGCGCAGCGGCACGCCGAAGGCGAAGAATCCGCTCGCGCACGCGCTGCCGCGGCCGTACTCGGCCGTGGTCACCTCCGACCGCATCGAATACCTCCACCTCGACAGCGAGTTTCTCGACGTCGTCGTCACCTGGGATCAGACCGGCAGCTACAAGGTCATCGAGCTGCGCGACACAGTGGAAGAGGGCACCGCCGCGGACGACTGGATGACGGCGCTGCTGCAGACCAAGGCCTTTCACAAGGTTCCGCCCTTGAACATCCAAGCCGTCTTCATGCGCATGCAGCGCATGGACTACCGCGCCGGCGAAGTGGTCATCAAGCAGGGCGATGCGGGCGACTACTTCTACGTCGTCGTGAAGGGCTCCTGCTCCGTCGCGCGCGAGACGCCGCTCAACAAGGAAGGCGTGAAGCTCGCCGAGCTGAAGATGGGCGACACGTTCGGCGAGGAGTCGCTGATCTCCGAGGCGAAGCGCAATGCGACCGTGACGATGCTGAGCGACGGCTGCCTGATGCGGCTGTCGAAGCAGGACTTCCGCACGCTCCTGCACGAGCCGCTCCTGCACTGGGTCGATTGGGCGGAGGCGAAGCGCATCGTGGCCGGCGGCGGCCAATGGCTCGACGTGCGCCTGCCTTCGGAATACGAACACTATCGCGCGGAGGGCTCGGTCAACATCCCCGCCCAATCGTTGCGCCTGAAGATGAAGGCCCTCGACCGCAACGTTCACTACGTCGTCTGCTGCGACACCGGCCGGCGCAGCGCCGCCTGCGGCTACCTGCTCTCGGAACGCGGCTTCCAGGCGAGTGTTCTGCGCAACGGTCTGCCGGCCGCCGAGCTCACCAAGTAGGTCGGGTTTTAGCCCGGCTCTTGTCTACAATTGGCTCCCAACAATAAGGGAGCTTCTCATGCGTCGATCCCTGCTCTGTCTCGCAGTTGCGAGCCTGCCGCTGCTGGTGCACGCCGACACGCCGCTGGCGCTCGGTCCTCCGGACCGCGTGCTGTTCTGGACTCCGGCCCAGCAGCAGGCCAGCTATCCGACCATGGACCGGATCTTCCTGACGCGCGAGATCAGCCGCGGCGATCCCACGACCCATCCGGCGTACCCGTTGCCCGTCGCACTCGAGGACCTGTCGAAGGTTTCGTTCGAAGTCGCCGGCAAGCGCTACAGCGTCGCGGACTATATCCAGCACAACCACGTCGCCGGTCTGCTCGTGATCCATAACGGCAAGATCGCGTACGAGCACTACGCGCTCGGCCATACCGCCGCGAGCAAGTGGACCTCGTTTTCAGTCGCGAAGTCGCTGACTTCGATGCTGGTCGGCGCGGCGATCAAGGATGGCTACATCAAGAGCGTCGACGATCCGGTGACCGCGTACCTGCCGGTGCTCAAGAGCACGTCGTACGAAGGTGTGTCGATCAAGCACGTGCTGCAGATGTCGTCCGGCGTCGGCTGGAACGAGGACTACACCGATCCGAAATCGGACGTCGCGCAGATCGGCGCCGTCGCAGCGCAAGGCGGCTCGCTCGGTCTCGTGAAATACATGGGCGCGCTGCCGCGGGTCGCGCCGCCGGGTTCGAAGTTCAACTACAACACCGGCGAAACGCATCTCGCGGGCGCGATCGTCCGCGCCGCGGTCGGCAACAATCTCTCGAGCTACGCCAGCCAGAAGATCTGGTCGAAGTTCGCGATGGAGTCGAACGGCTTCTGGATGCTCGCGGACGAGTACGGCGCAGAGCACGCCGGCTGCTGCCTCAGCGCGACGTTGCGCGACTACGGCCGCATCGGCCTGCTCGCGCTGCGTAAGGGCGTTCTCGCCGACGGCACCTCGATCCTTCCGGACACCTGGATGAAGGACGCGACGACACCGTCGCCTTCGATGCCCGGCTACGGCTATCAGTGGTGGCTCATCGGCCCGGGCGACTTCGGCGCCCGCGGCATCTTCGGTCAGTCGATCGAAGTGTACGAGCCGCAGAACATCGTCATCGCGACTCACGGCTTGTGGCCCAGCGCGCAGAGCAAGGAGCTTTCCGAGTTTCGCCGCGCATTCCATGAGGCCGTTCGGGACGCGCTGAGCAAGTGATCACATCCGGCAAATAGTGACGGTCTGCGGGGAATTTTCGGCGTCACCCATGAATGTTCAGGAATTGATGCGGGCTTACCCTCGCGCCGGTCGCAGCATCAGCAACTCGCTCGCCGCATGCATCGAGCGCTGTTTCTCCTGTGCGCGGAGTTGCACCACATGCGCGGATTCGTGCCGGCGTGCGATGCAGGATGTCGGCGGGGCGAGCGGGCGCGTGCAGGCGAACTGACGCACCCGCTGTAAGCCTTAGAACGGCGAGCGGTCGGCTACGGCGTGCAAATGGCGCCGCGACCGCTTGTACATGCGCGCCGTGCGGTCGCGCACGAACTCGCGGCGTCGCTTGCCGGAGCTCGGATCCATGAAATAAACGGCTGCAGCCGCGACTGCGGCGCTTGCGGCGGCCAGGCCGATGGTCGTAGCGATCTCAGGTTTTCTGCGCGATCCAAACATCTCGGCACCTCCTCGAGAAATCAGTGAAAAAACAAGCTGCACTAATGCAAGCAAGCAGGAGGGTGGGATGTTCCCGCAAAATTTCCAGGGATTTTCTAACTCCGCAGCAGCTCCGACACGGTGACGGAAGTCAGTCCACGCTCGCGGAGACCTCGCAGAATTGCTGGCAGCGCAGCAGCCGCAGTTCCGCGATGATGATCGTCGCGCTCGTGACCGTCGTGCATGAGCACGATGTCGCCGGGCGCGATGCGCGAGAGCACGAGCGCTGCAGTTGCGTCCGCGTCGCGCGTGAAGGTGTCGCGACTGTGCAGTGACCACGCGATCACTTTCAGCTTGCGCGCATGCGCTACGCGTGCGAGTGCAGGGCTCTTCAGTCCCACCGGCGATCGATACAGCGGATCGGCGCTCGAGCCGGACAACTCCTGGATCAACCGCGTGCTGCGATCGAGGTCGGATCGCTGGCGGTTCGTGCGATAGAAGTTCTGGAAGTACGAGTGCATCCACGAGTGATTGCCGATCTCGTGACCTTCGAGCAGCGCGCGGACCGCGATGTCGCGATGCTTCTCCAGGTGCCGGCCGATCGTGAAGAACGTCGCACGCGCTCCGGCGCCAGCAAGCGCTTCGAGAATCGACGGAGTGACCTGCGGATCCGGCCCATCGTCGAACGTCAGCGCGACGAACGGTCGATCGCGCGGTCCGTGCGAGATGGTGGGATACAAGACGCTCGACGACGGCCGGAAGATACCGTCGGTCAGCACCATGAGAAAAGCGGCGGATGCGACAGCGAGCGGCGTTGCGGTCAGTAGCGCCGTCGAGCCGAGGACGGCGGCACCTCCGGCGATGAGGACTTTGTCGGCGCGGCACAGATTCACGGCGGGAACTCTAGCATTGGCGCGGGTCGCACACAGCCATCGACGGCATCAATGGATCGGATCGCGAAGTTCGATTGCTCCTCGCACCGGCCGCGGGCATGGTGTAGCCATCGTAAAAACCCGGAGGTTTTCGTGAGCGACTCAAAGTTGATCCCCGTGACCGACGCGACCTTTGCCGAGCAGGTGCTTGGCTCGCAGACGCCCGTGCTGGTGAAGTTCGAGGCGCAGTGGTGCGGTCCGTGCAAGGCGATGAAGCCGATGGTCGACGAGATCGCGAACGAGTATTCCGGCCGCCTGACCGTCGCGACCCTGGACATCGAGGACAACCAGCAGACTGTGTACCGCCTGGGCGTGCGCGCGGTGCCGACGGTGGTTTTGTTCAAGAACGGCGAAATTTTCGCCCAGAAGGTGGGCCTGCCGCGCAAGGCGGACCTCGTCGCCCTCGTCGACAAGGCGCTGGAGAAGGCCGCCGCGTAGAAATCTGCTGTAAAGTGCGCGCTCCAACCCGCAGGCTGAGGCGAAGGGGGACGAGTGCGCACTTGGTTTCTATTGTTCGCGGTGCTGGCCGGCACCGTACACGCTGCCGAACGCGTCGATCTGATCGTCCGCAACGGCGTCATCTACGACGGTAGCGGCGGCAACCCGGTTCGCGGCGATGTCGCCGTCAAAGGCGGCCGGGTCGTCGCAACCGGCAAGCTGCAGGACTACACCACCGATAAGGAAGTGAACGCCAACGGGCTCGCAGTCGCACCCGGTTTCATCAACACGCTCTCGTGGTCCGTCGAGTCGCTGATCCAGGACGGCCGCGGCATGAGCGAGATCAAGCAGGGCGTCACGCTCGAGATCTTCGGCGAAGGCAACTCCATGGGCCCGGTCAACGACCGCGTGCGCGAGGAGATGCTCAAAACGCAGGGCGACATCCACTACGACATCACCTGGAAGACCCTCGGCGAGTATCTCGACTTCCTCGTCAAGAAAGGCGTTTCACCGAACGTCGCATCGTTCGTCGGCGCTACCACGGTGCGTGAGAATGTCGTCGGCTTCGACGATGTAGCACCCACGCCCGCACAGCTGAAGCAGATGCAGGATCTCGTGCGTCAGGCGATGCGCGAAGGCGCGCTTGGCGTCGGCAGCTCGCTGATCTACGCGCCGGCTTCGTACGCGAAGACAGATGAGCTGATCGCGCTGTGCAAAGCCGCCAGCGAGTCTGGCGGTGGCTACATCTCCCACATGCGCAGCGAAGGCGATCGGTTCCTCGAAGCGCTCGACGAGCTAATCCGCATCTCGCGCGAAGCCAAGGTGCATGCGCAGGCCTATCATCTGAAGGCGGCCGGTCAGAAGAACTGGCCGAAAATGGCGCAGGCGATCGCGAAGATCGATGCCGCGCGCAAAGAAGGCCTGCCGATCACTGCAGACATGTATGCGTACACGGCGGGCGCGACCGGTCTCGACGCGGCGATGCCGCCGTGGGTGCAGCAGGGCGGCATCGATGGCTGGGTCGCGCAGCTGAAGAAGCCGGACGTTCGCAAGAAAGTCATCGCCGAGATGCGCGATCCGAACGCGAAATGGGAGAGCCTGTTGCTCGCCGCCGGTTCGCCCGATCGCGTGCTGCTGATTGGCTTCAAGACCGACAAGCTCAAGCCGCTCACCGGCAAGACGCTCGCGGAAGTCGCCAAGATGCGCGGCGTGTCGCCCGAAGACGCGGCGATCGACCTCGTGATCGAAGACCACACGCGCGTCGGCACGGCGTACTTCCTGATGTCCGAAGAGAACGTGAAGCTCGGCCTGTCGCAGCCGTGGGTGAACATCGGTTCGGACGCTGAAGCGTCGGCGCCGGAAGGCCCGTTCCTGCTGAGCAATCCCCATCCGCGCGCCTACGGTACGTTCGCTCGCTTCCTCGGCCGCTACGTGCGCGATCAGAAGGTGACGACGCTGCAGGACGCGATTCGCCGCCTGACGCGCCAGCCGGCCGAGAGCTTCAAGCTGAAGGATCGCGGCTGCCTGGACAAGGGCTGTTTCGCCGACATCGTCGTGTTCGATCCCGCGAAGATCAACGACCTCGCGACCTTCGACAAACCGTTCCAGTACGCGGTCGGCGTGAAGGACGTGTTCGTCAACGGGGTGCAGGTCCTGCGCGACGGCGAGCACACCAACGCCAAGCCCGGCCAGGTCGTGCACGGCCCGGGCTGGGACGGCGCGAAAAAGCAATAGCTACCAGTTCGACCGGGTCTCGACCTGCAACGACGCGGACTTCTCCGCGATCCAACCCGCCAGCGCCGGCATATCGATGCCCGCTGGCGGTTTCGCCTCATTCGCCTGCACCCACGCGCGCATCGCCTGCAGCAGCTTCGCCGCCTGGTGCTGGTCCAGCGCGTACAGGCGCAGGAAGTTGAACCGCGCTTCGTCGATTCGATTCAGCCCGAGGAACGCCTCGCCCTGGTATTCGATCGCGTGCGGCGTGTCGGGGTTGATCTTCAACGCCTGACCATATGCGCGCAGCGCTTCGTCGTAGCGTCCGAGCTTGCGATTCGCGTAGCCCAGGTACGTGTAGGCTTCGTGCATCGATTCGTCGAGGCGCACGGCAGTCGCGAAGTTCGGGAGCGACGACTGGTAAGCCTTCTGCGCAGCATCCAGCGCTGCCTTGCGCTCGGCCTCGTTCGACGCGGCCGCGGCCAGATTCTCTGCATGCTCGGCGCGGAGGATCGACGCATACCCTGCCGTATACGCATCGATCGCCCCTTGTTCGGAGAGGGGCACGGGGCCGGGATCCTTCGGCCGATAGCCGCCCGGTCCGTCCGCGTAGGCGGCCGTGACCGCGCCGAGCAGCGCGATCACGACCAGCCATTGACGCGAGCGTCGCATCAGAACCGCGACGCCGTCAGCTGCACGTCTGCATCGGCCCATGCCTTCTTGAAGTCGGCTTCGATGAGCTTCGCCTGGTCCGTCTTGCCCTGTGCGCGCAGCGCCTGAGCGAGGCCATACAGCGCCCAGCCGTTCTTCGGATGGCGCTTCAGGTCATCCCAATAAACGCTTTCGGCTTCCACGGGCCGACCGGCCTGCAGCAGCACCGCGCCGAGGTTGTGGCGCACCGGCTGATGCCAGTCATCCGGCTCGGTGTAGATCAGTGCGTCTTCGTAACGCACGGCGCGATCGAGATGCGCGATGGCGCTGTCGAACTTGCCCTGCGCGCCATCGAGTTCGCCCTGGAGCACTTCGATTCCCACGCGCAGCACGGAGTCCGCGAGATTCAGTGACATCGAAGTCGGAGCCTTGATCAGCTGCGGATCGCCGGCGATCTTCTTCACCGCTTCGATTTCGGTCGAGGCCGACGCGAAATCCTTCTTGCGGATGAACGCCATGCCGCGGGCATAGTGCCGCGTGGCGCGCGTAAACAACGTGTCTGCACGCGGTGCCGGCAAGGCGAGGATCTCGTCCCACTTGCCGAAGCGCACGAGTGCGTAGTCGTGAGCCAGCAGGAACGTCTGCAGCAGCGGCACGTCCTTCAACGCTTCGACGGGGATCGATTTGGTCGTCTTGTCGGCAGCGTCGATCGCCAGCTTGCTCTCGCCGGCCATGGTCGCCGCGAACCACAGGAAGTGGATGTTGTGCGGGTAGTAGGCCATCGGGTACAGACCCTGCGCCCGGCACTGCGTGATGTAGTCCTCGTCGGCCACGGTCGCCAGCTGATTGGCTTTCACCGCATCGTTGTAGCGGCCCACGCGCTGGAACAGGTGACCCGGCATGTGGACCAGATGACCCGCAGCGGGCGCCAGCGGCAGCAGGCGATCTGCAGCCGCCTCGGCACGCTCCGGCGTGTTACTCGCTTCCCACAGATGGATCCAGAGGTGGAGCGCACCGGTGTGATCCGGCTCCAGCTTCAACGCCTTGTCGAGCGCCGCGGTGATGTCCGCGGTGCGCTCGTAAGGCACGCCGGCGCGGTTCCAGTAGTTCCACGGGCTCAGGTCCATCAGCGACTCGGCATACAGAGTCGCTGCGTCCTGATCGTCGGGATACTTCTGGAACAGTGCGCGCATGGCGCCAGCGTAGGCCTGGTCCGCGGCGGCGCGATCCTCGGCCTTGCCGGTGTAGCGGGCGGCGAGCGCATCGATGAAATCGCGCTCGCGCTGCGAGGCCTTCGACTTCAGCGCCTGGGCCTGCTTCAGATGAGCCAGCGCCTTCGGCTCTTCCTCGGGCGCCATCGGCGCGTTGATGTTCGGCCCGAGCACGAGGGCCATGCCCCAGTGGGCCATCGCCAGGTTCGGATCGAGGCGCGCCGCTTCCGCGAACGCGCGGCCGGCCTCGGCATGGTTGAAGCCATAGGCGAGGTTCAGGCCCTGGTTCATGAACAGCTGGGCCTGCTCGGACTG